>NZ_WTYR01000001.1:1895000-2495000 GCF_009827575.1 Alteriqipengyuania halimionae | reverse complement strand
TGCTCGCTGGCGCGCTCATCATGCTACGCGAGCGCGAGGCATCGACCGGACGCTACGGCCGCTGGAACGATTTGTTCGCCGGTCTCGGCCTCGCAGCCATCGTGGCGACCACGGTGGTCTACGACGATGCCACCCCCTTCCCCGGGCTCGCCGCATTGCCGCCGGTTATCGGAACCATGCTGCTGATCGCCTGCGCGCGTGAGGGGACCCTGTTCGGTCGCGTGTTGGCGTGGAAACCGTTCGTCGCGATCGGGCTGATCTCCTACGGCTTCTATCTCTGGCACCAGCCGGTGTTCGTGTTTGCCCGGCTCGCGACGGACCGGCTGGATGCCGGAGCCTATTGGGGGCTGATCGCGTTATCAGCCCTTCTCGCCTGGCTGTCCTACCGCTTTGTCGAACGTCCGCTACGCGACCGCCAGCGACTGTCACGCAACATGGTATTCACGCTTTCGGCCATCAGCATCGCGCTCTTAGCAGGTGCCGGACTTGCGCTCTCGGCAAGCAAGGGAGCGCCCGGACGGTTTCCGCCCGAGATGCAAATCGCCGTTCCGTCGGAGGGCTCGCTGCGTAAAGGGTGCCCACAGGCCGAAGACGAAGTGCATGCCTGCCCGATCGGTGCGCCGGGTGTCACCCCGACCATAGCGTTGGTGGGCGATTCGCACGCTTTCGCTCTGGCCGATTCCCTGTCGCGAATCCTGGCGAAGCGCGGTCTCGCGGGGACGCTGCTGCACGTCGACTGCCATCCGGTCGCGGGAATGACCGCGACCAACGAAATGCAAGGCGCGGATCGTCAGCGTGGATGCGCGGCGATGCACCGGAAGCTCGCCGAGAGAATCGAAAGCGGCGAGTACGAAGGGATCGTGCTGGCGATAAGGTGGCCGTTGCGCCTCTACCCGTTGGGCGGTTCGATAGACGCGCCCGAATTCGACAACGGCGAAGGAGGGCGCGAGCGAGACGCACCGTTCCGCGTAAACAGGGCGGTGCAGCCCGATGGCACCACGACCGATCAGCGTTCGGCCGTGGAGACGGCGGTGCGAACCTATGTCGATAGCCTTGCCCGTATCGCGCCGGTAGCGTTGGTCTATCCAACTCCGGAAGTGGGATTCGACCCCAAGCGCGCAACCGCTCGTGCCGCGCTGGCAGGAGCCGCTCGGCGTCCGCAACTATCGACATCGCAGGCGCGCTTCGAAGATCGCAATGCCGGGGTGATAACATTGCTAGATTCGATCGATAATGCAGCCATCCGCCCGGTTCGTCCCGCACAATTCCTATGCGACACGGCGCTGCCCGATCGCTGCATAGTCCAGACCGGCTCGGTCGCTTACTACTACGACGACGATCACCTGTCCGACGCCGGTGCCGCGATCGTGGCGGGCGCGGCGTTGAAGCAACTCGATAAGAGGGTGCGCTGACGCGAAACGACCCGTCCCTGCCTGCAAAAGGCTCCATGTCTCGGTTGGCTGGGCTAGCCCGCGACACGCGCGCACAGTACGTGATCGTCAACCTGCTGGTGAACTTGCTGTTCATCGCACGCAGTTACGTCTTCATGCTGGTGCTCGATTATCGCGAGCTTGGGCTGGTCACTCTGCTTCAGTCGATCGTCTTGCTACTGGGCCTGCTCCAGTTCGGCGTCCTCAACGGAGCCTATCGCCTGATCCTCTCGGCGGTGAGCGATGAACGGCAGCAGATCGTCGATTTCGTTTACAGCTTCGTCGCAATGCTGGGCGGTGTGGCGCTCGTCGTCGCAGGTGTGGTGCTGGTCTTCGTGGCTCGCCCCGAAGACGGCTGGATCGGCGTGCTGGGAGCGATTGGCGGAACCGCGATGCTGATCCGCAACTGGCAGACCAACCAGCTAATCGCCAGCCAGCACCTGACGCGCCTCAACACGATCAATCTAGGCTCGGCCTTTCTGTCGCTGGCCGGCTTCGCCTTGCTCGACGTATCCCCGATCTACGCCTGCGCCGCTGTCATCGTCAGCCAGCCAATTCTGTTCGGAATCTCCGGCTGGCTGTTCGGGGACACTCTCCGCATGCGCCGCCTGCGTTTTGCGCCCGGCTTGTTGCGCCGGATCATGGCAGCGGGCTTTATCCTCTTCCTCGCCGGCATTCTGTTGCAGGTGAACATCCAGCTCGAGCGATGGTATGTCACGGCAGCGCTCGGCGTCGATGCGCTGGGCCACCTGTTCCTCGCGATCATGGTGGTCACCCTGCTTCAACTCGTTCCTGCCGCGCTGGATGCGATCTTCCTGCCCTCAGCCGTGCGTGCGCATGATACAGGCCACAGCCCATCGCTGAGGAAGGTGACGCGAACATACTTCTATCTGCTCCTGGGATACGTCGCGGTAGCGGCGATCGCGCTCGCTTTCCTTGCGGAACCGGTGCTCGCATTGCTCGCCCCGCGCTATGCCCCGGACCTTGTCTATGCCTACATTATCGCCCCGGGCGCGCTGTTGCTCGCTCTCAGTTCGGCTTTCACACTCGTGTTCAAGGTCCTGATCAGATTTCGACTGCTCCTGTTCGCGTATGGCAGCGGCACAGTGCTTCTTTCGGTCGTGCTCGGAGCGGCCATCTGGCGGGGCGAGCCACTATCGCTCGATGCCGTCGTGACGGCGCGATCGCTGGCGCTGGCCTTGACCGCACTGTTGACGATCGGCGGGTGGTGGCATTTGTCGCGCGCCCATCGAGAGTTTCGATTGATCGACCGCGACCGCTCCGGCAAGGGCGACCGCGACCCGGCGGAGTGAAGCGACCAAATCGTCGCAAGTGCCGGAAATCGTTGCGCGGGAGTTTTCGGATGAAGCCTGTTTCGGCCTGGATCAAACGCATCTTCGGGATGAACCCCATCGGCTGGGTGCAATCCCGGCGGACGATGATGAAGCGCGTGCGCGAGTTTCTCGAGACCTTCCCCGAAGACGACCAATCGGAAGACGCTGACGCCCCGTCCGGCCTCGTCGTCATATCGCCGTGGGACGGCAGCGGAGTGCCGTGGTTCACTCTGGCCACTGGGCTGATGATGGCGCGCAAGGGCGCGCGGATCCGCTTCGTGGTCGACGACGTGATCGAAGGCGGCAACGCGCTGCGCTATCGGCTGGCCATGCCGGCAATCAGGGACGTGATGGCCATCGTCGCCGAACGGTTTGAGGTGATCTATCTCGGCACGGTCGCCCAAGGGCTGGTGGACGAGGACGACGCGGGCGAGATCGAGCGGCTTGCGCGCCTCAACGCCACCTGGGCGCTGCGCGGCGAGATGAAGCGATCCGGACGCGCAGCCATCGTCGAACGCAATCTTCGCGAGGGGATGGATGCACAGGCGCACCTCGCCGGATTGTTCGATCGGCTAGAAGAGGCCTTTGGATCGGTTGCTTTCGTGTTCGTTCCCGGCGGCATCTTCGGCGATTCGGGCTTGTGGGTGAGAGAAGCGCGGGCGCATGGCGTTCGCGTCGCGACGTTCGATGGTGGCGGACACGACGCCATGTTGCTGGCAGTCGACGGGATCTCATGCCAGTTGCAGGATATTCCGCGCGCTTTCAAATGGCTCGTGAGCGACGACGCCACCGCCGAGGATCGCAGCTTTGCGATCGAACAGGCGAAGACGGAGATGGCCTCCCGACGCCAGGGCAAGGATGCCTTCGCATCGCAAGTTTCGCAAACCGAGCGCCTGGAAAGCGAATATGACGGCGCGATCCTGATTGCTCTCAATTCGTCCTGGGACGCGGCGGCGCTGGGCCTCCATCGAGTCTACAAGGATAATACCACCTGGATCGTGGAAACCGCGCGCTATCTGCTCGACCATACCGACCGGCTGGTGGTGGTACGCCAGCATCCGGCCGAACGTCTCGCACTTGCCGCGACCAGCGAGGATTATGGCCACCTGCTGAGCTCCGAATTCGGTGATCATCCGCGACTGCGCTTCATTGCTGCGGCGGACCCGGTCAACAGCTACGAATTGCTCGAAGCTGCTGCCGCAGTGGTCGTCCATACTTCAACGTTCGGCTCCGAAGCAGTCGCTTTCGGGCGCCCTGTGATCACCGGCTCTGCGCCACAATACGCATCGCTGGGTTTCGTCGATTGCGCCACCACGCTCGAAGAATACGAAACGCTGCTTCAGCGTGCGGCCGATGGCGAGCTGAAAGTGAGCGAGCACCGGCGCGAACAGGCATTGCTGTGCTACTATCTGACTCAGCGCTGCAACTGGGTCTTCTCGCCGTTCAATCCGGGCGGCTTCAAGCGCTGGAGCAAACACTCGCTGGCGCACTGGCTCTCGCAGCCCACAGTCGATCGCATGGTCTCCGCGGTGATTGACGACACGCCGGTCGCGCTCCTTAACCATCGCACGCGGCGCGCCGAAAGCGCCTAGCCATCTGGCCCCTCCGATTGCCGCGCGGCGAAACGATTGATAGACGACTGGTCCTTTCCGAGGAGCCCGATCTGTTGCAGCGCGTACCGTTTCCGCAATCGCAGCGGCTGAACCTGCGGCCAGGATCGAACGCCTGAAAACGGGATGCTGTTTTCAACCGGCACATTCTGGCTGTTCTTTCCGGTGGTATTCGCCCTGCTGGCGACGAACCGCTGGCTGCTGCGTTCGGTCCCGGTCCAGAACGGGATCATACTAGGCGCTAGCTACGTCTTTTATGGCTGGTGGGACTGGCGCTTTCTCGGGCTGATCGCCGTCAGCACCCTGTTGGATTACGTAGCTGCGATCGGCATGGAGTCCACGCGCCGGCAGTCCGTCCGCCGCCGCTGGCTCCACCTATCGGTAGTCGGCAATCTCGGCATTCTGGGATATTTCAAATATTTCGATTTCTTTGGCAACGAGCTCAAATCCGCGCTCGTCGCTATCGGCTTCGATGCGAGGTGGGGGACGCTCGATATCATCCTCCCGGTCGGCATTTCGTTCTATACGCTGCAAACGTTGAGCTACTCGATCGACGTTTATCACGGCCGTTTCCGAGCTGAACGCAACTTGCTGCGCTACGCCACCTATGTAGCGTTCTTTCCGCAGCTCGTGGCCGGACCGATCGAACGCGCAAAAGACCTCATTCCGCAGTTCGGCAAATTGGAACGGTTCAGCTGGCCGAGCGCCTATCAGGGGGTCTGCCTGATCATCGCCGGACTGTTCCTCAAGATCGTACTCGCGGACAATCTGGCGCCGTATGTGGATGGCATTTTTGCCAGCTACACCTCCTACAACGGGGGCGAACTGGCCTTGGGCGGGCTCTATTTCACAATCCAGATCTACGCCGATTTCTGCGGCTATTCCTCGATCGCCATAGGTCTTGCCGCGCTCATGGGATTTCGGCTTTCGACCAATTTCGACACACCGTTCTTTGCTCGCTCCATCACGGACTTCTGGCGTCGATGGCACATTACGCTATCGCTGTTCCTGCGCGACTATGTCTATATCCCGACAAGCGGCGCGACCCGCGTTTTCTGGAAGGCGAACCTTGCGGCGATCCTCACGTTTCTCGTGAGCGGTCTGTGGCATGGAGCCAACTGGACCTTCCTCGCTTGGGGCCTGGCCCATGGTATCCTGCTCGTGTTCGAACGCCTGTGGCATCGGCGCTTCGCCATGCGACCGTCCCCCCTCATTTCGATCATCGCATGGGCCTACACATTCGGCGCGGTCGCTCTGCTGTTCGTTATTTTCCGCAGCCCGAATATCTCCGTTGCCGCAGACTATCTCGCGCGCATTGTCACCGATCCCGCACTGCCGCATGCTCAGCGAGGCGGCATGGTTTTCGTGGTCGGATGGCTGGCAGTGGACCTTCTGTGGCGCGGACGAACGCGGCTCGATCGCGGGCTCAACCTCGCTTGGCTCGGCGCAATCCCGCGCGCCGCGGTCGAAACCGTGCTGTTCGCTCTCGCCCTCATCCTCGTCCTCGTGAACGCCGCCAACCGGACCGATCCAAGTGCCTTCATCTATTTCCAGTTTTAAAGCAGCCTCCCACGCGAAGCGGCGGCTGGCCACGCTCGCTATGGTTTTCGTCGCGCTCAACGCGCTGGCGCTGGTGGCGTGGCAGGCGATCCCGTTCAGCCAGGTCAGCGAGGAGCGCTATCTGGCCGCAGCGGCGGACCACATCGCCATGCTTCAGGGAAGCAAGGGCCAACCGGGTCGAGTGGTGCTGCTGGGCGGATCGGGGGTTGCGTTCTCCATTTCTGCCGAACAACTTGGCGAAACCCTGGGACGGCCCGTTTACAACGGCGGCATCCAGGCGAGTATCGGCTTCCGCAATCTGACCGATTTGTACCTTCCGCACCTCGACCCCGAGAAGGACACGATCGTGATCGTGCCCGAGCTGCAGCTTATCGACTTGGATGAGCGCTATACCTCGACCTATTGTGACGTTGTTTTCCTGCTCAAGCGGGTCGATCTGCTGGCGAACCGGCCGCGCTGCGTCCCCCAGATCATCCACCGGACTTGGTCGGAGATTCGTTACCATGCACAAGGTATCGAGGCATCGAACCCGATATATCGCCGATCGGGCTTCAACGAGGTCGGAGATCTGACATCCCATCTGACGGTCGATCATGCCGCTCCGGACCTCCGCGAAAGCGCCCTCACCCCGATCACGAAAGAACGGCTTGCCCGGTTCGAGGCCTATGTTCGCAATACCCTGATCGCCCAAGGGTTCGATGTCGTGGTGATCCCTGCCGCGGTTCCGGAAGCGATTTGCGATCGCGATAGTTCACATTTTCAAAAGATACTCGACAGGCTCGACAGATTGAACGGACCCCGGGCCCTGAAGCCTGACGGCCGCGACTTCTGCTTGGCCGAGACACTGTTCTTCGATGGGGCCATCCACCTTGATGCGGGCGGGAGGAAAATCCAAACCGCGTCGGTACGCCGGTATCTCGGGCGCTTCTTCGAAAACGTGGAATGAAGGATGCTCACTGATCTGAGGAAGAGGCCTTCATCCTGCGCCATAGCTCCGGAAGGTCCGAGCGCTTGCCGCTGCGCAACGCAAGGTGTAACGGCGCTTTGGTCTTATCGGGCGGGTAGCATGGTTCAGTTCCGCATCAGCGGTTTAAAGTCGAGCAAGTACAGCCTCACGGCTATGCCTTCGCGTATGACGGGGTCGGGGTCGCCGACCGCGGACACCGAGCTTTTCACCCCCACTTATGCTCGAGCCGAGCCTTGGCCGGTCAGATGATCGCTCGGAGTGCGCCTCGCATCGGGTTCGCCTTCCGCGACCCTGTCACTCTTCTTCGCCTCCGGCAATTGGCGCTTTTCACCGCCATGCTGCTTTCGGGCGGATCGCTCGCGCTTCCCCGTTTACCGCTGCTTCTCGCTCTGCTCATCTTCTGCTTTGCGCACACCAATCCCATACGGATGTTCCGTCGCGAGTTCTTGCCGGTCTGGTTTGTCCTGTTGGTGACGGGAGGGGTTGCGCTCATCGGTGGCGGCGACGTTCAGGTGAGCGCCTTTGCCGTGCGTTATGCCAACTTCCTGGCGGCGGTGGCGCTGCTGGCGATCTATGTCGACGTCCGCCCCGGAACGATCGCGGACGAATTGTTCCCGATCCTCCGGCTCATGGCTGTCCAGGCCGTCCTGACGCCGGTCCTTGCGTTTTTGCGCCCGGACCTGTTCTGGTCGTTCAACGTCGGCAAAGCGGTCTACGAGACCTTTCTGTACATTTTCACGTACCATGACCTCATCGCCAACGCGACGACCTTCAAACGACCCGACGGCTTCTTTTTCGAGGCAGGCGTGTTTCAGATATATCTCAATATTTTCCTCTTCATCTGCCTGTTCATGCGCAGGTTCTCGCTGGTCAATATCGGGCTCGCCACCCTCGCCGTGATCGCAACGCAATCGACCACCGGCGCGGTTATCCTCGTGATGCAATACGGCATAGTGTGGTTCAGGTGGATCAGGACGACCGGCCGCTGGAGACTGGCCGTCTTGCTCGCAGGGCCGATCCTGCTCGTGCCGATCGCCGCCTACGCGACCTACAATCTCGGCGAGAAGTTTCATGGCCAATTCAGCGGATCGACCGAAGCGCGCGAGTTCGATTTGCGCACCGGTATCAACGTGGCGATGGAAAAACCGCTGACCGGGATCGGGTTCGATCATGAAAAATACCAGGCCATCGCCGCAGATGTTGGCTACCTTGATGTCAGTCTGTCCGCGAAGAGTATCTCCGAACGGACCAACAGCAACGGCCTCGTTGTGCTGCTTTATTCTGTCGGCATTCCGCTTTCCCTGGTGTTCCTGTGGGGCATCTGGCGCCAGCGTCTTTGGCGACCGCGCTGGCTGTTCGCGATGCTGATCCTGCTCTCGATGACATCCGAAGCGCTGGTTTTTTCGCCCTTCATCCTCATGATCGCGTTCAGCGGCTTGCTGATCCCGCCCAGCAGAGAGTCGACGCGATCGAGCAACCCCGAGATTGTGCGTAAACTCCACCGCAAACCGACCCTCACGGGCCGGCCTGGATTTTCCACGACATCGTCGAGCCGCGGCCAGGCCTCGTCGCCGGCGCGATCTCATCCCGGCATTCGAGGCCCGGGCCGATCACGATAGGCTTGGCGCGCCCGCCATCGAGAATAGATTTCAGGCGAGCGCGCAAGAACGATGTTTGCTGCGGTTGGAGAATTGCTGCAGAACCCGACCATGCTCGCAATCCGGCTTCGCAACGCAATCAGTTCCACCTTCCTGCGGCTTGTTTCGGGGCGGTCGTTCGGCCGGCTGGGCAAGGGGAGCCGAATCGTGCGCCCCGTCGGGATCGAGCGCGCCGATCGGATTTTCATCGACGACGATGTGTTCGTCGCCCCGCTGACGGGTCTGCAGGTCTATGATCGTCCCGAGGCCGGACGTCTCGATATAGGCGCAGGCTGCAAGATCGGCCGCTTCAACCATATTTACGCCTATGGCAGCGTCCGTTTGGAGCCGAAGGTCCTCACCGCAAACGGGGTGTATATTTCGGACAATTCGCACCGGTTCGAAAATCCGGATGTCGCGATCATGGACCAGCCGATCGATCCGCTCGCCGAAACCGTGATCGGGGAAGGTAGCTGGATCGGCCATAATGCCGTGGTATTCGGCGCGCGGATCGGCCGTCATTGCGTGATCGCCGCCAATGCCGTTGTGAACCGCAATATCCCGGATCATTGCGTGGTGGTCGGGGTGAACCGGATTGTTCGCCGGCTCGACACCGAGCAGGACATCTGGCGACGGACGCTTGAAGACGGCAGTTTTGCCGACTAGGGCGCGAACCACTCCGGGTCGCTCCGATCCTCCCTCGCGGTCGCGTCGCCCCCGCCATCCGACCGGGCGAGAGGCCGACCTGTCGCCAAACGCAGACGTTCGAGGATACCGTCGATGAACATCCTGATGGTGGCGCTCCACTACCACGACTACACCCGCGCTATCGCCGACGAGTTCGAGCGGATGGGACATACCGTCTCGGTGTACGACATCCAGCCACGCTCGCTGGCGTGGAAAGCGCTGAGCACGCTGTCGCGGCCGATGTGGGAAAAAGCGCTGCATCGCCACCATGCGGCTATCCTGCGTGCGGAGAAGGACAAAACCTACGATCTGGTGCTTTTCATCCAGGTCCACCAGTTGCGTCCTGCCGAGCTCGACGGATTTCGCGACGCCTTTCCCGGCGCGCGCTTTGCGCTCTACAACTGGGACTCGATCGACAACCACGATTACCGGCCCTACGCGGATCGCTTCGACGATATCTACACCTTCGATCAGGGTGATGCGGCCAAATACGGCTACAAATATCTGCCGCTGTTCTGCCTGCGCCAGTTCCAGTTCGAGGAAGATCCGCGCGAGGCCCCGAAGGGCGTCTATTTCGTCGGCAATCTCGTCAAGATCCCGCGCTATCTGATGATCGCCGAGTTTCGCGATTATTGCGAGCAGCGCGGCATCGAGTTCAAGACGCATCTTGCCACCACACCGCCGGTCAAGGCGGCCCTGGTCAAGGCCGGGCACGTGCCCCGCGGCCTCGCCAGCGGACCGATTGCCAAGGAGGACTTCATCGCAATGATGAAGTCCGTCAGCGCGACCTTCGATTTCGCCAATCACCACCAGACCGGTTACACGATGCGGGTAATCGAGAACCTGTGCGCCCGGCGCAAGATCATCACCAGCAATGCCGGCGTAAAGCGCGAGAGCTTCTATTCGCCCGACCGCTTTCATGTGTTCGAGGAAGGTGACGGCTTCGAAGGCGTGGAAGAATTCCTCGACATGCCGCTGGCCGAACCCGAGCGGATGTTCCCCGAGTATCACGTGCAGACCTTTGCCAAGCACCTGATCGACGGGACGTCCCATCCCAATCCGCAGACCTGACGCGATGGCCGATCACGCCGACAAGACCTGCCTGCTGATCCTCCCGCGCACCTTCTACAGCTTCGCGAGAATGTTCGGCAACGCGCTGCGCGAGCTCGGCTACGATGTGACCGAGGCGAACGAGGAATATCCGGAGAACCCCGTCGGCAAGGTCATCGCCAAGCTCGACCTCGAAGTGGCGCGGCGGATCACGCGCCGCGTCGTCAACGAGAGGTTTCTGACGGGCAAGCGCTATGATCTGGTGGTCATCATCAAGGGGCGCGGGGTCGGCAGGCAGCTGGTCGCGGACCTGAAAGCTCATGCGGACAGGGTCGTCGGCTATCATTTCGATGCGCTCGCCTACGACCGCGCGACCGAACGCTGGGCCGAAGGGATCGACCGCGTCTCTACCTTCGATTCGCGCGATGCGAAGGACAAGGGCTGGCCGCTGGTGGAGCTGTTCTCGGCCCAGGCCCCGCCTGCCGAAGTCGAGCCGATCCGGATCGGATTTTCCGCGATCATGCGCAATCATTCCAACCGGCTCGCCTATCTCGACGCCGTGGTCCGCGCGCTCGATATCCGGCCCGAGGATTCGTTCTTCTACATCTTCGAGCAGGACATTCGCTCGCTGGCGTGGAACTTCCTCAAGCAGCCGCGCCTTTATCGCCGCTGGCGCAAACATATCCATCGCACGCCGCTGCCGTACGAGGATTACCGGCGCGTGCTGGCCACGTCGGATTTCACGATCGACTACGCCCATGACAAGCAGACCGGGCTGACCATGCGCAGCTTCGAGGCGCTGGCGAGCGGCGCGAAGCTGATCACCAACAACCCCAATATCGCGCGCAGCCCCCATTTCGACGAGGAGCATCGCGTGGTGTTCGAGCCCGGCGACGATCCCGCGACCCTCGCGCTCGAAGTGGCCGCGCTGAAGGGCAAGCGGCCGACGATCAAATGGCGTTCTGTGACCGATTGTCTGCTAGAAATCATCGGCGAGCGGGAGCCGCCGCAAGCCGTTTGACTTGATCGATTGGGTCATTAGAAGGCCAGCGCAATCGGCGCCGTTGGGTACCGCAAAACAAATACGCCGTTGGGTCGAACTTTAATTCATGAACAATTCGCTGAAACTGGGCATCGTCGGCGCGGGACGGATGGGTATCACCCATTTCTCGATCGCCAATGCGCACGAACACGCCGAAGTGACCGGCGTCGCCGATCCATCCAGGCTCATAACCACGATGCTCGGCAAGTATACCAAGGTTTCGACCTACAAGGATTACAAGGGCTTGCTGAAAGGCGAGCAGCTCGACGGTGTGCTCGTCTGCACCCCGCCCGCGCTCAATCCCGAGATTCTCGATGCTGCGCTCGAGGCGAAGCTCCACGCGTTCGTCGAAAAGCCCTTCATGCTTTCCGCGGGCGACGGCGAACGTTTCGCCCGCGCGTTCGACGCTGCGGGGCTCGTCAACCAGGTCGGCTACGTCAATCGCTGGAACGACATGTTCACCAAGGCCAAGAGCTTCATCGAGCATGGTCTTATCGGCAGGCCGCTGCGCTTTCGCAGCGAAATGTTCAGCCCTACGATCATCCGCGATCCGGGCGACGCGGGCTGGCGCTCGACCCATGCCAATGGTGGCGGCGCGGTCTACGAAATGGCGAGTCATGCGCTCGACCTGATCAACTACATGCTCGGCGCGCCCGACAGGGTCGGTGGCACCAGCCTGACGAAGGTCTGGTCCAAGCAGGTCGAGGACGTGGTCAGCTCCTCGCTGTTCTACGAGAGCGGGCTGGCCGGCACGATCTACGTCAACTGGTCCGATGCCAGTTTCCGCAAGCCGACCAACAAGTTCGAAGTCTTCGGCAGCGAGGGCAAGATCCAGGTCGACCAGCACGGGATAAAGATTTTCCTTACCCGGGCGCACGAGGCGCATGGACTGAAAGAGGGCTGGAACCAGCTCTACATCACCGATGTGTTCTCCAGCGTGCCCTTCTACGTCCGCGGCATCGAATACACCGCGCAGATGTTCGATTTCATCGACGCCGTGCGCGCGGCAAAGGCGGGCGAGCCTGCACCGGTGCGCTGCACCTTCGCTGATGCGAGCGCCAATCTTCGGGTCATCGAACAGCTGTTCGCCGACGGTGCCGCGAATGCCCAGGGAGACGCTGCATGAGCGCCAACGGCCCCATCGACCGCATCGTGTTCGGCGACAACCAGTTCTTCGGCATCAACCACATGAGCCAGGACAAGGCACAGGAACGTGCCGAACGATTTGCCAAGCTCGACAATGTAATGGCTGTTTACGATCACGCGATCGAAGCGGGCATCGAAGGCATCATGCTCAACAGCAATGATCGCGCAAAGGGCATTTGCGACCGATTCCGCGCCGATCCGGACAAATACGGCCATTTGCGCTGGTATCCCTCGATCCCCTATCCGCATAAATATGCGAGCATGGTCAACGATCGCGGCATGGTCGGCGCGGTGCAGGAAATTCTGTTCGCGCAAGGCGCCAAATCAGCGCTCGGCAAGATGCTGAAAGGCGGCATGGCGGTCGCGACTCTCGACGCGGTCAAGCTGATGAAGATGCTCGTCGACCAGGAGATGGAGATCTATCACGATCTCGATGTCCGGGTGGTGTTCCTGCAGAACGTCATCGTCGATCTGATGCTGGGCTACGACGTGGCCGAACCCTTCAAGGCCTATTGCGAGCATATCCGCAAGAAGTACGGCGCCTACCCCGGCCTCATTACGCAGAACCTGCCATTCCTGCGGGCCAAGCTGATCGAATGGGGGATCGAGGATGTCGTCATCTGCGCCTCGATCAACAAGATCGGCTATCTGATGTCACCGGGCGTCGAGGAATATGAGCAGGTACTGGCCGAAAACGACGGAACCAAGTACCCGGTCATGGCAATGTCGACTCTCGCGTCGGGCGCAGTGCCGCCGGCCGAAGCCTACGAATATATAAATCGCCACAATATCCAGTCGGTCGTGTTCGGCGCGTCCTCCCCCGGCAACATCCGGCAGAGCGTTTCGCTGATCGAACCCGAGGGAGCCAGCGCATGAAGGTACTGATTACGGGCGGAGCCGGGTTCATCGGCTCGCGGCTTGCGCTGCGACTCGTCGAAAAAGGTCACGACGTGACCGTGCTCGACAGTCTCCTTGAACAGGTACACGGTGCCGATCCGGAACAATCCGAAGGCTATCGCGCGATTGCCGAAAAGACAGCGTTCATCCGTGGCTCGGTGACCGATCGCGCTACGATGGAGCGCGCACTCGACGGCCAGGAGGTGGTTGTCCACCTCGCCGCAGAAACCGGCACCGGCCAGTCGATGTACCAGATCGAACGATATTCCGACGTCAATATCGGCGGCACATCTCTGATGCTCGATATCCTGGCGAACGGAGATCATGCGGTAAAACGCGTGGTCGTGGCTTCATCGCGCTCGATTTACGGCGAAGGCCGCTATCGCGCCCCCGATGGCAGCTATGTCTATCCGGAGCATCGCGCAGAAGCCGACATGCAAGCGGGCGATTTCGAAGTGAAGCAACCCGGAGTGGATGGCACGCTCGAACTGGTCGCGACCGACGAGGATTCGAAGATCCACCCCAGCTCGGTCTACGGCATCACCAAGCAGGTGCAGGAACAGCTGGTGATGACGGTGTGCCCGTCGATCGGGATCGAAGGCGTCGCCTTCCGCTATCAGAACGTGTTCGGCCCCGGCCAGTCGCTCTCCAACCCCTATACCGGCATCCTCTCGATCTTCTCGAACCTGATGATGCAGGGCAAGCCGATCAACATCTTCGAGGATGGCGAGGAAAGCCGCGACTTCGTGTTCGTCGACGATGTGGTCGAAGCGACCGTGCTCGGCGTCGAGCATCCGGCCGCCGCGAACGAGGTTTTCAACGTGGGAACCGGCGTGCCGGTCAGCGTGATGACCGTTGCGCGAACCTTGTCTCGCCTGCTCGAAGCCGACGTGCCGATCGAAGTCAGCGGCAATTTCCGCCTTGGCGACATCCGCCACAACTACGCGGATATGGCGAAGATCAGCGATCGGCTGGGTTTTGCCCCGCAGTTCGATTTCGAACGCGGCATTGCGCGTCTGGCAGACTGGGCGAAAGCCTCGGGCCCGCAGGAAAGCGCCTATCAGAAGAGCCTCGACGAAATGCGCGAGCGCAAATTGCTAAAGTAGAGCTATGGGCCGAAAGTTCACTCTCAAGCGGCTCGATAGCCGATCGATTCCGTTCTTCACGCTTGTTGTGCTGATGATTGCCGTCTTCCTCATGGGTGGGGGCTCGCGCGGCGATATCATCTCGCTGATTCTGCTGCGCCCGCTCGGAGTGATCTGTCTAGCGATCGGATTGGTGACACTGAAGCGCGATCAGGTGCACATCCATCGCCTCGCACTCGGCATCATGGCGGCCATCGTGGTGCTGATCGGGCTGCATGTGGTGCCGCTGCCACCAGCAATCTGGTCGGCGCTGCCCGGGCGCGACATCGCGGTCGAAGCAGGTCGCCTCGTTGGGCTCGAAGACCAATGGCGTCCCTTGACCCTTTCGCCGCACCGTGGCTGGAATGCATTTTACGCCATGTTGGTCCCCGCTGCAGCCATGATCCTCGCGATGCAGCTGACGGTAGACCAGCATCGCAAGCTTCTGCTGGTCATCCTCGCCCTCGCGGCCACGAGCGCACTGCTTGCCGTGGCGCAGGTCGCCAGCGGGCTCAACCGCTCGCTGTTTCCTTATGCGGTTACCAATACGGATTATCCCGTCGGCCTTTTCGCCAACCGCAATCACTCCGCTGCCATGTTGTGTATAGCGCTTCCAATGCTCGCGGTCTTCGGGCTGAAAGCCAAAGGCGCGGTTCGCGCGCTGGTGCACACCGCCACAGGGGCCACTGCAATCGTGCTGGTTTTGCTGGCTCTTGCAACGGGGTCGCGCGCCGGGTTTGTGGGGCTGGTGATCGCGGCGCTGTTCAGCGCCGCTCTCATCCGCGCATGGGAACCCCCGGTGCGAAAGCGTGGCGCCCGGTCGCTGAAGCCGTTTTATATCGTCGGAGCGATCGCCACCGTGTTCGTGACCGCATTCATCGCAATCGCCTTCTCGCGTGCCGACGGACTCGGTCGCCTCGCCGAAACCAGCGCAGCCGACGAAAACCGTTGGCCGGTCTGGGAAACCGTGGTCGGGTTCATGGGCCAGTACCAGCCCTTCGGCTCGGGCGTGGGATCGTTCGTCGAGCTGTTTCAGGTCCACGAGCCTCGCGACATGCTCGGCACCACCTACTGGAACCATGCGCATAATGATTGGCTCGAGTGGATCCTCGAACTGGGCGTCCCGGCAGTCATCCTGCTCGTACTCGCGATGGTTGCGATCGCGCGCACAGGGCGCACGGCATGGGCCCGTTTGCCACTCGGCCGGACGCCCGACCTGCTGTCTTGGGTGGGCTTGTCCGCGCTTTTTATTCTTGGACTTTGGAGTCTGGTCGATTACCCCCTGCGCGTTCCGTCGCTGGCCTGTGTGGCTGCGGTCGCGGCGGTATGGATGAGACTGCCCGCTGCTTCGGCGGGGCAGGCAAAACAAACAGCACGGCCTTGAAGCCGCGTCGAAGCGAACCGGGTGGGATCGACATGAAATCTATTGCGGCAATGGGCATTGCGCTCTGCTCCCTCTTGGCGAGCAGTTGCAGTAGTACGCCCGCACCGGTGGGTGGTGCGCCGGGCCTCGAGGTCATCGAGGGCGAAATGCCTGCGCCGACCGACGCCGACATGGAAGGCGTGCCTACGGATACGCGCGTGCGGATCGGCGATCGCCTCAAGGTCGACGTGTTTGGCGTTCCCGACCTCAGCAATCGCGAAGTCGCGGTCGACGAGAACGGTCGAATCTCGTTCCCCCTCATCGGTACCGTCGAAGTCGCCGGCCTGCAGCCGGAAGAAGTTTCCGAACGCATCGAACAAAGACTGCGCGGCGACTTCGTCCGGGATCCGCAAGTGAGCACACTTGTCACGCAGACGACCGAACGGGAAGTCACCGTGTACGGTTCGGTTCAGATGCCGGGCGTCTATCCGGTCGCTCGCAAATCTTCGTTGATGACGACGATCGCCAAGGCGCGCGGACTCGGCCAGTTCGCGAATTCGCGCGATGTCGTCGTCTTTCGCACCGTGTCGGGACAGCGCATGGCGACGCTTTACAATCTCGAAGCGATCAGCCGCGGAATGTATGACGATCCGGCGATCTATCCCAACGACGTGATCGTCGTCGGCGAAAGCAACTCGCGGCGCCTGTTCGACAACATCGTAAGTGCGGCAACGCTGGTCGCCACGCCGTTGACGATTCTTTTGCAGAATACGCTCTGAGCGGAGACCGGGTCACGATGTCTAGTGCAACCAACTTCTCGCCGGAAGGCGATAACATCTTCTCCGCGCCGGAAGTCTATTCCGATGCCACCGCCAATCACCAGGGGCACGAGGCATCCCTCATTCGCGAATATCTCGGGATCATTCTACGCCGCAAGTGGATCATCCTCGGGGTTGTCGCCGCGGCGTTGCTCGCCGGGATCGCCGCAACCTTGCTCGCCGTGCCGCAATACACCGCATCCTCGCGTCTCGAAATCGCGCGGCAGGACCAGCGGATCACCAACGTCGAAGGCGTCGACGATGTCGATCGTACATTCGATCAGGAATTCTACGAAACCCAGTACCAGTTATTGACCGCAAGGTCCGTCGCCGAACGGGTCGAACGTGAGTTGCGTCTGGCCACCCGCCCCGAATTTTTCGAGGCCCATGGCATCGATATCAACGATCTTCCGCTGCGCGAATCGACCGGCCAGGTTCCCACCCGCGAGGAGTTGGATAAACTGCGCAAAGGGGCGGTTGGGCTGCTCCTTGGAAATGTCTCGATTTCGCCTATCGCGCGATCCTCGCTGGTCGATATCGTCTACACCAGTGCCAGCCCCGCGCTTTCGGCAGAAATCGCCAATGCCTGGTCGGAACAGTTCATTGCCGAGAGCATCGACCGTCGCTTCTCGATGACCAGCGATGCCCAGTCCTTCCTCGAACGACGCCTCGCCGAATTGCGCAAGGACGTCGAAGACTCCGAACGCAAGTTGGTGACTTACGCCAACCAAAACGACATCGTGATCCTCAACCGGCAAGAGCAGGACGGCCGCACCGTTGCGACGCCCACGCTCAAGGCCGCGACCCTCGAACAACTGAATTCCGCGCTGGTCGAGGCCACCGCCCAGCGTGTTGCCCTGGAAGCTCGCGCCGCATCGCCCGGCGGGTCGGATTTCGCTGGCAATACGGCGGTTGCCAATCTTCGCAACCGGCTCGCCGACTTGCAGGCGCAATATGCCGAGATGATGGTTAAGTTCGAACCCGGCTATCCTGCAGCGCGCGCGCTTGCCGAACAGATCGATGCGCTCGAAACCTCCATTGCCCGCGAAGAATCGCGTCTGCGCGGTGGCTCGCGAGCCGATTACCAGGCAGCGCTCAAGCGCGAGCAGGATCTGACTGCCCGCGTCGACGCGCTAACTGGACAGCTCCGCGATCAGGAACGCGCGCGAATCCAGTACAATATTTTCCAGAACGAGGTGGATACCAACCGCGAGCTCTATGAGGGCACGCTCCAGCGCTACCGCGAGATCGGCGTAGCGTCGGTGGGTGCCAGCAATATCGCGATCGTCGACCAGGCCCAAGTGCCGGGAGCGCCGTCTTCGCCCAATTTGATGCTGAACCTGCTCATCGCGCTGTTCGGCGGTGCGGTGGCCGCAGCAGTCGTTGTGTTCCTGCTCGAGCAGTTCGATGACGGGATCCGGACACCGGACGACGTGACAAGCGCCACTGGCCTGCCCCTGTTGGGCGTGGTTCCGGTGGCCGAGGACGACGAAGAAATCGCCGACCTCGTCGACGATCCGAAGTCCGAGGTGTCGGAGGCTTATCTCACGATTCGCTCGAACCTCGCTTTGTCTTCGACCAGAGGGGTCCCCGGCGTGGTGATGATCACTTCGAGCCGGGCAGCCGAAGGCAAGAGCACGACGTCTTACGCGTTGGCGCGCATTCTCGCCCGAACCGGCAAACGCGTTATCATTATCGATGCCGACATGCGCTCCCCGTCGGTTCACAATGCGTTCGGCATGGCCAACGGCCAGGGCTTCGCGAATTTCCTTGCCGGCGAAGACGACCTTGCCCTGCTCATCAACCACAGCGACATGTCGAACCTCGATGTGATGACGGCAGGCCCCACGCCGCCAAGCGCCGCCGAACTCCTCAGTGGCGATCGGACAGGTACTTTAATCAGCAAGCTGCGCGAGAACTACGACCATGTCGTGGTCGATGCACCGCCTCTGCTCGGAATCGCCGATGCACCGCTCCTCTCGAAATCAGTCGACGGCGTTGTCTACGTGATCGAATCGCGCGGCGTTCCGGTCCGTGGCATCAACCTTTCGCTCGATCGCCTGCGTGACAGCCGCGCCAACCTGCTCGGCGGCGTCCTGACCAAGTTCGACAACGCATCCACCACTGGGTACGGGTATGGCTACGGATATGGCTACGGGTTCCGCTACGGTCAGGACGAAGAAGAGCGCGCCTAATATGCGGCCGGCCACTCGATATTCGATCATTGCGCTGGCCGCGCTGGCCACGGTTTTCGTCGCCGTCAGCGCAGGGTTGTTCTCGGCCTCCTTCGCGCTCGCCCGGGCCAATCCCGAAGCCGCGCTAGCGTTGGATGGCGACAATCCGGATGCGATCATCCGCCGCGCGGAACGACTGGCGCAGGCGGGTGGGGAATCGACCTCCAGCGGTGACCAGTTATTTGCCGCGGCAAGAGATTCGATCGCCGCTCTTCCCCTCAATGCACCGGCGTTCCGCCTGTTTGCGAGCACCAATGCCTCGTCCGACGAACTTGATCGGTTCAAGGCGCTGGTCGCTATGTCGGACCGCCTTTCGCGCCGCGATCTTGGGACCCAGCTGTTTCTGATCGAGACCGCGGTCGAGGACGATGACGTTGCATCCGTACTCTATCACTACGACAATGCGATGCGGATGCGCGAATCGAGCCGCGCCCTGCTGCTCCCCGTGCTTGCGGCGGCGATTAAGTCGCCTGCAATCCGTGCCCATTTGCAGCCGTACCTCAAGCGCGACACGCCGTGGCTCGGTGAGTTTCTTCGTCAGGCGGTCGCGACCACACCCGATTCGCGAGACGTCGTTGCGCTGCTGATTGAATCGGGCGGCATGCCCGAAGGCGATTTTTACCAAGCCCTCCACAGCCAGCTTTTGAGCCGCCTGGTGAGCGAGGGCCGCACGGACTTGGCGCTGCGTTACTATCGTTCGCTGGACGGTGCCGATCCGGCCTACCTTGCGAGCTTGGCCATGACCGACGCGTCGACCAACGCCCGCTACACGCCGGTTTCTTGGCAACGCTATGATATCGCAGGCGTCGATTCGCTATTCCTCGTTGCCGATGACGGCGACTACGAGCTCTCGAGCACGTTCGAACCTGGCTTTCCCGGACCGATCATGCGCAAGGTCGCTGCCATTGCGCCGGGCAGTTATACGTTTTCAGCCCAGCAACGCGCCGATGATTTCGCACCGGACAGCGAACTGCGTTGGCAGATCGAGTGCATCGGCGGAGAGCGGAAGGAAACGGTCCTGAACCGGACTGTCGCGATGGAAAACGAATTTACGGTCCAGGCCGATTTCGAGGTCCCGGAATGGTGCGAAAGCCAGATCGTCACGGCCTTCGCACGGATCGGCTACGAACCGCGAGACACCTCGATGACCATTTCCTCTCCGAGCCTTGCCCGGCGCTGATCAGCGCTGCTTCAGGCCGCGCAGGCAGACGATCGCGAGTTGGGCCTGCTCTGACTTCTCGTCCATCTTCGCCCGGGTTTGACGCGCGATATCGGTTGTCACTTCGCGCTCCGTACGACCTGCCTCCGTGCCAACCGCGCGACGCGTGTAGATCTCGCTCGCCCGCTTGATCAGTTCCATCTGATCGGCATTGGCGGCCGTCGTCAGCGGGGCCACCGCGACCTCGGTGACGCGCAATGCGACAGCGCAATTGAATGCGAGTTCGGCGCTCGTGCCGCCTTCTTCGACCAAGTGACTGCCTAGCGACAGCAGTCGGGCCGTGCCCGCCGGCGCCGAGGCGGGCTCAGCGCGATCCGACGCGGGAGCAGGCTCCGACGAACAGCCGGCCAAAGCGGTCGCAGCGATCATGAGCATAGCAAACGAAAAGCGTGACATGGCGAACCCGTAATTCAATGCGTCTGGCGCGGCCCTAGCGCGCGGCGGTCTGCAGGTCCATCGCGCACTGTCTCAGTCGGGCCAGATGCCGCGTGTATCGTAGACCAGCGCATCGCCGCGCTCTTCGGCGGGCACTGCGCGGAAGACGTCGTGATCCACCAGCACGATATGAATGTCGCAGCGTTCGAGCGCGTCGTCGAGATCGGTCAGCGTGGCGCCGGTGTCTTCGAACTCGATCGGGAGGCTGCGCGCATGCGGTTCGACGATCGCCACTCGGTCGCCGAACTTGCGGGCGAGCCGGGCCGCGACGAAACGCGCCGGGCTCTCGCGGAAATCGTCGATATTCGCTTTGAAGGCGAGGCCATAGCAGGCGATCTGCTTGTCCGAATGTGCTTCGCACAGCGCCGTCGCACGTTCGAGGACATGCGCCATCTTGGCGTCGTTGACCTCGCGCGCGGTGCGGATGATCTTCGCTTGTTCGGGCGCGCCGTGGACGATGAACCACGGATCTACCGCAATGCAGTGCCCGCCCACACCGGGTCCGGGCTGAAGGATGTTCACCCGTGGATGCCGGTTGGCGAGGCGGATCACTTCCCACACGTCGAGATCCATCGCATCGGCGATCATCGACAGCTCGTTGGCGAAGGCGATGTTCACATCGCGGAAGGCGTTCTCGACCAGCTTGGTCATTTCAGCCGAGCGCGCATCGGTGACGATGCACTCGCCGCGCACGAATTTCTTGTAGAAGGATAGAGCCTTGCGTGCGCAGCGCGGCGTGATCCCGCCGATTGAGCGATCGTTGTCGATCAGTTCCACCAGGATGCGTCCGGGAAGGACGCGTTCGGGACAATAGGCGATCGCGACGTCCGCGGTGCCCTCGGTCAGGCCCGGCAGCTTCAGATCGGGACGCAGTTCGGCGATCCGGTCGCGCATTGCTTCGGTGGTGCCGACGGGCGAGGTCGACTCGAGGATGATGGTGTTCCCGGGCGCAAGCACCGGCGCGAGCTTGGCGGCCGCGTCCATCACATAGCTCAGGTCGGGTGTATGCTTGCCGTCCTTTTCGAACGGGGTCGGCACAGCGACCACGAACACGTCGGCCTGGCGGAGCGCCGTTCCGGCCGAAAGCAGGCCGCGCTGCACAACCCCGCGCACCAGTCCGTCGAGATCGACTTCCTCGATATGGATCTCGCCGCGATTGATCGTGTCGACCACGTCCTGGCTGACATCGACGCCGTAAGTCTCGATTCCCGCGCGTGCGATGATCGCAGCGGTGGGCAGGCCAATATAGCCCAGCCCGATCACACACGCCGTCATGTCTTGTCCGTTCGGCATATTCGCCCTATTTGTTTGTCTTTCGCAGCTGACCTAGCGCGATAGGGTTAAATCGCCGGAAACGGAAACCGTGGGAAGCGCTCCGCTTACGCTGCGGCGATAAGACGCGCGATCCGCTCGGCTGCGTTCCCGTCGCCAAAGGGGTTGTGCGCCCGCGCCATCGCTTCGTACGCGTCGCTATCGTCGAGCAGATGCTCGACCTCGGCGACGATTGTGTCGGCATCGGTCCCCACGAGCCTGGCCGTGCCTGCCGCCACGCCCTCGGGCCGCTCGGTGGTGTCGCGCATCACCAGCACCGGTTTGCCGAGCGCGGGCGCTTCTTCCTGCACCCCGCCGCTATCGGTGAGCATGATGTCCGCCAGCGAAAGCAGATGCGCGAAGTTGGGATAATCGAGCGGGGGAATCATCGCGACATTTTCGAGCCCGCTCAGTGCCTCTTCCATCACCGCACGCACGTTGGGATTGGGATGGACAGGGAAGATCAAGGCGACATCGTCGCGCGCGGCGAGGCGACGGATCGCTTCGGCGATCGCTTCGAGACCGCCACCGAAATTCTCGCGGCGGTGGCTGGTTACGCCGATGATCCGCTTGCCGGAAAAGCGCGTTTTCAGATCGTCGAGCGCGTCGGCCAATTCAGGTTCGCGCTCGATCCGGTCGGTGACCCAGTGCAGCGCATCGATCACCGTATTCCCCGTCACGTGGATCGCCGCCGGGTCGACATTCTCTGCCTTCAGCGCATTGGCGGCGGTTTCGGTCGGCGCGAAATGAAGCACGGCAAAACTGCCGACGACCTTGCGATTCACCTCTTCGGGCCAGGGTTGATAGATATTACCGCTGCGCAGCCCCGCTTCGACATGGTCGACCGGTATTTTGCGATAATAGGCGGCAAGCGCGCCGCACATGACCGTTGCGGTATCGCCTTGGACCAGCACGCGATCGGGCTTCACGTCGTCCATCACCTTGCCCAGCTCGACCAGTAATGATGCGGTGAGCGCATCGAGAGTCTGGCCTGGCGTCATGATGTCGAGATCGAAATCGGGCACGATCCCGGCAATTGCGAGCACCTGGTCGAGCAGACCACGATGCTGCGCGGAAACGCATACGACGGGGCGTATGCCGTCCGCCTCCCGGAGGGCATTGATCACCGGAAACAGTTTGATGGCTTCCGGCCGTGTGCCGAAGACGACGAGGATTGTTTTCATGCACCCCACTCCATTGCGGGCGGAGTTAGCGTGCGAAGCCTAAACTGTCATTAAGCCTCGGGTGCTTCGGCGTCTTCGGCCTCGTCAGAAGCGGGGGTACCCTGCCCTTCGGGCGCCGGGAGCGGTTCGGCATCCGGGTCTTCGCCCCGCCGCTCTGCTTCGAGCTTGCGCATATAAGCTGCTTCGAGCTCCTCGACCCGGCGCTGCGTTTCCGCCGCATCTTCGTCGATTTCCGAAAGGCGTTCGGCGCGCGCCTCCTCAATCAGCTGGGCGAAGCGCACCGAATCGGCGACGGCCTTTTCGCCATAGGCCTGACGGATCATTTCCTGCGTACAGCCGGTGAAACCACCCGCGCCCACGGGGGAGCAGGACTGGATGCCCGTGTCGGTCATGATCTCATAGCTGCGAACACGTTCTTCGAATGGTTCGGCCTGGGGACCGCTGGCCCCGCGCAATTCCTTGGGGATGCGATACGGATCTTCGAGCCTGCCGCAGACCACGATCGTGGTTTCGGTCGATTGCGGGCATTCCTCGTCCTCGGTGATGAACACCTGGTTGATCTTGGTGCTCTCATCCTGAGCCATGGCGGGAGACGCAAAGGCGAGCCCGATGGCAAGAGCGGCGGGGGCGAGGACGATAGTGGGTTTCTGCATGGTTTAGATCCTTGTCTCCACCGGATTAGCGCAGGATGAAGCGCGACGGTTCCGGTAAAATCAGACTTTCTCGGAAATTCGGATGGCGAGGCGGCAGCCGAGGCGGATGGCGCCCGACAGCAGCGGGTAGCCCGGCGCGCGTTCGGCTCCCGCATTGAGCGCAGCGTCGCGATGTTCGCGCTCATCCTCGCGGAACTCGGCAATCATTTCGCTGAGTTCGGGATCGTCTTCGCCCAATTCGTCGAGCTGGTCGGAATAATGGCGGTCGATCTCTTCCTCGACTGCGGCGGTGCAAGCCATGGCGGCTTCGGGGCCGAGCAGCGCGGTGCCCGCGCCCAGCGCATACCCCGCGACCGACCAGAACGGCTGCAGCGCCGTAGGACGCACGCCGCGTTCGGCCATCAACGCGTCAAATCGCGAGCGGTGGCCTTCTTCCTGCCGCGCCATACCCTCGATCTCGGTCGACAGGTGCGAGCGATTGCCCATCACTGCCAACTGGCCCTTGTAGATCCGCGTCGCGCCGAATTCTCCGGCCTGGTCGACGCGAATCATCTGGGCGCGCCGCTCGGCGGCGGTGGAGCGAGACTGGGGATGATCGGTCATGCGGGTCTCCGCGTCTTGATGAGGAGTGCGAACACGATCAGCGCGCCCGCACTCGAGAAAAGGAAGTTCCAGCCAGCGAGCGAAATACCGAGCAGCGACCACGGCGCGACGTCGCAGCGGATCAGGTCGGCATTCATGATCGCCTCGAGCGGATCGCCATTGCCGAAATCGACCGCCGATGCGCATCCGGTGATGCCTTCCCACCAGCCATATTCGACCCCGGCATGGAACGCGCCGATCAGCCCCGATACGAGGACGGCCAGAGCCGCCAGGGCAATCGGCCAGCGCGCCGGCTTGAGAGCAAACGCGAGGATGCCAAACACTATCGCCGCGATATGCGGATAGCGCTGCCACCAGCACATCTCGCACGGGTAAAGCCCGAAGACATATTGCGAGATCAATGCACCGCCGAGCAGGAAGCACGGCACCAGAAGCGCAACCGAGCGTGCCGTCCTGAGCGCAGTCGCTGCGGTCTTGGGCCTTGGCATCTTCCTATTTCCGCTTCGCGAGACCGACCGGATTGGACGTGCGGTTCAGCGTCTTGATCGCGTAGTCGAGCTGGAAATCCTCGATGCCCTGCTTTTCGAGCTCTTCGGCGGTGACATCGAAACGCGGATCGGTCTGCCGATCATTCTCCAACTCGCGATCGTCGACATCGGCCTCGTTGATCAGATGACCGCGCAGATCGCTTTCGCGGAAGGCGAGCTTGGAGCGGCGCGCGGCGTCCGGATCGGACATCTGCGGCACGCGGATATCGGGATCGATCCCGCCCTCCTGCACCGATTTGCCGCTCGGCGTGTAATACCGCGCGGTGGTGAGCTTGAGCCCCTTGGTGCGGTCATCATCGAGATAGAACAGCGACTGCACGCTGCCCTTGCCGAAGCTGCGTTCACCCATCACCAACGCGCGCCGCTGATCCTGCAAAGCGCCGGCGACGATCTCGCTGGCCGAGGCGGAGCCGGCATTGATCAGCACGATCATCGGCATGTCGGGTGCGATCTCGCCGCGGAACACGATTTCCGCCGGGAAGCTGCGATTGTCCTCGCTACGCCGCCCCTTCTGGGAAACGATCGTGCCCTTGGTGAGAAACAGGTCCGACAGGATGATCGCTTCGCGCAGCGAGCCGCCCGGATTGTTGCGCATGTCGAGCACAAGCCCGGTGAGCTTGCCGCCCGGGACGTCGCGGCGCATCGTATCGATCGCTTCGGCGACATCGACCCCGACATCGGCGGCGAATTCGTTGATCGAGATGACGCCGATCGTGCCGTCGAGTTCGTAGGTAACTGGTTCGAGCTGGATCGTGCCGCGCGTAACGGTCACGTCGAACGTATCGTCGCGACCGGGACGGAAGATGGTCAGCTGGATGTCGGTGCCCTCTGGCCCGCGCATTTTTGCGACGGCTTCGTCGAGATCGAGCCCGATGATCGACTTGCCATCGAGATGGGTGATGTAGTCGCCGGCCTTGATGCCCATTTCCTCGGCCGGACTGCCCTTGAACGGCGAGATGACCTTGACCGCGCCCTCTTCGCCCACGACCGACAGGCCGAGCCCTTGATATTCGCCGTCGACCATTGTGTTGAGCCGCTGGATCGCCGACCCGTCGAGATAGCTCGAATGCGGATCGAGGCTTCCCAGCATGCCGTCGATCGCGCCACGGATCAGTTGTTCGTCATCGACGCCTTCGACGTAGTTGTCCTTCACCATCTGGTAGATTTCGAACAGGCGGGCGAAATCCGGAGACGTGCGCGCATCGACCTGGGCAAGGCCTGCCGTGGTGGCAGGCAGCAGGGCGACGGCAACGACAAGCGCGGTGGCACGGGCGATGGCGGCGAATTTGGTCTTCAAGCGGGCGCTCCTGTTGGATTGTGGAGGATTTATCGCAGGCTGGTGATGAATACCAGCTTGCCGCGACGGGAAAGCGAAACGGCTCGCCCTGCGTCGCGTTACCGCACCTGCGCGAGCGGGTTGACCGTCTCGCCGTCGCGGCGCAACTCGAGCATCACCTGCCCGAGCCGGGGATCGGCAACCCCGAGCGACCCGCCGGCGACCACATCGTTTCCTACATCGACATCGAGTCGCCCCAGCCCGGTGACAAGCGAGGTCCATCCTCCCCCATGCTCGATGATGACGATGCGGCCATAGCCTGAATAGGGCCCGGCGAAGGCAATGCGGCCTGCGCCCGGCGCAGTGACTGCAGCGCCCGGTTCGACCGCCAGCGTAACTCCGCGCGAAACCCCGCCGAAGCCACGTGCGAGGCGGCCATTGGCAGGGAGGATATAGGGCTGCGGAGCGGCCTCGTTCGGTCGTTCGCTGGATGTTGGCGATGGGATGACAGGCGACGCTACCGCAGCATCGGGCTGCGCGGGCCGGATCTTGGGGCCGGGGAGCCTGGCAAGCCGGCTGCGCAAGGCAGCGCTCCGATCGAATCCCTCGACCAGTTCATCGAGATCGCGCGCCTCTTCGGCGAGCGCGAGCGCGCGCTCCTCTTCGCGTGCGGCATCATTGCCGAGGCGGCGCGAAGCGAGACGCTGTTCGGTTTCGAGCGCGAGCAGTTCGCGGCGTCTCGTGGCGAGGCGAGTCTTGGTGGCACGGAGGCGCTCTGCCGCCGCTTGCTCGCGAGCCTCGATTCCCTGGATCGCCGCGATCTCCTTGCGCAAGGCGCTCGTCCGGCGCTCGATCACGGGAAGCGTGCTCGCCATCAGCGCCCTGGCCCGGACGGTGTCTTCGACCGTGCCCGGGCGCAGCAGCGAAAATGCAGGCGGGCTACGCGACAGGCGCTGAAGCGCCGCGGTGAGACCCATCAATGGCCGTTGGCGCGCCGCAAGGTCGGATTCGAGCCGCGCCCGCTCGCGCGCCACCGTGCGCAATTGGGCTTCGGCGAGCACCCGTTCTGCTTCGGCTTGTTGAACGCGGGCCGCCAGCGCGGCCGCTTCGCGCGCGCTCTTCTCCGCCGCTTCATCCGACTCGGCGGCTTCGCGTTCCAGTCGATCGCCGCGCTCCGCCGCTTCGCGGGCCTGGGTGCGCGCTCGGGCGATGGCTTCGCGCGCGCTTGCCGCGTCTTCATCCGCCCTCGGCATGGGCTCCGGCATGGCTGCAATCGCAACCGCCCCCACTGCCGCTAATGCGAGCGTTGCGAGGCTGGCTAGAAAGGGTGGTGTGGGCATAGAAGATGCTTATGCGCGATGGTAGGGATGCCCGGCAAGGATCGCGGTGGCGCGATACAATTGCTCGGCCAGCATGGCGCGCGCCATCATGTGCGGCCAGGTCGCGCTGCCATAGGCGAGCAGGAGGTCGGCATCCTGCCGTACCGCGCGCTCATGCCCGTCGGCAGCGCCAATCAGGAACTGCACTTCGCGAATCCCGTCGTCGCGCCAGCGACCGAGGATATCGGCGAATTTTTCGGAAGGAAGGTCCTTGCCTCGCTCGTCGAGTGCGACGATCCGGGCCGGTGTCTGCGGTGCGGGAATGGTGCCCCCACTATCGGGCAGTTCGGTGGTCTTCGTATCCCAGCGAATGCGTTTGAGATAGCGTTCGACCAGCTCAGCCTCGGGCGAGCGACCGATTTTTCCGCGCGCTATAATATGGAGCAGCAAGGTTCGACTTCCCGCTCAAACCGCGCGCGAAGTCATGCTTCGCCCAGCGTCCACATCCGTTCGAGATTGTAGAACGTGCGCACTTCAGGGCGGAAGATGTGGACCACTACGTCGCCCGCATCGATCAGCACCCAGTCGCCTTGCGACAGGCCTTCCATCTTGGGTGGCGGATGCCCCGCTTCCTTGATGCGCTGACCCAGCTTCATCGCGATCGCGGCGACTTGGCGGGTCGATCGGCCCGAAGCCACGACCATGAAGTCGGCGATGCCGCTTTTGCCTTCGAGATCGATCGAGACGATATCCTGCGCCTGATCGTCATCGAGGGATTTGAGCACGGTTTCGTGCAGAGAACCCTCCTCGGCCTCGGGGAGAGGCTGGGGATGCGGGGGCGCGGTTTCGTCGCGCACAGAATTAGCCGGACTCATCGGTGTGACCATAGCTCCTGCAATGTAGGGTGTTCCGCCCGCCACGCCAAGGGGAGGCGACGACGCATCAGCGTTCCGGTTCCCGTTCGGGTGTCACCAGGCGGTGTGTCAGGGGATCGCGCACGGGCAGATTGGCAAAGCGGGAAGCCCAATCCGGAGACTTGCGGCGGATCGCGGTCGCGGAACGCGGATCGGGATCGAAACGCAACATCACCAGGGCAGGCGCACTCCAATCGGCCCTTGAGCGGGCCCTTGCTCTAAAACCGGCGGCGGAAATGCGATATCGCCGCAACCAGGCCATGGCGGGGCTCGCCATCGCACGATCATCATAACCGGGGCGCGCGATCACCGCAATCGGCATCGTTCGCGCGATTGCCCGCCAATCGCGCCAGCGATGGAACTGGGCGAGATTGTCGCTCCCCATCAGCCACACGAACCGACGCTTGGGATACCGCCGTTTGAGCGCGCGAAGCGTGTCGATCGTATAGCGCGTCCCCAGTTCGCGCTCGATCGCCGTGGGAATGATCGGGGCCCTCCGTGCGCGCCGTTTTGCCGCGGCCATCCGGGCAGGCAATGGCGCCATCCCCGCCTTGGGCTTGAGCGGATTGCCCGGCGAGACCAGCCACCACGCCTCGTCCAACCCGAGCGCGTCGATTGCGAACAGGGTGATCCGGCGGTGTCCGCCATGCGCAGGATTGAAACTGCCGCCGAGAAGCGCGGTATCGGTCATCGCGCTCCAGATGGCGCATTTGCAACGGCGCCCGCAAGTGTCTTGGGAGCGGTGACCAATCGCCTCCCCCTTTCCGGCACGAATCGACTTCTCCGATTCGTCGCCTGAGCGGAACAAAACGAAACCAAATGCACTCCTTTAAGGAATGTTCCCACAACTCGTCGCATTTTGACCCTGCGACGAAACGATTCATCGCAGGGTTGTAACGATTCACCCCGGCACGGCGGCCGCTCGCGTGACCTTTCGATCTAGCCGCGTAGGGTCCTGATCACACGACGGACGGTACGGGGTTTCGTTTTGACTGACATTAACTCGGGCGGGTACATCGCTCGCCTGCGTAGCTGGTTCCCCGAGCGCGAATTCTTCATGCGCTCGCAGGGTCAGGTGCGTTTTATCAAAATCAGCTCGCGCTTCCAGATCATCGCCGCGGCGATTCTGGTGGCCGGACTTTCCTTCTGGGCAATCAGCCTCGGCGCAATGGGCGTGACCCAGTACCTGGCACAGAGCGAGCGCACCGCGCTGCTCGATCGTGAAGCCAGGGTCGCCAGCGCGGAAAACCGGGTCGACGCGTATCGCGACAATCTCGACACGGTCGCAGACGATCTCGGCCAGCGTCAGGCGTTCATCGAACAGATGGTCGAAGCGCATCTGGGCGTCCTGCCCGAAGAAGCGGCGGCGGACGAAACCGTCAGCGATAGCGGCGACGAAGCGCGCGAGACGGTAGAAAAAATCGGCCTCTCGATCCCCGAGGCGCGCAACCTCGCCCAACTCGAAGCTAGGCAACTCGCATTCGTCGAACGCCTGACCCGATATGCCGATCGCCGCTCGAAACGCGCTGCATCCGCATTGCGCGAACTGGGCCTCAACCCTCGCGGCCTGCTATCGTCGGTCAACGACCGTACGGCGATGGGTGGTCCGCTCGACGAAAACGGTGAGATCGATCCGCGTTTCGTCCGCCTCGGCCTCAGCCTCGCTCGGATGGACGCGCTAGAGCGCGGGATTGCCGGTGTGCCGCAATATCTTCCCGCCGCTACCGGAATGGTGTCGTCGAGCTACGGCTATCGCCGCGATCCCTTCACCCGCCGCGCAGCCTTTCATTCGGGCCTCGATTTCAAGGGCCGCATCGGCGCTCCGATCAGCGCTGCGGCCGATGGGCGTGTTTCCTTCGTTGGGCGTAAAGGCGGCTATGGCAATCTGATCGAGATCACGCACGCAAACGGCCTGACCACCCGGTACGCCCACCTTTCGGGCTTCAAGGTCCGGGTCGGCCAGCAGGTCGAGGCCGGGGACCATATCGGCGCGATGGGCAGCACCGGGCGTTCGACCGGACCGCACCTCCACTTCGAAGTGCGCCAGGGCGGCAAGCCGCTCAATCCGCGCGCTTTCCTCGAAAAGGCTCCCCATGTTCTCAAAGAAATCCGCCGCAACGTCGCGGCCCGCGGCGAGTAAGCCCATGGCGGGCAATGGCAGCGCGACGTTCTCCGTCCTCGGCAGCGACGTCGCGATCAAGGGCGACATTAAGGCCGATGCGGATCTCCATCTCGACGGCAAGGTCGAAGGCGACATCGCCTGCACCAGCCTGGTCCAAGGCGAAACCGGGGCGATCCATGGCGGCGTGACAGCGCAATCCGCGCGGCTCGCGGGCACGGTGTCGGGCTCGATCGAAGCCAAGGAACTGGTGATCCTCAAGACCGCCCATATCGAAGGCGACGTCCATTACGAGACGCTGACGATCGAACAAGGCGCCAAAGTGGATGGGCGGTTTGCTCCGCAGGTCGTGAAGCAGGCGATAAAGTCTCAGCCCGACATTCCTCAGGAGGGCGAACCTCAGCTCAAGGTCGCTCAGTAAGCCGGAAACGCGAGGGCGGGCTCAGCCCTCGCCTAAAACTTCGGCCTTGAGCGCTTTGCGGTCGAGCTTGCCGATCATCGTCTTGGGCAGATCGTCGCGGATGACCAAATCGGCGATCCGTTCGTGCTTGCCCAGGCGCTGGTTGGCCCAGTCGCGCAATTCGTCCGCGCCGAGTGCGCCATCATCGATCTGCAAAGTAACATAGGCTTCGACCCGCTCCCCCTTGTAGGGGTCGGGCGCGCCGATCACGAGCGCCTCCTTGACCATCTCGTGCTCGAGCAGGGCATTTTCGACCTGGCTGGGGAACACCTTGAAACCGCCGACTGCGATCATGTCCTTGCAGCGATCGACGATCTTGATGAACCCGTCGGCATCGATCACCGCGACGTCGCCGGTGCGCAGCCACCCGTCTTCGGTAAAGGCATCTTTGGCAGCATCGGGCCGGTTCCAGTAGCCGCGCATGATCTGCGGACCTCGAACAACGAGTTCGCCGGGCTCTCCATCGGGCGCGGGGCGGGAGGAATCCTCTTTGTCGATCAGCTTCACTTCGGTTGCCGGGATCGGCTGCCCGATCGTGCCGACGCGCTCTTCGCCTTCGTAGGAGTTAGTCGACACCACGCCTGAACTCTCGGTCAGCCCGTAGCCCTCGAGCAGGCGCGCACCGCTGCCCTTTTCGAAGCGCTCCTTGAGTTGCGGTCCAAGCGGAGCACCGCCCGAAATGCACGCGCGAAGCGACGAGAAGTCGGTCGCGGCGAAATCCTTGTGATCGAGCAGCGCCTGATACATCGTCGGCACGCCCGGCATCGCGGTGGCCTTGACCCGCTGGATGGTTGCCAGCGCATCCTTCGCGTCGAACCGCGGCAGCAGTGCCATGCACCCGCCATTGACCACCGTGCGATTGAGCACGCAGGCATTGGCGAAGACATGGAACAGCGGCAGTACGCCGAGGATCATGTCGCGTTCGTCCGTGCGCGGATCGACCGCATTCACCTGCCGGGCATTGGCGCTGAGATTCTGGTGCGTCAGCATCGCGCCCTTGGGCGTGCCGGTCGTGCCGCCGGTGTATTGCAGCAACGCGAGATCGTTTTCCGGATCGATCACCACCGGGTCGAGCGGGGAATCGGTGCAAAAGGCATCCCAGGCGGTGACATCGGCACGGTCGGGCGCGGAGGCCAGCATGTCGCGCTTGAACAGCTTGAGCGCGAAACCCTTGAACCGCGACAGCATCCCGGCGAAATCACCGACTACGAGCCCGTCCAGTTCGCTTGAATCGAGCACGTCGAGCGCAGTCGGCAGCAGCGCATCCAGATCGACCGTCACCAACAGGCGAGTGCCCGAGTCAGCGACCTGATGGCTCAGTTCCTCGACCGTGTAGAGCGGCGAGAAATTGACCACCACCGCACCGGCCATCATCGCCCCGTAATAGGCGGCCGGATAGATCGGGACATTGGGCAGGAACAGGCCGATGCGCTCCCCCTTGGCTATGCCTCGGGCCTGGAGGCCGGCGGCAAAGCGCTGCGCATCGCGATAGACCTCGGCGTAGCTATAGCGACGCCCCATGAAGTCGATCAGCGGCGCGTCGGGCGCACGCTCGACCGTTGCGCGCAGCATATCGGGCATCGACAGGGGCGGCAGGTCCATGTCCCACGGACCGGGGTGCGAATAATTCTGAGCGTAATTGACAGCCATGTCAGCAGCATGGCGTGTCGGTACACGCGCGGCAAGCGAAACCCGCCGTGCCGCTCCGCAGCCGGGCCTAGTCGGAGGCTTCGGTGCCTTCGCCGGTCGCCTCGGCATCCTTGCGTGCTTGCAGCCAGGCTTCGGCCTCGGCTTCCTGCGCGGCTTCGACTGCTGCCTTGGCAGCGTCCTCGCGCTCCTGCTTCAGCTCCGCGATCAGTTTCTCGCGATCGCCGCCGAGCTTCTCGTCGTCGCCGCTCGAATCCTCGAGCCCGGCCTTCTTCGCCGCCTTGGCCACGACCGCATCGAGTTCGCGCTGCGAACACAGGCCGAGCGTGACCGGGTCCTTGGGCTGGATGTTCTGGATATTCCAGTGGGTGCGATCACGGATCGCGCCGATCGTGTTGCGGGTCGTGCCGATCAGCTTGCCGATCTGCGCGTCCGAGATTTCGGGGTGGTTGCGCAGCAGCCAGGCAATCCCGTCGGGCTTGTCCTGGCGCTTCGATACCGGCGTGTAGCGCGGGCCCTTGGTGCGCGCGACCGCAACCGGCTGCTTCTGCATCTTGAGCTTGTATTCGGGGTCCGCCGCGCCCTTCTCGATTTCCTCGTTGGTCAGCTCACCCGCGCGCACCGGATCGCGCCCGGTGTATTTGCTCGACGCGAGATCGTCCGCCATCGCCTGGACTTCGAGAATGTGCAGACCGCAGAATTCGGCGATCTGTTCGAAGCTGAGCGAAGTGTTGTCGACCAGCCAGCTGGCGGTCGCATGCGGCATCAGGGGGGTGGGAGCGGACACGTTGATTCTCCGGCACTTGCGGGAAGTGAAAATAAAACGGGCCGCCCCTTACCGGAGCGGCCGCTTGGCAGGAGGGATAGGCGCTTGTGCGCTTTCGGGCAAGGGTTTTGCCGAATGTCGTACCGACGCCGGGTCCCGCGGCAAAGGTTCTACCGTCCGGCAAAGGCCATTTTCACCCTTTGTTAGCCGCCCCGCCCTAGGCCCGAGAATAAAGGATTGAGACTTGGGGACATCCGTGAACGCAGCGAGCCGCGATTTCGAGGACGATACCGCCGTGCCGCCCGCCGAGCGCCGCGATCTCATGGCATATGATCTGTGGACGCGGTGCCACCAGGATGGCGCGGTCCCCTCCCAGCAGGAATTGCTCGGCCACCAGGAATGCGACTTTGTCGATCACTCGGTGCTGATCCGCATCGTGGGCGAGGATACCGCGCCGATCATTTCGCATATCGGCACCCAGCTGTGGCTCGGCCTCGACGGAATTCTGCCGCAGGACATTTCCGAAGTGCCCGCGCGCTCGGTGCTGTCGCGTATCACCGAGCATTATCTCGAAGCGGTGGCCAACCGGACTGCGGTCGGTTTCGAAGCGGAGTTCGTAAACGAGGACGGATCGGCGATCGGCTATCGCGCCATCGCCCTGCCCTGTGCCAGCGACGGAGATACGATCGACGCGGTGCTGGGCGTCGTCGACTATACGCTGGTCGAAGACGAACCGCTCCCGGCGTCAAAAATCGCGCCCGAGCACCATTCGGCCACCGACGAAGGCGACATGCCCCGCGAGGGTTGGCGCTCGGTGATCGCCAATATGCGGCGCGATCCCGGGGAACCCGTGGCCGACGAGGTTGTCGAGGCGGAAGAAGAACCGGAGGCAGAGTCCGTTCCGGCGGAAGGGCGCACGCCGAAGAAGCGCAAGCGGCAAGCACTCGATCCGCTACCAGCGGAAGGCGCGGCCGAAGCGGATGTCTCGCCTCCGCCCGCGACCGGCAAAACGACCGCGAGAGACGATGCAATCCACACCGCTCTGGCACAATTGCTCGAGATCGAAGGAGCGCTTGCGGCGGCGTTGGTAGAGATCGAAAGCGGGATGCCGCTGGCAAGTGTCGGTGAGGCCGGCGGTATGGACTTGGATATCGCCGTCGCCGGGAACACCGAAATGCTTCGGGCAAAGCGCAAGGCCATTCGCGCGATCGGAATGGAGGACGAGGTCGAGGACGTTATCGTCACTCTGTTTTCGCAATATCACCTGCTGCGGCCGCTCGGCTCGAACGATGGGTTGTTTCTGTGTGTCGTGCTCGATCGCAAGGCGGCGACACTTGCCATGGCGCGACATGAGCTTCGCCGGGTGGAAGGCGGGCTGTCGCTCTAAGCTGCGATCGTCTCTGCGCCTTCGGGCGCAAGGGCGGCGAGGAATTGCCGTGCACTGGCTTCCCAGCTGTATGACCGTCCGACCGAGACGCAGTCGGCCTCCGCGCACTGGAGGGCGCGCTCGATCGCGCGCGTCAAGTTTTCGTCCATCGCTCCGCAGGCCGGAGTCAGGATATCGATAGGCCCGGTGACGGGAAAACCGGCCACCGGTGTGCCGCAAGCCAGCGCCTCGATCATCACCAGCCCGAACGTGTCGGTCAGGCTTGGGAAGACGAACACGTCGGCCCCGGCATAATGCGCAGCAAGTTCGATGCCCGACTGCCGCCCGACGAAATGCGCCTCGGGGAACTGTGCGCGCAGCCGATCGAGCGCGGGCCCATCCCCGACAACCACTTTGGAACCGGGATGTGGACTGGTGAGAAAGGCCTCGATGTTCTTTTCGGCGGAGACCCGTCCGACATAGAGCTGGATCGGTCGCGGCAAATTGGCGAACATTGCCGGTCGCGGAATGTCCGGCGAAAACTGGGCGAGATCGACTCCCCTGCTCCAGTCGCGCAAATGCGGGAGGCCCTGGTCGCGCAAGGTTGCAGCAATGCTGGCGGTCGCCACCATAATTCCCGCCGAATCGCGGTGGAAGCGCCGAATATACGGCCAGATCGCCGCCGCCGGCAGTGGCGTGCGCCGCGCGACATAGTCGGGAAATTGCGTGTGATAGGCAGTCGTGAAGGCGCGACCGCGTTTGATGCAATGCCGCCGCGCTGCCAGACCCAGCGGCCCTTCGGTCGCGATATGAACCGCGTCGGGCGCGAACCGCTCGATCCGTTGGCCGACCGCTATGCGCGTCGTCATCGCCAGACGGATTTCGGGATAGGTCGGGCAGGGAAAATTGAGATAGTCGTCGGGCGAGACTACGAGCACTTCGTGACCCCAACCGCGCAGGATTGCGACCGTGGTGGTGAGCGTGCGCACCACACCGTTCATTTGCGGTTCCCACGCATCGGTCACCAGCGCGATCCGCATCGATTCAGGCGGCATCGGCCAGTTCTTTACTCGAACCTTCGGCCGATTCCACGCTCGCTTCTTCGGTGGCGCGCTTCGCCATTTCGGCCGGCCAGTCGAGGATTTCCATCCGTCCATCGGCATGTTCGACCAGAGCGTTGCAGCCTTCGACCCAGTCGCCGTCGTTCCAATACTCGATATCGTCGCCGTGGAAGGCGAATGTCCGGTGCTCGGCGGTGTGGATGTGTCCGCACACCACCCCATCCACCCCGCGCTGGGCGGCAGCCCGCGCCACGACCTCTTCGTATCGTCCGATGAACTCGACGGCGTTCTTCACCTTGTGTTTTGCCGCTTTGGAGATCGACCAATAGGGCAAGCCGAGCATCTGCCGCACCGTGGCGACCCAACCGTTGAGGCGCATCATCACATGGTATGCAGCATCGCCGACGAAGGCGAGCCAGCGGTGTGCCAGCATCACCGTGTCGAATTCGTCCCCGTGAAGGACCATCAGGCGGCGACCGTCGGCCGTATCGTGAAAAGCCGCGCGGCGAATTTCGACCCCGCCAAAGTTGAGCCCGGTAAACTGGCGGAACATCTCGTCGTGATTGCCTGGGATGTAGACGACCCGCGTACCGCGGCGCGCGCGCTTCATGATCCGCCAGACGATGTCGTTGTGCTCGGGCGGCCAGTAGAACTTTTTCTTCAGGCGCCAGCCGTCGATGATGTCGCCGACCAGATAGATCGTCTCGCTATCGGTATGGTCGAGGAAGTCGATCAGCAGTTCGGCATTGCAGCCCTTGGTGCCGAGATGAACATCGGAGATCCAGATCGTGCGGAACTGGCGGCGCTCGATCCCTTTCGGCTCGGGCGTGGCAGGACCATGCCCGCCGCGGCCGGCGAAATTGGCGATATCTGCGATCGTATCGTGCGCGGTGACCGCACCGTCATCGGTCTTTGCAAAGCGTTTGAGCATGGCAAACCCCCTTCCGGTTTGCCTGTTGCTACCGCCCGATTGTTACAGTGGATTCACAGATTTATGACGATTGGACGTCAATCCACGGCCAGCACGATCTTGCCTATATGGTCGCCCGCTTCCATCCGCGCATGAGCATCGGCCGCATCGGCCAGCGCGAACGTCTCGTCCATAACCGGCCGGTAGCTGCCATCTTCGACCAGCGGCAAGGCATTGGCTGCGATTTCGTCGGCCAGCAGCGCCTTGAACTCGTCCGAGCGCGGCCGCAGCGTCGATCCGGTGAGGGTCAGTCGCTTCGTCATCACCACGCCCATATTGATCTCGGCCTTGGCGCCACCCTGGATCGCAATGGTAACATGACGCCCGCTCTCGGCGAGACATTTCAGGTTCCGCGCGACGTAATCGCCCGCCACCATGTCGAGGACCAGCTGAACGCCTGCACCACCGGTGATTTCCTTCACCGCTTCGACGAAGTCCTGTGATTTGTAATCGATCGCGTGATCGGCCCCGATCTTCTTCGCGGCAGCGCATTTCTCTTCCGACCCGCAGGTGACGATTACCGTCATACCGAAGGCCTTGCACAGCTGAATCGCGGTGGTGCCGATCCCGCTGGTACCGCCATGGATCAGGATCGTCTCCCGCTCGCCCGCCATCCCGCGTTCGAACACATTGTGCCACACGGTGAACAGGGTTTCGGGGATCGCTGCCGCTTCTACCATCGAGACGCCTTCGGGCACCGGCAGACAATGTCGCGCATCGACCCGAACATATTCGGCGTAGCCGCCGCCCGGCACCAGCGCGCAGACTTTCTGGCCTGGCACCCATTGCGAAACGCCTTTGCCCAGCCCGGCGATCTGTCCGGAGACTTCGAGGCCCAATAGTGGCGACGCCCCCGGTGGCGGTGGATACAGGCCCCTGCGCTGCACCACGTCCGGCCGGTTCACCCCGGCATGGCCGACCTTGATCAGCACCTCACCCTCGCGAGGTGTCGGAGTATCGATTTCCGACAAGCTCATCACGTCAGGGCCGCCCGGGCTGTCGAACGTTATGGCACGCATGGTTTTCCGAAGGTCTGGCATATGGGTCCCCACCGCAGGTTATGTGGCCGAAATGCTATGGCCGCCCGCTTTGAAGCAGGGCTAACCTTTCGTGCCATTGACAGCAAGGCGGTGAATACCGACATTTCCCGGGCAGATGGACGACGATGATCGCCCCCGGCCCCGCGGTGACGCGGCGGAAGCCCTCTCCAAGGAGAGCCTCGATCCCTATTCGGTCGAAGAGCTCGATACACGGATCGCTTTGCTCGAGACCGAAATCGCGCGGGTGCGGGCGCATCGCGACAAGTCCAGTGCCCATCGCGCTGCCGCCGATGCGCTGTTCGGAAAGCCGGGCGGTTGAGCCCCCGGCCCGCCTGCGCCGCCGCCGTTCAACGTCCGCTCACACCGGACCTGCTAGACAATCGTTCCCATCGGGCCCAATCCATACGGATACCCTGCCCGCAATTCAGGTGACCAATGCCCAGTTTCGCCCAAAGCCTCGAAAAAACGCTCCATAATGCGCTGGCCCATGCCGGCGAGCGCAATCACGAATATGCGACGCTCGAGCACCTCCTCCTCGCTCTCGTGCAGGATGAGGATGCGGCACAGGTGATGGATGCCTGCGGCGTGGATTTGGGCGAACTGGACGCAGCCGTCACTCAGTATATCGACGAGGAATACCAGTCGCTGAAGGTGGACGAAGCGGTCGATCCGCAGCCGACCGCCGGATTCCAGCGGGTGATCCAGCGCGCGATCCTGCATGTCCAGTCTTCGGGCAAGGACACGGTGACCGGCGCGAACGTGCTCGTCGCGCTTTTTTCCGAGCGTGACAGCTATGCGGTCTATTTCCTCCAGCAGCAGGATATGAGCAGGCTCGATGCGGTCAGCTATATCAGCCACGGCATCGGCAAGAACGGCCAGAACGGGCAGATCGCCCCGCCGCAGGGCGCCGAAGATGCGCAGGCGCAAGGCGAAGAAAAGCCCGGCAAGGAAAAGAAGGAAAGCGCGCTCGACCAGTTCACGGTCAATCTCAACAAGCGCGCCGAAGACGGCAAGATCGACCCGCTGATCGGGCGTGGCCCCGAAGTCGATCGCACCGTCCAGATCCTTTGCCGCCGGTCGAAGAACAACCCGCTCTATGTCGGCGACCCAGGCGTCGGGAAAACCGCGATCGCCGAAGGGCTGGCCCGCAAGATCGTCGAAGGCGATGTGCCCGAAGTGCTCGAGGAAGCAGTGATTTATTCGCTCGACATGGGCTCGCTGCTGGCCGGCACCCGCTATCGCGGCGATTTCGAGGAGCGGCTGAAGCAGGTCGTCAACGAACTCGAAGGGATGCCGCACGCGATCCTCTTCATCGACGAGATCCATACCGTGATCGGTGCCGGCGCGACGAGCGGCGGGGCGATGGACGCCTCGAACCTGCTGAAGCCCGCGCTTTCCAGCGGTGCGATCCGCTGCATCGGGTCGACGACCTACAAGGAATTCCGCAACCACTTCGAGAAGGACCGCGCGCTGCTGCGCCGATTCCAGAAGATCGACGTGAACGAACCGACGATCGAGGACACGGTGAAGATCCTCAAGGGGCTGAAAAGCGCGTTCGAGGACCATCACAAGGTCAAGTACACGCCCGATGCGCTCAAGACCGCGGTCGAGCTTTCGGCGCGCTACATCAATGACCGCAAGCTGCCCGACAAGGCGATCGACGTCGTCGACGAAGTCGGCGCAATGCAGATGCTGGTCCCGCCCAGCCGTCGCAAAAAGAAAATCACGGCGAAAGAAATCGAAAGCGTGATCGCGACAATGGCGCGGATTCCGCCCAAATCGGTGTCGAAGGACGATAAGAAGGCGCTCGAAAATCTCGAACGCGATCTCAAGCATGTCGTGTTCGGTCAGAACAGCGCGGTCGAGAAGCTCTCGGTTGCGATGAAGCTGAGCCGTGCGGGCCTGCGCGATCCCGACAAGCCGATCGGCTCGTTCCTGTTCTCCGGCCCGACCGGCGTCGGCAAGACCGAAGTTGCTCGCCAGCTCGCCAGTATCATGGGAATCGAGCTGAAGCGCTTCGACATGTCCGAATATATGGAGCGCCATTCGGTCTCTCGCCTGATCGGCGCGCCTCCGGGCTATGTCGGCTATGATCAGGGCGGCCTGCTCACCGACGCGATCGACCAGAACCCGCATTGCGTCCTGCTGCTCGACGAAATCGAGAAAGCCCACCCGGACCTGTTCAACATCCTATTGCAGGTGATGGATAACGGCCGACTGACCGATCATCACGGGAAAACGGTCGATTTCCGCAACGTGGTGCTGATCATGACCACCAATGCCGGCGCTTCCGACATGGCGCGTCAGGGCATCGGCTTCGGCGACGTCTCGAAGGAAGATGCGAGCGAGGAAGCGGTGAAGCGCATGTTCACGCCCGAATTCCGCAATCGCCTCGATGCGGTCGTGCCGTTCGGCTATCTTGGGCAAGATACCATCGCCCGCGTGGTCGAAAAATTCGTGATCCAGCTCGAATTGCAGCTGGCCGACCAGAACGTGCACATCCAGCTCGACGACGATGCCAAGGCCTGGCTCGGCAAGCGCGGCTACGACAAGCTCTACGGCGCGCGCCCGATGGGTCGCCTGATCCAGGAAAAGGTCAAACAGCCGCTGGCCGAAGAACTGCTGTTCGGCAAGCTGGCCAACGGCGGCGAAGTCGATGTGAGCGTGAAGGACGATGCGCTGCATTTCGCCATCAGCTCGGCCGCGCCCAAGCCCTCGCCCAAGAAGAAGCGCAAGGCGCCGGCCAAGAAGGCAACGCCCGAGGACGGAGCGAAGGCCACCGACGAATCGGACGGCGAAGGCTAAGCCGCGCAACATACGAAGACAGTCAGCGGGCGGATGCGAAAGCGTCCGCCCGTTTGCACGAGGGAGAGAGCGTTGAAGTTCGCAACTGCCGTGATCGCGCTTGGGGCAGCTATTGCCGTCCCTGCCACCGCCCAGGATTTCGGCGAACGCCGCACCACCGTTTCGGGGCTGCCGCTAACCGCCGACCAGCAGGCGATCACGCCCGAGCATCTGTGGCTCGATATCTGGGTCGATCCCGAAGCGCAGTCGATCAAGGGCCGCGCCGAATACGCTCTGGAAATCGCCGATCCGGCATCGAAGATCGAGATGGAGCTCGACCAGCGTTTTCGCGTCACCCGCGTTAGCCTGGGCAAGATCGAGCTCCCGGCGGAAGGTTTCCGGCACACCGATGGCCTGCTCACTGTGCCGCTTGAGGGCGCACGCAGCGCCAACGGCCGGATCGCGCTGCGGGTCGACTTTGAAGGCGAACCGCGCACCGCGCCCAATGCGCCATGGGATGGCGGATTCGTCTGGTCTCAGACCTCCGATGGCGAACCGTGGATCGCCACCGCGATGCAGGGCCAGGGCTGCGACCTGCTGTTCCCCTGCATCGATTACCCCACCAAGGAAATCGGAAGGGTCGACAGCACGATCTGGGTCCCCGCCGAATCGCGCCTCTATGCTGCCGGTAACGGCAAGCTGCTGGGGATCGAGGACAAAGGCGATTGGCGCGGCTACAAATGGTCGGCGCGCCAGCCAAATACCTATGCCATCGCGCTCAACATCGCGCCCTACGGCGTGATAGAGCGCACCCATCGCGCACCTTCGGGCCAGGATGTGCCGCTCGCGTTCTACCACCTGCGCGGAGACGAAGCCGGTGCCGCGCGCATGCTCGACGAGTTGGCGAAATATCTCGACTGGTTCGAACGCCGGATCGGCCCCTATCCCTTTGCCGACGAGAAGGCGGGCATTGCGCAGACGCCGCACCTCGGCATGGAGCACCAGACGATCAACGCCTACGGCAATGGCTTCCGGGAATCCGATGAGCCGTATGATTGGCTGCTGTTCCACGAGTTTGCGCATGAATGGTTCGCCAACCAGATGACCAACCGCTCGAACGCGGACATGTGGCTGCACGAGGCAGCCGCGAGCTACATGGAAGCGCTCTACCTGCGCGATGTGGCGGGCGAGGATGCCTATCGCGCGAAGCTCGACGAGTATTTGCCGCGCATCGTCAGCAAGGTGCCCGTCGCACCAGGTGCGGGGATTGATTCGGGCAGCTATCTCGACAGTTCGGGTTGGGGGGGCGACATCTATTTCAAGGGTAGCTGGATACTCCACACGCTGCGCGAACTGATCGGCGACGAGGCATTCTTCCGCAGCCTGACGCGCCTGGTTTACGGCACCGCCGAGCCCAAGCCCGGCGCGATCACCCCGATTTACCGCGACACCGACGAATTCCGGCAGATCGTAGAAGAGGAAACCGGGCGCGACCTCGAGTGGTTCTTCGACGTCTATGTGCGCCAGCCCGCCATGCCGTTGCTCAAGGGTACACGCGATGGCGCGACCCTCACCCTCGAATGGGAAGTGCCCGGCAATCGCACTTTCCAGATGCCGGTCGAGGTGAAGATCGGCGAACGGACGATCGTCGCCGAATTCGAAAACAATCGTGCACGAGTCGATCTTGGCAGCGCGACGGCGCCGTTCACGGTCGATCCGGACGCGAAGATGCTACGCGGCCTGCCCGAACCCGTGCTGACACCGCCACCACCGCGCCGGAACTAGGAACCGCATGACGGCCCGGGGACTTAATGACCCGATGGCCGCACCCTTTTCCTGGATCAGAGCCGAACCGTGGGGCATCCACGTCGTGCCCGCCGATGCGTGGGTCGATCCCGGTCGTCCGGTCGATCGCGCGCTGGTGACGCACGGCCACGCCGATCATGCCCGCGGTGGCCATGGGGAAACCATTGCCACGCCCGAAACACTGGCGATCATGGCACTGCGCTATCGCACCGGGGTGGAAGAAGGCGACGGGACGATGCCTTCCAAGGCGACCCCGGTCGAATATGGCGAGACGATCCGACTTCCGGGTGCTGTCGACGCGACCTACATCCCGGCAGGACATGTGCTGGGCAGCGCGCAAATCCTGCTCGAGCATGCAGGCGAGCGGATCGTCTGCACCGGCGATTACAAACGCCGCGCCGATCCCACCTGCCCACCTTTCGAAGTCGTGCCGTGCGATGTCTTCATCACCGAAGCCACGTTCGGCCTACCGCTGTTCACCCATCCGCCGATCGCCGAGGAAATGGCCAAGCTGACCGATCGCTTGGCCGCCCATCCCGACCGCTGCGTGCTTGTCGGCGCCTATGCACTCGGCAAGGCGCAGCGGGTGATCGCCGAGTTGCGCGCCGCCGGGCATACCGAACCGATATATCTTCATGGGGCAATGGAGAAGATGTGCCGGCTCTACGAAGAGCACGGCGTCGAGTTGGGCGAATTGCGGCTCGTCGCCGATCATTCGAAAGACGATATGCGCGGCAGCATCGTGATCAGTCCGCCATCAGCGCTCAACGATCGCTGGAGTCGTCGCCTGCCGGATCCGATCACCGCCATGGCCAGCGGATGGATGCGCGTCCGCCAACGCGCCCGCCAGAGAAATGTCGAGCTGCCGCTGGTGATTTCCGATCATGCCGATTGGGGCGAGCTGACGCGCACGATCGAGGAAGTCGACGCGCAGGAAACCTGGATCACGCATGGCCGCGAAGACGCGCTGCTGCGCTGGTGCCAGCTCCATCAACGCCGCGCGCGCGCGCTCGCGCTGGTCGGCTATGAAGACGAGGACGATTGAGGGGTGGACGAGTTCGCCGCCTTGATCGATGCGCTGATCTACACACGCAGCCGCAACGAAAAACTGCGCCTGATCGCCGAATACCTTCGCGCGACGCCGGATCCCGATCGAGGTTGGGCACTCGCGGCGCTGACCGACGAGCTCGACTTCCCGGCGGTCAAATCGTCGACCATCCGCAATCTGCTCAAGGAACGGATCGACCCGGTCCTGTGGACGCTGAGCCGGGATTTCGTCGGAGACACGGCGGAAACCGCCAGCCTTCTCTGGGAAACAGGGCAAATCGGCAAAGGAGCTGACGTCATGGCGTCGCTTTCGGTGAACGACGTCGTGGATCGGCTTTCGCAGATGACGCGCGCGTCCGTGATGAGCGAACTACCCAGGCTGCTCGACACGCTCGATGTGAACGGGCGCTACGCACTCCTCAAGCTTGCGACCGGCGGCATGCGAGTCGGGGTGTCTTCCCGATTGGCGAAGACGGCCTTTGCCCAAGCGTTCGATGTGTCGATCGACGACGTCGAGGAATACTGGCACGGGCTTGAGCCACCCTATCCCGAATTGTTCGCGTGGGCGGCGGACGGGACCGACCCGCCAGACACCGAGAACCTGCCGACCTTCCGTCCTTTCATGCTCGCCCATCCCCTCGAGGAGACCGTCGTCTCGCTCGACGAATATGCAGCCGAATGGAAATGGGACGGCATTCGAGTTCAGCTGGTGCGCGCCGGACTGCCGGGAGAGGAACAGACCAAGCTCTACTCCCGCTCCGGCGACGACATCTCGGCCACTTTCCCCGAACTGCTCGATGTGCTGCCGGTCAACGCCGTACTTGACGGCGAATTGCTGGTCCGCGGCAATCAGCAGGGCGGAGAGGAAGGCGGAGCGGCGAGCTTCAATGCGCTTCAGCAGCGCCTGGGGCGCAAGACCGTCAGCAAGAAGATGCTGAAAGAGGCGCCTGCCTTCGTGCGGCTATACGATGCGCTGATCGTGGAAGGCGAGGACCTGCGCGCGCTTGGCTGGACCGAGCGCCGCAAGCGACTTGAGAAGATGATGTCTCGCCTACCCGCTTCGCATTTCGACCTGTCGGCGCTCGTCGAAGCGCGCGATTTCGAACACCTCGCCCAAATCCGCGAAGGCGCCCGCGACGATGCGATCGAGGGGCTGATGCTCAAGCGCCGCGACGCGCCCTATCTGGCCGGGCGCAAGACTGGCCTGTGGTACAAATGGAAGCGCGATCCGCTGCTGATCGATTGCGTGCTGATGTATGCCCAGCGTGGCAGCGGCAGGCGATCGAGTTTCTACTCCGATTACACCTTCGGCTGCTGGAATGGCGACCCCGACCAGGGGTCAGATCTGTTGCCGGTTGGGAAGGCCTATTCTGGCTTCACCGATGACGAACTGAAGAAGCTCGATCGCCATGTGCGACAGAAAACGGTCAACCGCTTCGGCCCGGTGCGCGAGACCGACAAAAGCCTCGTGTTCGAAGTCGCATTTGATTCGGTGCACGAGAGCAAACGCCATAAGTCCGGCCTCGCCATGCGCTTTCCCCGCATCCACCGGATCCGCTGGGACAAACCGCCACACGAAGCCGACCGGATCGAGAGCTTGCGCGCGCTGATCCGCGATTGAGCCTAAGCGCGGGTTATTTCGCCTTCTCAACCTGCGGTGGATCGCTTAGCCGAAACCTATGCAGCGATTCTCCCCTTTGCAAAGACGGTTCGCCTATTCCGTCGCCGCGCTGGCCGGATTCGTCGATGTGACCGGCTTTCTTCAGCTCGACGGTTATTTCGTGTCGTTCATGACAGGTAACACCACCCTGCTCGCGCGCGACCTTGCGACCGGAGGCCACCGCGTGCTTGTCCCCGCCCTCCTGATTGCCGGATTCGTGATCGGCGTGACCGGCGGCACTATGTTGGGCGACCGGTTTCCACACCGGCGCAAATCGGTGGTGACGCTGCTGGTCCTGGGAGGTCTGGTGCTCGCCGCCTTTGCACGCGCGGCGGGACAGGTGCCGGTCTCACTCGCGCTACTGGTGCTGACGATGGGGGCGTTGAACACGGTGTTGAGCGCCAATCGCGGGAGCCCCGTCGGCCTTACATACATGACCGGCGCATTGGTGCGGGTCGGGCAGTTGGTGGCGGAACGAATCGTCGGGAAGGCGAGCGTTTCGCCACTGCCTTTCCTCTTGCTGTGGGGAAGCCTGCTGATCGGGGCAATTGGCGGGGCGCTGACCACCGTGCATTACCCGGCGATTGCGCTCTGGGTCGCATCTGGGCTTGCCGTGCTGCTCGCGATCTTCGCTGCCTATGTCCAACGACACTCGGCCGTCAGCCGGAACGCGGCATTCAGCTAGAAGTCGACGCCGATCAGTTTTTCGCGAGAAGTTGCGCCGCGCAAGATTTGGCATCGTGACGTCGCCACGCCGAAAGCTTGAGCGACCAGGGCGAGAACCGCATCGTTGGCGGCCCCGTCGGTCGGTTTGGCGCGCACTTTTGCCCGCAACTGACCATCGGCAATCTCGAGCGCTTGCTGGCGCGCGCCGGGCGTTACCCGCACCGCCACCCTTCCTTGCGGATCGCACAATGCGCGGACGGCATCGCGCGGTGGAAGATCAACCTTCGGACGCGCCAAGGCCCTGCTCGATCGCAGCTGCGTGATGGCGTGCATTCTCGGCATAATGGACCACGCCTGCGCGCATGCCGGCAATCGCCTGGTCGGGCAGGTCGCGCAATTTCTTGGCCGGGCGGCCGGCCCACAATTCGCGTGCGCCCATAACCTTGTTCTCGGTCAGCATCGCGCCCGCCGCGAGCATGGCATCGGAGCCGATCACCGCCTTGTTCATTGCGATCGCTCCGAGCCCGACGAAGCCGCGGTCCTCGATGATGCAGCCATGCACCATCGCCATGTGGCCGATCAGCACGTCATCGCCGATGATCAGGGGAGAGCCTTCGGGATCGCCGGGCTTTTCGGGATCGCAATGCAGCACGCTGCCATCCTGCACATTGGTCCGTTCGCCGATCACGATCCGACTAACATCGGCGCGCAACACGCAATTGTACCAGATCGAGCTGTCCGGTCCGATCTCGACATCGCCGATGATCCGGCAGCCGGGGGCGACGAAAGCGCTGTCGTGGATGCGCGGCGTCTTGCCGTGGATGGAAATAATCGAAACGCCGTCCATGGCGCACCTCCTTGCGAGAACCTTGCCCTCACGGGCCCGAAAATATGCCGCCCCAATCAATAAACGGAAGCACCGAAGCATGTGAATCGGTCCATACCGGGCGGCCATCGCGGCGAATTTGCAGCCATCTCTGGTCATCGAACGTGGCAAGCGCATCGAGCGTCGCCTTGTCTTTCGCCAGTACCACCCACCACGACGAGGTCAGCGGCCATCCGCCGGGCGGATTGTCTCGCCGAACCATCGCCTGGAGTCCTTCGGCATCGGCCAGAGCCGCGAGCGACGGTTCGAGGTCGATATAGCGGTTCGAAATATGGACCGCGAGAACACCGCCCGGTGCGAGCGAGCGCATATAGGTTTGCAGCGCCTCGCGGGTCAGCAAATGAAGCGGGATCGAGTCCGATGAAAACGCATCGACCGCGAGCACGTCGTAACGGTGGGCCGGGCCTTCGGCGAGTTCGATCCGCGCGTCGCCGATCACCATTTCGGCATCGGGTGCGCAATCGCGAACGAAGGTGAAGGCGCCGTCGCGCGAATACCCGACCACCAGCGGATCGATCTCGAAAAACGTCCAATGCTGGTTCGGCCTTTTATAGCAAGCCAGCGTGCCCACTCCGAGCCCGACAACCCCGATATTCGCATCGTCACCTGCATGGCGCATGGCAAGACCTACGCCCGAGTTGGGACCATAATAGGTCGTCGGATCGTTGCGTCGGTCCTTTCCGAGCAATTGCGCGCCATGCAGCGTCGTGCCGTGTGCAAGCGTTTTCTGATAGTCATCGGTCCGAACGGTGTAGACCCCGAAATACGACCGCTCGCGCATGCCCTTCAAGCTTGCGTCGATCGCTGGCAGGCCGCCCATCGCCGCCATCAGGATCGCCAGGACTGCCACGAAATACCAACGGTGGAAGGCCAGCAGTACCCCGCACAACGCGATCCCGCTGTAAAGAATCGCCCGTAGCAGGCTGTCGCTTTCCGGATCGAGCCGAAACAGCACCGCTGCGGCGATCGCCGCCGCCAGCACAATACCTAGCGCGACAATTCGCTTCGTACGTTCATCGAGCCCGCGTGCACTGGGCCAGTCGAACCATGCAAGCGAAGGGAGGAGCGCCGCCGAGGCGAGAACGAGGATCGGATGTTCCCACACCCAGTCGAACAAAGTCGGCGCAACCAGTGCGGCGAAAACTCCGCCCAGCGCGCCGCCGGCCGACATGATCAGGTAGAAGAAAGTCAGCCGATCGGGAGCGGGCCGTAAAGCGAACAGCCGCGAATGCAGCGCCACCGCAATCACGAACAGCATCGCGACCGAGGCCAGGCCTGCCATCAGCGGCAGTTTGCTCGCGCCAGTCAACGACAATCCACCCGCCAGCATTACGAAGGACGGAGCCAAACGGCAGAACACGAATGCCAGTGTCCTGTTGTCCGCAAAGGCGATCGTGAAGCTGAGCAGATACAACCCTAGCGGGATGGCCCAGATTAGCGGCATCGCGACGATATCGGTGGTGAGATGCGCGGTGGTCGAGAGCATCAGGCCCGATGGCACGGCAGACAGGGCAAGCCACAGGAGGATCGTACGGGTAGAAGGCTTCTCGCTGGTCGGAGGCACGGCTGTGGTAACCGCGGCAGTTGCGCCATCGGCCCGTCGCGCGCGTATCATGGTCCAGCCCGTAAATGCCGTCAGCAACACCAGGGTGCCGTAGCCGAGCGCCCACGCAAGTGTTTGCGTTTCGAGCCGCCAATAGGGCTCGAGCAGCAGCGGATAGGCGAACAGCCCTGCGAAACTGCCAAAATTGGACGCGGCGTAGAGCGGATAGGGGTCGCCCGCATCGGGCACCGCGCCAAACCAGCGCTGAATCAGCGGCGCCTGCGCCGACACAGCAAAGAACAGCGGCCCGATACTGGCTAGGAAAAGCAGCGGGACCCAGAACGTGGCGAGATCCTGCCGTTGTTCGCCGATATCGGCAAGCGCGATCGGCAGCGTCAGGGCCGCCAGGACGAGCAACGCGACATGGCCGATCACTTGCGTGCGATAGGCGAAACGCCCGATGAAATGGGCATAAGCGTAACCGCCCAGCAACAGCGCCTGATAGACGAGCATCGCGCTGTTCCAGACATTGGGCGCGCCGCCCAAGCTGGGCAGCGCCAGCCGCGCAACCATCGGCTGCACCATGAACAGCAGGAAACTGCCCGCCAAGATCGTCACCAGAAAGGGAAGGCGTCCGGTCATTTCGTGTCCACTTCTCGCCATACGTCGCGGGTGATGTCGTAAAGGATCGCATCGCGCCACGGCGGATCGTAGCGATCGTCGCTGTAATCGAGTTCCGGCCGGCGCGTCATGCCGAGCCGCTTCATCAGGCCCCAGCTCGGCTCGTTGCCGACCACGGTGATCGACACCACGCGCTTTGCTCCAAAGCGATCGAATGCGGCGCTCATCGCCGCGATCGCCGCTTCCTTGGCATAGCCGCGACCCCATGCTTCTTTGCGGAAGCGCCAGCCGATCTCGATTTCGCCATTGACGGTACTGCCAGGCGAATCGGCGCGCTTCAGGCCGCAAAAACCCAGCACTTCACCAGCAAGATGGCCGCCATCATCTTGCCGTTCGACCAGCCAGAAGCAGAAGCCATTCGCAGCGCTGCAATTTTCGACCCGCGCACGCTGCGCTGCCCGGCCGTTCTCGTCGAGCACGCCGCCCAGCCACGTCATGACGTCAGGCGTGTTGGTGTGACGGAAGAAAGCCTCCCAGTCGGCGTCGTCGCGCCAGTCGCGCAGGACGAGCCTATCCGTCTCGATGCGGAAGTCAGCCATTCATCAGTCGGGCGGCATGGGCGGCGTGGTAAGTCAGCACTCCGTTCGCCCCGGCGCGCTTGAACGCCATCAAAGTTTCGAGAACCAGCGCATCGCGATCCCCCGCCCCCGCCGCGGCAGCCGCTTCGATCATCGCGTATTCGCCGCTCACCTGATAGGCGAAAACCGGGACGTTGAACGCATCGCGCACCGCACGAACCACGTCGAGATAGGGCAGGCCGGGCTTCACCATCACGCTGTCCGCACCTTCGGCCAGGTCGAGCGCGACTTCGCGCAGAGCCTCGTCGCTATTGGCCGGGTCCATCTGATAGGTTTTCTTGTCGCCCTTGAGCAGCCCGCGTGAGCCGACCGCGTCGCGAAACGGACCGTAGAATGCCGACGCATATTTGGCGGCGTAGCTCATCACCTGGACGTTGGTATGACCCTCTCGCTCAAGCGCTTCGCGGATCGCACCGATGCGGCCGTCCATCATGTCCGACGGAGCGATGATATCCGCGCCAGATGCCGCCTGGTTGAGTGCCTGGCCGACCAGCGCATCCACCGTATCGTCATTGACGACATAGCCCGTCTTGTCGAGCAGCCCGTCCTGTCCGTGATCGGTATAGGGATCAAGCGCGACATCGGTCAGGACGCCGATATCGTGGCCGCAAGCTTCCTTGATCGCCCTGGTCGCGCGGCACATCAGGTTGTCGGCGTCGCGGGCGTGGCTGCCGGTTGCGTCACGCTTTTCCGCAGGGGTATGGGGAAAGAGCGCGAGACAGGGAATACCGAGCGAGACGGCTTCCTTGGCACGCTCCGCAATCTGGTCGACCGACCAGCGCGAAACGCCCGGCAGTGTAGCGATAGGATCTTCGACATCGGTCCCGTCGGTGACGAACAGCGGCCAGATCAGATCGCTGGGCGCGAGCGCGTTCTCGCGGACCATCGCGCGGCTCCAGCGGTGAGTACGGCTGCGCCGCAAGCGGGTATAGGGATAGGTTCCGTCCATGCGCTCCGCCTAGCCGCATTGCGCGACCGCTGTCAGCCCTTTCCTTATCCTCACTCGTCCGGGCCGATCCGATCGATTTCACGCACCGGCTCGTCAGCAGCCGGCCCGGTATCGACCAGGCTGTCCAGTGCGGCGCCCGGCTGGACATCCCGCAGTCGCGCCATCGTCGCGCGCATCGCTGCCAGTTGCCGCCCGCCGAGCGTTTCCTGTTCGACATATTTGACCGAGCGCGGATCGACGCGCCGACCGCTCTGGTAGAGTTCGTAATGAAGGTGCGGGCCGGTCGAGAGCCCGGTCGATCCGATATAGCCGATCACCTGGCCACGTTTGACCCGCTGACCACTGCGCACCACCATACGGCTCATATGGCAATAGCGCGATTGCAGCCCGCCGGAGTGGTTCAATCGCACCGCGTTCCCACAGCCACCTGCGCGGCCTGCGCTGGAGACAACGCCATCGGTCACTGCATAGATCGGCGCGCCGTATCCGCCACCGAAATCGAGCCCGCCATGCATCCGGCGATAGCCGAGGATCGGGTGCTTGCGCATTCCATAGCCTGACGTCATGCGGCCAGAGGTGGGGCGCGAGAGCCCGCCGCTCAGCTCGCCCTTGCCTTTGGCATCGAAGAACTTGCCCTTGTCGCCAAAGCGCGTGAGTTCGATGTCGGATTTGTCCGAACGCTCGAGCCCGGCATAGAGCAGCTTGCCCAGTTTGACCTCGCCCGTCGCCGCGCGCGCATATTCGAACACCATGTCGAACGTATCGTCCGAACCGACCTCGCTATTGAGGCTGACTCTACCGCCCATCAGACGCAGATAATCGCGGATCGCACGCGCGGGAGCTCCTGCGGCACGAGCAGAGCGATACAGACCTTCGCCGACATTGCCGCGTATGCGCAGCGGCGTGTCGTCGACCGTGATAGGGCGCTTGATCGCAGCCAGCTTCCCATCCGGCCCGCGCTGCAATTCGAGCACCAGATCGAACCGTGCACGGAAGCTCAGGTTCTCCAGCGGTCGCGGCGCTCCGGCCTGCGGGCGGCGGCCCAGCGTGAGGTCGATTTGGGTTCCGGCGTCGATCTCGGACAGTGGCACCACCCCGCCCACCAGCTCTTCGGCGGCGCTTGCATCGGCACTCTGGAGCCCGGCGCGGCGGAGAAGGCCGGCGAAAGATCCGCCGCGCGGCAGCGACAGGCTGCGCTCGATCGTCGGCCGTTCGGGCGTGTTCTTCAGCGGAGTGACGGCCAGGCTTGCCCCGGTAATCCGTCCGCTTTCGCCGCCTTCGGCCAGCGGCATGATCATCATCGAGCGGTATTCGTCACGCGCGGTATCGTCGATCGCTGCCGGAGGTGCCGCATGGATCGGATCGAAACTGGGCCCGAGAGCGAACGCCAGCACGGTCAACCCGATGAAAGTTGCTGCGCCGCGTAGCCAGCGGCGACTACCAATGTTCCGGCCCAGATCGGGCGCAATTTCCATCGCCTTGAGTTTTTCTCCGGTCGCGATGCGCCAGTTCTCGTAGCGCGCCGCTAGCGTGCGTAAGTCAAATCCAGAGAGGTCTCCGGCGCGTGCGGTATCGGATTCGTCGCTATTCAAAGCCATTCCGAGCGCGAGCTTGGGGGCACCGTCTTTCGCGGTGCCGGCCGTCTCATGCTCGGGAACGGGTTTGTACACTGATCGAATTCCTCAATTCGCGCACATGGCGGGCAAGGCTCGCGCGTCGCCACCAGCGCCGATTTCTGCGACGAAAGCTAGCCGAAACAAAGTTAATCTTCGGCTAAGCGAATCCTGTGTGCGGTGAACCGAGTCGCGCGCGCGCTTGCCCGAAGGCGGGCAGGCCCCCTAAGCAGGGTGTCGACATGGTCGCGCACAAGGTCCACGCGGTCCTCGGACCCACCAATACCGGCAAGACGCATCTCGCGATCGAGCGGATGTGCGCGCATTCGAGCGGCGCAATCGGCTTTCCGCTGCGGTTGCTCGCCCGCGAAGTCTACGATCGGGTTTGCAAACTCAAGCCTCCTAAAGAAGTCGCGCTGATCACCGGGGAAGAGCGGATCGTGCCCCAAGGCGCTCGCTACTTCCTCTGCACCGCCGAAGCCCTGCCGCGGAACGCAGATTGGGCCTTTTTCGCTCTGGACGAAGCGCAATTGGGCGCCGACCGCGAACGCGGGCATACTTTCACCAAGCATTTGCTCGACACGCGGGGACGCGAGGAGACGATGATGCTCGGCTCGGACACCCTTGCGCCGCTCGTCCGGTCGCTCTTGCCAGGAAGCGAAATCACCGCCCGCCCGCGGTTTTCGACTTTAAGCCACGCGCCTGCGCGCAAGGTTTCGCGCCTGCCCTCGCGGTCCGCCGTAGTGGCCTTCTCGGCCGAGGAGGTTTACGCCGCTGCGGAAATGCTGCGGCGCCTGCGTGGCGGCGCCGCGGTGGTGACCGGCGCTTTGTCGCCGCGGACCCGGAACGCGCAGGTCGACCTATTCCAGTCGGGCGAGGTCGATTACCTCGTCGCCACCGATGCGATCGGGATGGGCCTCAATCTCGATCTCGATCACGTCGCCTTTGCCGGGCTCAGCAAGTTCGATGGTGTCCGTCGACGCCGGCTGACCACTTCGGAAATGGCGCAGATCGCCGGGCGCGCGGGCCGTCATCAACGCGACGGGACCTTCGGCACGATTGCCGGGACCGGCAAGCGCGAACTCGAATTCGAGGACGAGGAGGTCTTCGCGATCGAGGAACATCGTTTCCCCCCGCTAACCGGCCTCTATTGGCGCGAACCCGACCCGCGTTACGACAATCTTGCCGTGTTGATCGAAGATCTCGACGCCCCGCCGCGCGAAGCCGGGCTGATGAAACCGCCCGAGGCGACCGACCTTGCCGTGCTGCGAAAGCTTGCCGGAGATCCTGCAATTGCCGGGCTGATCACGGGCTCTCGGCAGGTCGAACGCTTCTGGCACGCCTGCTCGCTGCCGGATTTCCGCAATTACGGGATCGACAATCATGCCCGCTTCGTCGCGCGCTTGTGGCGACAATTGCGTGAAGGGGCGATACCCGCAGCGCAGGCCGCCAAGGCGATCGACGAGCTCAATCGCACTGGCGGCGATATCGACACGCTTCAGCAACGCATCGCCGCGATCCGCAGCTGGACCTATATTGCCGAACGGCCCGACTGGGTCGAACAGCGCGAAGCTTTGTCGGCCCGCGCGCGAGAGGTGGAAGACCGCCTATCCGATGCGCTACATGAGCGGCTGACCGAACGTTTCGTCAATCGAAGGACGAGTTTACTGATGAAGAAGATGGGCGAAGACGGCAGCAGCCTGCCCGTAACCGTGGCCGACGATATCGTACTCGTCGACGAAGAGCGTCTGGGCACGCTGGAGGGCTTCGCCTTCCGCGCCGATAGCGATGCGAGCGCCGAGGACAGCCGAATGCTCCATGCCGCAGCGGAAAAGCATTTGCCGCGCCTCCTCGCGGACAAGGCGCGCACGCTGGCCAAGGCGATCGGCGAAACGCCTGCGATCGTCACACTGGACGAAAGCCAACTGGTCCATGAGGGCCGGCCGCTCGCGCTGATCGAGGTGCACAACGATCTGCTTGCACCTCGCCTGGCGCCGCATCGCAATCTGGTGCTGCTGCCCGACGATGCGAAATCCGAACTGATCAGCGCACTCGAAGCGTGGCTCGCCACAGCACTGGAGCCGCTCGTTCCGCTGCGCAAGCTCGCTGCGGCGGCAAAGGATTTCGATGCCGGATCGGAATTGCGCGCGCTGCTCGTCAGCCTCTCCGAACGCGGCGGAATGGTGCCGCGGACCAGTTCGGGTCTCGACGCGCTCGATCCCGATCAGCGCAAGATGCTCTCGCGCCTCGGCGTGACGGTGGGGGCGCTGGATATTTTCCATCCGGCCATGCTCAAGCGCAAGGCGCTTGCGATATGGCGCGCGCTAGCGGTAATTTCAGGCCGCCGCCTTCCGCCGCTGGCCGACGAGATGCAGCCGGTGCTTGAGGCAACCAAGCCTGTCCCGCTGGCGTATCGCGTGTTCGGCAAGCAGGCGCTGAGGCTCGACAGCGCCGAAAAGATTCTCCGCGAAGCGCACAAGACCCGCGTCGAAGGCAAGGCCCGGCAATTCATACTAGACCCCTCGCTCGCGATCAGCACCGGGATGACGCCAGAGACGATCCTGCAATTGATGCGCGCTGGGGGGTTCAAGGCGAAGGATGTCAAGCCGCTGGCCGAAGGCGAGTTCGGGCCGCCGGCCCAGCCGCGGTGGCGTTGGCAGCCTCGACGGGGCTCCGCCCCCGCCCGTTCTGGACAGGGGCAGGCGCGCGGCAAGAGTCATAAGGGCGGTAAGCCACCCCGCCGCGACAAGGGTCCCGTTCCCGGCAACCCCTTTGCCGAGCTGGGCAAGCTTATTTCCTGATGCGAATCGACAAGCTTCTGCACGTGCTGCGCCTCTCGAAGACGCGCCGCGCGGCGCAGGCGCTTGTCGGAAGCGGTATTCTGCGCTTGAACGGCGAACGAGTGATCCGGGCGCATCGCCAGGTCTCGATCGGCGATGTGCTGACGCTGCCGACGGACGACGGCGTACGGATCGTCGAAATCCTGTGTCTTCCGAAGCGGCGCGGACCGCCCGGCGAAGCACGCGCATGCTATCGCGACCTTGACGAGTCGACCCTTTCCGCCATAGCGGGCGACGAAACAGCGCATTACGCCCCCAGGGAGCAAGACTGAAATGACTTACGTCGTCACCGAAGCGTGCATCAAGTGCAAGTACACGGATTGCGTCGACGTGTGTCCGGTCGACTGTTTCTACGAGGGCGAGAACATGCTGGTCATCAATCCCAGCGAGTGCATCGATTGCGGTGTGTGCGAGCCGGAATGCCCGGCCGAGGCGATCCTTCCCGATACCGAGGAAGGGCTCGAGAAGATGCTCGAGATCAATACCAAATATTCCGCAGAATGGCCGAATATCACCGTCTCGCGCGAAGCGCCGGCCGATGCCGACGAGCATAAGGACGAGGAAGGCAAGTTCGAGAAGTATTTCTCGACCGAGCCCGGCGAGGGCGACTGATCTCGCCTCCTTCGCGATGCGAATGTGCGCCCACGCGCAACAGACTCGCTTTTTGACGGAAAATTCGTTATAATGCGCAGCATCCCGCCCGCGGCCTCCCCCGTTTGCCAGGCGGTTTCGCTTAATTGGGCGCCGATTTGGGACGGTGGCCGACTGCGCCGTGGCGCAGGCTTGCCCCTTCCCCTCCGCCCGCACGTGAAAGGATTACCGAATGGCCAATGAGGCGCTCGCCTTCGATGTCGGCGATTATGTCGTCTATCCCAAGCACGGTGTTGGCCGTGTGATCGAACTGCAGAGCGAGGAAATCGCCGGCATGCAGCTCGAACTCTACGTTCTTCGCTTCGAAAAGGAACGCATGACGCTCCGCGTTCCGACCAACAAGGTCGAAGCGATCGGCATGCGCAAGCTGTCGAGCGACAAGTCGCTGAAGGAAGCGATGGAAACGCTCAAGGGCAAGCCCAAGGTCAAGCGTACCATGTGGTCGCGCCGCGCGCAGGAATACGAAGCAAAGATCAATTCGGGCGAAATCGTGCTGATTGCCGAGGTGACCCGCGATCTGTTCCGCCCTGACGATCAGCCCGAACAGAGCTATTCCGAACGCCAGATCTTCGAAGCGGCATCGAGCCGCCTCGCCCGCGAACTCGCGGCGATGGAAAAGACCGACGAGCCGACGGCGCTGGAAAAGATCCTCGACGTGCTGCGCGAACATGCGCCGCAATATTACAACAATGACGAGGAAGACGCGTAAGCGCATCGCGTCGTTCGTCGACCAGATTCAGGGCCGCGTCGAGCGATCGGCGCGGCCTTGTTGTATCTGAATCCAATGTGTATTACCTCAGCAATACACAAATGAAGGAGGTGACGTGATGCGTCTGGGAAAATTTGCAAAAATGCTGGGGCCGATCGCGGCCATGGTGGCGGCCGGAGGGCTGGGCGGGTGCACTTCGAGCATCTCGTTCGGCGACGATGACGGTGTTCCACTGGCCGAACTCGATACCAGCGGTAATGCACCGACCGAGATCGTGCTAGCCGGGCCCGACCGTGTGAGCCTGAGCGAAGGCGATACGCTAGTGATCGAACCGAGCGGCGATGCCGAGGAAGTCGCTAAACTGCGCTTCGTGCTCGAGGACGGCAAACTCGCCATCCACCGCGACAACGCAACCAGCGTCGCCACCCCGGTCTCGATCGCCGTGACCATGCCTGCGCCTGAAAAGATCACCATCGCGGGGTCGGGCTCGGTTACAACCGGCCGCGTGGCCAAGGAAGCCGAGGTCAAGATTGCAGGCAGCGGCAAGGCTCACCTCCAGGGAATCGATAGCGACGAGCTGGAGATCGCGATCGCGGGCAGCGGGCAGATCGAAGCCGAGGGCACCGCGCGCGAACTTGAACTCAAGATCGCCGGTTCGGGCAGCGGCAAGATGGCCGGGCTAAAGGTCGAAAATGCCGACGTCGATATCGTCGGTTCCGGCAATGCGACGTTCGCCTCCGACGGTACGGTAAAAGCCAAGGCCGTAGGCTCGGGCGACGTGACGGTGCGCGGTTCGGCCAAGTGCACGATCAAGGCGGTCGGTTCCGGCTCTCTCACATGCAAACCGGGTGCCGCGACGAAGGCCGCTGAGGCGCCTGCCGCTCCCGAGGCACCGCAAGCGGGCGAGTAATCGCTATTCTGTTGCCGCGCGGCGGAGCCGATCGTTGATGGCTGCCCCGATTCCCTCATGCGGGATCGGGGCGACTGCTATCCGCGGCTCGGGCGACCGCGCGGCATCGTGCAGCGCTGCATAAAGACGCGACGCCGCTTCCTCGAGGTTGCCGCTCGAGAGGCAAAAATCGCCTTCCACGTCGCCATAGCCGATGAGGAATTCATCCGCCTCCGCTTCCTGCGCGTTCAAGCGCACCGGCTTGCCCGGCGAATAATGCCGCGAGAGCTGGCCTGGCGCTTCGATCGTCGTCGACCGGCCCTCGCGCAAGGCGACCCCTATCCGTAAAAGGTCCTCCGCCGCGATCGGGCCGGGTCGCAGGATTTCCCCCACCCCGTCTTCACGAATGGCGAGAATCGTCGATTCGAGCCCGCAGGCCGTTGCGCCGCCATCGAGCACCGCGTCGATCCGACCATTCAGAGTTGCGACGACGTGGTCAGCGGTGGTCGGGCTGACCGTCTCGCTGCGATTGGCAGAGGGAGCCGCTACCGGCACCCCGGCGGCTTCGATGACGGCATGCATGATCGGATGGGCCGGAACGCGCAGAGCGATCGTCGGCAAGCCGGCGGTCACGCGCGCGGCAATGTCGGCGCCCTGCATCAGTGGGACCACTAGGGTGAGCGGCCCCGGCCAGAGCTGCGCCGCGGCGCGCGTAGCCGGAGCGAATTGGCCGAGTTCCTCGGCTTGGCGCAAATCGGCGCAATGGACGATCAGTGGATTGTTGCTCGGTCGGCCCTTGGCCTCGTAGATCTTCGCCACCGCCTCGGCGCTGTCGGCGCGGGCTGCGAGACCGTAAACCGTCTCGGTTGGCAACGCGACTAGGCCGCCATTGCGCAGGATTTCGGCGGCACGGGCGATTCCTGCGGCGTTCGCCGCCAGCATTTCCGTAGCGTCCTTGCTGCCCATGCCCAGCCGCTATATTCGCTCGCCTACGAAAGCCAGAGGAAACCGTCATGAACTACTCCCCGCCCACCCAGGAACAGGTCCTCGCCATGCGCGTCTGCGCGGGAATTGAGCAGCTTGCCGAAAGCGAGCGCTTCGAAGCCGCGACGCCCGACATGGTCGAAGCGATCGCCGAAGGTATTGGGCAGTTCGCTGCGGGCGAATGGGCGCCGCTCAACCGGGTGGGCGATCTGGAGGGCGCAAAACTCGAAAACGGCGTCGTGCGCCTGCCCGACGGGTACAAAGAGGCGTATGATCACTACGTCGAACAGGGTTGGAACAGCATCGACGGACCGGCGGCATATGGTGGACAAGGACTGCCGTTCACGCTGTCTTGCAACGTGCTTGAGAATCTCGGCGCCGCGAACATGGCGTTCAATCTGCTGCCGATGCTGTCGGTCGGGTCGATCGAAGCGCTCGAAGCGCATGGATCGCAGGAGCAGAAGGATCGCTATCTCCCGAAGCTCGTAAGTGGGGCGTGGTCGGGCACGATGAACCTGACCGAGCCGCAGGCGGGCAGCGATGTCGGCGCGCTGCGCACGACCGCGCATCCCATCGCGGATGGCGAGCACGCGAGCAAATGGCGGATCAAGGGCCAGAAGATCTACATCACCTGGGGCGATCACGAGCTGGCGGAGAACATCGTCCACCTCGTTCTCGCACGGACGCCCGATGCGCCCGAAGGCAGTCGTGGCATCTCGCTGTTCGTGGTACCCAAATATCATGTGAAGGACGATGGTTCGCTGGGCCCGCGCAACGACCTGCGCGCGGTCAGCCTTGAGCACAAGCTCGGCATCAACGCCTCGCCCACCTGCGTGATGAGCTATGGCGACAACGATGAATGTATCGGAGAGTTGGTGGGTGCGGAGAACCGCGGCCTCGCGGCGATGTTCACGATGATGAACAATGCACGGATCAATGTCGGCAACCAGGGCGTGCAGATCGGCGAACGCGCGCTTCAGCAAGCGAGCGGCTATGCCGCCGAGCGCGTCCAGTCGGCTCGCGCGGGCGGCGCGGACAAATCGCCGGTCGCGATCGTCGAACACCCCGATGTGCGGCGCATGCTACTGCGGATGCGGGCGCTGACCGAAGGCGCGCGCGCCCTGCTCTATTACACTGCCGGCCAAGTCGATCGCGGCACGCTGGGCGATGCCGCTGCGCAGGCGCGCGCCGATCTCTGCGTGCCCATGCTCAAGGCCTGGGGCACGGATATCGGAGTCGAAGTCGCCAGCATCGGCGTGCAAGTGCATGGCGGAATGGGCTTCGTCGAGGAGACCGGAGCGGCGCAGCATTATCGCGATGCGCGGATAGCGCCGATCTACGAAGGCACCAACGGCATCCAGGCAGCCGATCTCGTGACCCGCAAGCTTGGCATGGAAAGCGGCGAGGTCCTGTTCGGGCTGATGCAGGAGATTGTCCGCGACGCTGGCGAGGAATCGACGCTGGCCGACCTCGCCAAGGCATGTGTAGAGACCGGTCGCTGGATGGTCTCCGAAGCGAGTCTCGACGACCGTTTGGCTGGCAGCGTGCCTTTCACCGCCATGTGCGCGGTCGCTGTCGCGGGCTGGCAGCTAGTGCGGCAGCGCGAAGCGCTCGCGCAGGAAGGCACCGGCTTTGCCAACCGCAAGCGCGCGACGGTGCGGTTCTTCCTCAATCGCATCGCTCCCGAAGCGAGCGGCCTCAGCGCATCGGCAAAGGCCGGCGCCGAGGATCTCTATTCCCTCGAGACCGATACGTTGCTGGGCTAATTGCCCTTTCGCACCGTGTCTTCGCGGATCACATCGGTTCCGAACGCACCGTTCTTGGGCCGGCCGGGGAGATTCTTCGGCACGGGCGCGCGCTCGTTGCGCTCGATCGTTGCGGCGGGTGCGGCAGCGCGATCGATCACGCGCCAGACGATCCCCGCCGTGTCATCGGTGACCAACAACGCGCCATTGGCATCGAAGGCAAGCCAGGTCGGGCGGCCGTAGGTGTTGCCGTCGCCGGTGAGGAAACCGGTCAACACCGGTATGGGATCGCCGGTGGGGTTGCCGCGCGAGTCGAAGCGCACGAACACCACATCGTAGCCCGACGGCGGCTTACGGTTCCACGAGCCATGCCGCGCCACGAAGGCGCCATTGGCAAAGGTCGAGCCGAGCCGGTTGCCTTCGCCTGCAAAGACAAGGCCGAGCGGCGCGGTGTGTGCGCCCAGCGCGTATTCTGGCGTGCGCGTGTATTCGGCGATGAATTGCGGTCGCGGTGCTTCGACGCGATCATCGACGTTGTCGCCCCAATAGAGCCACGGCCAGCCATACTGCACGCCGATCGGCACATTGGTGAGGTAGTCGGGCACGAGGTCTCCGCCGAGCATGTCGCGCTCATTGACCACGGTCCACAACTCGCCCGACGAAGGGTTCCACGCCATCCCGTTGGGATTGCGCAAGCCCCCGGCCCACATCCGCTGGGTCTCGGTTTCGAGATTGTATTCCCAGATCGTCGCGCGGCCTTGTTCGGCTTCCATGCCGTTCTCGCCGATGTTGGAGGCGGAGCCGACCGCGACGTAAATCTTCGATCCGTCGGGCGAGAGCAGGATGTTGCGCATCCAGTGATTGCCCGCCGGCGGCAGGTCCATCAGCTTGGTCGGCTCGCCGGTAACCTTGGTCGCGCCTTCGGCCATCGGGAAAGCCAACAGCTCATCGTGATTGGCGACGAACAAAACTCCGTCGCGCCACGCCATGCCCGAGGGTGAATCGAGCCCGTATTCGAGCAGCACAGACTTCGATTCGGCCACCCCGTCGCCATCGCCATCACGCAACAGGCTGATGCGATTGGCGCTGGACACGCCCGCCCCCGCCTTGCTGAACAGCAGTTTGGCAACGAAGCCTTCGATCCCGCCCATTTCGCGCGGCGGCGAATTGGTTTCGGCGACCAGCACATCGCCATTGGGCAAGGTTAAAATCGTGCGCGGATGGTCGAGACCGGTGGCGAAGCGCTGCACGGTCAGCCCGTCGGGAGCCTCGGGCGCGGCGTCATCGGGCCAGCCGACCGGCTCGGCAATGCCGACTGTCGGGAAGCTTTCGGCTTCGGGCTCGACGATGGTCGGATCGAGACCTTCAGTAGCGGTGATCGGAAGATCGGCCGGATTTCCACGCCACAGATAGGCGCCCACCGCGACGAGGATCAGGAGGATGACGAGCAGGCCGATGCCGATTTTCTTAAGCATGCACTAACGGATAATGCCCCTGCCCCTTGGCGGCAACGGAAACCGCACCTACCTCGCGCGCCATGTACGATTTCCGAACCAGCCCCGATGCGCCCAAGGCGATTCTTTACGACGATCTCGTTTCGGCTGCGACCGCGCTGGTCGATGGCGAACCCGATGTCGTTGCCAATATGGCCAATGTCGCCGCCCTATTGTGGCAGTTCCTGCCCGATGTGAACTGGACCGGGTTCTATCGCATGGTCGAGAACGAGCTGGTGCTCGGCCCGTTCGTTGGCAAGCCTGCCTGCATCCGCATCCCGGTGGGCCAGGGCGTATGCGGCACGGCGGCGAGAACGGGCCAAACCCAGCTGGTGGAAGACGTCCACGCCTTCCCCGGCCATATCGCCTGCGACGGGGACACCCAGTCCGAACTGGTGGTGCCGGTATCACGCGACGGCGCGGTGATCGGTGTGATCGATCTCGACAGTCCCAGCCCGGCGCGCTTCGATGAAGACGACCGCACGGGTATCGAGCGACTGGCCGAGGCCATCGCCGGAGCGATCTAGGAAGATACTCCCCTACCGCGTGAGGGAGGGGAGTATCGCTTACAGTCCCCGCCCGATCAGTTCCTTCATGATCTCGTTGGTTCCGCCGAAGATGCGGGTGACGCGGGCTGCGCGCCAGGCCCGGGCTACCGGATATTCGTTCATGTAGCCCGCACCGCCGTGCAGCTGCAGGCACTTGTCGACGACTTCCCATTGCAGCTCGGTGTGCCAGAGCTTGGCCGCCGCGCCCTCTTCGGGTGTCAGCTCGCGCTTCAGGTGACGGGCCAGCGCCCAGTCGAGATGCGCCCAGCCGACCTGCAGCTTCGCCTTGAGATCGGCGAGGACGAAGCGGGTGTTCTGAAAGCCGAGCACCGGCTTGCCGAAGGCCTTGCGGTCTCGGGTGAATTCCACCGTATCCTCGAACACGCGTTGCGCGCTCGCCTGCGCGCTGATTGCGATCGAGAGGCGTTCCTGGGGCAATTCGCTCATCAGGTAGATGAAGCCTTTCCCCTCTTCGCCAAGGCAATTGGTGATCGGCACGCGAACATCGTGGAAGAACAGTTCGGAGGTGTCGGCTTCGTCCATCCCGATCTTGTCGAGATTGCGCCCCCGCTCGAACCCTTCGCGATCGGCTTCGACGAGAATGATCGAAACGCCCTGCCAGGCCGGATCGGCATCGGGATCGGTCTTCGCGCAGACCAGCACCAGATCGGCGTTCTGGCCGTTGGTGATATAGGTCTTCGATCCGTTGATGACGTAGTGATTGCCATCCTTCTTCGCGGTGGTGGTGATCGACTGGAGATCGGAACCGACGCCCGGCTCGGTCATCGCGATCGCGGTGATCGTCTCGCCCGAAACCATGCGCGGAAGCCATTTCTTCTTCTGCTCCTCCGAACCGTAAGCGACGAGATAGTTGCACACGATATCGGACTGGAGCGAGAAGCCGGTCGCGACCCCGCCATTGTACGAGCTCTCTTCGTCGACGATCGCATTGTAACCGAAATCGAGCCCGAGCCCGCCATACTCCTCGGGCACGGTGGGGCACAGCATGCCGAGCTCGCCGGCCTTGGGCCAGATTTCCTTGGGCACGATCTTGTCCTCGGCCCATTGCTGCCGGTGCGGCGCGATCTCTTCCTTCATGAAACGGCGGACGGTTTCGCGAAACGCCTCGTGATCTTCGTTATAGGCAGTGCGCGGAATCTGATCGAGCGGCATCGTTTTCTCCCTTGGTATGGCAGCGTTATGCCGCGCCGACCAAAGGCTTCCAAGCAAAATTTAATCGCGCGATTAAGAACCCGTGCTCTTGAGCGCCGGAGTGCGCTTCTCGGCGCGCTCGCCAAGTCGCACGAAGCCGAGCACGACGAGGTCCCTACCTTGCGACAGTTCGGTCACGATCCCGAGATCGCGTGGCACGTCGAGCGCTTCGGCCGAGCTTTCGGCCAGGCGGATCGCGTAGCGGCCGTAGGCGACCTGATCGAACAGGAAGAACCCGTCGAACTCGCTGACGATGCTTTTGATCACCAGCCCTCGCCCATCGACCAGTTCGAGCGTCACCCCGCCGCGCGGCGTGCCGTCGGCAGATAGCAGCGTGCCTTCGATCTCGCCCGAAGGTGCCAGCGCGAGCTGGATTTCCGCTTCGACGCCGGGGCGCGGCGAGACCACCACCCCCTGTACTGTCGGCTGCATCAGCGGATCGGGCAAGGTCGCCATGTCGATACTGACCGTGACCGGGCGATAAGGCGGAAGCCCGTCGATCACGGTGCGTCCCTGGGCATCGGTCGGAGCGAGCGAGTGCAATATTCCTGCTTCCACACCGACGCCTTCCAGGGGTTTCTCGTTCGCCTGGCGCTTTCCGTCACCGTTCTCGTCCAAAAATACGGTCACGGCCGCGCTCCCCTTGCGAGCGAGTTTCTCGTTCGAGACCCGTAGCCCGCCACCAACCGGATCGCGGCCGAGGCTGAAGGCGAGCGACACGCCGAAGCCGAATGACTTGTCTGTGCGATAGGTCGCATCGGCACGCACGGCGAAGCGATCGAACTGGTGAACATAGCCGGCGCTGAACGCGGTGCGGCCCAGCAGGTTGTCGTAGCCAACGCTGGCGCGCAGGTCCGACCGGTCGGTGAGCCTAGTTTCGGCACTCAGTTCCGCCTCCTCGAATCCGGCCTCCGCACCGGAGACACGCCACTTGCCCGCTCCGCGCAACCGTACCCGCCCGACCGACGTGTTCCCGAGCAGATCGAGAATCGTCCCGTTGCGATAGCGCCGCTCGCTCGGCCCGCTGGACGAGCGTTGCGTTACGCCTGCGGTCAATGAGATCCCGCGCATCATCAGCGACGCACGCCCGGTCCATTCGTTCACGGTGGTTCCGTCACGCAGCGACGCGCGACGATAGCCGGCTTGAAGCGGGAGCGAACTGCGCGCGCCTGTCGGCATCAAATAGTCGAACAGCACCGAATGCTCGCGGCGCGTGTTCGTATCGATGACTTCGCTCTGATACTCGCCGTCGAGCCACAGCGTCTGGGCCTGGAAATTGAGCTTCCCGATCTGTCCGAGCGCCTGCGCCGAGTAAGCACGACCACCGCCGAATTGCTGCGCGGCCGTTATCGAAAGCACCGCTGGGCCGAGTGTGCGCTGAACATTGCCTTCGATAAAGTTACGGCGCTCGCCCAAGGTGGACAGGCTATAGGCCCCCAAGCCGACCACGGTGCGTTTGTCGATCCCGCGCTCGACACCCACGCCCCAGCGCCAGCCGCCGCCGACGCCCACACCCGGAGCATCATCGCCAATCCGGATCAGGTCGCGATCCTTTTCGACCACGCCAGCCCAGTAATATGTCTTGCCCTCGGGGATACTCTCCTGCCCGACGGGAATCGTACTCGTCTCGCGCCGGACCTGCCCTTGTGGACCGTACAGCACGACTTCGAGGAGGTTCTGCCCGAACAGAAGCGCGACATCGAGGAATTCGTAGCGGCCATCAGCACGCGATTGTTGCCACGCGATCAATTGTCCGTTGCGGTAGAGCTCTGCATCCCATCCCGCGGGCAGCGCGCCGGTTAGCGCGGTGGTGCCGAATTGCGACGGACGTTCGATCGGGCGGTTCGAGACGAAGGCCCCGCGACCGACCGCGGTCTGCGCGGTAAGTTGGCCGGCATTGAGCTGCACATCGCCTACCGCGACTTGCGTGGCACCTAGCGGGCCCAGCAAGCCACCGTCGGGATCGGTCCGGAACGCGCGCAGGCGCAAGCTGTCGGGCACGCCCTGGCGATCCGAAGCAAGGCGGGCATTGAAGCTCGCGCCCAGGATTTCACCGCTGGCATAGGCTTCATAGCGGAACTCGGTCGACGTGCTGCCATTGGCCGCGCCATTGAGCTTGGCCCGCGCGAGCACATCGACCGCAGGGGTCCGCCAATCACGATAGGGCAATTCGGCATGTGGGAGCTGGGAGATGTCGAATTTCGGCTTCGGTCGAAGTCGTGCTGCGCGACTTTTGCGCTCGAGCGCTTCCAGAAAGGGAAGCGGCTTGTCGCTTTCGATCACGACCGACAGGCTCGACATATCGAAGCGAACCGTGGCGCCGAACCATTCCGAGAGCGTCCGCGTATCGACGCACCAGCCCTCGGGCGTGTCATAGATCTCGTCGGGCCAAAGTTTGCGCGTCCCGTTCCTGGTACGTGCGGTGGACGAGTCTCGATCGATCGTAACGGTATTGTCTTCGGAAAATATCCAGCCAGTTGCGCGGCGCGACTTCGGGTCGACACGGAGCGCGACATCGAGCGCCTGCACGGTATCGGCCAGATCGATGCAGACACCGTCGGCCGTCTGGTAGCCGCGGACCATGCCGCCAAGCGTGTAACTGCCCGCCCGAATTTCGACGATCAGCGAATCGTCTTCGGTCGGCTCCCACTCCTGCGCCGCGACCTGGCCCGTGCCGAGCAGCAAAGCCGCAGCGAGTGTCGCAGCGGCTTTCCTGCCCAGACGGTGGATGGAGAACACGGCTCGGATACCGAAGTCGCGGATACGGCGAATTTAGGGCAGGCTCGCTTCGATCTCGGCGATCAGGCCACCGCCATTGGCAGCGAATTCGCGGTACTCGATGCGAACCGGGCCATTGCGCGCTTGGGCCGCCGCATCACCGCGCAGCGGAATCGCCACCGGCCTCGTGCCAATCTCGGGATAGACGCCAATACCACGGACAAGCGCGATCGGTTCATCGCCGCCCTGTGAAAACACCAGAAACTCGCCATAGACCGAGCGATCGCCCGTTCGCGCGACATCGAGAGCGATGGCTTCGCTGCCGGGTTCACCGACAACACGCACATTGTCGAGCGACACTTCGCTAGCGAGCCGTCCCTTGCGAACGATCAGCGGGATCGTGATGCCGTAAACGGGGCGCAGCTGGATCGCGATGCCCTGCGCCCGTTCGGCGGCCTCGTCTTCGACCCGCACGGCTTTGGGTATGGCACGGAACAACATGTGGACCCGGTATTCGCCGTCGGGAGCCTGACCGGGACGCGCCGCAATGCGGATCGACTGTGGCTGGTTCGGGGGCAAGGTGACCCGGCGCGGGGCGTAGCGGAACATCGAAAGAGCCGCCGTCTCGGCCTCGCTCGCGTCAGCCTCCTCGACATCGACCAGTTCGCCCTCCTCGGTCATTCGGCGAAGAACCAGACTGATCCGATAGGTCGCCGGTTCGTCGCCGATATTGTTGAGGATCACTTCGTCCGAACCCGATCCCTCGATAACAACGCGCGTGGGCGCAACGAGCAAGTCGCCTTGAGCCATGGCAGGGTGTGCGCTTGCGACAGCAAGAAACGCGGCCAGTGTCCGCAGAATTCGCGTGAAGATCATCGATGTTTTCCCGTCCCTTGGAATGTCCGGCGCAGAGCGCCTTCGGACAAACGTGGTAAGCAGACAGGGTTAATTTTCAGCTACCTGGTGACGGGTGCGCTTTGGCGTGTCGGCACGAAAAAGGCCGCTCCGACGATGCGGAGCGGCCTGAATTTCGGACAGAGCCACTGGGTGCCGTGGCTCATTCCGTCATACGAATTACTGATACTCGGCGGTGACGTTGAAGTCGCCCGAGTAGACCTGTGCCGATTCGCCGCCATTGAAGTTCAGGGTAGCGCCGACATAGACCGGGGTGTCGCCATCTAGCGTTTGGCCCTTGGTCGCATCATAGCCGACCGTGAAATTGTCGAGTTCGAGCGACTCGGAGGCATCCGTCTGGCCCACGAGGTCGATCGAGCTTTCATCGACCGAGGCGGTGAACGCCACGCCGTCCGTCCCGGCGGCGTTGAAGGAGGCGACCGCGCTGCCCGATCCCGGGCACACGAGATTGGCCGAACACGAAGCGCTCGCACCGACCGAAGCGGCGATCGTCGCGGAGCCCGCGCCGTTCACGGCGATCGTGCCGAAATCGAGATCGCTGGCTTTGGTCAGCGTGATGGTTGGCAGAATTTCGACCGAGGCCGTGGCCGTCTCGGTGTCCGCAGCATAGGCGGGGGCAGTAGCAAGCGCCGCACCGGCAGCCGCAATAGCAATGAGTTTACGCATGGTTGTTTCCGTCCCTTGAAAGCAGTCTTTATGTTTTCGTCGCCCCGACCCACCCGGAGCGGCGATGAGGCCTTCTAGCCCCGACCGCGATAAGGACAGCTAGCGGAACATGGTTCAGCCCGGCCTACGGTTTATGGTTAAGATTCCCCTGCTGGAAGGGCGTACCCCTCCCGCAGGTGCCTTGCACCCACGCGCGCGTGAACGAATCGACGCGGTTCTAGATATCGCCGCCCGACAGGCGCTGGCAGAGCGTATCGAGCTGGTCGAGTGTGGTGTAGCGAATCGCGAGCGTGCCTTTACGCGGATCGCTTTCTCCCGTGATTCGCACCTTCATGCCGAGAAACTCCTCGAGATGCCGCTCGACGGTCCGGATATCCGAATCGGGCGCACCCGACGCGCTCTTGAATTCGTCCTTCGGCTTGCCCTCGCCTGCCGCGTCGGCATGGGACCGACGCACCGCCCGTTCGACATCGCGGACCGACATGCCCTTGGCGATCGCTTTCTTGGCCAGCGCCTCGGCTCCGTCGAATCCGATCATCGCACGCGCATGACCCATGGTGAGCTTGTCTGCGGCCAGGGCATCGAGCACCTTGGCCGGCAGAGCCAGCAGGCGTTGAAAATTGGCGACGTGGCTGCGTGACTTGTCGACCATCTGGGCAATCTCTGCCTGGGTCATGCCTTCGTCGTCGGCGAGCCTCTGATACGCACGAGCTTCGTCGACCGGATTGAGATCTTCGCGCTGCAGATTCTCTATCAGCGCCAGCGCGGTCACTTCACGCTCGGTCAAATCCCTTATTATTGCAGGGATTTCATGCAGTTGCGCCTTCTGGGCGGCGCGCCAGCGGCGTTCGCCAGCGACAAGGCGAAATTTGCGGGCCGCTTCGCGCGTGACGATAACCGGCTGGATCACCCCACGCGCCGAAATCGAAGCCGCGAGTTCGCCAAGTGCGTCGTCATCGAAATGTTTGCGGGGCTGGCCGGGATGGGGCGAAATCTGCGCGATCGGAATCGTTGCGAGCCCTTCTCCCTGTACGGCATCGACCGGAGATGAAGCTGCTGACGAACTTGCTTCCTGCGATCCGGTGCTTCGGGCAGGACGCACGACCTGTTCGCGCTTGGTCTCCCCGATCAGAGCCCCGAGCCCGCGGCCGAGCGCCTGGCGCTTCTTCTGTGCCGGTTTCGCTTTCGAATCGCTCATGCGGCTTTCCTTTTTTCAGGCAGTCGGCCGATCAGCTCGCGCGCGAGCGCCATATAGGCTCGGCTGCCCGTACAATTCTGATCATAGACCAGCGCGGGAAGGCCATGACTTGGCGCCTCCGACAGCCGCACGTTACGCGGGACGACCGTTTCGAAGACCAGTTGGCCCAAACATTCGCGCACGTCGTCGGCAACCTGGTCGGTCAGGCGATTTCGCCGGTCGAACATCGTCAGTGCGATGCCGATGATTCCCAAATCGGGGTTCAGGTGACCCTGCACTTGCTCCACCGTTTGCAAAAGCTGACTGAGCCCTTCCAGCGCGAAGAATTCGCATTGGAGAGGGACTAGCAATGTGTCCGCAGCGGTCAGCGCATTGAGCGTCAGGAGACCCAATGAAGGCGGGCAATCGATAAACGCGATCTCATGGCGAGACTGCCTGGCAAGGGCATCCTTCAGGCCCGTATTGCGGTTTTCGCGCGAAACAAGCTGCACTTCGGCGCCGGAAAGATCCTGTGTAGCCGGAAGGACATCGAGACCGGGGATTGAGCTCGCCACGAGACAATCCTCCAGATCCGCGTCCTCGACGAGCAGGTCGTAAATCGACATCGAGCGTTGCTCGGCGGTGATCCCCAGCCCGGTCGATGCATTTCCCTGGGGGTCGAGATCGATCAGCAGCGTTTTCCACCCGATCGCGGCCATCGCGGTTGCCATGTTGATGGCTGTGGTGGTTTTCCCCACACCGCCCTTCTGATTGGCCACAGCTATGACGATCATGCCCGCTTCCCTTTCTTGCGACCAGCCAGTGTGCCGCAAATGATCCCGGAATCTGCGTCGGTTAGGGATTGTTCCACGTGGAACATGTGGTCCCATCCCCGGAGGTTTTCCAATTCCCGCGCCGCAGAGCGCCCCTTGGGCAACCTCCATAGCGTGTCCCGAGTGGAAAACCGAGAGGACAATTCGAGGAGCTTGGGCAATGGCGCGAACGCGCGAGCTGAAACAGCGTCGAACGGACGCGTTTCTACGTCCTGCAACCGGCAGTGCAAGATACGACACTGCGTGAGCTCGAGCTCGTCAACAATGTAATCGAGAAACTTGGTGCGAAGTGCGCGCGATTCGACGCATACGGTTTCCTGATCAGGGCGCGCGATCGCTATCGCGATTCCCGGAAACCCCGCCCCTGTACCGAGATCGAGCCAATCGGATGTTTCACGTGGAACATCTTGAAGTAGCTGCAGGCTATCGGCGAAGTGCCGGGACCACGTGTGATCGAGCGATTTTGCGGAGACCAGATTTTGTCGGTCGTTCTCATCGCGGAGGAGCGCTTCGAAGCGCTCAAACCGCGCGATCATCGAGGGGTCGCACTCCGGCAAAGCCTCAACCCAGGCGCGAGCCTGGTCTTCATTCTCGATCATGCCGCTACACGCCTCTTCGCGTGGACCATCAACGCAGCGAGCGCTGCGGGTGTAATGCCCGGTATTCGTCCCGCCGCGGCAAGAGTGGGAGGGCGAGAATTGCTCAACCGCTCTACCATTTCACGTGAAAGACCTGGCACACTGCCGTAGGGGAAGTCATCGTCCAGACGAAGGTCTTCTGCCGCGCGCAGATCACGCAGCTCGGTCTCTTGTCGAGCCAAATACGGCTCGTAAACGGCGTCTTCGATCACTTCATCCTCGAGCGTCGGATCGACCGCAGGGAATCGAGCAAAAGCCCGCAAATCTTCGATCTCGACGCCATTGAAACGTACCCATTCGCGCGCAGCCAAGCGACCCGTGTCGGCACGTACGGGCAGACCGGCATCTGCCAAAGCCTTCGAGCCGATTTCTTGCTCCAGCGCCGCTTCGAACGCTTCGCGTTGCTCTGCCCGTCGAACGAACCAATCTTTTCGCTCGTCGCCCACGCAGCCCGATTCGATGGCGATGGGAGTCAGCCTCGCCGACGCATTGTTCGCACGGAGACGAAGTCGATATTCGGCCCGCGCCGTCAGCATGCGGTAGGGCTCGCTCACCCCGTGCAGGGTCAGGTCATCGATCATCACGGCAATATACGAATTCGCCCTGTCGAGCGCGGGTGGGTCACGCTCCAGGATCGCACTCGCTGCGCTCGCCCCCGCCATGAGTCCCTGTGCGGCGGCTTCTTCATAGCCAGTCGTGCCGTTGATCTGGCCGGCGCAGTACACCCCCCGCAGATCGCGCAGTTCGAGCGTAGGACGCAAAGCGCGCGGGTCGATATGAACATATTCGACGGCATAGCCCGGCACTTCCATCACGACATCGGCCAGCCCATCCATCTCGCGCAGCATGGCGAGCTGGACATCGGTAGGCAGAGAGGTGCTGATTCCGTTCGGATAGACCAGATGCGTATCAAGACCCTCGGGTTCCAGAAAGACCTGGTGGCCGTCACGATCGGCAAAACGATGAATCTTGTCTTCGATCGAAGGGCAATAGCGCGGCCCCTGCGCGCCGAGCGCACCCGAGAAAATCGGGGAACGATCGAGATTGGCGCGGATGATGTCGTGCGCGCGCTCATTGGTGCGCGTGATGGCGCAGAATACCTGCGGGTTGAGACGCTCCGCAGACATCGGCGACATCGTCCAGAACTCGGTATCGGATGGCTGCTCCTGCAGCACCGCCCAGTCAATTGTGCGTCCGTCGAGACGCGGCGGCGTTCCGGTTTTCATGCGTGACAGCGGGATCGCCGTGTCGTTCATTTGCTCGGCAAGCCGGGTCGCTGCGGCTTCGCCGACGCGCCCTCCTTCCTGCACCTCCTCGCCCCGATACAACTTCCCACCGAGGAAGGTTCCGGTGCACAGGACGACAGCCCTTCCCCCGAGCTTCGAACCATCGGCGAGCACCACTCCGGTCGCTCGACCGCGTTCGATCCAGAGTGCCGCCACTTCGCCTTCGATGATCGTCAAGTCACCCTGACGCGCCATCATTTGCTGGACCGCGTTGCGGAACAGCTTGCGGTCGGCCTGAACTCTGGGGCCTTGGACCGCACTGCCCTTGGACCGATTGAGCATCCGGTAATGAACCGCAGCGGCGTCTGCAGCACGCCCTATGATGCCATCGAACGCGTCGACTTCGCGCACCAGATGCCCCTTGCCGAGGCCGCCGATCGCCGGATTGCAGCTCATCGCACCGATGGTCTCGCGCGAGAAGTTCACCAAAGCCACACGCGCACCCATTCGCGCGGCAACGGCCGCTGCCTCACAGCCCGCATGGCCGCCACCTACCACGATGATGTCGAAAGTGCTCACAGCCGGGAGATAGTCCTGCCCGGGCCGGAAATCAAAGTCGATGTTCCACGTGGAACATTCGCGCCTTCATTTCCCGATACAAAATTGCCCGAATAGACGATCGAGCACGTCCTCGCTCGCCGCGCGTCCCGTGAAGGCATCGAACGCTACGCGGGCACGCCGCAGGTTCTCGGCGATGAGCAAATGATCGCCTTCGTTTTCGATCGACAGCAACGCATCCTCCGCTGGCATGAGCGCCGCGCGCTGACGCGCATTCAGTGCGGTCTCACCTGGCTTGGGAAGGATGTCGCGAGCGGACGCGACGAGATCGGTCTGGAGCCCCAACACCCCTTCCCCATTCACGGCCGAGACACGGTGTCGCGCCGCGTGTTTGCCTGGGCCATCAAGGTCGGATTTGGTTTCGATTTCCCAGGCGCCTCGGGGTCCTTCGCCTTTCGGTCCAAGCCAGAGAACGATATCGGCATCCGCCAAGGCACTCCGCGCTCGCTCGATCCCGATCGCTTCGATCGCATCGTCGGTCGTATCGCGCAGGCCGGCGGTATCAATGAGCGTGAAAGGTACGCCGCCCCACGCAATAGGTCGCTCAAGAAGATCCCGCGTCGTACCTTCGATAGGCGTGGCGATTGCCGCTTCTTCGTCAAGCAACCTGTTGAACAAACTCGATTTTCCAGAATTCGGGGGTCCAGCCAGCGCAATCCTGATCCCTTCACGAAGCCGTTCTGCCGCTGGCCGCGCGAGCCATTCGCCAATTTCGGCTGCCAGTGTTGCAACCCCGGCCGAGAACGCAGGAGAAAGATCCGCCACATCGTCCTCATCGCTGAAATCGAGCGCTGCTTCGATCTGTGCCGCCAAAATGAGCAAGCGTTCGCGCCAATCCTCCACGCGCGCTGAGGCTGCGCCACCCGCCATCCGCACCGCGACGCGCCGCTGCAACTCGCTTTCTGCGGAAAGAAGATCGCCCAAGGCCTCGGCCTGGGCAAGATCGATCCTTCCGTTGGCGAAGGCGCGGCGAGTAAACTCCCCAGCCTCCGCGGGTCGACAGTCCCAAGCATGTTGAAGCGCATGTTCGACCGCCCTCACCACCGCACGTCCGCCATGGCAATGCAACTCGAGCAGATCCTCTCCCGTCGCCGTATCGGGTCCGGGAAACCAGAGAATGAGCGCATCATCGAGCGTTTCGCCCTCACGATTGCGCAAGCGGGCGAGCGCGGCTCTACGCGGCTCGGGCTTGCGGCCCGAAAGACCTTCGGCGATTTCGCCCGCGCGCGATCCGCTGACGCGCACGATCGCTATCGCCGCAGGCGGCGCACCGCTCGACAGCGCGAAAATCGTGTCATCCATCGATGGAAGAAGCTCAGTCGTCTTTCTTCGGCGGCTTGGCCGGCTTGGCACCCGCAGCACCCGCTTCGACGAATTGTTGGAACATCTTCAGCCCCATCTGACCCATCGGGGCGAGCTTGGTGGCATATTCCTGCAGCTGATCCACATTGCCCATGCCCTTCATCGCCTTGGTGACGGCATCGACATAGACGTCGTTCGCGGGCGTCACATCGGGCAGCCCCATGAAGGTCCGCGCCTCCTCGGGCGTGCAATCGATTTCGATATTCATTTTCATGGGTCAATTCCCTCTGTTGTCGGGAACAATGTGGCGTGCGAGACGCATTTTGCAATGTATGCCCGTCGCGGCGAGAACAGCAGGGAGAATTCCATGAGCGAGAACATTCGCATCCAGCAGATCAATGGCGACAAGGATTTCGCCGCCTATGTCGCCCGCCCCGAAGGCGAAGCGAAAGCAGCGATCGTGGTGATTCAGGAGATTTTCGGTGTAAATGCCGGGATCCGTCGCAAGTGCGACCTGCTAGCCGAAGACGGTTATCTGGCGGTCGCCCCCGATCTCTTTTGGCCCCTCGAACCCGAGGTCGAACTCGATCCCGATATCGAACCCGAATTCCAGAAGGCTCTCGAGCTCATGAACAAGTTCGACCAGGACCAAGGCGTACGCGATATCGAGGCGACGATTAAATGGGCGCGCTCGCAAGGCTGCGGCAAGGTCGGTGCGGTGGGCTACTGCCTCGGTGGACGGCTCGCTTACATGACCGCGGCGCGCACCGACAGCGACGCGACGGTCGGTTATTATGCGGTCGGGGTCGACAACCTCCTGCGCGAGAAGAACGCGATCGCCCGCCCGCTGATGCTGCATATCCCCACCGACGACGGGTTCGTCGACAAGGAAACGCAGAAGGCCATGCACGATGGTCTCGACGACCATCCCAAGGTCACGCTGCACGATTACGAAGGCATGGACCACGGTTTCGCAACCCAGTTCGGCGAACGCCGCAACGCGGAATGCGCCAACCTCGCCGATGGCCGCACGAAGGAATTCTTCGCCGAGCACCTCGGCTGAACGCGAATGCCCTGGCGCTATATCCTTCCGCTGCTCGTCACCGCCCTTGCCTTCGGGCTGGCGCTGCTGTGGTGGCCCACACTGATCCTGCTCGTCCCGCTGGCTGTGCTGGCATGGATCGATTTCTTTCAGTCCGAACACACGTTGCGTCGCAACTATCCGCTGGTCTCCCGAATTCGCTGGCTGATGGAAGATATCCGCCCGTTCGCGCAGGCCTATATCGTCGAGGACGATCTGGAGGGCCGCCCGTTCAGTCATCAGGAACGCGCGCTCGTCTATGCCCGGGCCAAGGGCGATCTCGATGCGCACCCGATGGGCACCGAACTCGACGTCTATTCGGAAGAATACGAGTGGCTCAGCCATTCGATCGTTCCGCGCGAGGATGCGCCCGAATTCTGGCGCGTGAAAATCGGCGGACCCGATTGCAGACAACCCTACGATGCCGCCCTGCTCAACATTTCGGCCATGAGCTTCGGTTCGCTATCGGCGCGTGCGATCGAAGCACTCAATCTCGGCGCCAAGATCGGCAGCTTCGCCCACAATACGGGCGAAGGCAGCATCTCGAAATATCATCGCAGGCATGGTGGCGACCTGATCTGGGAAATCGGCAGCGGTTATTTCGGCTGTCGCGGTTTCAACGGCCAGTTCGATCCCGACAAGTTCGCCGACAATGCGACCGGCGAACAGGTCAAGATGATCGAGATCAAGCTAAGCCAGGGCGCCAAGCCGGGTCATGGCGGTGTGCTGCCAGGCGAAAAGGTGACCGAAGAGATCGCGGAGGCGCGCGGCGTGCCCGTGGGTGAGACGGTGACCTCCCCTGCCGCCCATTCGACCTTCTCCACTCCGATCGGACTGCTTGAATGGGTCGCGCAATTGCGCGAATTGAGCGGCGGAAAGCCGGTCGGATTCAAGCTTTGCGTCGGCAAACCGCATGAAGTGATGGCGCTGGGCAAGGCGATGATGGAAACCGGCATCACGCCCGATTTCATCACCGTCGACGGCGCCGAAGGTGGCACCGGTGCCGCGCCGCTGGAATTGTCCAACCGCGTCGGCATGCCGCTGCGCGAAGGGACGATCTGGGTGCGCAACATGCTGGTCGGAACCGGGCTGAAATCGCGCGTGAAGATCGCATCTGCGGGGAAGATCCATTCGGGTGCCCAGATGGCCGTCAGCTTCGCTCTCGGCACCGACTATTGCAACGCAGCCCGTCCCTTCATGTTCGCGACCGGATGCATCCAGTCTATGCAGTGTCATACCGGGAATTGCCCGACCGGCATCGCGACCCAGACCCCATGGCGCCAGCGCGGCCTCGTGGTCGAGGACAAGGCGCCGCGCATCGCCCGGTTCCAGCGCCAGACTCTCCATTCGCTGCGCGAAATCACCGTCGCCATGGGTCTCGAAAGCCCGTGGGAGATTCGTCCTGGCGATATGCGCGAACGTTTGAACGGCGCGAAATCACTGCCGATCGACCGGATTTATTCCTTCGTCGAGGAAGGCCAATTGCTCGACGATGCCGACAGCACACTGCTCGGCCCGGCCTGGAATGCCGCCAGTGCAGAGAGTTTTGACTGCGGGAGCTAGTTCGACTGCTGCCTGAGCACGAAATCGGCACGCTCATCGGCTGAGGCGAGCGGCAGGTCGATCAATTCGTAACCGTACATCCGCCAAGCGGCGCAAATCGCTGCATCGCTGGCCACGGCCCCATCCCAGTCCTGAATCCGCTCCTCATCCTGCCAATAGATCTCGCGCCAGGGTGGCGCGCGGAAGATCGGGCCGGTGTAGCGCCTGTCGCGGCATGCTCGTTCCACAGCATCGATCACCGGCAAACCTTCGACCTTCAGGAAACCGGCGATGTCCGGAAAGCCCCGATCGAATAGCGTCGCGCCGCAATTCATCGCAGCCCGTGCATAAGCAGCGCTTTCGGCCTCGAGCATGGCGCGCGCGAAATCCTGCGGACGCCGGGCACGCATCTCCATGCCGCCCGGCGCTTGCAGAATGCTGCGCGCAACCTCGCGTTCGACCGCCATGCCTCGCGCCGCCAGAGTTTCCAGCAGGGTAGATTTGCCCGCACCTGGCGCGCCGGTGACGACCAGACGCGAAACCACGTTACTGATTCATCGTGTCGAAGAAGTCTTCGTTGGTCTTGGAATCCTTCATCTTGTCGAGGAGGAATTCCATCGCGTCGATCGTGCCCATCTGCATGAGAATCCGGCGCAGGACCCACATCTTCGAAAGCTTGTCCTTCTCGACCAACAGCTCTTCCTTGCGGGTGCCGGACTTGCCAACATCGAGCGCCGGGAAGATGCGCTTGTCGGCGACCTTGCGGTCGAGCACGATTTCGCTGTTACCGGTGCCCTTGAACTCTTCGAAGATAACCTCGTCCATCCGGCTGCCGGTGTCGATCAGCGCAGTGGCGATGATCGAGAGCGAGCCGCCTTCTTCGATGTTGCGGGCCGCGCCGAAGAAACGCTTCGGACGCTGGAGCGCATTGGCGTCGACACCGCCGGTCAGCACCTTGCCCGAGCTAGGTACCACGGTGTTGTAGGCGCGGCCGAGACGCGTGATCGAGTCGAGCAGGATCACGACGTCTTTCTTGTGCTCGACCAGGCGCTTCGCCTTCTCGATCACCATTTCGGCGACCTGCACATGGCGGTTGGCCGGCTCGTCGAATGTCGAGGAAATGACCTCGCCATTGACCGAGCGCTGCATGTCGGTGACTTCCTCGGGACGCTCGTCGACGAGCAGGACCAGCAGGAACACTTCGGGGTGGTTGTCGGTGATCGCCTTGGCGATGTTCTGCAGCAGCACCGTCTTACCGGTGCGCGGCGGAGCGACGATCAGCGCGCGCTGACCCTTGCCCTGCGGCGAGATGATGTCGATCACCCGCGCGCTCTTGTCGACCACGGTCGGATCGAGCGTATCGAGCGACAGTTTCTGGTCGGGATAGAGCGGCGTCAGATTGTCGAAATTGGTGCGGTGGCGAACCTGGTCGGGGTCTTCGAAATTGACCTCGGTGAGCTTAGTCAGCGCGAAATAACGCTCGCCTTCCTGCGGCGCGCGAATTTCGCCTTCGACCGTATCGCCGGTGCGCAGGCCCCATTTGCGGACCTGATTGGGCGACACGTAAATATCGTCCGGGCCGGCGAGATAGTTCGCTTCGGGCGAACGGAGGAAGCCGAAGCCGTCCTGCAGCACTTCGATCGTGCCGATGCCCATGATCTTGTCTTCGTATTCCTCATCCTCTGCGAGCTCGCGCAGGATGCAGAACATCAGGTCCTGTCGGCGCATGGTCGACGCGCCTTCGACACCGAGTTCCTCGGCCATCGAGACCAGATCGGCCGGTGCTTTGAGTTTCAAGTCTTTGAGATGCATGTATCGTGTCTTTTCAGTAAAATATTTGATAGCCGGAAGGTCTGTGGGCGTGGAGAACGCGGACCTGGCGGCAGGAAGTCCCTGCGGCCGCACCGGTCGGTTCGACGGATGTATGACGCAGCTGCGGCAGCGTCAACGAATTCCGCGCTGTCAGGCCAGGACGCTCGGCAGGACCACGACTGCGATCACGATCAGGATCGCGGCAATTCCGGGCACCTCGTTGAGCAGCCGCAGTTTCTTCCCGTCGATCGGCCGTTCGCCGCGAGCGAGCTTTTTCGCATAGCTCACCAGCCAGCCGTGATAGCCCGACAGCAGGATCACCAGCATCAGCTTGATGTGGAACCAGCCTTGCGTGAACGCGCCGGTTACCCAGGCGAGCGAGAGACCGAGGATCCAGACCACGATGATCGAGGGCATCAGGATGATCTTGAGCAGCTTCTGCTCGCGCTCGATCCATTGCGCGTTCTCGGCCGAATCCGGCGCCGCTTCCTGGTGGTAGACGAAGTAGCGCGGAAGCATGAACAGCCCCGCCATCCAGAAGATGACGAACGCGATATGTCCCGCCTTCAGCCACAGATAGATCATCGCCAGAGCTTCCTGCATGGATTCGCAATAGACGGCCCGGACGGGCGCGTCATGGGGCTATTTTCGGACCGGATCGGTTAGCCCTCCCCATTACCGGGGGTCCAGCCCTTCACCGCAGCGACGAGCCGTTCCACATTTTCGATCGGCGTAAAGCGATCGATGCCGTGACCGAGGTTGAAGATGTGCGGGCGCCCGGCCAGCGCATCGAGGATTTCGCGCGACCTGCTCTCGATCCGGCCGCTGCCGGACAGCAGCAATTGCGGATCGAAATTGCCCTGCACCGGCAAACCGTCGGGCAGCACGTCATGCGCCCAGCGCGGATCGACCGTTTCGTCGAGCCCGACCGCATCGACGCCGGTTTCGCGAACATAGGCCGGAAGCTTGGCACCCGCGCCCTTGGGAAACCCGATGATCGGGGTATCGGGGCGACGGCGCTTCATTTCCGAAACGATCTGCGCCGTCGGCGCGATCACCCAGCGTTCGAATTCGTCGGGGGCGAGGCTGCCGCTCCACGAATCGAACACTTGCAGCGCCTGTGCACCGGCTTCGACCTGCCCGTCGAGGTAATTGATCGTGCTTTCGACGATCCGGTCGATGATCGCCTGGAAGCGCGCCGGATCGCGATAGGCAAGCTGGCGTGCCGGGGCCTGTTCCTTGCTGCCCTGCCCGGCGACCATGTAGGTCGCGACGGTCCACGGCGCGCCCGAAAAGCCGATCAATGTCTTCTCGGGTCCCAGCTCTTTCGCCAACAATGCGACCGTACGCCACACGGCCTCGTAATGCTCTGGCGCCGGATCGAAGGAATCGAGTTCCGCCTCGGTGAGCGGCGGCGAAAGGCGCGGCCCCTCGCCGGCAACGAAGGTCAGCCCCTGGCCCAGCGCATGCGGCACGATCAGGATGTCGGAAAACAGGATTGCCCCGTCGAAATCGAACCGTTGCAGCGGCTGCAACGTGATCTCCGCCGCGGCTTCGTGATCGTAGACGAGGTCGAGGAACCCGCCCTTTTCGGCGCGTAAGGCACGGTATTCCGGGAGATAACGCCCCGCCTGCCGCATTAGCCAGAGGGGGCGCGGCACCACGTTTTCGCCACGCAGGGTTCGGATCAGAGCGCTCGTCATGGAAGAGAAAAGACCAAAAATAATTAAAGGAATAAAGAGGGTGCTGTAGTCTGTTGTCCTGTGGATAGCGGGGACGGCGCCGCCCTGCCCGATTTGCGAGTCCTGTTCCAGCCTTGATTGACAGGAGCGACTCCGCCTCGCCCCGCGTCAATCGGAATCTCGTCCCCACTCTCCACAGGCTGTGGGCGGACTCTGTCCCTGTCCAGAAATCGCCAAAGAAAATGACTCGCAGCGGCGGCAAAACGGTATGCCGGAATTGTCACCGGGCCTCTCCCGTGGTTTATCCGCAGGCGTATCCACATGACCCAGCTCCTCAACCTCCACCTCATTTCCGATTCGACCGGAGAAACGCTCGACATGCTGGCGAAGGCCGCGGTCGCGCAATTCGAAGGCGCCGATATCAAGCGCCATTTCTGGCCCCTGGTTCGCTCCAAGCAAGGACTGGAACGGATTATAGCCGATGTCGCGAAGCATCCGGGCATCGTGCTCTTTACCATGGCGAGCGGAGAAATCCGCTCGGCGCTGGAAGATCGCTGTCGGTCGCTCGACATACCTGCGGTGTCCCCGCTCGACCCGGTGCTGACCGCGCTCGAGGAAGCGCTCGGCCGTCAGGCGCGCGCCCGGCCCGGGCGCCAGCACACGATGGACGAAGCCTATTTCGATCGCGTGGATGCGATTCATTACACCATCGCGCATGATGACGGCTTGCTGAGCGAGGAATGGGAAGAGGCCGATATCGTGCTGGCCGGCGTGTCCCGCAGTTCGAAGACCCCAACCTCGATCTACCTTGCCAATCGCGGTTACAAGACGGCCAACATTCCGTTGGTCCTGGAAAGCCCACCGCCCGATATCCTGTTCCGGCTGAAATCGCCGATGGTGGTGGGCCTGACGACGGCGCCCAAGCGATTGATCGAGATCCGTCGCAATCGCTTGCTGACCGTAGGGGAGCGCGACGAGACTTCTTATACAGACGAAGACCATGTTTCGGAGGAACTTAAATTCGCGCGCCGGATCTTCGCCGATAATGACTGGCCGGTGATCGATGTGACTCGCCGCTCGATCGAGGAAACCGCCGCGGCGGTGATCCGGCTGCTCCAACAGCGTCGGGAAAAGCGGGAGCAAGGGGACATGAACGCCCCGCTGTCCTCGTGAAACGCGGACGATGAAGCTCATTCTCGCTTCCAACAGCGCGACACGCCGGGCGATGCTCGACCAATGCGGGATCGCGCACGAGGCGGTCGGGGCGGATGTCGACGAGCGTGCGCTCGAGGCACGACTGGGCAATGCCGCTCCCGAGGACATCGCGCTGGCCCTAGCAGAGGCTAAGGCATTGGCCGTGTCCGCTACCCGCCCCGACGCGCTTGTGCTCGGGGGCGATTCGGTGGTGACGGTTGCGGGGCGACGGTTCGACAAGCCGGAAGATCGTGAAGACGCCGCGAGCCATCTTAGATTTTTCTCTGGTAAGACAATAGACTTATGCAGCGCGGCGGTATTGGCGGATCGACACGATGTGGTCGAACGCGTAATCGACAGAGCTGAACTCCGGGTCCGCACATTGTCGGAGGATTTTATCGCCGATTACCTGGACAGGGAATGGCCCGAAGTTGGCCATAGCGTAGGTGTATTCCGGATCGAAGCGCTCGGCCCGACGCTGTTCGAAGCGGTACGGGGAGACTATTTTACGATCCTCGGTATGCCGCTCATCGGCGTGCTCAGCGCGTTGCGCGGTCGCGGGGTGATCGCTTCGTGACCCGTTATGGCGAGGTCATCGGCCAACCGGTAGCGCAGTCGAAATCGCCCGCCATTCACTCACACTGGCTGGCGCGCGCAGGAATTGACGCTGAATACCGCTATCAGACCGTCATCGAGCCGCTGCTGAAGCCTTATCTCGACGAACGCCGCGACGATCCGAACTGGTGCGGCTGCAATATTACCATGCCGCTCAAGATGTCGGCACCAGCCTATTGCGACAGGCTCGATCCAGGGGCGGAAAAGCTCGATGCGGTCAATCTCGTCGTCCGCGAGGGAGCCGATCTGGTCGGCTACAACACCGACGGGGAAGGTTTTCTTGAGCCGTTGCGCGATCGCTTGAGCGAGCGTCATCTCTTTCGAATGGCGCGGGTCATGGGGACGGGCGGCGCGGCGCGGGCGATCTGCTCGGCGCTGGCCGACAAGGGGTTCGTGCTGGTGGTTGCGGGCCGCGATCCGGGTCGGGCAAACCGCATGATCGAAGCCCTCGGACTGCCCGGTGACCATCATACGGCGGCCATCGCCCAATTCGCCGGGCCAACCGATTTTCCCTTCGACGAGCGCGAAGGATGTTGCGACCTGGTGGTCAATGCAACCCCGCTCGGCATGCGTGGGCACGATCCGCTTCCGTTCGATATCAGCCATGCTCCCCCGGGCAGCATATTTTACGATATCGTCACCGACCCGATCGACACGCCCTTTCTCGAAGCGGCCCGTGCGGCGGGATTCGAAACGATCGACGGGCGCGCGATGCTGCTTGGCCAGGCTGCGGTCTCGTTCGAGAAAATGTTCGGTCAGGCCCCGGATCGCAGAGCGGACCAAGCGCTGCTGGAAAGCCTGGTATGAAGACGCCGAAGATCATCGGCCTCACGGGTTCGATCGGGATGGGCAAGAGCACGGTCGCGGCGATGTTCGTCGACGAAGGCGTGCCTGTGTTCGATGCGGATGCGCAGGTGCGTGCCATGCAGGGGGCGGGCGGCGCGATGCTCCCCGCCATCGAAGATGCCTTTCCCGGATCGACCGGGCCTGATGGCGTCGATCGCGATCGGCTGGGCAAACTGGTATTCGGAGACCCGGACGCGCTCGCGCGCCTGGAGGCGATTATCCATCCGGCAGTCGCCAGTGAACGGGTGCGATTCCTTGAGCGGCATGCCGATGCACCGATGGTGGTGTTCGACATTCCTCTTCTCTTCGAAAAAGGGGGGCATGAAGCGGTCGATACGATCGTCGTTGTGTCTGCCCCATTCGAGCAACAGCGCGAGCGTGTGCTCTCGCGCCCTGGGATGGATGCGGAGAAGTTCGAACGAATCCTCGCGCTCCAGATGCCCGACACCGAAAAGCGTGCCCGCGCCGATCACGTGATCGATACCGGTGTCCCGCTCACGGAGACGCGCAGGCAAGTCGCCGATCTCGCCTCCCGTTTGCGCGCGGCGGGCGATTGATCCGAAGTCACGATCGCCCCTTGCCAGCGCGGGGGTGCAGGCCGATATATCGAACGATGCGTGAAATCGTGTTCGATACCGAAACCACTGGCCTCGACCCCAAGACGGGGGATCGCATGGTCGAGATCGGCTGTGTCGAGATGGTCAATAAGGTCGCCACCGGAGCGACGTGGCATGGCTATTTCAATCCCGAACGCGACATGCCCGAAGAGGCCGAGCGCGTGCACGGACTCTCGGCCACCTTCCTTTCCGACAAGCCGTTGTTCCGGGACAGGATCGACGAATTGCTCGAATTCCTCGGCGATGCGCCGCTGGTGGCGCACAATGCCGGGTTCGACATGGGATTCCTCGATTGCGAAATGGGTCTGTGCGGTTTCGAGCCGATCCCGCGCTCGCGCATGGTCGATACGATTGCGATTGCACGCAAGAAGCACCCCGGTGCCAAGCTTTCGCTCGATGCGCTGTGCACCCGCTACGGAATCGATCGTAGCCACCGGGTGAAACACGGCGCGCTGCTCGATGCCGAATTGCTCGCCCAAGTTTATGTCGAGCTCACCGGTGGACGACAGATCGGACTCGAACTCGCTGCCGAGCAGACAATCGAAACGCAGGTTACGGCAGAGACGCATCGCCCCGCCCCTCGCGGCCCGCGCCGCGAACCGCGACCCCACCATGCAAGCGAACACGAACTCGCTGCGCACAAGGCTTTCGTCGAAACGCTCAATTCCCCCCTTTGGGGGCAATGAAGGCGCGGCGCACAGAACGGGCCATTGAATTCCCGGAACGTCGCATCCCCTCACGATGAAGCCGGGCAGACAAGGAGAGAACGAAAATGGATATTCGCGTGTCAGGGCACCAGGTCGATACCGGTGAAGCGCTGCAATCTCATGTCGAGGATCGCCTCAATGCGATTGCCGACAAGTTCTTCTCCAAGGCGATTTCGGCCCATGCCACGTTCGGCAAGGCGTCCTCGCACAGCCTGCGCTGCGACATCGTCATGCATGTGATGCACGGTCTGACCGTCAAGGCCTCGTCCGAAGCCGGCGACGCGCATGTCGCGTTCGATGGTGCGGCGGAAAAGATCGAGAAACAGTTGCGCCGCTACAAGCGCCGCTTGCAGGATCGCCACAACCAGGCCGAACATGCTGCCGAGGTGGAAGAAGCTTCGTACAGGGTGTTCGAAGGTGCCGAGGACGAAGACACCGAGATCGAGGAACTCGGAGACTCTCCTCCGGTCGTCGCAGAAACCCGGATCGACGTTCCCGAAGCGAGCGTGTCCGATGCGGTGATGATGCTCGACCTGCGCGACACCAATGCGCTGATGTTCAAAAACGCTGGCACCGGGCGGCATAATATGGTCTATCGCCGCCACGACGGGACGATCGGATGGGTCGAACCGTCCTAGGCCCGACCGAAGGCCCGCGCATTCAGGTTCCGTTGCGGCTTAGCCTTTCATTGAGCTGAAACGGGCTTCGCGCCCCATTTCGACCGTGTTTTGCAGCTAAGATATATCGAACGATGGATCCCCATTTCACCCTGGAAGTCGAAGCCGTGCGCGTCGCGGACATTGCCGACAAGTCCGCCGCGCTGCGCTTCCTCGCGCAGGTCTGTGGCGAGACGTACGGGCTCGATGCCGACCAGGTCGAGCAGGCGCTGCTCGAGCGTGAGGCGCTGGGGAGCACCGGGTTCGGAAACGGGGTTGCGCTGCCGCATGCGCGTCTCGCGGGAATCCAGAAGCCGCTCGCTGCACTGGTGCGGATCGAACGGCCGATCGATTTCGAAGCGGCCGACGGACTGCCGGTCGAACTCGCCTGCGCGCTGCTTTCACCCGAAAATGCCGGCGCCACCCATCTCCACGCATTGGCCGCCCTGTCGCGGATGATGCGTGACGAACAATTGCGCGCGCGCCTTTCCGCTGCGACCGACGTCGAAGCGATCTACGGGATCGTTACCAATGGACAAGACCGCGACGCCGCCTGAATCCGGCGCGGAGGCGCCTGGTGCGCTCCATTGGCGCGCGCTCGAGTCGCTTTACCGCTCGGCGCCGGTCAACGCGCTGTTCGATTCGCAGCTCGAAGTCGAAGGCGAAGGGCGCGCAACGATCCATTTCCGGATCGAGGAGCGCCATTTCCATGCGGCGGGTGCTGCACATGGCACGCTCTACTTCAAGATGCTCGACGATGCCGCCTTCTACGCGGCGAACACGATGGTATCGGATCGTTTCCTGCTGACCACCGCGTTCAACCTCCACTTTACCCGCCCGATCGGTGTAGGCGAGGCCCGCGCAGAAGGACACTGGGTCAGCGGTAGGCGGCGGGTGCTGGTGGCCGAATCGCGGATTATCGACGCGTCGGGCGAGGAAGTCGGCCGCGGGACGGGCACATTCATGCGTTCGCGGATCGCTCTGTCCGGCCTCGACGGCTACGGAAAAAAATAATCATGGCCGGAGACGTTCGTATTCCTGCGCATCTCGAAGTCGCGGGATTACGTCGTCGTGTGGAATCGGCCGGTGGATTTGCGACAATACTTAATCGCGGAGAACGCGACGCGGGAACTATTCTGGTCGTTTGCGTGGAAAATGGCGCAACAATCGGTCTCCATGAGCGAATGCCTCAGATGGACGGCACGCGAAAATGGGAAGAAATCCTGCAAAAACAGGATGATGCGGCGGCGTATCTTGAGCGTCGTGGGGCGCAGGATCCCGATCTCTGGATCGTGGAACTGGATATCGCAAACGGCAAACGGTTCGTCTACGAATAAGGAACCTTTTACTTGACTTGCCGGATTGCGGCGTAAATAGGGCGCTCACCCAAAACGCGTAGGCGGCGTGGTCGGCAATTCGGTCGATCGAGCTAGCACGCAGACGGGGGCCACCCGACAGGTCCGCCGCAACCAGGCATTTCCCGCGCTCCCTCGCGCCGCCTTTTTGCAACCTGCTTCGGATGTCCACCGCTCTTGGTTTGGACGGGATGACCCACAAGCTGAAACGAGCCGCGACGATTGCGACCGCGGTATCGACTCTGACACTCCTGTTCGGCGCCGACGGTTCGAGCGCCTTTGCACGGGATAACGAACTGGCAGAAGCCGCCCTCGCGGTCAAAGCCACCGAACCGACCGCACCGGTCGCCTTCGTGTCCAACGAAGTGACGCAGGAAATTCCTGCCGATTACGAGGAAGAGGAAGCCGAAGTCTTCGATGCTTCCTCGCTTGGCGATCTGGTTGCCCAGCAGCCCCACCTCACCGAACTCTCGCGCGAAATGCAGTGCCTTGCCGGCGCGATCTACTTCGAATCGCGCGGCGAATCGCTCGACGGACAGCTGGCCGTCGGCCGCGTAATCGTCGGCCGCGCCAAATCGGGGCGCTTCCCCAATTCCTATTGCGGGGTGGTCTACCAGCGCTCGCAATTCAGCTTCGTGCGTGGCGGCCGAATGCCTGCCATCCGCTATGGCTCGCATGCCTGGAAACGCGCCGTTGCGATCGCCCAGATCGCGCATGAAGGCACATGGAAAAGCGAAGTCGATGGCGCGCTGTTCTTCCACGCCCGTTACGTCAATCCGCGCTGGCGCCTGACGCGCCTCGCGCAGGTCGGAAATCACGTCTTCTACAAGTGATCCCGGCAACCAACCAATAGCGAGGGCGTCGTCCGGCAGGGCGGCGCCCTTTTCGTTGCGCGGCCGCTATCCCGAAAACCGGATCCACGCGATGGCAAACAGCGCGATCCATACCGTCACCACCGCATTTGCCGTTGTCCGGCTCACCGGGCGTTCGGCCATGGTGGATGCACGCTCGCGCAATTCCGCGGCGAGAGCGCGAGGAAGGCGTTTGAGCGCCAATGCGATCGCCAGCGGCAGGATGACGAGTTCATCCTGCAAGCCGATGACGGGGAGGAAATCCGGGATCAGGTCGATCGGGCTGAAGGCGTAGGCGGCAGCGGCTGCCGCAATGGCTTTTGCCAGAGTCGGCGTGCGTGGATCGCGGGCAGCGAGCCAGAGCATCAGAGCCTCGCGCCTCAGCCTTTTCGCCCAGACGCGCAGGCGCGCCAGCATCAGTCCGCCAGTCGCACCCAGACCGGGGTATGGTCGCTGGCCTTCTCGCGGCCGCGATATGCCTTGTCGACGCCTGCAGCTTCGAGCCGGTCGGCAGTCTCGGGTGAAAGCAACAGGTGGTCGATCCGGAAGCCGTGATCGCGCTGCCAGGCCCCGGCCTGATAATCCCAATAGGTCCACACGCCTCCGCGCGGATTCATCCGGCGCAATGCGTCGGTCCAGCCATCGGCGAGCAGCCGGTTATAGGCATCGCGCGATTCGGGCTGCATCAGCGCGTCGGCCGACATGCGAACCGGATCGAACACATCGTCGTCATGTGGGATGACGTTGAAATCGCCGCACACCACACAGGGCACTTCCTCGGCCCAGATTTCGGTCATGCGCGCGCGCAGCCGCTCCATCCATGCCAGCTTGTAGTCGAATTTGGGGCCGGGATGCGGATTGCCATTGGGCAGATAGAGCCCCGCGATGCGCACGCCCTTGTAATCGGCTTCGATATAGCGTGACTGGTCGTCTTCGGGATCGCCTTCGAGCCCGCGTCGCACTTCGATCGGCTTTTCGCCCTTCCCCAGGATCGCGACGCCGTTGAAGCCTTTTTGGCCATGCCAGATCGCTTCGTAGCCGATCTTCTGGAAATCGCTTTCGGGGAATATGTCATCGGCGGCCTTGAGCTCTTGGAGGCAGACCACATCGGGCTGGGTCTCTTCGAGCCATTCGAGCAGCCGTGGCAACCGCGCACGGATACCGTTGATATTGAAGGTCGCGATTTTCAAATGCCGAAACTCGATCCGCAGCCGCAGCCGGCGGCGGCCTGCGGGTTTTCGACCTGGAATGCTGCGCCCCCCAGGGACTCGACGAAATCGACGGTGCTGCCTGCAACCAGATCGAGGCTGACCGGATCGATCAGCAGCGTCACGCCATCGGTCTGCGAGGATGAATCCTCGTCTTCGGGCGTGCCCAGTGCGAATGTGTACTGGAAGCCCGAACATCCTCCGCCTTCGACCGAAAGGCGCAACATCGGATCGCAGCCCTGTTTGACGGCGATCTGCTTGACGCGCGCGGCGGCGCTGGCGGTGAGAGTCGGTGTTTCCATGGCAGGTTCGATATGGGCGGGGTGGCCCGCCCTTGCAACGCTTGCGATAAAGCGCGTCTACGAAGACTGGATGTAGCTGCGCATGGCCTCGGCTTCGCTTTCTACCTCGCCGATCTTCGATTTGACGAGATCGCCGATCGAAATGAAGCCTGAGAGCTCGCGCCCATCGACGACCGGAAGATGGCGGATCCGCCGACGGGTCATCAGGCCCTGCGCCTCGTCGACCGTCATATCCGGCGTCGCGGTGATTGCCGGTGCGCTCATCACGCTGGCGACCGGACGATCGAGGCATGGCGAGCCTTCTTCGGCGAGACGGTAAATCACATCGCGCTCGGAGAACACGCCGAGCAGCTCGACACCCTCCCCCTCGGCCGAACCAAGCACAGGCATCGCCCCGATCCGTTTCCCGGCGAGTCTCGCTACCGCGTCGCGAACGCTGTCCTGCGCGGTGCACGCGATGATGTCGTCGACCGATCGGTCGGCAAGCAAGTGACTGATCTGCATTGGCGTCTCCCCTTTTATGTGAGGGTATGATGCCACGACCGGGCCAGATTGGCGAATCGGCTTGCCCCTTGCACCAAGTGCGCGCGATCTCCACAGGAAAGGGTATGAACAAGCCTTCCCCGCTCGATGAGACCCAGAACTCCGCTTACGCATGGGCGCGATACCGCCTGATGATGAAGCGGCTCGGTATGCTGACCGTCGCGATTGTGGTCGTGGCGTTGTTCGCGCTGTGGAAGACGGGCGAAGCGGCGTCGATCCACTTCTACATCGCCACCGCGATCGCGATTTCCGGGGTGATGCTCGTGACGGGCGCGCTGATGGGGCTCATCTTCCTGTCGAACGGCACAGGCCACGACGAGTCGATCCACCATCCGACCGATTCGCACTGGGATGAAGACGACGACCACGCCTAAAGCTGGTCTCTAGGCCACCTCTGGTTCGTGCAATCGGTGTTCTTCGACCGGGACGCCGCCGATCAGGTGTTGCTGGATGATGTCCTCGAGCACCTCTTCGATGCAGTGGCGGTACCAGACGCCGTCGGGCCAGACGACCGCGATCGGGCCGTCGGCACAGATCGTCAGGCAATCGGCCTTGCTGCGCATGACCCCGCCGGACCCGGTCAGACCCAACTGCTTGAGGCGCTTCTTGAGATAGGTCCAGGCGGCCTTGCCGGTCGCCTTGTCGCAGCATTTCTGCTTCTCGCTGACCGAACACAGGAAGATATGGCGGCGAATCCCGTCGCCACCCGCCTTGGCGTAGGCGGCGCGGGCTTTCGCATTCTCTTTGCGCTTGGGAATGGGGTGCTCAGTCCTTCTTGCCGGCAATCCGCCGGATTTCTTCGGTCACGAGGCGCTCCACCATGCCGGGCAGATTGTCGTCGAGCCACTGCGACAGCATCGGGCGCAGCATTTCGCGGACCAGCGATTCGATCGAGGTTTCGCCCTGGCGAACGATCTGCGGCTTGGCGCGCGGCTCGCTCATCATCGCCAGCGCGGCGAGCGATTCGCGCATCGAATCGACCGCAGCGTCACCGATCAGCGATTCGCTGGGCGTTTCCTCGATGAATTCCCCGGCCTCGCCCAGATCGAGCACTTCCTCGACCTCTTCCGTGCTGGCGGGCTCGGCAGGTTGCGCCCGCGCCGACCGTGCAGGCGAAGCGGTTCGCTGGTCGCTTGCGATCACTTTCTTGATCGAGGCAAGGATGTCCTCGACCGAGGGCTCGCCTTCCTGTCGCATGATACGGATCCCCCGTTTCGAGCCGTTTACAGCTCATCCGAATTACATATCGGGCGAGACTGCGCCAGTTTGGGACGGTGTGTCAACGGTTCTCGTCCCCTCGGCTTCGGGATCGGGATCGCGGTCCCAGTCCCACCACTTGCCGCCAACGCGCTCGAAATTGAGCTCGGGATCGTAGAGCGGACCGCCGATATCTAGGTTGAGATCGCGGGCCTCGGCACGGCCCATTGCAGCCAGCAACGAGAAGCCGGCGACATATTCGTTACGGCGTGCGGTGACGAGCTGGACGCGCGCGCTGAGCAATTCCTGCTGCGCGTTAAGGATATCGAGGATGGTGCGATTGCCGACCGTGTTTTCCGCCCGCACGCCTTCGAGCCCCAGCTCGGCGGCTTCCACCGCAACTTGCGTTTCCTCGACGATCGCGCTCGCGGCACGCCAGCTCGCAAACGCCGCGCGGACCTGTTGCACCACGCCGCGTTCGACGGCGATCTCGCGTTCGAGCGCCGCGGAAGCGCGAGCCTGTGCCTGGCGTTCCTGCGCGGCAACGCGTCCACCGCTGTAGATCGGGATCGAAGCGCGCAGGCCGACCGTGGTCGATGTTTGGACCTGCGCCTGCGGCACGAGATCGGGGTTCGGATCGGTCGGATCGGTCACCACCGCACCGCCGAGCGAGCCGAGATAGTTGTTGTAGCCTTGCCCGATGAACGCGCTCAATGTCGGAAGGCGTCCGGCACCTGCGACATCGATATCGAACCCCGCAGCCCGGGCGCGTTCCTTGGCCGCGAGGATGTCTGGGTTGGCTTGCAGGGCGACATCGACCGCTTCGTTCACGTCTTCGGGTAGATTGGGCAGCGGCGGCGGCGGCTGGAGATCGTCGGGCGCGTCGCCGACCAGCTGGATATAGCGTTCGCGCGCGCCGATCAGGTTCGATTGCGCGCTGCGCAAGTCGCCGCGAGCCAGCGCGAGCCGCGATTGCGACTGTGCGACGTCGGTGCGTGTCAGGTCGCCGATCTCGAAGCGATCGCTGGTGGCCTCAAGATTGACCTGCAGGACATCGACATTGTTGAGCGAGAGCGAGGTGATCGCTTCGTTCTGGATCACATCCATGTACGCGGCGACCACCTGGGTGAAGAGCTCGCTTTCCGTGCCCCGCAGATCGGCCTGGCCGGCATCGACTCGCGTTTCGGCAGCGCGGATCGCATTGCGCGTCGCTCCACCGGTGTAGATCGGGACGCCGAGCTGGACCGAACCCTGGACCGAACGCGAAGGTGCGAAAGGACTGTCCGACTGGGGGATCAGGAATTCGGAATAATCGACCGAGGCGCTGGCCGAAGGCCGGGTTTCGGCGCGCTGGATCGCGACATTCTCGTCGGTCGCGCGCTGATCGGCACGGGCGGCAAGCAGGGTCGGGTTGTTGGAATAAGCCTTGGCGAGCGCTTCGCGCAACGTATCGGCATGCGCCGGCGTGGCCGCAAGCGCGGTGCCGATCAGCAGGATGGTTGCAAAGCCACTTCGCATGATTCTCAGAAACTCCATTCCTCTTCAGCGGCGAATTCCGCCAGCACCGGGACGCCCATTTCGGCGAGCGGGACCAGCGCAACTTCGCCGCCATGCGCCTTGCCCATCGCAAAGCGAGTGACGCCGCGGGTGACGGTTCCGGTAAACACGCGGGCCCCTTCGGCGAGGCGCTTGGCCAGCTGCTGCGGAAAGCGCTCCACCGCGCCGTCGATCAGCAGGACGTCGAAATCGCCCTTGCTGCCGCGCTTGCTGACGTCTTCGGGCGCGATCGCCGTGACATCGGCGCCGAGCACTTCGACCAGTGCGGGCAGATATCCGGCCCCGCTATCGACGATCAACACCTTCTCGCCCGCGCGGATGTCGGAATCCTGCAACAATCGTCCGTGAAACAGTGGTGCGGGAAGAGCGCGACCGTCACCCAGCGGCACAGCGCGATCGACATAGGCGTTGGCGCGGCGCGCTTCGGGCAAGTGATCTTCCCGCGCGACCTGCAACATCGCGGCGAGCGTGCGCGGGTCGTTGACCCCGCTGGTGCGGAGCTGGCTGTCGATCATGGCGCGGCGCGCGGCGGGTTGGTCGGTCATGGTTTCTCTCTGCAGGTGTGTTACGCGAGCAAAACAGTATTGGCAATGCCCGCTTTACGGTGTCGCCTGCAATAGGTGAAGCGCTTTGACGCTTGGCCGTCGATAAGCCTATGGCGCATCCGCCGACAGCAAAGGGATTTCGACGAATGGCTGCAATGACGACGATCCGCGAGCAGGACCTGATCGACAGCGTCGCCGACGCGCTGCAATACATCTCCTATTATCACCCGATGGATTACATCAAGGCGCTGGGCGCGGCCTACGAGGCCGAACAGGGCCCGGCGGCCAAGGATGCGATCGCGCAGATCCTCACCAACAGCCGGATGTGCGCCGAGGGACATCGTCCGATTTGTCAGGACACCGGAATCGTCAACGTGTTCGTGAAATGGGGCCAGGACTGCCGCCTCGAATCCGACATGAGCCTGCAGGAGGTCGTCGATGAAGGCGTCCGTCGCGCTTATACCCATCCCGAAAACAAGCTGCGCGCCTCGATACTCGCCGATCCTGCCTTCACCCGCCGCAACACCAAGGACAACACGCCGTGCGTGCTGTCGGTCGAAATGGTCCCGGGCAATACGGTCGAGATCGACGTCGCCGCGAAGGGTGGCGGCAGCGAGAACAAGTCCAAGTTCAAGATGATGAACCCGTCGGACAATATCGTCGACTGGGTGCTCGAGCAGATTCCCTCGATGGGCGCGGGCTGGTGTCCTCCGGGCATGCTGGGAATCGGTATCGGCGGTACGGCCGAACACTGCGTCAAGCTCGCGAAGAAGAGCCTGATGGATCCGATCGACATGGCGCAATTGAAAGCGCGCGGGCCGCAGACCGATATCGAACGGCTGCGGATCGAGATTTTCGACGCGGTCAATGCGACCGGTGTCGGAGCGCAGGGCCTTGGCGGCCTTTCGACCATTCTCGACGTCAAGATTCTCGACTGGCCGTGCCATGCCGCAGGGAAGCCGGTCGGCATGATCCCCAATTGCGCCGCCACGCGCCACGCGCATTTCACGCTGGACGGTTCGGGGCCGAGCTTCATGGATCCGCCCGATCTCGACGAATGGCCCAAGGTCGAATGGGCGCCCGACAGCTCGGCCAAACGCGTCGATCTCGACAATCTCACGCCCGAGGAAGTCGCAAGCTGGAAAGCCGGCGATCGCCTGCTCCTGAACGGCGCGATGCTCACCGGGCGCGATGCCGCGCACAAGCGGATCCAGGATATGCTCGACAAGGGCGAGGAACTGCCCGTCGAGTTCAAGGGCCGCGCGATCTATTATGTCGGCCCGGTCGATCCGGTAATGGGCGAAGTCGTGGGCCCGGCCGGCCCGACGACCGCCACCCGGATGGACAAGTTCACCGAGACAATGCTCGATCTCGGCCTGCTGGCCATGATCGGCAAGGCCGAACGCGGGCAGGATGCGGTGGAAGTGATCAGCCGCTTCAAGGTCGCCTATCTGATGGCCGTCGGAGGGGCTGCCTATCTCGTCAGCCGCGCCATTCGCGAATCGAAGGTGGTGGCGTTCGAAGACCTCGGCATGGAGGCGATCTACGGATTCACGGTCAAGGATATGCCGGTAACGGTCGCGGTCGATAGCGACGGCACCAACGTCCACAAGCAGGCACCCGCCGAATGGAGCCGGAAGATCGCCGAAGAAGGCCTGCTGTCGGCGAAATAGGCGTGATTGGTCGATGAACGGCAACCGCTTCTCGACCAAGCCTGCGCCAACGCGGTGAAGTTGGGCTAGAAGCTAAACGATGGATTCTTCGACTGCCCGTTCCACTCCGCGAGTCTCGCCGAAAACGGTGATCGTCTCGATTGCGCTCGTGTGGGCGACGTATTTTGTCCTCGTGACTCTGCGCAGTACGCTGCTCGGGCTCGATGTCACTGGGCAATTGATGTGGCGTCGCGCGGCTGTGACCGCCGCCGCCATTCTCGCCACCATCGGCCTGTGGCCCCTCCTGCGCGCACTCGAGCGATTTACAACGCCGACGCGCGTGGTAGCCACGCTCTTGCTGCTCGTGCCGTTCGCTTTCGTGGTGGCCGGGGTCAACCAGATCGTTTTCGCTCCGGTCGCGAAGCAGGTGCAGCAGAAGCTGGGCGAACGCGAAGGCGTGACCATTCGCAGCGACGAATCGGGCAATGTCCTGATCGATGTGCCGGGGCGCGATGACGGACAGGGCGGCCGCCGGGTTTCGACCGAAAACGGTGAGGGGACGACTGTGCGGGTCGACCGTTCGGCCACCCAGGGGCAGCAGATCGCCGCGCTGGTCGATCTCGCACTCAACCGGTATTTCGTGTTTCTCGCCTGGGCGGCGCTCTATTTCGCGCTCGTGCGCTCTGAAGCTGCCCGGTCGGCCGAGCGGCAAGCGGGCGAATTCCGCGAGGCGGCGCGCACCGCCGAGTTGCGAAGTCTGCGCTACCAGGTCAATCCGCATTTCCTGTTCAACACGCTCAACTCGCTCTCCGCGCTGGTGATGACAGGCCGCAGCGAGCGGGCTGAAACGATGATCCAGACGATCTCGAACTTCTATCGCCATTCGCTGTCTGAAGATCCGACCGGCGATGTCGAACTGGCCGACGAAATCGATCTGCAGCGGCATTATCTGGAAATCGAATCGGTCCGCTTTCCCAAGCGGCTGAAGGTCGAAATCGATGTCCCCGCAGATCTCGAGGATAGGCGCGTGCCGGGCATGATCCTGCAACCGCTGGTCGAAAACGCGGTCAAATACGGGGTTGCGCCGAGCACCGAGCCGGTGACCATCGCAATTTCCGCGCGGCGCGAGAATGGCGATCTTGTCCTGCGCGTTGCCGATAGCGGCGCGAGCGAGCCCGGATTTCTTGGTGGGACCGGTTTCGGCATCGGCTTGGCAAATGTCCGAGATCGCCTGAAAGCGCGATTCGGCCGTGGCGCCACGCTGAGCGCGGGACCCGACGGGAGCCGCGGTTGGGTGAGCATGATCCGCATTCCGGGAGGCCCGCATGGCTGAGAAACTCCGCACGCTTCTTATCGACGACGAACCGCTGGCGATCGATCGCCTGCAGGTCATCTGTGCAAAACTGCCCCAGGTCGAAGTCGTCGGCACCGCCAATGACGGTGAGACCGGTCTCTCGCTGGTCGATACGCTGAAACCAGATCTTCTGTTGCTCGATATGACCATGCCGGGGATGGACGGGCTTGGCCTCGCCAGGGCGATCGAGAAGCTCGATCAGCGGCCCGCCATCATCTTTGTCACCGCGCATGAACATTTTGCGGTCGAGGCGTTCGATCTCGATGCGGTCGATTACGTACTCAAGCCGGTCGCGGCCGATCGTCTCGAACGCGCCGTTGCTCGCGCCGTTACGCGCCGCGTGAGCGATGGCGAGAGCGCCAGCCCCTGGTTGGAAGAATTGTGGGTTCCGCATCGCTCGGAATTGCTTCGGGTGCCAATCGACGACGTGCACCGCATCGACGCCGAGCGCGATTACGTGCGCCTGCATGTCGAGGATCGCAGCTACCTTTTGCTGCAGACGGTGTCCGGCCTCGAAGAGCGTCTCGATCCCACGCGCTTTATCCGGGTGCATCGCTCGGTCATTCTCGCCAAATCGGCCATTAACGGATTGAGGCATGATGGCCTTGGTGTCTGGCTGGTCGAGCTTGAAAACGGCGACGAAGTGCGGATCGGGCGAACCTATCTCTCGAAGGTCAAGGCGATGGCCGGCCGCTGAGCGGCCTCCAGAGGGATCGCAAGACGAAAGAATGGTTGCGGCCCGACGCCGGGACTGAATGGCGTCGGGCCGCCCGGCACACCCGTTTCGGGGAGCGGAGTGCGCCGTGACGGAGGGTCTGGGGGGATTGTCCGTCGCCCACCGATATAGGCCTCTGTGCGATCGGCCTTAGCCTCGCTCGACCAACGACGCGCAGGGTCGACCAAAGGTCGCCGCTAACGGTCGAGCGACATGGTCGATCCACGACGCATTTGTGCTAATGCAGGGCCATGGCCATCCTGCTCGTCTTCCTCCTCGGTGTCGGGAACTTCGCGGCGCACAAGGCTGCGCTGGCAAGCAATCATCCCGCGCTCCAGCAGATGCCTTGGTTCCACCTTATGCACGGGCGATTTAGCCTGGCGCTCGAATTCATCGTTCTCTTGGGCGCGATGCTGCTCGCCGCCGATGGTTCGCACGGCTGGGTGCTGGCCTACATGGTCTACAGTGTCTTCAACATCCTCGCGGCATGGATGATCGTGACGGGCAAGGTCTGAACGATGTGTTTAAACGCGCCGCAGAGGAAACAGTCTGCGTTTGCGGCGTTCATCCTGCATGAGCCGAAGCTTTACCCTCGTCGTGAACTGCCGCAGCGGCAGTTACGATCGCGACGTCATCGATGCGATCCTCGCCAGCGCCAGCGAGCTTGGTTGCGGCGAAACACGCGAAATCCGCATCCCGGAAGACGATTGCCCAAGTCCCGAAGATCTCGAGACGGACGAGATGCTCGCGGTGTTCGCCGGAGATGGCACGGTCAACGCGACGATATCCGGTCTCTATGGCTGGGACGGCGCGATCCTGATCTTGCCCGGCGGCACGATGAACCTCCTGTCGAAACGTCTTCACGGCGATGTCGACTGGCAGACGATCCTCGAACGCGTGTCCCGTGGTGATGCGCAGCGGACCCGACCCAACATCGTGCGCACGGCCTGCGGCGATGCTTTCGCCGGCGTCATGGCCGGTCCGGGAACCAGCTGGAACGAGGTGCGTGAGGCGATGCGCGATATCGATGTCGCAGGGGTTGCCTCGGGCACCTTGACGGCATTCGGCGAAACCACTGGCGGTGCACGGATTGCCATCGAGAATCCGGAGGTCGGTCGCCGCGAAGGCTATCCGATGATCGAGGTCTTTCCCTCCGACAAGGGCATGCACCTGCAATGCTATCACGCCGACGATGCGGGAGAGTTCCTCGTCCAGCTCGGCGCGCTCGTCACGCGCGATTTCCGCAACGGGCCGCATGACAAATACGGGCCGGTGGAAACGCTCGAATTCGTCGCCAACGATGGCGAGCCGATCGGCCTTATGCTCGATGGAGAGCCGGTCCCGGCCGGACCGCGCGAAGAATTGACGGTGGCCCCGTGCGAGGTCGATCTGCTAGCCACCGTGTCCAATGGCTGACAAGACCCTGTTATTCCACCTGTCCGATATTCATTTCGGGCTCGAACACAATCGCGCGCTCGATTGGGTGGCGGCGGAGATTTCCGCCCGCAAACCCGATGCGGTGGCGATCACCGGCGACCTCACGATGCGCGCCCGGCGCAAGGAATTCGCCGCGGCGAAGGACTGGATCCTCTCGCTCGACGCGCCGGTCACGGTCGAAGTCGGCAATCACGACATGCCGTATTTCAATCCGATCGAGCGGTTCTTCAATCCCTATGCCCGCTTCAAGGGCATGCGCCGGCTGGTGGAGCGCGAGCTCGATTTGCCGGGCCTCGCGATCGTTTCGCTCAAGACGGCGGCACGTATGCAGCCGCGCCTGAACTGGTCGAAGGGCTGGATTTCGGACGCTGCGCTCGAGAAATGCCTCGCTGCGATCGATGCGCTGCCGAAGGACACCAAAGTGCTTGTCGCCTGTCACCACCCGTTGCGCGAAGCGGGCACGCAAGGCACCGCACTCACCCATGGCGGCAACAAGGCACTGGCCGAACTGGCCAAGCGCAATGTGCTCGCGGTACTCAGCGGCCATGTCCACGATGCGTTCGATATCATGGAAGATACCGCGCACGGTTCGGTCCGCATGATCGGCGCGGGCACATTGTCGCAGCGCCTGCGCTCCTCCCCGCCCAGCTTCAACGAATTGACCTGGGATGGAAAAGAGCTGTGCGTCTGCGTGCGCAATCTGCAGGATGTCCCGACCGAAGCAATGCAGATCGAAGACGTGCCTGAGGATGCGACTCCTCCCCGCAATGCGGGCGATCCGGTGGCCCCTGTCGGCAATGTGCCGCGAACCGATCCGCCGGTTCGCTAGATAGCGACGAGGCATACGAAAAGGGCGGCCCCTCGCGGAGCCGCCCTTCGTGTTTCGGTGTTCGAAAAAGCTTAGCGCTTCGAGAACTGGAAGCTGCGGCGAGCCTTGGCGCGACCGTACTTCTTACGCTCGACCACGCGGCTGTCGCGGGTGAGGAAGCCAGCGGCCTTCACCGTGCTGCGCAGCGCGGGTTCGTACTTGGTCAGTGCCTGGCTGATGCCGTGCTTGACCGCACCGGCCTGGCCCGAAAGACCGCCGCCCTTGACGGTGGCGACGATGTCGTACTGGCCGACACGATCGGTGATCTGGAACGGCTGGCTGATGATCAGGCGCAGCGTCGGACGCGCGAAATAGGTTTCCTGATCGCGACCGTTGATCGTGATCTTGCCGGTGCCCGGCTTGAGCCAGACGCGCGCGACGGCATCCTTGCGGCGACCGGTGGCATAGGCACGGCCCTGACCGTCGACTTCCTGTTCGCGCAGCGGCGTTTCGGAAACGCTCGCGGCACCTTCGGCAGCGGCTGCCGCGTCGGCTTCGGGCGCATCGCCCGCGACCTGCTTGAGATCGGCGAGGTCGGTGACCTTCTTGTCTTCCGACTTCTCTTCGGTCTTGGTCTCTTCCTGGGCTTCGGCCTTCGGTTCGGCCGCGGCTTCGGTGGTTTCGACTTCGGTCTTTTCGACCTGATCTTCGGTTTTCTTGTCGTCAGCCATCACACGAGAGCCTTGTTCTTGCGATTCATCGAAGCGACATCGAGCGTTTCCGGCTTCTGGCCGTCATGCGGGTGCTCGGTGCCGTTGTAGAGGTGCAGCGCCTTCATCTGCTGGCGACCCAGCGGGCCACGCGGAATCATGCGTTCGACAGCCTTTTCGAGCACGCGCTCGGGGAAGCGGCCGCCCAGCACCTTGGCCGGGGTCGTTTCCTTGATGCCGCCGACATAGCCGGTGTGCTTGTAATAGACCTTGTCGTTCATCTTCTTGCCGGTGAACTTCACCTTGTCGGCATTGATGACGATGACGTGGTCGCCGCAATCGACGTGCGGAGTGTAGCTCGGCTTGTGCTTGCCGCGCAGGATGTTGGCGATGATCGCCGCGACACGACCGACGACGAGATTCTCGGCGTCGATGATGTGCCATTTCTTTTCGACCTCGGCCGGCGCGATCGACCGGGTGGTCTTGCTGAGCGTCTTCATGATATTTCCTTGACGAAATTCGTTGCCGGAACTGCGGGCAGGGAGACGGGCGCGAGGCCGATCGTGCTGCAATGCGGCAGAGGCGGCCCATTTGGACGAAATCGCCGCGAAGTCAAGCGAAACCGCGCGTTAGCGGAGAGGTAAAATAATACCGTGAGCTGGTTCGTCGTTCTTCATTCGCCTTCCGAGCGCTGCAATTCCCAGCGTTCGCGGACCATGCGTTCGCCGTTGCCGATGCGGGTGGTGACCCGGCGTTCGTAGGATCGCACCAAGCCCGTTCGCTCGTCGGCTTCGGCCTCGAGGGCGACGGTAACGCTGCCGCCGCTCACGTCGCGGCTTTCGATCCTGCTGGCGGCACTGGGCCGGAACAGGTCGCGGGGCCAGGCGGTCCGCTCTCCAGCAGCGCGGGCCGACAGGGCTCTCAACGCGATAGTGGTCCGTTCGGCATCGTCGGCCGACAACGGCTCATCCGCGATGCGCCGGACAATAGCGTTTTCAGCCGCACCGAGTGACGCTCGGTCGGTGGAGCGCGGCGCTTCGTAGGGGAGCAGGCTGCCTTCGCGCGACAATCGCATCGGGAATACCCCGCTGTCGTCGCGCTCCCGCTCGATCTGCGCGAGTGCCGCTAAAGACGGGGGCGACTCGACCGTCACTTCGATGGGCTCGCCCTCAATAAGCCAGCCCTCGCGCGAAGGCGCTACACGCAGGCGATAGGTGCGGGTGACGACAATCGTCGCCCCGTCACTCAGGACATGCTCAATCGATCGGGTCAGTTCGAACGGCCCGGCCAGCAACGCTTCGTAAAAACTTGTCGGTGCTTGTTCACTGGTGTCGAATTCCTGCGCCATGACCGGCGCGGGCGTCAGCCCCAGGGCCGCGAGAGCCAAGGCCGCTCCGAAACCGTACGCCCTCATCCGCCGAGCTTCGCTAGCCATGCGGCGGTTCCTGGAGAGGCATCGCAGCGCCACGACAGGATCGCCGGCTCGTCGTAGGGATGCAATTCGGCCAAGCGTGTTTGCGCCCGATCGAGGACGCTCGTGTCGGTCTTGAAAATCACGCCGGTCTCTGTCCCCTCGCCGCGCTCGCCGTTCCAGCGATAGAGCGACCGCATCGGCGCGAGGATGTTGGCGCATGCGATGAGTTCCTCGTCAAGCAAACGACCGGCCACCTTGGCGGCGCTCTCCTCATCCGCGAACGGGCACCAGATCATCGCTGCCGACACGCCCTAGGCCTTCCGACCGATCACATGCGCGCCCCAAACGGTGGCCGCGACGACCAGCGCGCCGACCGCCTGGTGGAGCACGGCAAACGTGATTGCCATTCCGCTCATCACCGTAGCGATGCCAAGCAGGATCTGGGTTCCGAAGCTTGAATGGATCGCGATCGACGCGGGGCGCGAACCCTTGGCCTTCACCCGCCGCGCCAGCAACACCAGCAGCACGACGACGCCCCATGCCCACCAGCGATGGAGAAAATGGAGCAGGAACGGATCGTGGGTAAAGGCGAACCACGGCCCGCGCGACCAGTCGATCCCCGCCGGCAAGAACGTGCCGTTCATCAAGGGCCAGTCGCGCGCAATGTAGCCGGCATCGAGGCCAGCCACCCATGCGCCGAGCAGCAATTGCAGCGTGACTCCCGCCAGCACCAGCGTTGCGAACCCGGTCAGCCGCGCGGGCCGCGCCGAGCGTCGTCGTGCGAACGCCTTCAGATCGAGCGCCGTCCAGACGAGGCCGCCCAGCGTGAACAAGGCGATGAGCAAGTGGGTCGCAAGCCGGAAATGGCTGACATCGGTGCGCTCGGTCAGGCCCGACGTCACCATCCACCAGCCCGCCGAGCCCTGCAACGCGCCTAGCGCCAGGAGCGCGAGCAACCGCGGCTTGTAGCCTTGTGGAATCGCGCGCTTGATCCAGAACCACGCCAGTGGGAGCGCGAAGGCGAGCCCGATCAGCCGGCCCCACAAGCGGTGAAACCACTCCCAGAAATAGATCTGCTTGAACGCGGCCAGATCCATCCCGGCCGGACCGTTGACCTCGATATATTCGGGAATCTTCTTGTAGGCTTCGAACTCGGCTTCCCATGCCGCCTGCGACATCGGCGGCAAGGCGCCCTTGAGCGGTTCCCACTCGACGATCGAAAGGCCCGATTCGGTCAGGCGCGTGATCCCGCCGATCGTGACCATGACCAGCACCATCAAGGCGACGAAGAGCAGCCAGTTCGCCAACGCTTGCGGCCGAGTGGGGGAGTGCGAAGAAGAAGCAGGTTTGCGAGGCATGGGTGGCTGATTGCAACGGGCAAAGCCCGAAGGCAAGGCCGGTCTGACACCCGTCGAGACCACGCCAAGTTCCTGACCCCTTGCGAAATGTTACATTGTATCATATCTGGGGCCGGTAATGGCCTCCGTTCCGCCCTCTCCCCTGCGCAAGCGACTCGACCGTGCGGGCATCGCGCTTTCGGTTTTGTGCGCGGTGCACTGCGTGTTCGTGTTGCTGATGGCAGGGGTGTTCGGCGGATTGCTGCTCTCCCCTGCGTTTCATCAAATCGGCCTCGTCGCAGCGGTGGCGCTTGGTGTGGTCGCCTTTGGAATCGGACTTGCCCGCAAGGGGTCGGTCGATGTTCTGGTGCTGGCAGGCGTGGGCATCGCATTGATGGCCGCAGCTTTGGGCGTCGGCCACGGTCCACTGGAAGCCGTGCTGACGATCGCCGGCGTCGCGCTTTTGGCGGGTGCGCACTGGATCAACTTGCGCCGCGCGCATTGATACCCCACATCGCGCGTCCATGACGGACGAGCGGATCGACATCACTCTCAACGGCGAGACCAAACGCGTGGCCCCGGGCACCGTGCTCGGCCTGCTGCGCGAACTCGGGCTCGATCCCGCGCGCGTCGCGGTCGAACGCAATCGCGAGATCGCGCCGCGCTCGTCCCACGCCGACACTGCCATCGCCGCGGGCGACGAAATTGAAATCGTCCACTTTGTGGGCGGTGGATGAGACTTTGAGGCTAGAGATTTGACCGACGCCAACACCGATACGTGGTCCGTTGCGGGCCGTACCTTCACGTCGCGCCTGATCGTGGGCACGGGCAAGTATAAGGACTTCGCCCAGAACGCCGCCGCACTCGAGGCGAGCGGCGCCGAGATCGTCACCGTCGCCGTTCGCCGGGTCAACGTGTCCGATCCCTCCGCTCCGATGCTCACCGATTTCATCGATCCCAGGCAGACCACCTATCTGCCCAACACGGCCGGATGCTTCACCGCGGACGAAGCGATCCGCACGCTGCGCCTGGCGCGCGAGGCGGGCGGCTGGGATCTGGTGAAGCTCGAAGTGCTTGGCGAAGCGAAGACGCTCTATCCCGATATGCGCGAAACGCTGAAGGCGACCGAGGTCCTGGCCAGCGAAGGCTTCCACCCGATGGTATATTGCGCCGACGATCCTATCGCGGCGAAGCAGCTGGAGGAAGCGGGCGCGGTTGCGATCATGCCACTGGGCGCGCCGATCGGTTCGGGCCTCGGCATCCAGAACCGGGTCACCATCCGCCTGATCGTCGAAGGGGCGAGCGTGCCGGTGCTGGTCGATGCCGGTGTCGGTACGGCAAGCGATGCCGCCGTCGCGATGGAACTGGGCTGCGACGGTGTGCTGATGAACACTGCGATTGCCGAAGCCAAGGATCCGATCCGTATGGCACGCGCGATGAAGCTGGCTGTCGAGTCGGGGCGCGATGCCTATCTCTCCGGTCGGATGGCCATGCGCAAATATGCCGATCCCAGTTCGCCGCTCGCCGGACTCATTTAGGCTTTCGCTAACCATAGCGGGCTAGAACGCTTCCACCGGGCATCCGAATCGCCCGCTTGGGAGCCGTTATGGACGCAATGTTGACCATCGCCGAGCTGCGCGAATTCGCGAGCTTCACCCCCGCCGAGCAGCGCTATATTGAACGCGCGCTCGATATCGGGCTGGGACGCTGCGATGTGATGGTCGAATGGGGCGGCCGCGACGATGCCGAGGCTGCGCTTGCCTCGCATGTGCTTGCTTACGAACGGCTCGACGTATTGCGGGCCGCCAGCCCGGAGACGCTGGCGCTGGCCGGGCTCGACGGCTTCATGGGACTGATGATGCAGCTGACCCTGTACGACCTGTCGCAAGGCGCGCTGACAGGCTTTTCGGCCTATCGTTTTCTCTACGAACGCCTGCTCGGCGCGGAAATCCGCCCGTGGCTTCCGGCGGCCTTCTGCGCCGCCAGCGCGCTCCCACAGATCGAGCCAGAGCGTCGCAAGGTCCTGCTCCAGTCGCTCAGCGAAGCCGCCGCGACTGCGCCCGGGTGGTCAACCAAGGCGCCGTGCTTCTATCCCAAATGGGTCGAGAAGGAAGTGGCGTAAACACAGATGGCGGCGAACGTTGAGGCCATCGCTGCGGTCAATCATTGGCGTGGCCAATGCCTCGACAATTTTGCGCGTGCTGAAAAGGCCATCATTGCTACGCTTGGCGAATTGGCAAAATCAAACGATGGCGTGCGCATTCACGAGGCGGCAGCCCATCGCACAAGGGGGCTGTGCCAAGCACTAAAGCAGATTTCCAAAGCGCCGCCTGCAGCAAGAGCAGCTGCCTCGCTCGAGACTTGGGCGCTCAGGGAAAAGCAGCGAAATCATCTTGCACACGGCTGCTTTACAGTGCGAGCACACTGTTCTCAGGATTGGGCGTTCGTCAATGAGGTTACAGAGGTCCGTAAGAATATCGCGACGACATCACGGACACCGTGGACCAAGCTTGAAGCTGACGCATTCTTGAAATCGATTATAGTTGAGCGAAAGAACCTGGAAGCTTTACTCAAGCAAGCGCTCGCCGAAGTCTAACTCCTATACAACCCGTCCAACCGCTCCCCGTAACGTTCCTTGAGCTTGTGGCGGCGGATTTTCATGCTCGGCGTCATTTCCTCGTTCTCGATCGAGAACGGCTCATCGGCGAAGACGAATTTGCGGACCTTCTCAACCACCGAGACATCCTTGTTCACTCGGCCGATCGCAGTGCGGATCGCACGCTGGAATTCGGGCAGGTGAGGAAGCTCGCCGCAATCGAATTTCTTGCCCTGCGTCTTGCACCATTCGGCCATCCATTCCGCATCGGGCACGATCAGCGCGACGAGGTTCGGCTTGCGATCGCCATAGACCATCGCCTGCGCGATTTCGGGCTGAAGGGTCAGCATGCCCTCGACCCGTTGGGGCGCGACGTTATCGCCCTTGTCGTTGACGATCATGTCCTTCTTGCGGTCGGTGATCTTGATCCGGCCCTTCTCGTCGATATGGCCGATATCGCCCGTGTGGAGCCAGGGTTCGCCATCGGGATCTGCCGATTCGGGCTTCAGCGCGCGGGCGGTTTCGGCTTCGTTGCGCCAATACCCTTTCATCACCAGCTCGCCGCGCACCAGGATCTCGCCATCCTCGGCAATCTTGCACTCGACGCCTTTCATCGGCGGACCGACCGTGTCCATCTTGATGCCTGCGGCGGGACGGTTGCAACTGATCACCGGCCCGGCCTCGGTCTGGCCATAGCCTTGCAGCATGGTGAGGCCCATCGAATCGAAGAACACGCCGATATCGGGATTGAGCGGCGCCCCGCCGGAGACCATCGCCTTCATCCGCCCGCCGAAACGCTTGCGGATTTTGGGCCGGAGCGTTTTTTCGAGCAGAATGTCGAGCGGCTTGTCGAGCAAACTTGCCCGGCCGTCGGCCTTCTTCTCGCCCAGCGAAAGCGCGCGATCCATCAGGTAATTGGGGAAGCGGCCCTGTTTTTCGACCTGCTTCATGATCCGCGTGCGCAGCACTTCGAACAGGCGCGGTACGACCACCATCACCGTGGGCCGCACTTCCTCGATATTGCTGGCGAGCTTTTCGAGCCCTTCGGAATAATAGATTTGCGCGCCCATCCCCATCGGCAGGTATTGGCCGCCGGTGTGCTCATAGGCATGGCTTAGCGGCAGGAAGGATAGGAAAACCTCGTCTTCCCAGCCCAGATCGTGAGCAAGGATATCCGCCGCGCCCGCCACGTTCATCAGGATCATGCCGTGATGCTGCAACACACCGCGAGGGGCGCCGCCCGTACCCGAGGTGTAGATGATGCAGGCCGTGTCGCCACGCTGGATCGTGGCGATCCGTGCATCGGCCGCCGCGCGCGCGGCGGCCGGATCGCCTTCAACGATGTCGTCCCAATTGTGACAATCGGTCTCGATGCCCAGCTGCGGCATCTTGAACCGGTCGATCGAGATCACATGCCCGATGCGGTCGGTGTTGAGCACGGCGGGCAACAGCGTTCGGCTCAGCTTCTCGTCGGATACGATCACCGCCCGGGCATCCGAATCCTCGATGATATGCGTGTGATCGCGCTCGGTATTGGTGGTGTAGGCGGGCACGGTGATGCAACCGGCCGCCATGATCGCGAGATCGGCAAGGCACCATTTGGGTCGGTTCTCGGAGACGAGAATCACCCGGTCGCCGTCTTTCATGCCGAGCTTTCGCAAGCCTTCGGCCAGCAGGCAGACCTGTTCGGCGGCCTCGGCCCAGGTGATCGGTCGCCATGCACCGTCGATTTTGGACCAGAGGAAGGGCTTGTCGCCGAGCTCGTCGGCTCGGCTCAGGAATAACGCTACGAGGTTCTGGGCCTCGTCGAAATCGGACAGCTGCACCGGGGAGGAGCTCCTCGCCTGTTATTGTTATCGCGGCAACCGCAAGGGGTTAACCATGGGTAGGGATAGGCGCAGCTTTTCCACGCGGCAAGTCAGGCCCCTTTCTGCGAGGGATCGAGCACTCCGTCGAGCCGCGGATCGTAGCGGCCTATCCAGCCTTCCTGCGTGCGAATTGCGCCCACAGCGCGGAACGGCGGGGAGGCGGGGCGGACGTTCTCGTGGCCCAAGGCTTCGAGCGCGGTGATCGCGTCTTCCAGCCAGCTGCCCTGTTCGACCACCACCGCGCTGCCGAAATCCATCGCGAGCGGCAGGGCAAGCGCCTCCTCGATGCCCATGCCGAAATCGATCACCCCGATGATCGAGCGCGCGACTTGCACGGGAATGGTCGATCCACCGGCGGCACCGATCATCAGGAACGGGCGGCCTTCAGGATCCCACACCAGCGTGGGTGCCATCGAACTGCGGGGGCGCTTGCCGCCTTCGACCCGGTTTGCCACGCGCTTGCCGTCCTTTTCGGGCACCATGCTGAAATCGGTCAGCTCGTTGTTGAGATAATATCCGCCGAACTGGAGGCCCGAGCCGAAGCCGCCCTCCACCGTCGAGGTGTAGCTGATCATCGTTCCGTCACGATCGATGGCGACGAAGTGGGTGGTACCGTGTTCGACCGGTTCGTCCCCGTCGGTCAGCGCTTGCGGCGCGCCTGCGGGAATGCCGGGCTCGAATGTCTGCGCCTTGGACGGATCGATCAGGGCAGAGCGGCGGGCGAGATAGTCAGGGGCGATCAGCCCGGCGACCGGCACGTCAACGAAGTCGGAATCGCCGGTGTAGAGCTCGCGATCGGCGTAAGCGAGTTTCTGCGATTCGAGGAAGAGGTGCCAGAATTCCGGATTGCGCGGGCCGAGCGCGGCGATATCGAACCGCTCGAGCTGGCCGATCATGGCGAGGACTGCGATCCCGCCGGACGAGGGCGGCCCCATCCCGCAGATACGATATCCGCGATACATGCCGCAGACGGGCGCGCGCAGCTTCGCTTCGTAGCCGGTCACGTCGGCCTCGCTCATCTTTGCATCACCGGGCGTGGCGGAGGCGATCTTGGCCGCAAGCGCGGCGGCTTCCTGCGGGCCGTACATCGCCTCCGGGCCACGTGCGGCGAGATCGCGCAGCGATGCGGCCAGCTCAGGCCGGACAATGCGCGTTCCAACGGGCCTGGGATCGCCTGCCTCGGTGTAGAAGATCGCGCGCATCAGCGGGTCTGATCCGGCGCGCGCGATATTCCCCTCGAGCGAGCCGTGCAGTCGCGCGTTCATCAGGAAGCCGTCAGCGGCGAGGCGGATCGCGGGCGCGAACAGCGTGGCCCAGGGAAGCGCGCCGTATTTGTCATGCGCCAGCTTTGCGAGCGCGACATTGCCCGGCACGCCGACGCTCAGTCCGGTGAGCACGACGTCGCGATAGGTTTGCGGCTGGCCGTTCGCATCGAAGAACCATTCGCCATCGGCAGCGGCAGGGGCCGTTTCGCGCCCGTCGAAGCTCTCGACCGACCCGTCGGGCCCGCCGCGCAGCATGAACCCACCGCCACCGATGCCCGAACTTTGCGGCTCGACCACGGTCAGCGCGAGCATGGTGGCGATCGCGGCGTCGGTGGCGTTGCCCCCTTGCCGCAGCATTTCCATCCCGGCTTCGGCGGCGCGCGGATCGGCAGACGCGACCGTGCCGATCTCGGTGGAGGTCGTAGGAGCTGCGGAGGGGAGGGTGGCGCACGCGGTTAGCGCGAGCGGGGCGAAGGCGGTCAGAAAGCGCTTGTACATGGCGCGCAGTGCTATTCGGTTCCGACCGCCTCGGCAATCGAGGAAAATCCGTCGCGTCGCATCAGCCGTTCGAGCCGCTTGACGATCTTCGCCGCCAGGCCCGGACCTTCATAGACCATTGCGCTGTAGAGCTGGACGAGGCTTGCCCCGGCACGAATGCGGTCCCATGCATCCTCGGCGCTCGCAATCCCGCCGACGCCGACCAGCGGAACCGCGCCGCCCGTCGCCGTGTGGAAATCGCGCACCCGCTGAAGCGCCATGCCGCCCAGCGGCGCGCCCGACAGTCCGCCCGCCTCCCCGGCATGGCGCGATTGGAGCGGGGGGCGCTCGATCGTGGTGTTCGAGACGATCAGCGCGCCGAGTTCCTTGGCGATGGCAAGGCGGGCGAGATCGTCGATATCCGCGGGTTGGAGATCGGGCGCGACCTTGAGGAAGATCGGCGGTGCGTCTTTGCCTGCCGAATCCTTCACCCGGTCGATCAGCGCGCCGAGTGCGATGGGATCCTGCAGCGCGCGCAATCCCGGCGTGTTGGGGCTGGACACGTTGATCGCGAGATAGGAGGCGAACGGCGCGACCGCTTCGGCCATTGTCGCGTAATCGGCGATCCGGTCCGCGGAATCCTTGTTCGCGCCGATATTGATACCGACGATTCCCGGCCTCGTCCGGCGTTTTTCCAGCTGGGGAAGGGCGGCGGGCAGGCCGCCATTGTTGAACCCCATCCGGTTGATCACCCCGCGATCCTGCCGCAGCCGGAACAGGCGGGGCTTGGGATTGCCGGCCTGCGGGCGCGGAGTCAGCGATCCGATCTCGGTAAAGCCGAATCCCAGGCCGAGCACGGCATCGGGCACTTCTCCGTCCTTGTCGAACCCGGCCGCCATGCCGAGCGGATTAGGAAAATGCAGCCCTGCTACCTGGACGGACAGTTTTCCTGCGCGCGGCGGACCTGATCGCGGCGACAGCTTGAGCGCCTCGATCGTCAATTTGTGCGCGCGCTCGGCATCGAGCGTGAACACGGCGGGACGGAGCAGCTTGTACAGCATCAGCAGCGATTAGGCGCAGTCTGTCCCGCTGTCGATATGGTTGCCAAGCAAGACGCGCATCCGCATGACAGGCCGCATATGAGGGAGAACATCATGACCAAGCGCATCCTGCTCGCCGCCACCGCTCCACTCGCGCTGGGCGCCTGTGCCACCATTCCGGCCGAGGACATTGATCGCACGGCCGATACCATTGCCGATGCGGTGGTCGACGCGATCGAAGGTGACGAGGACGAGCAGAATGCCGAACTCGCCGCCTTCTTCGAAAGCTATGACGAGGCACAACTCGCTATGTCGCCGCTTTCGAAATCCTATCGCGGGATCATCGACGAGGATTACGCCAAGTGGGACGATGTCTCCGCCGCCGCGGAGGCGCGGGCCTATCAGCTCCAGCAGGACTACGCCGCGCGGCTGAAGCGCGAATTCGATCTCGCCGATCTCGATGGGCAGGATGCGCTCAGCTATCGCCTGTTCCTCGCCCAGGCCGATCGTTCTGCTTCGCTCTATCCGTTTCGCGACAATGGCTACATCTTCAACCAGATGTTCGGCGCGCAGAGCCAGGCACCGGCCTTCCTGATCAATATCCACCGCGTGGCGAATGAAGATCACGCGCAGGCCTATATCAGCCGGATCGGCGAAAGCGGCCGCGCGCTCGACACGCTGACGGCGCAATCGCGCGAGCGCGCGGCCAAGGGCGTGATGCCGCCCAAATGGGTCTATGCCTATGTCATCAATGACATCGAGAACCTGCTCAATGCAGGCGACGACAATGCCGTGCTCGAGGATTTCCGCGGCAAGGTCGCCAAGCTCGACATTGCCGAGGATCGCAAGACCATGCTCACCGACAAGGCGCTGGCCAGCTGGCGCGCCTTTGCGGCTCCTGCCTATCGCCGTCTGCTGGCCGAGATGCAGCGTCAGGAGGCGATGGCGGGAACGGACGATGGTGTTTGGCGCCTGCCCGACGGCGAGGCCTATTACGATGCGCTGCTCGCCAGCTACACCACCACCGATCTCACCGCCGACCAGATCCACGATATCGGTCTGCGCGAAGTCGCCCGTATCCATGACGAGATGCGCGCAATCATGAAGCAGGTCGGGTTCGAAGGCAGTTTGCAGGACTTCTTCGAATACACCCGCACCGACGATCGCTTCTTCTACGACACGCGCGAAGAATATCTGGCCGATGCTGAGGCCGTGATAGACCGGATGGAAGCGAAACTGCCCGAATATTTCGGCGTGCTGCCCGAAGACGCGCTGACGGTGAAACCGGTCGAGGCCTTCCGCGAGAAGAGCGCGGGCAAGGCGTTTTACCAGAGCCCCGCGCCCGACGGTTCTCGGCCCGGGACCTATTACGTCAATCTCTACAATCTCAAGGATATGTCCAAGAACGAGCTCGAAGCGCTCGCCTATCACGAAGGCCTGCCGGGGCATCATCTGCAGCTTTCGATCCAGACGCAACTCGACGGTCTTCCAGCCTTCCGCCGGTTCGGCGGGTTCACAGCCTACACCGAAGGATGGGGGCTCTATTCGGAGGAACTGGGCAAGGACATGGGCTTCTACACCGACCCCTATTCGGACTTCGGCCGGCTGGGGATGGAGCTGTGGAGAGCCTGTCGACTGGTTGTGGATACCGGCATCCATTCGAAGCGCTGGAGCCGCGAACAGGCGATCGCTTACCTGAAGGAAAATACCCCCAATCCCGAGGGCGATATCCGCAAGGCGATCGAGCGCTATATCGTGATGCCGGGGCAGGCGACTGCCTATATGATCGGCAAATTGAAGATCATGGAACTGCGCGACCGGGCGCAGGCCGAATTGGGCGACGATTTCGATATTCGCGCCTTCCACGATGTCGTGCTGACCAATGGCGCCGTGCCGCTCAGCATCCTGGAAGAAAATGTCGACGCTTGGATCGCGGAAGAGAAGCGCTGATCCTACAGTCTCGACATCGCATCGCTCAACTCGCAATGGCGAGGTGGAGCGTACGGCTGCCTAAACGCTAACGACTCGCAACAGTCGGGTTTTGGTTGAAATCGGACGGTTCCGGTCCGATTTGGGCCGCATGCGCCTCAGCAACCTTGCAGACTATGCCGTCGTCATGATGTGCGCCGCCGCGCGCCATTGCGGTGGCGCGCGTACCTCTGCGTCGGAACTGGCGGCGGAAACCGGTCTGCCGGTGCCGACGGTGCAGAAGCTCGTCAGCAAACTTTCGTCCGCTGGCCTGCTGCGCTCCACGCGGGGTGCAGGTGGTGGCTTGCAACTTGCACGTCCGGCGGCGGCGATCACCGTCGCCGATATCGTCGAAGCGGTCGAAGGGCCGATTGCACTGACTGCCTGCGTCGAGGGTGAGGACTGTGCGGTCGGTGCCGATTGCCACATGCGCCCGCACTGGCCGCTGATCAACGACGCGCTGCGCGGCGCGCTCGCCGACATTCCGCTGACGCAACTGGCGCAGCAAAGAGAACTCGCATGACCGATCAGATAGACCTCAAAGCCAAGCCCGAACAGGATGCCGAAGCCCGCGAAGCGGCTGCCAAGGCGGCCGAATACGAATTTGGCTGGCATTCGGATATCGATACCGAATTCGCGCCCAAGGGCCTCACCGAAGACACGGTGAAATATATCTCCGCCAAGAAGAAAGAGCCCGAATGGATGCTCGAATGGCGGCTGAAGGCCTTCCGTCTGTGGCAGGATATGGAAGAGCCCGACTGGGCCAAACTCGGCTATCCCGAAATCGATTATCAGGACGCGTACTACTACGCCGAGCCGAAGAAGAAGGAAGAGCTGGAATCGCTCGACGAGCTCGATCCCGAGATCAAGCGGGTCTACGACAAGCTCGGCATCCCGATCGGAGAGCAGGAAGTGCTCGCCGGGGTGAAGGGCGCGCGCAAGGTTGCTGTGGACGCGGTGTTCGACAGTGTGTCGGTCGCCACCACCTTCCGCGAGGAATTGAAGAAAGCGGGCGTCATCTTCCTCTCGATCAGCGAGGCGATCCGCGAGTATCCCGCGCTGGTGAAGAAATGGCTCGGCAAGGTCGTGCCGCAGCGCGACAATTATTTCGCGACGCTCAATTGCGCGGTCTTTTCCGACGGCACCTTCGTCTACATTCCCGAGGGCGTACGCTGCCCGATGGAGCTGTCGACCTATTTCCGCATCAATGCCGAGAATACGGGCCAGTTCGAACGCACGCTGATCGTGGCCGAGAAGGGCAGTTACGTCAGCTATCTCGAAGGCTGTACCGCGCCGATGCGCGACGAGAACCAGCTCCACGCCGCCGTGGTCGAGCTGGTCGCGATGGACGATGCCGAGATCAAGTATTCGACCGTGCAGAACTGGTATCCCGGCAATGCCGAGGGCGTGGGCGGGATCTACAATTTCGTCACCAAGCGCGGGCTGTGCCAGGGCGCGCGTAGCAAAATCAGTTGGACCCAGGTCGAAACCGGCAGCGCGGTGACATGGAAATACCCCTCCTGCGTGCTCAACGGCGTGGATAGTGTCGGCGAATTCTACTCGGTCGCGGTGACCAACAACCACCAGCAGGCCGATACCGGCACCAAGATGATCCACAATGCCAGCGGCACGCGCAGCACGATCATCTCCAAGGGCATCAGCGCGGGCCAGTCGCAGAACACCTATCGCGGCCGCGTGGCGGTGGCGGCCAATGCCGAGAACGTGCGCAACCGGACCGAGTGCGACAGCCTCCTGATTGGCGATCGATGCGGCGCGCACACCGTGCCCTATATCGAGGTCAAGAACCCCAGCGCCCAGATCGAGCACGAAGCGACCACCAGCAAGATTTCCGACGACCAGCTGTTCTACGCCATGCAGCGCGGGCTCGACGAAGAGCAGGCGATGGCGCTGATCGTCAACGGCTTCGCCAAGGAAGTACTGAAAGAACTGCCGATGGAATTCGCGGTCGAAGCGCAGAAGCTGCTGGCAATCTCGCTCGAAGGGAGTGTGGGGTGACGGTACTCAGAATTGTTCCGGATTTCGGCTCCGAGAACCCACAGCAAGAAGCGTCGTTCTATGAGCGCTTGTTTGACCTCGATATCGTGATGGATCAGGGATTCATTGTGACTGTCGCGTCAGATGAGCGGGCCAAGCCGCAGCTCAGCATCATGAAAGAGGGAGGTTCGGGCGCACCTGTCCCGAGCCTCTCAATTGAAGTTGACGATGTCGAGGAAGCTCACAGACGCGCTCAGCAATTGGACGCCGAGATCGTCTATCCGATTACCAATGAGCCATGGGGAGTACGACGATTTTTCGTCAAAGATCCGTCCGGGCGCATACTCAATATCTTGCAGCATACCTCATGACCGAACGTAAAACTCTCCAGCTCCGCTCGCCCGACGAGCAATCCGACACGACCCCCGCCATCAAGAAGAAGGGTCGCGGGTGGGAAATTTCGGAAAAGCGGCTTGATGCGCTGCATGAGCGGGCGCGCGAGATGCGCCGCTTTTCTTCGGATGCACACAAGGCGTTGGCGAAGCGCTTTGCCGAGGCCGACATGGGCCCCTACGATTTCAAGCGGCATGCGGTGGTCGGCTCGGCGATCGTCGATTTCGTCTGCCACCGGCTCGGCATGGCGATAGATATCGACGAAGAAGGCGAGAACGAGACGCTGGCCAAGCGCCGCGACAAGAGCCTCGAGGCGGTCGGCATCCGCGTGATGCGGATCAAGGCCGAGGACATCCTCGAACGGATCGACGACGTGCTGCCCCGCATCACCGCCGGCATGCGCATGCGCATCGGCGACAAACGCGAAGCCCGTGCCGCGCACCGTGCCACCATGCGGCGCTCCAGCCCGCGTCCGGAAGCGGACTTCGATCGCCCCCAGGGTGATGCCGAACCGCAGGGCGATTCCGAACCAGAAGGCGGAGCCGACGCGTGATCGCGACGGCCGCCCCCTTGACCCGTCCCGTTGCGGGACAGCTGACGCAACGCCAACGCCCTGCTTTCATTCACCATATAGATGAATGTGCGGGGTTTGTTCGGACATCCAAGGTTGCCGTGCGAACCCATCGGTACGCAGCGGGAGGGACTCCTGCCGCCGGACAGGCACAGGCAGGCGAGACGGGTTCGATGGGGTATATCTACAAGGTCGCAGTGCCGCAGGGGCGCTGGCCGACAGCGCGCGCGCTCGATGCAGCGATCGAAAGGAGTGCCGGCGTGCGGATTCTCGTGCGCTCCGATCGCGCAGATAACGCGTTCGGCACCGCGCCGGATGAATCGCTCGCGGTGTTGGTCGACGACTGCCCGCATATCCTGGATTCGCGCGATTACGTGTTCGATGCGGACGAGGACCTCTTCGAGCTGCGCGACATCATGCGCGATGCGGGGATGGATATCGCACAGCTCGAAGGCGCCCATGTCTTCTCGACCACCGCCTATCGCGACGAGCGCGACTGGCGCGTGGCCGGCGCCTTGATGAAAGCGCTGGTGCGCGAATTCGGCGGCTACGGGATGGATTTCCAGACCAACACGGCCGGCACGCTCGATTGGGCGGACGGGCTCGACGAGATGCTTGCGGCCGATCGCAACGCATACCTCGCGCTGGAAGCCGATATCGAATCGCGCCAGCAGGAAAACGTCTCGGAACACGAATTGCGCCGCCGCGCCTTCGATCGTCTCTCCGAACTCTTCGGCAATCGCGGGGTCGTCCCCGGTCGTCGCCACACGGACATTTGAGATACTATGCTGAAAATCGACAACCTTCATGCCGAAATCGACGGCAAGCCGATCCTCAAGGGCCTGACCCTCGAAGTGAATGCAGGCGAGGTCCACGCGATCATGGGGCCCAATGGCGCGGGCAAATCGACCCTCGCCTATGTGCTGGGCGGACGTCCGGGTTACGAAGTGACCGAAGGATCGGTCACCTTCGCGGGCAAGGATCTGCTCGATCTCGAACCGCATGAGCGCGCCGCCGCGGGCCTTTTTCTGGGTTTCCAGTACCCGGTCGAGATTCCCGGCGTCTCCAACGTGCAGTTCCTACGCGAGGCGGTGAACGCGCAGCGCGAAGAGCGCGGCGAGGAACCGCTCACCGGCGGCGAATTCCTCAAGCGAGCGAAGGAAAAGGCAGCGCTGCTCCAGCTCGATATGGACATGCTCAAGCGGCACGTGAATGTCGGTTTTTCGGGCGGCGAGAAGAAGCGTGCCGAAATGGTCCAGATGGGCATTCTCGATCCGTCCTTCGCGGTGCTCGACGAGACCGATAGCGGGCTCGATATCGATGCGCTGAAGACGGTGGGCGAGGGCATCAATGCGATCATGCGCAGCCCCGAAAAGGGCGTGCTGCTGATCACACATTATCAGCGCCTGCTCGATTACGTGCGGCCTGATTACGTCCACATCCTCGCCGATGGCCGCATCGTGAAGACCGGCGATGCCGATCTCGCCAAGCAGCTCGAGGCCGAGGGCTATGACGAGGTGATGGCGGCTTGATGGCTACTCTCCCAACCAATCGCGACGAAGCCTGGCGCTATTCGGACGTCGCTGCGCTCGAGGGCGTGTCGCTCGACAAATGGCGCGAAATTTCCGTCCCTGCGGGCGAGACGTTTCGCCAATTGATCGCGATCGAGGATGAGACCAGCGATCCCGACGGCACCGAGCTTCATCGCTACAGGATCGACATCGGCGAAGGCGCGCGCGCAGAGATCTTCGGCGTGATCGCTTCGGCCCAGCTCGGACGCATCGAAATCGAAGTGCGGCTGGCGAAAGGCGCCCATTTCGAACTTGGCGGTGTGACTGTCGGCGGTCGCAGCACGGTGCGCGAATTCGTCACCCGCACTGTCCATGCCGAACCCGAAGCGACTTCAAACCAGGTGGTCCGCGCCGCGCATTGGGGGCAGGGAACGGGCAATTTCCTCGGCAATATCGATGTCGTGCGCGATGCGCAGAAGACCGACGCGGCCCAAGATTTCAAGGGTCTGCTGCTGGAGAAGGGCGCGACCGTGAACGCCGTGCCCCAGCTCGAAATTTTCGCCGACGACGTCAAATGCGCCCACGGCGCGGCGATCGGCCAGCTCGACGAGACGGCACGCTTCTACATGGCGGCGCGCGGGCTTTCGCCCGAACTGTCGCGGCGGCTGCTCGTGCAGGCCTTTATCGGCAATGCGTTCGTTGCGCTCGACGATGAAGACGAACGCGAACGCCTGATGCGGATCGCGCTCGACAAGCTGGACCGGCATCTGTGAGCGAAACGTTAGTCACCTCTCGCAAGCAGGATTTTCCCGGCCTCCTCACGCCCGAGGGGGAGGCATGGCATTACCTCGATACCGCCGCTTCTGCGCAGAAGCCGCAGGCGGTGATCGACGCGATGAGCCGGGCGCTCGGCCGCGATTACGCGACCGTCCATCGCGGGGTCTACAATCGCTCGGCCCAGATGACGCTGGGCTATGAGGCCGCGCGCAAGCGTGTTGCCGAATTCATCGGGGCAAAGAGCGAGAACGAGATCGTGTTCGTCCGCGGCGCGACCGAGGGAATCAATCTCGTCGCCGAAAGCTGGGGCGGGGCAAACCTGCAGCCGGGCGACCGGATCATGCTCTCCGCGCTCGAGCACCATTCCAATATCGTGCCGTGGCAGCTGCTGGCCGAGCGCACCGGCGCCGAAATCGATGTCTGCCCGCTGACCGAAGATGGGCGGATCGATCTGGATGCGATGGAAAGCATGCTGACCGAGCGGCACAAGCTGGTCGCGTTGGCGCATGTTTCGAACGTTCTCGGCTCGGTACTTGATGCCAAGCGGGCGGCCAGCCTTGCGCATGGCGCGGGCGCAAAACTGCTGCTCGACGGGTGCCAGGCCGCACCGCGCATGGCGCTCGATATGCAAGCGCTCGATTGCGACTTTTACGTGTTCTCGGGACACAAGATCTACGGCCCGACCGGGATCGGTGTGCTGTGGGCGCGCGAAGCGCTGCTCGAGGCGATGCCTCCGTGGCAGGGCGGGGGCGCGATGATCGACAAGGTGTCGTTCGCCGGCACGACCTATGCTCCGCCGCCCCAGCGCTTCGAAGCGGGCACGCCGATGATTACCGAGGCGATCGCGCTGCATGCGGCGATCGATTATGTCTCTGCGCTGGGTCTCGATACGCTGTTCGATCATGAAAGCGCGCTGGCCGCCAATGCGCGCGCGGCTCTGCGCGACACCAACAAGGTCACGTTGTTCGGTCCCGATAAAAGCGCCGGAATCGTCAGTTTTGCCCTCGATGGGGTTCACCCGCACGATCTCGGCACCATATTGGACGAGGAAAACGTCGCGATCCGCGCCGGGCATCACTGCGCCCAGCCGCTGATGGAGCATCTGGGCGTCCCCGCCACCGCGCGGGCCAGTTTCGGCCTTTATAGCGACGAAAGCGATGTCGATGCGCTGATGCGCGGCATCGAGAGAACACTCAGGATTTTCGGATGAGCGAAGCAAGCGAAAACAAGGATTACGTGGCGGCTCCCTCGCCGCTCGACCAGGTCGTGGCCCCCAAGCCGCCGCGGGCGCGCGTGTCGGACGCGGTCGATCCGGAGCCCGCCAGCGAAAGCGCAGGCGAAAAGCTCGAGCGCAAACGCGATTACCTTGCCGGGTTCCTGGACAAGCAGCCCGATGCGGCGCCCGAAGCCGGGGCGGGTGGCGCACTGCAGCAGGCGGTGGTTGATGCGTTGAAGGAAATCTACGACCCGGAAATTCCGGTCAATATCTACGATCTCGGCCTGATCTACGATGTCGAGGTTTCGGACGAAGCAGATGTGAAAGTTATCATGACTCTCACCACCCCGCACTGCCCGGTGGCCGAGAGCATGCCCGGAGAAGTCGAACTGCGCGCGGGTTCGGTGCCCGGCGTGCGCCATGCCGAAGTCGATCTCGTCTGGGATCCGCCGTGGGGCCCGGACAAAATGACCGACGAAGCCCGCCTCGAATTGGGTATGCTATAAGGGGCTCACCATGACCACCGACACGACAACCCGCACCCGCCCCGCACCCAAGGCCGCCGTCATCCTGACGCAAGCGGCCGAGCAGCGCGTCGCCGATCTGATGGCGAAGGCACCCGACGATGCGATCGGGGTCAAGCTTTCCACCCCGCGTCGCGGTTGTTCGGGATTGGCCTATTCGGTCGATTACGTGAGCGAGGAGCAGGGCTTCGACGAGAAGATCGAAACCCCCGGCGGCACCTTTTACATCGACGGGGCGAGCGTGCTCTACCTCGTCGGCAGCACGATGGACTGGGTGGAAGACGATTTCACCGCCGGTTTCGTGTTCGACAATCCCAACGCCAAGGGCGCCTGTGGTTGTGGCGAGAGTTTCATGGTATAGGGTTGGAATGGAAGAGAAGCGCCGCCCCACCAGTTTCGACGATTTTGCGCATATCGTGCGCGAGGCGTCTCGGGCGCGCGTTGAGATACTGAAGGGCGTTGCGCGGGTGCGCGTCGCTATGGCGAGCAAGCTCAGGGAATTGCGCGCTCGCGAAGTCGAAGCCGACTTGCTGTCGCGACACCTCTCCAGACATCTGTCCAACGGCACGAAGCGCAGGAAACCGCCCGAAGCAGGCATGCCTATGCCAGCGATCCCGCCCAAGGGCCCTTTGCCGATGCAGGGCGGGGCCGAAGCTCCGCTCGATTTCGGCGACTAACGCCCGAGGGCGCCGATACAGGCCGCCGGTTCCACCGACTCACCTGCCAGATTGCGCGCGTCGACCCATGTCGCCCGCTGCTCTCGCGCGCCTTCGGGTGTGTAGAGATAGACATCGAGCACGCAGGGCGGCCCGGCGAATTGCAGCTTGCGCGCGTCGCCCTCGGCGAGGTCGATGCGGGGCTGGCCGAATTTTCGCACCAGTTGCGCGGCGGTCGCGTCGAGCACGCTTTCGAGGCCCACTCCCGAGCTGCGGGCCGGGGTGCGCGGTGGCGGCGGCGTTCCCGCTTGTGTGACCGGAGGTAAGGGTGGGCCGGATGATCCCGTCCCTGCGGCGCAGCCGGCAAGCAGCGGCATCAAAAGGAAGGCGAAACGTTTCATGCGGTTTTCCCATGGACGAGATGCGTGGCCATCGCCGCGCCGAGAAAGGGGGCTAGGAAGTTGACGCCGGGAACGATGAACAGGGCGGAAATGATCCCGCCCATGGCGAAACGTTCTCCCCCGCCAAGGGGCGATGCACCAATTTCCCGCTCATGCCGGGCGGCGACCATTTCCATCAGTTCGCGCCCCAGCAGCACGGCATTGACCAGCCAGAATACCGCCGCGGTGCCGACGCCGGTCACCAGCAGCACGAGCGCGACCGGCAATGCGAGGAGGTTGAAAAGCAAGGCGCGGCCCGCGCCTTTCATCCCGCGTCGCAATTCACGCGCCGGGCCCAGATCGCGCGCCTGCGCTGCCTGCGCAGGGTAGAATTTCGCTTCGACCGCTTTCACGACATCGTCGGCAAAGAACTGCAGCGCTGCCATCGCGACGATCCGCCAAAGCAGCCAGGCGGCGATCACCACTCCGATGATAGAGAGCGCGCCGCGCACGCCGCCTGCTCCGGCGAAGCTCTCGTCGGCGAACCCGGCGTAAGCCAGCGCCCAGTCGAACGCGAACCAGCCCGCCGTTCCCAACACGACGAAAGCGACCAGCGCGAACCCCACGCTTTTCAGCAGCAGTCCGATGACGCGCGGATCGGCCAGTTGGCGGAGGGCGAGGAAAAGCGCGCGAAGCATCGCGGACGGAATCGCCGCCTCGACGGGCAGTGTCAACGCTTGGCAGGCCTTCGGCCAACCGCTAGGCGCGACCGCATACCGTTTCGACCAGACAGGATTACCAATGACCGACCCCCGCTACGACGTAATCGCTATTGGCAACGCCATCGTCGACGTGATGGCGCCGTGCGATGATGACCTCATCGACGAGCTTCAGCTGGCCAAGGGCGGGATGACGCTGGTCGACGACGAAGGCGCGGCCAAGCTCTACGCAGCGATGGGCCCGGCGCGGGAGATCTCGGGCGGTTCGGCCGCCAACACGCTGGCCGGCATGGCCGCGCTCGGCGCGCAGTGCGCGTTCATCGGCCAGGTCGCGAACGACCAGCTCGGCGATGTGTTCGCCCATGATATCCGCGCGGTCGGCATCGATTACGATACGCTGGTTCGCGAAGGTGATCCGGCCACGGGTCGTTGCCTCATCTTCGTGACACCCGATGGCGAGCGCACGATGAACACCTTCCTCGGCGCCAGCACCTATTTGCCCAAGGAAGCGCTCGACGAAAAGCTGATCGCCGATGCCGGGGTGCTCTATCTCGAAGGCTATCTGTGGGATCCGGAAGAACCGCGCAGCGCCATGCGCCGTGCGATCGACGTCGCCCGCAATGCCGGGCGCAAGGTCGCTTTCACCGCTTCCGAAAGCTTCGTGATCGATCGTCATGGCGACGATTTCCGCGCTCTGATCGAAGACGGGAAGATCGACATCATGTTCGTCAACGAGACCGAGCTCGCCACGCTCACCGGCGAGGACGAATTCGATGCCGGACTGAAGGCTCTCGACGGCAAGCTGCCGATCATTGTGGCCACCCGCAGCGCCAAGGGCGCGGTCGCGGTCGCCAATGGCACGCGAGCCGAAGTGCCTGCGCAGCCGATCGACGAAGTGGTCGACACCACGGGCGCGGGCGATCTTTTCGCGGCCGGCTTCCTCACCGGCCACGTGCGCGGCGAGAGCCTCGAGCGCTGCCTCGAAATGGGCGCGATCTGCGCCGCCGAAATCATCTCGCATTACGGCGCGCGGCCCGAAGCCGATCTGAAGGAATTGGTAAAGTAGTCGCGTTTCGCGATGGAGGCACGCGCAGTATGCGTGTCTGGCGGGCGCAAATCGCCTAGTCGGACCGCTCCCGCTCGAGCTCCCGCCAGCCGATATCGGTGCGGCAGAAGCCGGTTTTGAAATCGAGGCTCATGATGGCTTCGTAGGCGAGGTTGCGCGCGGTGGTCACGTCGTCGGCGATGGCAGTGACGTTGAGCACGCGGCCGCCATTGGCGACTAGCGCACCGTCCTCGTCGCGCCTGGTTCCGGCGTGGAAGATCTTCGCGCCTTTCTGCTCGGCGACATCGACCTTGCAGATGATGCCGCCCTTTTCCGGCGTTCCGGGATAGCCTTCCGCAGCCATCACCACGGTCAGCGCAGCGGATGGCTTCATCTTCACTTCGTCGTATTCGTCGAGCGTGCCGTTCGCGCAGGCGAGCATCAGTTCGACCAGATCGGTATCGAGCCGTGCCATCAGCACCTGGCACTCGGGATCGCCGAAGCGGACATTGTATTCGATCAGCTTGGGCCCATCCTCGGTCAGCATCAGCCCCGCATAGAGCACGCCCGAGAACGGCGTGCCGCGAGCTTTCATCGTGGCGACGGTGGGTTCGACGATCCTCTCCATCACCTCGCGCTGTATGTCGGCATCGATGATCGAGGCGGGGCTGTAGGCGCCCATGCCGCCGGTGTTGGGTCCGGTATCGCCATCGCCGACGCGCTTGTGATCCTGTGCTGTGCCGAACGGAAGCACGGTGTTCCCATCCGACAGGGCGAAGAAGCTCGCCTCCTCGCCGCTCAGGAATTCCTCGATCACGACTTTGCAGCCGGCATTACCGAACTGGCCGCCGAACATGTCGGTGAGGGCGTTTTCGGCCTCCGCGCGATCGTCGGCGATCACCACGCCTTTGCCGGCGGCAAGGCCGTCTGCCTTGAGCACATAGGGCGCATCGAATTCGAACAGGGCCTCGCGGGCTTCGTCGAGAGAGGTTGCGTGTTTGTAGCCCGCGGTGGGGATGCCCGCTTCGTCGCACACTTGCTTGGTAAAGGCCTTGCTGCCTTCGAGCATTGCGGCGGCCGCGGATGGGCCGAACACTGGAATGCCTGCGTCGCGCAAGCTATCGGCAAGTCCGTCGACCAGCGGCGCTTCGGGGCCGATCACAACGAGGCCGATATCGTGTTCGCGGCAGAACGCGGTCACGGCCGCATGATCGCTTGAATCGAGCGCTACCGTCTTGCCGCCATCGCCGTCGATGCCGGGATTGCCTGGCGCGACATGAAGATTGTCGCACCGCGGCGATTGCATCAGCTTCCATGCCAGCGCATGTTCGCGCCCGCCCGATCCGAGAAGAAGGATTTCCATGCCTGCCGGTACGCCTCCAGATGACGACAATAACAACCTCGTAGCGACCAGCCGTGCAGGCGACAACGCGGAACCCTTCTCGGTCAGCGAGATTTCCGCGCAATTGAAGCGCACGGTCGAGGATCGCTTCGGGTTCGTGCGCATTCGCGGCGAGCTCTCGGGGGTCAAGCGCGCGGCATCCGGGCATCTTTACGCCAATCTCAAGGACGACAAGGCGAGGATCGATGCGGTAATGTGGCGCGGAAACGTCGCGCGGCTCGCGTTCCAGCCCGAAGACGGTCTCGAAGTCGTCGCCAACGGAAAACTGACGACCTATCCGGGGCGGTCGAACTACCAGATCGTGATCGAGCGGATGGAGGTCGCGGGCGAGGGCGCGTTACTGGCGCTCCTCGAAAAGACCAGGCAGCGGCTCGCCGCAGAAGGCCTGTTCGACGAGACCCGCAAGCGCCGCTTGCCGATGCTCCCGCGCACGATCGGCGTGGTGACCTCGCCGACCGGATCGGTGATCCGCGATATCCTTCACCGCCTCGAAGATCGCTTCCCCAGTCGCGTCCTCGTCTGGCCGGTGCTGGTGCAGGGCAAGGGCAGCGCGGATCAGGTCACCGCCGCCATCCGCGGTTTCGCTGCGATGGAGGCAGGCGGTGCGGTGCCGCGGCCCGATGTCGTGATCGTCGCGCGCGGCGGCGGATCGATTGAGGATCTGTGGGGCTTCAACGAGGAAGCGGTGGTCCGCGCGATTTCCGAGTGCCCGATCCCCGTGATCAGCGCGGTGGGGCACGAGACCGACACCACGCTGGCCGATTTCGCCGCCGACCGGCGTGCGCCCACGCCGACGGCCGCGGCCGAGATGGCGGTGCCGGTGCGCGCCGAGCTGGCCGGCTGGATCGCCGAGCTCGGACAGCGCCAGGGCGCGGCGGCGCGCCGCCCCGTGACTTTGGGACGCGAGAGACTGCAGGCCCGTGCGGAGCGTCTCCCCGGCACCGACACGTTGTTTCAGCCCTATGCCCAGCGGCTCGACGATCTGGCGGACAGGTTGAAGCGCGGTTTGACCGAACGTGCGGCGCATGGCCGCGAACGTCTCGGCGCGCTGCGGCTTTCTCCTGCCCTGCTACAGGGGCAACTGCGCGAACAGGCCGCGCGGCTGGCGGGGCAGCGGCTGTCGCCCGACCTGGTTCGCCGTCCCGTGGCCGAACAGCGGCGAAAACTCGATGCCCTCGCGCGGCTGGCCGAACAGCTCCACCCCGATCGTCCGCTCTCGCGTGGCTATGTCCGCGTCATGACGGGCGACGGAGCGACGCTGACGAGTGCGAAAGCGGCTGGCAAAGCCGATCTCCTTCGCTTGAAATTCGCCGACGGCACCCTTGATGCTGTGCCGTCAGGCAACGCCCCGTCGCCGCGCAAAGCTGCCGTCCGCCCTAAAAAATCACCGCCCGGACAGGAAGATTTGTTCGGTTAATCCGCGCTGTGCTAAGGGTCGAACCATGTTGATGAGTTCCAAAGGTCGCGAAGCGACACTCCATTACGGCCCCAACGGTTTTCGCGTGCTGCGCAATGGCGACCATGTCGTCTGCGCGGTCTCGGCGGTGCAGGTCCCGCTCGAGGAATTGCGCTATTGGAGCGTCGAGCTTCAGGAGCCTTATGCCACCGCCGAAATCGCCACCAAAAGGCTGGTGGACGCATCCTGATGCGCCCCGTCAAATGGTCGGCACCGCTGCTGGCGGGGCTCCTGATGGCATGCGCGAACAGCTCTGCCGCACCTTCGCAGGAGGTGGTGCCCGCCGCCCCGGTTGCGACGAGTTCTCCGGTGGTGCAGCCGCTGCCCAAGCCCACTCCAACGCCCGCACGCACGCTCGAGCCGATCGATGTGCGCGTAGCGGGCCAGTTCACCCAGGGCGGCTGGATCCGCGGCACGGTGACCGGCGATGTCGCGCGTCTGACGCTTGGCGATAGCGCAATCGCTGTCGCCCCTGACGGCACTTTCTTTGCCGGGCTCGATCGCGATGCAGCCGAGCAATACGCCCTCGTCGCCAAATTCTCCGACGGGCGAAAGATCGCGCGGACGGTGCCTGTCCGTGCGCGAGACTGGAACATCCAGCACGTCGATATCGCACGGCGTCCCGGCGGCGCGACCGAGGCGTTCATGCGCATCCGTCGCCCCGAACTGGCGCAGATCGTCGCCGCGCGCGCCGAGACAACGGGCGCCGAAGGCTGGCGGCAGGATTTCATCTGGCCGGTCAAGGCCCGCATTTCCGGAATGTTCGGGCGCCAGCGCATTTATCGAGGCGAGCCGGGCGGTTATCACTCGGGCATCGATATAGCGGGCGGTGCCGGCACAACCTATGTGGCGCCGGCCGACGGTGTCGTGGTGCTGGCGACCCGAGAACCGTTCAGCCTCGAAGGCTACCTGCTGATGATCGATCACGGCAACGGGCTCAACAGTGCCTTCCTCCACAACTCGGAAATCCTGGTTTCCGAAGGCGAGAAAGTCGCTCAGGGGCAGCCGATCGGACGCATCGGCGCCACCGGTCGCGCCACCGGGCCGCACCTTCACTGGTCGGTCAAATGGAACGACGCGCGGCTCGACCCGATCCTGCTGACCGGGCCGATGTAAGCGTTACTGTACGCGCTTGCCCTTAACCCCGATCTGGGTCCGGACCTTGATGAAATAGCTGGTGAGCGCGCCGCGTTCGATCACGACCTTGTCACCCACGCGCGGCGGGTTGAAGCGCATCGGCGGATTGGTGATCTGCCAAACGGCGTCGCCATCCTCGATCGTGATCTGCCAGCCATCGCGACCGATGCGCCGGACCCGGGTGATCGTGGATTCGATCTCCTTGATTTCCTCACCGTCGGTGAAAAACGGCAGGCGGGCGCCCGAAAATCCGAACAAATCCTTGCGTGTCCGGTCGGCTCGCTGACGATCGACCAGTTCGATTTCGCCACTATCGCTGGCGGCAATGAAAGAACCGGTTGCACCATCGTAACAAGCGAGGCGAGCGGCGTCTTCCGCGATATCGCGACATTTGCGGATCGCGTCGAGCGCGTCTTCACCGGCCTCCTGCGCAGCGGCGGGGACGGCAGCCAGCAAGGCCAAGGATGCGAGTGAAATAGCGGCGTAGCGTAGCATGAAGTTCCTCTCGGTTCGGAGGTCAAACTAGCGCTCGGCCACGGAAAATCCACTCCAATCCACTGTAGCAAATTGGTCACAATTAATGATCAAAGCGTGGCCCTTCAGGCCTTCGGATTGCGCGGCTCGCCCGTCATTCGTAACTATCGTTCCAGTTCCGGGTCTTTTGCCCGGACTCTAGTTATGGAACCAAAAGGGCGCGCGCAAAGCGGGCTCGTTTAAGGGGACTGAAATGTCGAATCGATTTAACAAGGCCGCGCTTCTCGCGAGCGGCGCTATCGTGGCGGTGGCGCTGGCCACTCCGACGTTCGCGCAAGACTCCGACGACGCGACGGACCAGGAAACCGCGATCCAGACCGGCGCCGGTGCCGAAGAAGGCGCGACCAACCGCGTCACCATCACAGGTTCGCGCATCGTGCGCAACGACCTCGACAGCGCGGCGCCCGTCGCCGTCGTCCAGGACGAAGAGTTCAAGCTCTCGGGCGCCGTGAACGCCGAGCAGGTGATCAACACCCTGCCGCAGGTTGTTCCGGGCACGACCGCTTTCTCGAACAACCCCGGCAACGGCACGGCCACGCTGGACCTGCGCGGCATCGGCACGAACCGTAACCTCGTGCTCGTCAACGGCCGTCGCTACATGTTCTACGACGTTGAGCAGGTTGTCGACCTCAACACCATCCCGACCTTCTTGGTCGGCAGTGTCGACGTCGTGACGGGCGGCGCATCGGCCGTTTACGGTTCGGACGCGCTTGCCGGCGTGACCAACTTCAAGCTGCGCTATGTCAACGGCATCGAAGCCGGTGGCCAGTACTCGATCACCGAACGTGGAGACGGCGCGCGCTACAACGTCTTTACCGCTCTCGGCGCCGAATTCGACGACGGCCGCGGTCGCGCCACTGTCTACGGCGAATATTACAATCGCGGCGGCGTCTTCCAAGGCGACCGTGCCTTCTCGAACTTCGCCCTCGGTGGCGAATCGAGCGGCGCCGACCTGCAGCAGTTCGGTTCCTCCACGCTTCCGAACGGCGTTCTGCGCTACTTCGGCGGTGCGAACGGCACCGGTCCGCAGCGTCTTCGTGACAATCCGAACACCCCTGCCGTGGAACCCACCGATAACGGCATCGGTGCCTTCGCCGCCAACAACGCGGTCGTGTTCGACACCCCGGGCACCTTCCGCGCGCGCGCTGGCGACCTCTACAACTATGCTCCGGCCAACTATCTGATGATCCCGCAGGAGCGGTATCTGATCGGCGGTCACGCAGAATACGACATCGGCAGCGGCCACACGGTCTACACCGAGTTCAGCTACGCGAATAACCGCGTGGCGCAGGAACTCGCCGCGACTCCCGTGACCGGCGATTTCAATGTGAACCTCGATGCCGTGGGTGGCTTCCTCGACGCTGCTTCGCTCGCGAACCTGCAGGCGATCGATGCCGCTGAAACGGTGCGCAACACAGCGAATGGCGATGCGGACGATCCCGGTGTGGTCAATCTCTTCCTGCAGCGTCGCACGATCGAAACCGGTTCGCGCAATACGCTGGACGAGCGTAATGCGTTCCGGATCCTGACCGGCATCAACGGTCCGATCTCGGAAACGTTCAACTACGATCTGTATTACCAGTATGCCCGTACGCGGAACGCGAACGTGCAGGCCGGTAACATTTCGCGCTCGGCGTTCCAGGCTGGCCTCGACGGCACGGCTGATCCGATCAATCCCTTCGGCCCCGGCACACTTACGCCTTCCATGGTCGACCAGATCTCGATCCTCGCCCAGAACGGCGACGTTTCGGCGCTTCAGGTCCTCTCGGGCGTCGTCTCGGGTACGTTCGGCAATTTCGGCCTGGGTGCAGGCGATATCGGTATCGCGATCGGTGCCGAGTACCGCAAGGTCAGCGCCGAGTTCATTCCGGACACCGCGCTTTCCTCGGGTGACGTGATCGGTTTCAATGCCGGCCAGGCCACTGCAGGCGATTATGACGTGAAGGAAGTTTTCGCCGAACTTAACGTTCCGATCATCGAAACCGATGCGGGGCTCCGCTTCGAACTCACCGGTGCGGCGCGTTACTCGGACTACAGCCTCGCAAACGTCGGTGGCGTGTGGGCCTATGCCGGTGGCGCGACCTTTACGCCGATCCGCGATGTTACCTTCCGCGGCCAGTATCAGCGCGCAGTTCGTGCACCGAACATTGCCGAACTGTTCCAGGGCCAGGCCATCGGCTTCCCTGGCGCGGTCGATCCGTGTGCGGATCCGGCCGTCCTCGGTGATGCAGCGGCCGTCGCGCTGTGTGTCGCCTCTGGCGTCCCGGCCGGCAACGTCGGTAGCCCCGGAATCCAGCTCGATACGCAGATCCCGGCCAACTTCGCCGGTAACGGGAACCTCGAGGAAGAAGTTTCGGACAGCTGGACCGCAGGTGTGGTGCTCACCCCGAGCTTCCTGCCTGGGTTCAACATCACGGTCGACTGGTACAACATCAAGGTCGACAACGTGATCGACACGCTGGGTGGCGGTCTGAACAACACCCTGAATCTTTGCTATAATGTGATCCAGGATCAGACCAGCCCGTTCTGCCAGCCGTTCTTCGATCCCAACCGTCCGGCTCGTAATGCGAATGGTTCGATCACGTCGAGCAACAATCCGCTGCTGCTGAACGCCAACGGCGCTCTGCTCGAAGTGGAAGGCGTCGACTTCCAGATGGATTACGGTACCCCGGTTCCGTTCTCGATCTTCAACTCGGCCGAAGACGCCCGTCTGAACCTGTTCTTCCTGGGTACCTATACCATCAAGAATAACTTCACGCCGGAACGTCTCTTCCCGGATGAGATCAACGAGTGTGCCGGAGCCTTCGGCAACACCTGTCTCGAGCCGACCCCGGAATGGAAGTGGACTTCGCGTGCTTCGTATGTCGACGGTCCGGCGACGATCAGCCTGCGCTGGCGTCACCTTGGTTCTGTCAAGGACGACGATGATGGCATCAACTATGCTGAGTTCGGCGGTCTCGAAACGATCGAAGCGGTCGATTACTTCGATCTCTCGTTCGCATTCGACATCACGCAGAGCTTCACCCTGTCGATGGGCGTGAACAACCTGTTCGACAAGCTGCCGGGCACGCCGACGTTCAACGCCGACGGCACTGTGGCGAATGCACCGCAGGGCCTGCTGCTCGGCGACAACCAGGAACAGGCAAACACCTGGCCGGGCACCTACGACGTGCTTGGTCGCGACTTCTTCGTGTCGGCACGGATCCAGTTCTGATCCGAACCGACCGGAGTACGGTCTGAAAAAGAGGGCGGCGAGCTTCGGCTCGCCGCCCTTTTTGTTTTGTGGGAAATTCTAGGCGCTCTTGCGAGCGGCCTGTTCCGCGCTCATTCGCTCGCGATGATCAGGCTCTGAGCAGACGGAAATGCGCGAAGGGAGGACCGTCGGCTTCAAAGAGATCCCGGGTCTCGATCAGCTCGAGCCCCGATTCCGCGAACACCCCTTCGACCGCTTGCTCATCCGCAAAGGTGCCACAGGCTCGCTCGAGAGAATCGATCCGACCCAGCTCGTTGCGCGCTTGCGTCTCGATCTGGCCCAATGTGGCCGCGACCACGGCAGGATCGGAGCGCGCGCCCATCTCGACCGTCTGCCGAATGGCTTCGGCAATCTCCCATGCCGCCGACCGTGGGCCGAAACGGCGTGCGCCCTCGGCCGGGGCGCGGGCGATGCCCGGAGCCGCGCCATGCAGTCCGAAATACCGCAGGGCGAGGCTCTTGCGCGCGACTTCGATCAACTTCTCTTCGTCGATAGCCCACCGAATCGCTTCGCGGCGCTGTACATTATGGGCGAGGATCGGGCCGTCGTCGCGATGGGTGATAAGGCCCACGAGCGCGCCGTCCTGCGAAACGCGAGCGATTTCGGGCGCGATCCTGGTTACGTCACCGTATTCGACCGCGAACTGGGCCGTGACGGCCGTGAAACTGTCGTCCTCGAACGGCAGGGACTCCATCGGCACGCCGCCCTGCGTGCTGGTTCCCTCGGGTGGTTCGGGCAAGGTGCGCGCCAGATCGACCCCGATCAGTTCCAGCTGCGGCGATACTCGTCTGAGCATTCCCAGCACCCTCCCGTCGCCGGTGCCAAGATCGAGAATCCGGCCACCGTCGTCGATCCGTTTGCCGAACCTTCGCCAGGCTTCCGCCTGTACCGCGTCTATCCCTTGCCAACCTGCGGGCAGGCACCCCTTTGCGCGCCCAGCCTCACTTGCCCAGAACGCTTCCCAGGCGCCATTCCCCGAATGCGCGATCGATCATCCCCCGATGCTCACATCGAAGGCGACCGTCATCCGTTCGCCTTCATCAAAGTCCCTCGTGCCGTGATACAGTGAACTGGGAAAAAGTGCCAGATGCCCGACGCTTGGCCTAATCGTCATGATCGGGCCGAGCGCGGTTTGCAGGTCGGGAGGAGGTCGGCCGATTTCCAGATGACCCGGTGCGCCGTCGTCGTCGACCGAGTCCGGCACAATCAGATAGAGCGCCGACGAGAGGATGCCGAGGGGATGGATGTGGCTGGTATGATAGCCCGCGCCGACCAGCCGGACCGACCACGAATGCGTCAGCTTCCAACGCTCGTCGCGATGGCGCAGTATCGGGTGGCTCTCGTCCCGCTCGGGCATCTCTCGACGATAGCGCTCCAGCGTGGTCATGATCGCATCGTGGAGCTTCGCCAGTATCGGCTCCTCGCGCTGGAATAGTCGCCCTCGTGTCTGGGTGCCGCCCCGCACGGACTGGCCGATCGGAAGCGCCGCCTTGCGATGCAATTCGCGGAGAGCTGTCCGCGCTTCATCCAAGACCTGAGGGTTGCCGAGAGGCATCGGGCGAACGAGGCCCTCGCGTCCATGCAGCCATTCATGGCGAGGGTCGTCAAGAAGGCGCCAGCAGACGTCGCGCAAGGCCCACAGATCGACGTCGTCATGCTGATCGCGCGACTCGATCAGCGCTCCCAGCGTGCGTTCGGCACGTTCGATCCGGCCCATGCGGATATCCTGTCGCGCCGCGTGTTTTTGCCAATCACGCGGCACGTCGCCGATTTTGGTGAAGATCGCCTCGGCCCGATCATTGTCACAGGCCAATCCGGCATAGACCGCTTCGGACAGGGCGAAGCTCTCTGGCTCGCGTGCCTCTCTTCTGGCGCGAGCAGCGACATCGGCAGCCTCGGCAAAGCGATCGAGCCCGGCCAGCATCTTCGCCCAGGAACCGAAGATCTCGTCCGGAGCGTCGGTCTTGCCGACTGCGTCGTCGTAGTGGCTCGCAAAGTCCTTTTCACCCGTTCCGATGCGCAATTGGGCGTAAGATTCCAGACCTTCGACCCATTGCGGTATCTGCGTCACGACCTGTTCGCCGATCGCCAGCGCCTCTGTCGTGCGCCCTTCGGCATCGAGCGCCATCGCTTTTGTCCGCCACAGGGCGATCTCGCCAGGCGCGAGCGCAATCGCCCGATCGAACCGTTGCAGCGTATCGGCCTGCCCCCGCTCGAATGCGATGATCGCCCGACCGTGCGCGGCCCGAGCGTGGCGTGGATCGACCGCCAGCGCGTTGTCATAGCTCGCCTGGGCGGAAGCAAAGTCGTAGGCCTGCCGCTCCGCATTGCCCCGCGCGGACCAGTAGCGCGCCTGTGATTTTCCGATCTGTTCGACCGAGGCGAGCAGTCGCGCAGCGGCGCCGTGTCGGCCCTCACGGCCTAGCGCGATGGCCTCGTTGATCGGATAATCGAGCTCGGCGGGGGCCAACGCGCGCGCTTTTGCAAACAGCGCAATTGCCTGCGCAAGGTCTCCCCAACGCAGATAAGCGGCCCCAGCCGAATTAAGCAGTCGGGGATCCTCTGGCGCGACCTTCACGGCGCTCTCGAACAACTGCCGAGCTCGCGGACTATCGCCAGCCTTTTCCGCCGCCATCGCTTCGTCACGCAGGCGGGCGGCGTCGCTCATTGGTTGCGGAACCATCCCGTGATGGCAAACCGCGCTGTCGGCGCAAATGGGGGGACGAAGCTCACCAGGTGCGCCTGGGGCACCGCGAACATGTTGAGGCAGTTGAAGCGAGGGCGGTAGCCGGCCACGATATCGCCATCCTCGTCGAGAAAATTGAGATAGCCGCCCCAGTCCGGGTGCCAGTCGTCGGGCGCGAAATTCAGGACGTAGGCGACTTTCCAGCCCTCCTCGACATGGCTGTCGATATGCCGGCCGAGGAAATGCCCCGGGGCGAACAAAGTGGCCTGCGCATCGGCCTTTTTAAGGTCAGCCATTCCCGTGACGTCGCGCACCAGATCGAGCGTCTCGGGCGTGTTGAGATATTCGATCAGCAGATCGTGCGGACTGCCCTCCGCCCATTTCTCCATATAGGCCTGGACCATGGGATAGCGGGCATAGCGAAACGCGTAATCGCCGTGCGCCGCCGATTTATGTGTCGCTTCCGCGATCTCGCGACCGAGGGCTTGTGCGGAGGCACCTTGCAATTGTTCCGCGCGCGCATGTTGGGGCTCGGCTTCAAGTCCTGCTTGCCAGCCTACCCCCCACGGAGTGCCACGCATCAGGATCTCGCGAATTTCGCGCGCGGTTTCCTGTGTCAGCACATCGCGAACCTGCACTCGGCGATCGTGTGCGAAACGTCGTGCCGCGGCCGTGCGATCGACCTGCGGATTGAGTTCGAAAAGGCTTCTCGCCATGATGGTGCTGTCCATTGCCCGATGCGAGCAGACCTCCTAACCGAAGCGCCGAGCAGGCGGCAAGGCGAGAAGGGAGCGGCGACCGGGATGATACGCGTATTCGCAGCCATGGCCCTCGCCGCGCTGTGCATCATCTCGACCTGCACTCACCACCCCGACCCGCGCGAACGAGCACGACCGATCGTGACGGCGCAGGCATATCCGCCCCCGCGCTTCGCGCCCGACAGCGCGGTGGACGGGCTGGAGCTCTACCGACTCACTTCGGCGCAGCGTGGCTTCGGCGGCTTTTCGGCGATGGCATGGAGCGGCGATGGCGAACGGCTGGTCGTGTTCAGCGATTACGGCTTCGCGCTCGAACTTCCGTTAACGCCGCATGGCGACACGGTGTTGAAGGCCCCGCTTCAGCGGATCGGCACAAACACGATGCGCAAGGAAGGGCGCGATATCGAAGCGGCGACGTCCTTCGGCGGAACGATCTGGATCGCGCTTGAGCATGCCAATTCGATCGTTCGCCTGAATAGCGACCTCGAGCCCGACGCCACGGTCTCTCCGCCAGGCATGGCCGATTGGCCAGCCAATGGCGGACCCGAAGCGCTGGTCAGGCTTAGCGACGGCAGCTTTCTGGTCCTGCGCGAAGGCGCTTTGGGTTCGGATGAGGAAGACCCGATTGAGGGGCTGGTATTTTGCGGCGACCCGGCGGCCGGTGCATCGGCTGCGAGGGTTCGCGTTAGCGGTGCGGACGGCTATCATCCGGTCGACGCAACCGCGACGCCCGACGGTCGGATCCTGGTCCTGCTGCGCAAGGTGCGGCTCGCCCTGCCGATCGCTTTCGAAACCCGCCTTGCCCTGCTCGATCCGGCCGGTTTCGCCGATGGCACGGCCCGGTTCGAAACGATCACGCAGCTCGCCCCGCCCTTGCCGCGCGACAATTACGAAGGGCTTGCTGTGCGCGAGGATGGCGCACGCTGGCAGGTGTGGCTGGTGTCCGACGACAACAATTCGCACTTCCAGGCAAACTGGCTCGCGCGGATCGCGATCGATCCAGAGAGGCTGCCGAAATAGACGCAGCCAACAGAAGAAGCCGCGCTCCCGACGATGGGGCGCGGCCTCTGCTACCGGCGAACCGGAAACGTGTTTAGGCGGCTTGCGCCTTGGCGATTTCGCGCTTCACCTTGCGGGCGCGATCGCTCAGCTTCTCGTCGGAAGTCTTGAGCAGCCAGTTGTCGAGCCCGCCATTGTGCTCGACCGAGCGCAGGCCCTGCGTCGAAACGCGGAACTTAAAGCTCTTTTCGAGGCTCTCGGACATCAGCGTGACATTCTGCAGGTTGGGCAGAAAGACTCGCTTCGTCCGGTTGTTGGCGTGGCTGACGTTATTGCCGACCTGGCGTCCCTTGCCGGTCAGCTCGCAAATGCGGGACATGACACTTCTCGTATATGGAATCGGTTAGGCCGCTCTTGGGCGACGAAGGCGGGCGCATAGCGGTGGAGCGTGCATCGGTCAACGCCAAAGCCGCATTGCCACCGCATCCCCAAGCGCTTACCGCAGGTGTTTGTTCACTTAGGAGGTTTGGATATGAGGAAAATTATTGCTGTTGCGGCTGCCGCGACTTTTGCGTTCGGCCTGTCTGCCTGTGATGTCGACCAAACCGAAGAAGGCGAACTGCCCGAAGTCGAGGGCGGCAATCTTCCCGAGTACGATGTCGAACCCGCCGAGGTCGATGTCGACACCAAAGAAGTGACCGTTGAGGTGCCTACGGTCGACGTCGACGTCGATGATGCCGAGGGCGAACCCGTAACCGGCGACGAAGAGTAAGGTCCTCGGGGGGCGGAGCGCAGCTGCTTCGCCTTCCCGACCATGGCGGATCGGTCCCGGCTTCTGAGATGACGCGATGGCCGCTACCAGAGCCGATGGCACTGGCGCTCGATGAGGCGATGCAGGCGGCGCGGGCCGGCGAGGTGCCGGTAGGCGCCGTCGTCGTGTGCGACGGCGAAATTGTCGCGCGAGCCGCCAACAGCCCCCGCCGTTCGCATGATCCCACGGCGCATGCAGAAATTCGCGCCCTGCGGCTCGCGGCGTCCGCGCTGGGCAGAGAGCGGCTCGACGGCTGCGAACTATGGGTGACGCTGGAGCCGTGTGCAATGTGTGCCGGGGCTATTGCACACGCCAGGATAGCGCGGCTCTATTACGCCGCCACCGATCCCAAGGGTGGTGCGGTCGAGCACGGCCCGCGCCTGTTCGAGCAGGCGACTACTCTCCATCGGCCCGAAATCTACACCGGCATGGGAGAGGCCGAGGCGGCTGAACTGCTGCGGGCCTTTTTCAAACAACGACGCTGATGCGCGCGTTCTACAATCCGCGCCAAATCGATAGCGGGGCATCGTCCGCCGCCCCGTAACGTCGGCCTCCGCATGAAGCAGGCATCCAGTCGCGCCCGTAGCAGAGGCGGATTTCCTCGAGCCAACCGCGCTCGTTCTGCTTAACGCCGATGCCGCCGCGCGGAACATGCGGATTCGCCGCGATCCATTCGTCTCGCAAGTCGCCCACCGTTAGGCCCCGCTTGCGCGAGAGCCGGTCGAGATCGGGAATGTCGAACGAGTGCCACAGGATTCGCATCACACGATAATAGGTCGAGGGGCGGCGCGTCATGCAGGCCCCGTGCTTCGTCCATTGCCGGGCGAGCAGAGAAGCAGACGGCGTCATGCACAGATTGCCGGCGATCGTATCGCCGGACGGGCGGTAGCGAGCCTTGCACCATTGCGGCCAGCGCCCGGCGCGTCCTTCGGGCCACAGGCCGTGTACGATCAGGCCGAACCAGCCAGAGCGGCGATTGCACTGTCGCAAGCGCTCGGCACGGTCACCGGCGTCGCGGCAAAACTCGGGCGACCAGCTCAGCGCGAAGGTATAGCCGGTGATCGGCCCCCCGCGCCGCTCGCCCTCCTGCGACACACGAGGGACCGAAACATGCTCGGGCACCCGGCACTGATAGGCCTGGGCGAGCGCGGGGAGCGGAGCGGCCAGCATAGCCAGCCCACCGATCGCCCACGCGCGGCGGACGGTCATTCCGGGTCGGTCGTCCGCTCGGTGACAATAGCGTCGTCGTCGTCGCCATCGACGATCCGCTTTCCCTTGAGCCAGATTGTCGTTTCGGCCTGGAACAGGAAATAGAGCGCGACCAGTTGAAGCACGATGACGAGCAGCCCCAGAATGGCGACCAGCGACGGCAGCACACCGATCATGGCAGGAAGCGATATCAGGCCGTAGGCGACCCAAAGCGCGATGATCCAGCGGATGACGCCGATCTTCTGGCGCGAAACCAGAAACCACAGCAGAAGACCGAGCAGAACGTTGAGCACGATCCCGCCGATCACGAATACGCCTTCCGAGCCGGAGAACATCTCGACGACGGCTTCGCCCTGCTGGGCGAACTGACGTTGCAAGTCACGAGCGAGCAAATCGCGGTGGATGATCGTGTTGATCGCGCCAACCGCGATCGAGCCGAGATAGAACAGGTCGAATTTCTTGATGCTGTCGGGCCGCATGGGCGTCCTCCCCCAGAGTGTGCGCCCTGTTTAACGTCGCCGAAGGCGATCGCCTAGTGCGTCGCCATCATAACGGGGTGAAATCGAGCCCGATATCGGCAGCCGGTGCGCTCTGGGTCAGCCGACCGACCGAGACGTAGTCGACGCCGGTGGCGGCCTTGGCAGCGATCGTGTCGAGTGTGATGCCGCCCGAAGCTTCGGTCGGTACGCGGCCGTCGACCAGGCGCACCGCTTCGCGCAATGCGTCGGGCTCCATATTGTCGAGCAGCAGCCGTGTGGCACCCGCTTGCAGCGCCGGTTCGATCTGGTCGATCCGGTCGACCTCGCAGATGATTTCTTTCACGCCCGCTTCGACCGCGCGGCGCACGGCCTCGCCGACATTGCCCGCGACGAGCACGTGGTTGTCCTTGATCATCGCCGCGTCCCACAATCCCATGCGGTGGTTCTGCCCACCGCCCATGCGGACGGCGTATTTCTCAAGGAAACGCAAACCGGGAATGGTCTTGCGGGTGTCGAGGAGAACGGCGTCCGTATCCCCCATCGCATCGACATATTCACGCACCATGGTGGCGATGCCCGAAAGATGCTGGACGGTGTTCAAGGCGCTGCGCTCGGCCGTCAGCATGGCGCGGGCATTGCCTTCGAGCCGCATCAGGTCGGTTCCGGGTGCGACCCGGTCGCCATCTTGGACTAGCCGTTCGATCGTCATGTCGGGGTCGAGGTGGCGGAAGAAGGCTTCGGCTATCGGAAGGCCTGCGACGGTAATCGGATCGCGCGAATCCATCACGCCCGAAAAGCGCGCTTCGGCAGGGATGACGCTTTCCGAGGTGACGTCGTGCCCGCCGCCTTCGAGGGTTTCGCCTAGATCTTCGGCGAACGTGTCCGCGACGAATCGCTCGAGATCGAAGCCGGTCAGTTCGAAAGTCATATTGTCTCCGCTCGACGCGAATGCGGGGTGGCTTCTAGTGCACGAAGCGCGCGACCACGTCGCGATAGCTGCGGCTTACCTTCACCTCGGCACCTGAATCGAGCACGAGGAAGCACTCGCCATTGGTGTGCGGCTTCACCTGCCGGACGAGGTTGAGATTGACGATCGTCGAACGATGGACGCGCTGGAAGGTGCGCGGATCGAGACGGCGCTCGAGGTCCTTCATCGTCTCGCGCAGGATCAGCGAATTGTCGGCGGTGCGGATGCACATATAGTCGCCCGCCGCCTCGATATGCTCGATCGTGTCGACGTCGACACGGAAGATCTGCCCGCGATCCTTGACGTTGAGCAGCTTCTCGTAGCGTTCGCTGCTTTCGCCGCCTTCGATCTCGTCGACCCGCTCGGGTGCGACTTCGGCGAGGACATGCTTCAGCTTTTCCGCTTCCTCGGCCGATTTGCGCTGGGCGAGGCGCTGGCGCACGCGCTCGAGCGTGTCGGCCAGCTTGTCTTCCTCTACCGGCTTCATGAGGTAGCTCACCGCATTGGCTTCAAACGCGCGGATCGCGTGTTCCTCGTAGGCGGTGACGAAGACGAACAGCGGCGGATCGATGTCCATCACGCCGTTGACGACCGAAAAGCCGTCGAAGCCCGGCATCTGGATGTCGAGGAAGACGAGATCGGGTTTCTCGGTCTTGATCTTGCGGATCGCCTCGCGCCCGTTGGAGCACGTGTCGATGATTTCGATGTCGTCGAACGGTTCGAGCCGGAGCTGAAGCCCCTGGATCGCGAGCTTTTCGTCGTCGACGATGATGGTGCGAATGGTCATTTTTTCTCAGCTTTCCCTTGAGCAAAGCGGGGCGGGACGATTTCGGTTCCCTGCGTGTCGGCGGGCCTGCCGCCGCGAACGGGGGCTGCCTCGATTCGTTCTGCGGCAAATTCGGCCGGGATCTCGATCACCACGCCGAAGCCGCCTTCGGCCGGTTCGCGGATTTCGAAATGGTGTTCGCCTTCATACGCCTGGGCAAGGCGGTTGCGAATATTCGCCAGGCCCACTCCGGTCGAAACGGGTTCGCCGCCGTCGAAGGTCTTGCCCGACAGGCGCTTGTCGGTCGCGCTGTCTTTCAGGCCCGGGCCGGTATCGGACACCATGATCCGCAGCATCGGGCCTTGCATTCGCACGTCGACGCGGATTTCGGCGCCGCTTTCCTGCGGGCTCACGGCATATTTGATCGAGTTCTCGACCAGTGGCTGCAACAGCAGCGAGGGCATCAGCGCATCGCACGCATCGTCGTCGATCCTGAAACGGGTCCGCAGGCGGTCCTCGAACCGCATCCGTTCGATATCCAGATACAGCTTGAGCGTGTCGATCTCCTGCTCGACCGTCACCCGGCCGCCCGGTTCGTTGATCAGCGTGTAGCGCAGGAACGACGACAGGCGCGAGAGCATCGCATTGGCCTGCGTCGTCTGCTTCAGCAGCACGAGGGTCGAGATCGAATTGAGCGTGTTGAACAGGAAATGCGGGTTGAGCTGGTAGCGCAGCATCGCAAGCTGCGCGCTGGTCGCCTGGCTTTCGAGCGTTTGCAGCTTGTCCTGCTGCTCCTCGACCTGAAGGAAGAAATTGATCGCGTAATAGAGCGAGGACCACGCGCCGAGCAGCACGAGGTAATAGGGATAGAGGCCGATGAAGCGCTGGGCGAAAGCGGTCGAGGTTTCGGGGCGGTAGAGCCCGTTCACCCAAGTATCGACGAAAGTCCAGATCGAGACCGCCGCAACCAGCACCACGACGCTGGTCGTCCAGGTGATGAATGGCCGCCGGTTGATCAGCATCCGGTAAATCACCGACAGGACCAGGCTGATCGAAAACCCGGTGATCGTGGTGACCAGCAGCACGACGAGGAACGACCACGGCAGGTCGTTGGCGATCGCCGAAGAGCCGCGCAGCGCCAGCACACCGCCCCAGCCTGCCAGCTGCAAGCGCCAGAAAGCCTCGTTCTTGTTGGCAAAGAAGGGGGTGGGCTGAACGGGGAGCGCGGGCATGATCCGGCCCTCCCTAGCCCGTTTTGCGCTGCTGCGCGAAGTTTTTGAAGCTGCGTCCGCCATCACCAATGATGAACTGCTAGGGACAGGGACGGGCGATGTAGATGGGACGACCGCCTTTGGCGCGACGGACCGCGCGGAATTTGCGGCGATGCTCGACCGGGCGCGTGTTCCGGGAGCTCAGCGAGGAGCGGACCTTTTCATTGCGGCCCTGGCGGCGGCAAGTTCCTCGACGAAATAGGGCTGCCAGTCGATGGATGTGCCTGCATTCTGCGCCGCGATGATGTCGATCTGCTCGCGTGCCTGGCCACGGCGTGATTTCCAGCCATCGTGCGAGGTGCCGATATAGAGCGGGCCGTCCTGTCCCGGGCCAAAGGTTTCGAGGAACAGGATCGCGCCTGCCGGATCGAACCCCGCGCGCGCCATGAGCCAAGGGGCAAGCCGATCCGCTTCGCGCTCGACATCCTTCGACGACGGGCGCTCGCCGCGCGGTCCTTCGCGCTGTAGCCGGTGCTTCAGGATATTGTGCGCCAGTTCGTGCGCGACGAGGAAAGCGAGCGCATCGTCGCTGACATCGCCTGCGGTCCAGCGTTCGCCGAGGATCACCCTCGTGCCGGTGCTTTTTGCGCCATCGTTTCCCGCCGCGACCTCGAAGCGGGCATAGCAGGCGGGGACGCCATTAAGCCGCCATTCGGCTTCGTCCGAACGCGCGATGCCGATGGCGCCGTGCCGGGCGAGTGCAGCATCGATCGCTTCGTTGAGCGCAAGAAGACGTAGCCAGTCGCGGCGCGGCTCCGCGGGCTTCTGGTTGGGGTCGGTCCCGAGCAGGCTGGTTACCTCGTCGTCGCGGCGCAACCCGGCCTCGGCAGCCGGTCCGTGCGCGGCGACGGCCTGGATCGCGATATCGCGTTGCTGGCCGATTTCGGCGCGCACCGCCTCCGGATCGGCAAAGCCGCGCACGTCGCGCAGTACGAGCCCAATCGCGGGGCGCGTGTCAGGACATAGCCCCGCCGACGCGGTCGCGAGACGCCATCCGATATCGAGCAAACGCTGGTCGGCGCGGGCGAGGCGTTCGAGCGGGCGCGGCTCGCTTTGCTGCGCCGCGACCGGCGCGGCAATCATGGTGAGGGCGAAAGCGGCAAATGCCCGGAGCACTTGATTATTCCTTCGCGGCGTTCTGCGCAGCGGCGATCGCATCGGCGAGCGCCTGCTTGCCGACCGCGCCCGCCAGAACCTTGTCGCCCACGATCCAGGCCGGTGTGCCTTCGAAGCCCATGGCGCGGGCAAGCTCGCCGTTCTTCGCAAGCTCGGCCTCTAGCGCCGGATCGGCGATGTCCTTCGCCGCCTGTGCCTGATCGAGACCCGCCTTGCGCGCCGCGATGGCGATATTTTCCGCTGGCGAAGCGTCGCCATCGTACATGGCGTTGTGGAACGCGGCATATTTGCCTTGCCGCGCGGCGGCGAGTGCCATCTTGGCGGCCTCGACACTGGTATCCGAAAGGATCGGCCATTCGCGGATCACGACGCGAAGGTCCGGATTGGCGGCGACCAGTTCTTCGACCTGATCGGCGCTGGTACGGCAATATCCGCAGGCATAATCGGTGAATTCGACCAGCGTGACGCTGCCGTTCGGGTTGCCTAGGACCGCGCCGGGGAATGGCTGCTCCAGATCGCCGCGCACGTCGGACAGCCGGGCTTGCGCGTCCTTGGTCTGCAAGGCCTGCACCATTTCAGGCAGGATTTCAGGGTTTTCGAGCAGATATTCTCGGATGGCCTCGCCATCGGCAGCGCCGCCGTCAATTGTGCGATCGAGAAAGAAGCCAGCTGTGGTTCCGATGGCCAGCGCCGCTGCGACCGCGAGCGTGAACCGCCCGGGTGAAATTCGTTCAGTCATGCCGTGTCCCTACCGCCCTTCGCGCTCGACCTCCAGAGCGGCGCGCGCCTGCATCGCGATGTCCTGTGCGCGCAACCAGTCCGGCGAGCCTTCGGGCAGTGCGCCGAGCGCGGCTTCGGCGCTTTGCAGCGCCCTTTGCATCTGGCGGCTCAGCACCTGCTGTTCGGCCGTGGCGAGACGCGCGCGGGCCATATCGCCGCGCGCGGCATAGACCACGCCCAGCTGGTACCAGCCAAATGGATTGTAGCGATCGCGCTGGACCGAAGCCTTGAGCACGCGCTCGGCTTCCGCGAAATTGTCCTTGTCCTCGGTCGCGATCAGCGCGTGGCCGAATATTGTTGCAATCAGCGGCTCGGAGCGAGTGATCTCGGTGGCGCGGCGCAATGGCGCAAGTGCTTCTTCCGGGCGACCCGATTCAAGTAGCACCTGGCCCTTGATCTCGAGCAGGTAGGGATCATCCTGATGCTTGGCGAGCAACGCTTCGATTTCGCTCGAGGCCCGGTCCATCAGCGCATCCTTGTGATAGGCATAGGCGCGCGCAACCCGGGCTTCGTCGCCGGTCATGCTTGGCGGATATTTACGCAGAGTATCTTCGGGACTGGCGAGATAGCCGTACAGTTTTGCCTGCATACGCCTGAATCGTGTTTCCAGCTCGGGATCCGATGGCGTGTCCCAAGCGGGATCGACAGTGTAGACCTCGCGCAACATGGAGATGCGATCGCCCGACATCGGGTGGGTCCGGTTGTACTCCTCGTCACCGCGCGCGCTGCGGCGGAAACCGCGGCGGAATTCCATATTCTGCAATCGCTTGAAGAAATCGATGCTGCCCCGTCCCGAGATCCCGGCGCCGGACAGAAATTGTGCGCCGGCGGCATCGGCCGAGCTTTCCTGGGCGCGACTGAAGGCGAGGAACTTGCCCATTGCCGCGCGCTGGCCGAGCTGCATCGCCGCCATCCCAGCTTCCGGAGCGCCCGCCAGCGCGGCGCCAAGGCCGATCAGCATCGAGAGGATTGAAATATTGGACGCTGCCTTGATGCCGTCGCCGCTGCGCAGGATATGGCCGCCGGTGATATGCCCAAGCTCGTGCGCGATCACGCCCTGCACCTCGTTGGCGTTTCCTGCCGCAGAGATCAGGCCGCTATTGATGTAGACCGCCTGCCCGCCAGCGACGAACGCATTCACGCTCGGGTCGTTGACGAGGATGATTTCGACATTGTCGGGTTCTAGCCCGGCCGCCTCGATCAGCGGCGCGGCCATATCGTGCAGGACAGCCTCGGTTTCCGCATCGCGCAGGATCGACTGGGCGAGCGCGGGACGCGCGGTGAAAACGGACAGCGCCGCCAGCGCCAGGAGCAGGGCCGGCAGGCGCGAAAGGCTTCGGTGCAGGAAACGCATCACACAGCCATAACCCATTCGTGCGTGAACGGGCACTGAAGAATTCAGGCGCGGATCGTCACTCTTTCGCCGTCACCTTGTCGACGAAGGCTAGCACGCGCGTGCGCACCCGCTCGTCGCGCCACCATGGACTGACCAGTTTTAGCAGAACGTCGTTGTGCCCCATCCCCGGGTAATAGGCGGTCTCTGCCGTGCCACCCGCTGCGGTCATCGCGCGTTCGAGCGAGCGGGCATTGCGGATGCGCACAACCGTGTCGTCCTCTCCGTGCACCAGCAGCAGAGGGGGCGCGTCGGCGCGCGCATGGTTGACCGGCTGGGTTGCTTCCGGGTCTTCGGCCTGCCCGAAACTGTTGATCGAGTTTTCGGTGTCGAAGGGGTAAAAATCGGCCGGTCCCGCCAGGCTGACGACGCCCGCGAGATCGTCTGCATTCATGCCCTTTGCCGCGAGCCAGCTTTTGTCGAGGCCCAGCATCAGCGAATTGTAGGCGCCGGCCGAATGGCCCATCAGCACCACGCGATCGGGATCGCCGCCATATTGCGCGATATTCGCCTCGCTCCACGCCACCGCGTCGGCCAGGTCCTCGAGCATCGCGGGATATTGCGCCTCGGGAAACAGGCGGTAACCGGTCAACACGACGACGTAGCCCTCATTGGCGAAGCTCCGGGCGATGAAGCCGTAATCGTCAGGGTCGCCCCAGTTCCAGCCGCCGCCATGGGTGAAGACGATCACCGGCCGTGGCTCGTCACCGGATGCGCGGGGTTGGGCATGGACCGCCAGCTTGACTGCAGGATCATCGCCCAGTTGCACTCGTGCCACCTCGGCGACATCGCGCGATCCGGCGGTTGCGCGGTCGATCCAGTCGACCAGCTTCGGAGCGTCATGACTGCGCGACATGTTCCACAGGGCCAGCCCCGCGATCACCAGCAATACCAGGACGAAGCCCCCGATCCACAGGCCCATACGCTTCCTCCGGCTCATTGCCCGGCCCCTTCCTGCCCCGCATCGATCACGGTCTTCGCGTCGGTGCTGTCGGCCAGGCCGCTGGCGGCGAGAAAGTCGCGACCCTCGTCCCAGCTGGTCCCGATATAGAGTGGCACGCCCGCATCCTCGATGGCCTTCTTCGCCGCGGCTTCCTCGGTCGAGAACGGCTCGCCGACCTTGCGGATGAAGATCGCCGAAACCTGCGCCGGATGATCCTCGAGCACATGGGCATAGGCGGTGAGATCCCCTTGAGAATCGTCCCCTACCAGCGCGAAGCGGCGCTCGGGATAAAGCGAGAGAATCGCGTCGATCGCATCCGTCTTGTGCGAGCCGTGCGACCCGCTGCCGAACGTCTTCCGGTTCAACCCCCAATCACGCAGGCGCAGCGGCCCGATCGGCATGGCGCGCGATCGCATATAGGCCACGAGATAGGGGTAGAGATTCCACGGCGAGGAGGAGACGTAGAAGAACGAGCGTCGGCTGGCGGGCAGGACATCGCCCGTATCGTCACCGGCCTCGTCGACCCCGCCGCCGAGCGCTTCGTAGAACAGCTCGGAACCCGAAACCGATTCGCGGCCCTGCGGCGTTGTGGCGAACAACCGTCGCCAGTTTCTCAGCACCGACTTGATGCCGCCGGTGACGCCGGTTTCGATGATCGTGTCGTCGATATCCGAGATCACGCCTTCGCGATTGTCCGCTCCGGGAGCGAGCACATGACCGGCGACGCAATGCTCGCCGCGCCGGTCGCGCCAGCGGAACGTGACTGTTTGCCAGTCGGCGCGCTCGGGCAGGGGCCAGGCCGGGGAGAGTTCGATCTCGAACCGGACGAACCCTTCCTTGTCGCTCACCGTCTCGTGGGTGTGACGGTTTCCGTCGGGCGCCTCGATTTCGAGCGTCACCGAATGCTCGGGCACCTCGTGCGAATTGTAGAGCGCAAGCATGGTGCGGAACGTGCGCCATCCGCCCGTCCCGTCGAAATCGGGCGCGTCGCCGCGCAGCACGCGGGCGTCGATGATGAGGCGGCTTTCATTGCGGAAGCCGAAATAGGGCTGGACGCGAATATCGCGGGAAGGAAACAGAACCATTGCCCGGGCTTTAGCGCGCGCGCGCGCACCTGGCAAAAATTCGCCAGCAAAATCAGGCAGCGTGGCTCAGTCGAGCAATTTGCGCGCGGCGCGCTCCAGCAAGGGCACGTCCTCGGGCACTTCGCCGAGCACCGATATTCTTCCGTCGGCTTCGCGGCGAATCATGACAACCGCGAATTCCGCGCCGTCCATGGGAATATCGTCGAAAGCGATCGGATCGAATTCGCGCAACTGGTCGGCGATGGCCTCGCGGACGCCCTCATTGTCATCGACCGCCTCGCCCTTTTCAGCACGACGCAGCTTGCGCTCTTCGCGGACCACGGCCTTCAGGCCGCCCTTGGTTTCGGACAGGTAGCGCGACAGCGTGCCACGGGGCAGGCCGAGGCGATGGCCGTGGGTCAGCGCGGTGGCATATTCGGTGATGCGGGTCTTGTCGTAATCGGCTCCGAACACGAGCTTTACGACCGGCGTCATCGGCGCGCGTTCCTGCACGGTGAGCCCGGCTTCGGCCACGATCTGCTCGAAATCGCCCGGGTTTTCCTCGGCAGCGATCGAGAAATCGTACGCCCGTCCGATGGCGCCATAGAGCGCATGGCGGGTGCGTTCTTCCGACCCCAGGGCCCGCTGCGCGAGTTCGCGCGCGGAAGCGAGCCAGTCGGTCAGCCCCATATCGTCGCGATCGGCAGGAGCGGCTGCCAGCGCAGCATCGCCTTCCGAGGCCATTGCGTCGGTCTGCTCTGCGGCGACCAAGAAATCGGGTTCGGATGCCTCGCCGGGTTCGGGCTCGTAAGCGTCCGGAACCGGCGGCGCGTCGGCGTCGTCGCTTGTATCGTACGCGCCGACATCCTCGTCTTCGTCCTCGTACTCGTCTTCTTCGTCGCTGTCAGCGTAGCCGCCGGTCAGCGACCCGTATGAGGCGTGCTCTACGAGTTCGCTCTCTTCGGTATCGCCGTAATTCGGTGCGTAGATCGAAAGATCTTCGGGTTCGTCGCTGTCGGTTTCGACGAACGAGCCCAGATCGAGAGGTGTATCGTCGTCGGGATCGATCACGGGCGGCTTGATCATGTCGACCGTGCGCCGCAACCCGAAACGGGGTTCGGGCAGTTCCGACATGGCGTCGTCATCGTCGCGCACAGGCGCTTCAATCGTCGCAAAGCGCGGGGTCAGGATCCGGTCGTCCGCCGCATCATCGTCCTCGACCAGATCATTGTTTTCGTCACTGTCCTCGGGGCCGTCCGCCCAGCCATCGACCTGCTGGCGGTTGAAATCGGGGGCCGGAGGGAATTTCTCCTCCTCGACCGTGCTCGCATCGTCAGCGTCTTCGTCCTCCGCTAGCGATCGCTCGAGCGACTGGTCCACTTCGAGCATCAGTGCATCGGACGTATTCTGGTCGGCCAGTTCCTTCCAGTTGATGACGCCATAGATGAAATCGATCGTATCGTCGTCGCTCGAAAAAGGCAGGAGGATTCCGCGATACAGCACGATGTGATCGTCCTGGTTCAGGAATTCGGCTTCGAAGCCGATCGGCGCCTGATTGGCGAGAATCTGCATGTAATGGTCGGTGATGCGGCTCAGCAGCGACCGGCTCGGCACATCGTCAAGGTTGGCGATGTGGCTGCTCTGGGTTCCGCATTCTTCGGCGAGCTTTTCGCCCAGGAAGGGGACTGCGGGATTGTCGACCCCGGCGGAGAAGTCGAGCAGCACCGAGTTGGGCCCGAAATCGGGCAGGTTTCCGGGATCGAGGTCTTCGATCGAGGGGTAATTGCGATTGTCGAGCAGGCTCGCCCAGAAATTGTAGGCTCGCACCTGCATCCGGCGCTCGTCCTGGCCCACTGTCGAAGGCGGCGTCTCGGCCAGCGCTTCGCCATCATCGTCGGGATCGTGTCCGTGCGGATCGATGTCCGCATCGTAGAAATCCCCGCGAAGACTATCCATTAGAAACCCCCGGTTTCGCACGCCATCGACGCGCATCATTCACCGTGGTTTTTGCAGGTGCGTGGTAAATTAAGCGTTAAGTGGAGCCGGGTTTTCTGACGTCGCGACAGGCCATTGCTTTCGAGAGGGCGGTGACGTCAGAAAAGGTAACGCATCCCGATCCGCTGACGATTGCTACCGGCCGCCAGGTCGAAGGCGGCGGCATCGAAGCTTGGCGGGCCCATCACGACCCGTGCATCGCGCGAAAAGCCGAACCCTTCATTGGGAATCATCAGCGTGGTGTCGACCTTGCCGTTGCCGTTCTCGTCATGCAGCAGCGCGATCGCATAGCGGCCGGGCTTCAGCTTGGTGAAATTCAGCTCGATAGAACTGGCTGCGGGCACCGTCGCCTTCACCGCGGACGCATCGTCCTCGCATTCGGGGAAGTGCTTCGGCTTGCTCGTCAGGCAGACCTGGACGAGCCCCTTCGACGACCGCAGCGAATGCACCTGCACCTCGAGCGTGGCGGTGGGGGGCGCGGCCCCGCCGGTCGCCAGCGCGACCGTGCCGACGGCTAGAGCGCGCCCAAGCCGCGATCGGTGCCGCAGAGCTTGTCCCAGAACCGGAAATAGAGTCCGTAATTGCATTGGTATCGCTCATGATGACGCTGGTGATGGCTGGCTGTTATCAGCCAATCGCCGAACTTGGAATGAACGAAGGCCTTGGGGAACATCTCCCACCCCATGTGATTGGTCACCCCCATGACCGTCATGATCGCGAGAACGAGGCCGAGCATGGCGACATGGATCGGCACCAGGAACGCGAGCGCGGGGATCACCAGCGCACCGCTCAGCGCTTCGAGCGGCTGGAAACTCATCGCGGCCCAGGCCGTCGGCGGGCGGCTTTCGTGATGGACCGCATGCGCGATCCTGAACCAGTAGGGCCGGTGCATCAGGCGATGGGTCCAGTAGAACCACGTGTCGTGCGCGAACAGATAGAGGAACACCGATAGCGGAAGATACCATAGCGGCATGGCCTGCCACTCGGTGTAGATCCTGGTCCAGCCATGCTCCTGCCAGCCCCAGGCGACGACCCCGGCGGGCACGCCGTAGATGAGGGCCGAAAGCAGCGACCAGCCGATCTCGCGCCGGATCTGCGGCTTGAGCGTGGCGTAATGGCCGGGGCGCACCCGTTCGGTCAGCCATGCGAAACCGCCGCTCGTCGCAAGATAGCGAATCGCGACGATCGCGCTCATGGCGAGCGCCGAGACCACGATGGCGAGTGCGATGTCCATGATCGCCCCTATGCCGTGAAGTGCGCGCCGACGCCAGCGGTGGCGCTCAGCCCTCTATGCGGCCCCACCCCTGGGTTTCGGGATCCCCGAGCCCGGTGAGGCGGCGCATGGCCGTACGTGCCAGGGCTTCGACTTCGACCTTGCGTCGTGCGGCGGCAAGCGGCTGGAGAGGCGCGGGGCGCAAAATCTCGCCGTCGTAGCCGTCGGCCACGATCACGCCGCAGCAATCGGGCCGGTGCGATTCGCGTTCGAGCATGGCGCGGTCGAGATGCGGCGGCACACCCCAGAAGAATCGGTCGCAATGGTCGAGATAGTCGGTCCACTTGGCGTCGCCCACCAGATCGGCCCGCGCGACTTTGATCTCGACGATCACGACCTTTCCCTTGGCGTCGATTCCCATCAGGTCCGCCCGGCGTCCGCCGCGCAGCGGCATTTCGGAAACGCACCAGATATCGTTGCGCGCGAACAGGCGCTGGATGCCGCGAGCCACGTCCTGTGCGGTCGCGAGATCGGTAGCGGCAGGCGGTAGGGATGAAGCGGAAGCCATCGCCACCGCTTAGGAACGAAACAGGAACTTGTCCAGAGCCGCGATCAGGCGTCTTGCGGGCTGGCGAGGGCCAGCAGCGCGGTGCGCGCATCGCGATATTCGCGCCACAGCGCGGTGGCAGGCGCGCGGGCGTCGCCGCCATTCTCGCAGACATAGAGCAGTGCGGCGAGGCCCGGCTCCATCATCGCGGCAAGGTCGTCGACGCCTTGCTCGGCAGCGCGGCGACGTTCGCCATGTGTCGCTTCGACCCGGGCGAGAAATCCGCCATCGGGAGCCGGCTCGGCTTCGCCGGCGAGCGTTGCGACCACCCGTCCGGCCTCGTCGAGGGAGCGCCAGCGCACCGCAAGTTCGGAGCTTCGTTCTTCGCCAGGCGGCTTCAGGAAGTCATGGTGCGCATCGGCATCGAAAGGCTGCGTGGGGTGCCGCATTGCCTGCCGGTGACTAGGCAAGCGAAGTTGCCAAATCGCTAATCCGCCCATCGGGTGAACGTCTCGGCGCGCGAAAGCACTGGCGGGAGCCGCGCGACCTTGCTAATCGCGCTGCCGCGTCGTCGCAAAGGCATCGGCACCCGTAGCTCAGCTGGATAGAGCGCTGCCCTCCGAAGGCAGAGGTCACAGGTTCGAATCCTGTCGGGTGCGCCACAATTTCAAACACTTATTAGGCTATGCGGCTCCTCGTGTGGAACGAGTATAGAAAAAGCCGGTTGAAATTGCGCGGCGGCATGATTGCCTTAAAGCCCTTCGCAGGCGCCTATTTTTCTGCCTAGTGTGACGCAGCAGCTTTGGGCTGTCGGAATATTTGCGACCATTAGGGTTGGGGGGCGCGATGAGCTTTGATTGGCTGGCAGAGGAAAATAATCTGTGGAACAAGTTGGTTGCGGAGCTGCGGAGCTCCAGCAGGTGGCAGTTCCTAATCAAAGTCATACTCATATTGGGTGGAACGCTAACTAGCGTGATAGGCGGGGCTATGACCGGGCCTCTAGCCCCCGACACAGGGTCTGGTGTGCTGACCGTAAAAGGGTTGCTGGTCATTCTCGGTGGAGGCGCGGCTGGCCTTGGAGGGCTGCTCTTACTCTTCTTGGAGTGGGACACGCCTGAGCTTCTCAGCTCAGCGAAAAGTTATGTCGAGCAGGTCAAGGTGTATCTTGCAGAGCGCGATGAATTGCTCCGCCTTGACGAAAAACGCCGCGCACTTTTGGATATGCAAACCGATATATACGAAGCGTGCGAGACGTTACCAAAGTCGACCCCGGTAGAAAGGGTCGTGAAGGCGATTCTCGATATTGGTAGCGTGAATATCAATGCCGCTATCGGGTTCGAGGCAGGAGAAGTCTGGGCCTTTTCTATTTTCAGGAAGACCGGGAAGGGCCGGGCGCAAAAGATGGAGAGGATTGCTGTACATTGGGCCGACCGAGAGGGCGAAGGGCGCGAAGCTCGGGATTGGAAGAAAAAAGAAGGGTTCACTGGATGGGCGTGGCACGATGCAACTGATGTCATTGTTGATGACGCGCGCAATGCGGAACATGGAGGCAAATATGATGCGTCCGACGACAAACGACACGATAGCGACAAGGATCGTTACGTTTCAGCAGCGGCGATTCCCATCCTCATTGGCAAGAGCAATGTGGTGTGGGGAGTAGTCACGGCCACTAGCAACGCATCGGGCCGCTTCAAACGCAACCCAAGTGACATTAAGTCGCAGAACGTCGACACAGTGCGCGTTTTGGCTCGATTAATCGCAACACAGGTAGCGTTGCGGAAATGACGCTCCATTGCGTTTCGATCGCAAGGTGATACAACCAACTCCGAAAGGAAGCGACAAATGACCATCGAGATGGAAAATAAGTTGGTTTCCGAGATTGAAGGCATTGAAGAGGAAAAGCGCATGCTGATCCGACAGATTGCGCTCGCGAGCGCCAGCGGAAAAAGCAATAAGACCGCGCTCATGAAAATGGCGAAACTCACACGTCGCAAGCGTCGCCTTACCCGCCCCCTCACTTCAGCCGCGGCCTAAGAAGGTCGAGACAAAGCAGGGCCGAAGATGTCGGCCTTGCTGAATCATTGCCGATTATCCCTCAAGGCTCTCTGAATCCTGCCAGCAGCCAGCGAGCCAAACCCGACGCAGCCATGAGAAATGCGACCAAAAGAGCTGGAACAATGAGTGGCGGCACGACGACACGAGCCGCCCACTTAGCTACTTTTTTGTTCCGGTCGCCTATTGAGTCACACCATAGCTTCAGTTGGTGAGTAGGCTCGACACCCGCTGCTTTCTCAAACCCAAAAGTCGCATTCGCCATTGCGTCACTGCGGAAGGCTACTGCTATTTGGTAGGAGCGCAAATCGGCCTCATACTCATATAGGTCAAGTCTAGATAAAGGATCGAGCAGAGGAGGCTCAGATTCCGCATTCAGATAGCTCAGCTTGGGTTTTCTGGGCTTAACCGGTTTGGCAGGAAGTTCGGAAAGAGCTTCCTCTATGGTTCCACTGATACAAACTCGCTCGCTTCTAGCGATTCGAACAGCTTCCGCCTCCATTAGAGTGTCTGCTTGCGCCTTAGCGTTGCCCTCAGCCGCAAGCAGATAGTTTGCCAATTCAATTCGATCAAACCGACTTGGAACCGGAAATTGGGTGGCCGCGTAACCGATCCAGATTAGCGCAGCCAAGATCCACACGCGGAGCCAACCCTTACTGCTCCTCCAATTAATTTGAAAAAGTTCGGCCAAATTGCACTCCCCAAGCGAGCGCTAATCTAGAGCACTCGTTCCCGTTCGGACAAGTATCTGCAAATCCAGGATGTCGCCGCTGACCTGCCGCCGTGCTTCCACGCATTGTAATTACCCTTTGGAGCGCCCGGATTAGTCCCGCCGTGCATCCTGCATCGCCGCCTGCCCCTTACCGCTGGCGATTGACACTCCGTCCCTTTGCGGGTCTGCGCCAAGCATCGCCGTGCCATCGCCAGCCGCTTCGGTTGCATGGGATTGTTTGACCGTTTCGGCATTTTCGTGCCCCCCGCTGTAATTGTGAAAAGTCTCGGCAACGACCGCCTGCCCGCCTTCATTGACGTGAACGTGGCGCACAGTCTGCTCTCTCGGCTGGTGCAGTTTGGCCAGTGCCTCCAGCGTCGTCCGACAATTGCTCTGTGCCCGCAGCGACAGCCGTCCGTATCGCTCTGATGAGTCCATGTATTCGCCAAGGTTCATGGCAGCGCGCCGCGCTAGTTCGGTGAATAGGCCGTCCAGTGTTATCGCCTGAGATGCTAGCATTCGGCTGGCCATCGCAAGGTCGCCATCGCTTGCCCGTCCCGCCGCCTCTTGGAGCGCGTGAACATAATCACCGATCCCCGGCAGTTCGATTCCGTCACCAATCATGCGCTGCTTCACGGCTGAAGCCGCGATAGCATTCGTCAACGTTGGCTGGAGCAACTTGCGTGCTGTCGCCCGCGCTGCCGTTTCATCGGGTGAACGTTCCACTTGCAACCTGTTGTCTGCCTCGGACTCATCGGCCTTCCTGCGCGTATTGCTCATGCTACCCCCTTTTCCTGATTAGCGCTTTCCGCAACCGCGCCGACGTGCGCGAAAAATGTCAAGGCGCTGATTGAGTCGCTCCAATCCGGTCGCCACCAGCCGAAAGGATACCCGCTCGCACACTCACCCCATGGTGTAGCTATATGTGTGGCGGTTTCCCGAACGGACCCGATTGGCTGGTTTCCGCCGTTCTCGACTTTGGCCGTGTCGGAATCCAATACGGCTCTGGCGCGACCGATTGGCCTGAATTGCTCTAGCGTGTCGGAATCCAATGCCGGAAAACGCCCGCGCTCCCGCCCCCGCTTGTAGGATTTGAGCACCCGCAATCCGCGCTCCATGCGTTTTCGAGCGCTTGATTGCGGTTCCGGTTCTTTCTCCAGAAATTCCCAAGACGGAGCTTTGCGCCCCGGTCCCGGCAGCCATGTCAGCCTCCAACTACGCGCCCTTGACTGCCCGGACGATCCAGAGCGAAACTCGTGCTTTAGCGTCAGTACAATGAAGCCGAGCGCCTGAAGAGTGTCGAAAGATCGACTAGCGGCCGCGAGGTCTGCCACGCCCATGCGGTGCGCTGCATCACGCACGCTCAGGTATATGCTGCCGTTGTTCTCGCCATTATAAAGCGAGATGAGTTCAACAAGCAGTGACCGATCATTCGGAGATAGTGCCCGGTAGGCGTTCGAATGGAGAATGCGGTGATCCAGACGGGCGAAACGACTGGTGTTGTTCCGCCCGTTTGGAAGCATATTTGACCGCTTGCACCGTCTAACCACTTGCCACGGCCTTTCGCCCGAGTTCGGTGAGCCGCAGGACGCTGGCACTCTTGCCGCTGGGATTGCGCCTGCGCGCGCCCGAAGGCTCAACCAGCCCCATGCGCCTCAATTCGCTGTATCGTGGTTGCAGGCTCTCTCTGGTCACACCAGCCGCTACGACCGCCTCTAGGACCGTCGCAGGTCCAATCTGGGCCAAGGTTCGCAGCGCAAGCCTGCGCAGGTGGGTAACGCAGGGCGCTATCGCTTCTGCGGCCTCCTGGCCGGTTTTGTCCGGTCCCTTAAAGCCGGGAAAGCTCGGGTAGTGCTCAGTCATTCGCCGCCTCCCCAAAACAATGGACAGCCAAGAGCCGGGCCGTGTGCCGGGACACGCGAAAACGGGCAGTGAGCAATTGCGCCTGCCGCTCCCCAGGTGTAAGGGGAGTGTGCAACCAGCCGACAAGTTGATTGCGCGAAGCCCCGGCCTGCACGCCGGGGTTTTGTTTTTTCGCCATGTCTCATGCTCCCGCCTGATAGGTGGGAAGATTGGCGAGGTAGGCTTCTAAGTCGGAAGCTAGGATGAGTGTCCGCCTACCCGCTTTGCGGGCAGGGAGACTGTCCCGCATAGCCTCATAAATTCGGCTGCGAGATAGGCCGGACGCTTTCACAGCATCTTGAACAGTAAGTGCGATAGGATTTGCCATTTCGGGTCTCCCACGAGGTCCGGGCAGGATTGCTCCGGACGTCGTGGGATGCTGGCTGGCGCTAATGCCGCCCAGAAAACACGGGGGGTTTTCTAGTCTTCCGAAGTTTCTCGTCGACCGGGCCGGTTCAGGATGCGGGCAACGGTCCTGATGGCAGCTGCGGGACCGCCCAATCGCGCTGATTCCGCAAGCCAATTCCGATAGCGGTTCGCCCACTCCACCGCAGGGTGGTCCTTGGCCTCTTGGCTGACCATTTCGCGAGCGGCTTTCACCCTACTCAAGGTCAGGTTGCACAGCCATGGGCCTTCGACATGCCGTATAAAGCGCTTGAGTTTGTCAGCTACCTTGCCGTCTCCATCCTTGTGTAAGGCGAGCCAAGCTTCGGCCAAGGCTGCGATTGCTCCAATTTTGTTGTAATCCGCCACTGTCCGGGATGGTGCGCCAGACCGTTTTCGTTCGCAAAAGAGTAGGTCACGACGGTTCGCTTCACGATCAACAAGAGCTTCAGCCGGGCGTATCAGTGGCTCCGTCGTAGCCTCACTAAACCCCTGCGACTTCAAGTATCGCTCAACCGCGAAGAGTGAAGCAAAGACCGCATCGCGTTGCCCCTGCAAATCCGCAGCGCGATAAAAGCGTGCTGCCGCAGCAAGTTCTTCGTGGAGCGTCCAAAGCCCCCATTGCACTGCACTATTAGCTGGTCCGCGTTCAAACAGCCTCTCGTCTACATGCTCATCAGCAAATCGATATTCCTCTTCGGTAGGTGCTCGCCATCCTTTTAGCGGTTCATCTTTTTTGGACATTCTACAGTGCCAGTTCCGTAAGCGCCTTCACCGCAGCATCGCTGTTCAGATGGCCGTAGTGGCGCTCAATCATTTCGGCGCTGGTTCCAGATATTTGCGCGATTGTGAGCAAGGGTAGTCCCGCGTCCACAAGGTCAGTAATCGTGCTGTGTCGAAGCGTGTAGGCTGTCACTCCGTCTGGCAATCCAGCTGCCTTCACCGCCGCAGCAATTGGCAGCTTCCAGCTGTTCTTGTCCCAAGCGATTCCATTAGCGCGCATAAAAAGGGGAGCGCAGGGCAGCTTGTCTTTCTCCTGAGCCGTGAAAAGTGACGCAGCTTCGGCTGGCAGCTGGATGCGGCGCGGCTTGCCAGTCTTGTCTTTGCCAATCGTAAGTTCACAGGTGCGTTTATCGAAGTCGCCAGCCGTGAGCGCTGCCATCGCGCCCGGTCGCAGTGGCAGGAGGCAGAGCGCCCGCACGAATGGCCGGGCCTCGCCGCTAACCGCCTCCAAAAGCGCCCTGCGCTGCCCTTTGTCCAGATAAAGGGTGCGCCTCCCGTCAGCATTAGGGGCTGCTTTCAGCGCTTCCTGCCAAGCAGCCTCGCTGTTCGGAGCGCCGGGCGAAAGTACCTTGGTCAGCGCCGCGCGCAAAACGGCCATATCCCGGTTGACTGTTGAGGGGGCGCGGGCGCGGGTGCGCCTGTCACCCTCCTTATTCCGGCTCACGAGCGCAGGCGTTTCTTCCAGCCGGGCGCGCCAATCTTTCAGGTGGCGGCGGCGGAGCTTGTCGAGCTTAACCTTGCCGATGGGATCGGGGTAAACATAGCGCTTGAAGCGGGCCTCGGCTTCCGGCCTGTCCTCGGCATAGGCGCGGCAAGCATCAGCAATGGTTTCCACCTTGGCGCGTATCTCGCCACCCGCTTCAACCAGTTCCGCTAGCGCTTCAGCTTCCTTCTTCGCCGCAGCGAACATCGCGTTGCCCGCCAGCGTCCCGAAGTCGCCAAGAGACTTCACCTGATACCTGCGGCTGTCCTCATCATAGACACGCGCGATCCAGGTTCCTTTGCCGCCACGCTTCGAAGGTCGAAAACCGAGAAAGCAGCCTGTCCGCAATCTTTGCCAGTGCGGCTCCCTCCGGGCCTTCAGCCTTTCGCGCTCTCCAACTTTGCTCAGATCCGTTGCCACTGCCAGCCGCCTTTGCGTTCCGTATGTAATCCGTGTGGAATACAATGCCGGATGGAACGGGACAGCGCAAGACGAGAACGCTGGGTTTTCTGCGGGTTTCAATGTCCGGAGTTGTCCGGGACTATGGCGTTACCCTGCACTCCGAAGGCAGAGGTCACAGGTTCGAATCCTGTCGGGTGCACCAGCTTCTTCCCGTCTTCGAATGGACCTTGCGTGTTCGAACGCTGGCGCCGCCGGCGGTTCTTTGCCGATGATTGATCCATGTCAATGACGGGGCAGGCTTCGGCAGGCAGGGCCGCGCCATGTTTTCAAGCGGATCCATTCCCCAACAGGCGCGATCGACACCCGATTCGCGCTCTCTGTTCGATCGCTTCGCGGCGACGATCTTTCAGGACGCGCTCACCGACGTCGTCCGGGCGCGGTTCCGGGCATTGGCGCGCAACTTCGACGTTTCGGCGGGCAATGCGGCGCTCTCGAGCGTGGAGCACGATCGCATCTGCTACCTGGCGAGCGGCGCGACCAAACTGGTCGCGCAGGCATCGAATGGGCGCGAGCAGGTGATCGCGTTTCACTTTGCAGGCGAGTTGATATCGATCCCGGCGCGGTCGGCGCATGATTATGCGCTGTGTGCGCTCAAGGACTGCGAACTCGTGGTGTTTTCGGCGGACGAATTCCTCGCGCTGGCGAACCGGGAGCCCGGGCTGGCCGGTCCTGTGCTCGAACGGGCGCTTGCCGCGCTTGCCCGATGCCGCGAGCAATCGATCGCGCTAGGGCGCAAGACCGCGCAGGAGCGAGTCGCCAGCTTCCTCGTCACCATTGCCGGGCGGATCGGCCGTGCCGAAGCGGGTGGCTGTGTGATCGACCTCCCGATGTCGCGCCGCGATATCGGCGACAGCCTGGGGCTGACGATCGAAACCGTCAGCCGGCAATTCGGCGAATTGCGCGATCGCGGCCTGCTCGAGACATCGGGTCGATCGATCGTGCGCTTGCCCGATCCGGCAGGCCTTGATGCACTGGCAGGACATCTCACCCATGCAGCGTGAAAATTTTTCGAATTTGTTCTGGATCAATGAAGCTTTCGAGCCAGCGCCCTAATTGCGCCTCAAACGGACGGAGACACGGAAATGCAAGCGGAAACCGCCCTGGGCCGCACGGGCTTATGGTTCGTCATTTTTTTCCTGTCGATCGCGGTGATCGCGACGGCGGCGGATAGCGGATTTGCCGCGCACGCGACCATCGTCGCCATCACCGCTTTCGTGCTGATGTGGATGAGCGCCATGCGCTTCGATCCGCTGGGCAAGGCGCAGGGCTTCTTCAAGATGCCCGAAGGCCCGTCGAAATATGACGACGACGTTGTCCGCTGGGGTACGATCGCGACGATGTTCTGGGGTTTGGCGGGCTTGCTCGCCGGCCTCTTCATCGCGTTGCAGCTTGCGATCCCGCAACTGAACTTCGAGCCTTATCTCAATTTCGGCCGTGTCCGCCCGCTGCATACCAGCGCGGTGATCTTCGCATTCGGCGGCAATGCGCTGCTCGCGACCAGCTTCTACGTCGTGCAGCGCACCTGCCGCACGCAGCTGGCCTTTCCTGGCCTCGCGCGGTTCGTGTTCTGGGGCTACCAGATGTTCATCGTGCTGGCGGCGACGGGCTACCTGCTCGGCATCACCCAGTCGAAGGAATATGCCGAGCCGGAATGGTATGTCGACCTGTGGCTGACCATCGTCTGGGTCGCTTATTTCATCGTCTTCGTCGGCACCCTGGCCAAGCGCAACGAGCCGCACATCTATGTGGCCAACTGGTTCTACCTCGCGTTTATCATCACGATCGCGATGCTCCACATCGTCAACAATCTGGCGATCCCGGTCAGCCTGGTCGGCTCGAAGAGCTACGTGGTGTTCTCCGGGGTGCAGGATGCGCTGGTCCAGTGGTGGTACGGCCATAACGCGGTCGGCTTCTTCCTGACCGCGGGCTTCCTCGCGATGATGTACTATTTCGTGCCGAAGCAGGCCGAACGCCCGGTCTATTCCTACCGGCTGTCGATCATTCACTTCTGGTCGCTGATCTTCCTCTACATCTGGGCCGGCCCACACCACCTTCACTATACCGCGCTGCCCGACTGGGCGCAGACGCTCGGCATGGTGTTCTCGATCATGCTGTGGATGCCCAGCTGGGGCGGCATGATCAACGGCCTGATGACGCTCAACGGCGCGTGGGACAAGATCCGCACCGATCCGATCATCCGGATGATGGTGATGGCGCTGGCCTTCTACGGCATGAGCACCTTCGAAGGTCCGATGCTGTCGATCAAATCGGTCAACAGCCTGTCGCACTATACCGACTGGACCATCGGGCACGTCCACTCCGGCGCACTGGGCTGGAACGGCATGATCACCTTCGCCTGCCTTTATTACCTGTTCCCGCGTCTGTGGAAGCGCGAGCGGATGTATTCGCTGCGGATGATCAATTGGCACTTCTGGCTCGCGACGCTGGGGATCGTGTTCTACGCCGCCAGCATGTGGGTGGCGGGCGTCACCCAGGGCCTGATGTGGCGCGAGACCGATCCCAATACCGGTTACCTGGTGAACACCTTCGCCGATACCGTGGCCGCGGTGAAGCCGATGTTCTTCATGCGTGCCTTTGGCGGCCTGCTCTATCTCGGCGGTGCCCTGGTCATGACCTACAACGTCTGGATGACGCTCGCCGGCAAATTGCGCGACGAGAAGCCGCTGAACGACGCGGCTTACGATCCCGCCGCCGACCGCCCGATCACCGCAACCGTTCCTGCCGAATAGGAAGGCGAGCAATGAGCAAACCTCACGACGAACCGACCGCAGCCCGTCCGCTTTCGGAGGAGCCGACTGACGTCGAAGCTGTGGTCAAGGGCCACGCCCGGCTGGAGCGCAACATCACGCTGCTGGCGATCTGCACCCTCATCGTGGTGGCGATCGGCGGACTGGTGCAGATCACGCCGCTGTTCTATCTCGACAACACGATCGAGAAGGTCGACGGCATGCGTCCGTATACCCCGCTCGAACAGGCCGGTCGCGACATCTACATCCGCGAAGGCTGCTATACCTGCCACAGCCAGATGATCCGTCCGTTCCGCGACGAGGTCGAACGCTATGGCCATTACAGCCTAGCGGCCGAGAGCATGTACGATCACCCGTTCCAGTGGGGATCGAAGCGTACCGGCCCCGATCTGGCGCGTGTCGGCGGACGCTATTCGGACGAATGGCACGTCCAGCACCTCGAGAACCCGCAGAGCGTGGTGCCCGAAAGCGTGATGCCGCAATACAGCTTCCTGGCCGAGACCAAGCTCGAGCTGGGCGATCCGGCGGCGCGGCTGAAGACGCTGCGCATGGTCGGCGTGCCCTATTCCGACAAGGATATCGGGCAGGCGATGGTCGATATCGTTCTCCAGGCAGATCCCGATGCCGATGGCGATGTCGAGGACTTCCTGCAGCGCTACCCCAAGGCGCAGGTGCGCGATTTCGATGGCGATCCGACCCGGGTCACCGAAATGGACGCCCTGATCGCCTATCTCCAGGTGCTCGGTACGCTGGTCGATGTCGACAGCGCCGCAGCGCAGGAGGAACTGGCCGAGGAGAAGGGCCGGTGACCGCTTACGATACCCTCCGCCACCTGGCCGACAGTTATGCCCTGATCGTGATGTTCTGCCTGTTCGTGGGGCTGTGTGCCTGGCCGTTCCGGCCCGGCGCCAAGACGCACAATCGCGATGCGGCTCAATCCATTTTCGAGGACGAGAACGATGGCGAATAAGCACATCGACGAAGCGACCGGCACCGAAACCGTCGGCCACGAATGGGATGGCATCGAGGAGCTCAACACCCCGCTTCCGCGCTGGTGGCTGTGGACCTTTTACCTGACGATCGTGTTCGCGATCGGTTACGTGATTGCCTTCCCTGCATGGCCGATGGTCGACAAGGCGACCGAAGGCGTGCTCGGCTGGACCAGCCGTTCGCAGCTCGCGAAGGAAATCGACGTGGCCGACCAGGCGCGCGAAAGCGTGCGCGAGGCACTGGCCCGCACGCCCATCGAGCGCCTGCCCGAAGACAGCCCGCTGATGCAGCAGGCGGTGGCCGGCGGCGGTGCGGCCTTCCGCGTCAACTGCGTGCAGTGCCACGGTTCGGGCGCCGCCGGTAACGCGGAGCTGGGCTATCCCAACCTCAATGACGACGACTGGCTGTGGGGCGGCGATCTCAAGGCGATCGAATACACGCTGACCCATGGTATCCGGCAAGCGGGCGACGACGAGACCCGCACCAGCCAGATGCCGACCTTTGCCGGTGCGTTCGACGGCGCGCAGCTCGATGCGCTGGTCGATCATGTCCTGTCGCTCAGCGGCAAGGGCAGGTCGAACCCGGTTGGTGCGCAGATCTACGCAGACAATTGCGTAGCCTGCCACGGCACCAATGGCGAAGGCAGCCGCGAAGTCGGCGCTCCGCGTCTGAACGATGCAATCTGGTTGCGGGGAAGCAGCCGGGAAGCGATCAAGCGGCAGATCCTGAACCCGCGCATGGGCGTCATGCCCAAGTGGGAAGGCCGGCTTGATCCCGTCACGATCAAGATGCTGGCCGCTTATGTCCACTCGCTCGGGGGAGGCGAAGACTTCGTAGAGGTCGCCGAAAATCCCGAGGTCGAAGTCGATGAGCAACCCTGACACGCCCGATGGCACAAACAAGCCGGCCCGCGGCCACGATGACGACGACGCCGTCGTGGTCGCGGACGGCATCGCAAAGACCAACGAACCGGTCAGCAGCGCCGTAGCCGAGCCCGGCGCCGCCACCCGGCGACACGAACCGCACGAGCCGCCGCGCCAGCACCTGCCGGAAAAGCTCTACGAAGCGCGCCAGAAGGTCCACAACAAGCGGATCGACGGCCCCTTCCGCCGCTTCAAGTGGCTGATGATGGTGATCACGCTCGGCATCTATTACGTCACGCCGTGGATCCGCTGGGATCGCGGGCCCTATGCGCCCGATCAGGCGGTGCTGGTCGATCTCGCCCACCGTCGCTTCTACATGTTCGGCATCGAGATCTGGCCGCAGGAATTCTATTTCGTCGCCGGTCTGCTGATCATGGCCGGGATCGGCCTGTTCCTCGTCACCAGCGCCGTCGGCCGCGCATGGTGCGGCTATGCCTGCCCGCAAACCGTCTGGACCGACCTGTTCCAGCATGTCGACCGCTTCATCGACGGCGATCGCAACGCGCGCATGCGGCTCGATGCCGCGCCCTGGACCTGGGGCAAGGTGTTCCGCCGCGGCTTCAAATGGGCGATCTACGCACTGATCGGCCTGGTGACCGGCGGCGCGTGGATCCTCTATTTTGCCGACGCGCCCACGCTATTGCGCGATTTCTTCGCCGGGGAAGCCGCGCCGGTCGCCTATATCACCGTCGCGATCCTGACGCTGACCACCGTCACTCTGGGCGGTTTCATGCGCGAGCAGGTGTGCATCTACATGTGCCCCTGGCCGCGCATCCAGTCGGCCATGCTCGACGAGAAGTCGCTGATCGTCACCTACAAGGACTGGCGCGGCGAACCGCGTGGCAGTCTCAAGAAGGCGAAGAAGAATCCGGGCGAGTTCGGCGATTGCATCGATTGCACCCAGTGCGTGCAGGTGTGCCCGACCGGGATCGACATTCGCGAAGGGCCGCAGATCGGCTGCATCACCTGCGCGCTGTGCATCGATGCCTGCGACAAGGTGATGGCCGATATCGGCCGTCCGCGCGGATTGATCGATTATGCCACGCTCGAGGATTGCGAACGCGAAGCGGCGGGCGAAGAGCCGCGTTCCCCGTGGCGCACGATCCTGCATCCGCGCACGATCGCCTATTCCCTGATCTGGGCCGGGATCGGCGGCGCGATGCTGTTCGCCCTCGGCGTGCGCAGCCACACCGACATCAGCGTCTCGCCCGACCGCAATCCGCCCTATATGCTGATGAGCGATGGCTCGATCCGCAATTCCTACACGCTCAAGCTGCGCAACATGGAAAGTCGCCCGCGCGATATGGAAATCGCGATCGACGGCTTGCCCGGCGGGATGATGTGGACCGATACGATCAATCGCGATGAAGCCGCGTCGACGCAGATCTTCACCGTGCCGGCAGACCAGACGCGGACGGTGCGGGCCTATGTGGTCGCTCCCGCAGACGTCAGCGCGCGCGATTTCACCTTCCGCATTACCTCGCAGGATCCGCAGCGCGAAACCGACACAGCCGAAACGCGCTTCGATGCACCGGGAGAAAGCCAATGAGACGCGAATTCACCGGACGGCACATGCTCGCGATTCTCGTGGGCGGGTTCGGCATCGTCATCGCCGTGAACTTCTACATGGCGAGCCAGGCGGTCAGCGGCTTCAGCGGTGTGGTGGTCGAGAACTCCTATGTCGCGAGCCAGAAGTTCAACACCTGGCTCGACGAATCGCAGGCACAGGAGGACCTCGGCTGGTCGCTCGAACTCGATCGCGAGAATGACGGCCGACTGGCGGGCCTCGCCGAGGGCGTGCCGGCCGGTGCCAGGGTCACGGCTACGTTGCGCCGCCCGCTGGGCGCGCATGAAACACGCGATCTCGTTTTCGCCAGCCAGGGCGATGGTCGCTACATTTCCGAAACCGCGATTCCCGACGGGCGCTGGATCGCGCGCGTGTCCATTGCATCGGGCGACGATGCCTGGGTGGACGAGCAGCGGATCGAATGAACGCGCCCGCCGCCATCGATACAGCCAAAGGCTCCGCGCTGGTCGACACAAGGCTGACCGTGCCGGGCATGCGTTGCGCAGGCTGCATCGCCAAGATCGAGCGCGGCCTGGCCGAGGTCGACGGTATCGAAGCGGCGCGGGTCAATTTCTCGGCCAAGAGGGTCGCGGTACGGCATCTTTCCCGGGTCGATGAAGATCGGCTGGTGGAGGAACTGCGCCACCTCGGGTTCGAATCGCAAGCCCTGTCGGACAATCCGCTGGGGCAGGACGATCGCGAGGCGCGCCTGCTGCTGCGCGCGCTGGCGGTGGCCGGGTTCGGCATGATGAACATCATGCTGCTGTCGGTGGCCGTGTGGTCGGGCGCAGGCGGCGTGACCCGCGACCTGTTCCACTGGCTGTCTGCGATCATCGCGCTGCCGGTAATCGCCTATGCCGGGCGCCCGTTCTTCGCCTCCGCCGCGATGGCGCTGCGTTACCGCCGCACCAATATGGATGTGCCGATCTCGATCGGCGTGCTGCTGGCGACCGGGTTGAGCCTCTACGAAGCCGTCACCGGCGGAGAGCATGCCTATTTCGACAGCGCCGTGATGCTGCTGTTCTTCCTGCTGGCAGGGCGCGCGCTCGATTCGGCGATGCGTTCGCGCACACGCGCAGGGATCGGCGCGCTGCTGGGTCGGATGGGCCGCAATGCCGGGATCGTGCAGGATGACGGATCGATCATCCGCATGGCGGCCGAGGATTTGCAGCCGGGCATGGTCATGCTCGTCGCCGCCGGAGAAGCGCTCGCCGCCGACGGCGTGATCGAAGACGGCAGCGGATCGATCGACAATGCCATGCTGACCGGCGAAAGCACCCCCGAACAGGTGTCTGTCGGCGCGCAGGTGCATGCCGGGGCGATCAATTTGCTCGATCCGATCCGCGTCCGCATCACCGCCACCGGCAGCGATACCGCCCTTGCCGAGATAGCACGGTTGATGGACGAAGCGGGCCAGTCGCGCAGCCGCTATGTGCGGATCGCCGATCGGGCTTCGCGCCTCTACGCGCCTGCCGTGCATTCGCTCGCCGCGCTGGCGTTCGTCGGGTGGATGATCGCGGGAGCGGGGTGGCACCAGTCGCTGGTGATCGCGATTGCGGTGCTGATCATCACCTGCCCCTGCGCGATGGGGCTGGCCGTGCCCGCCGCACAAGTGGTCGCTTCGGGCGCCCTCATCCGCAAGGGCTTGCTGGTGAAGGATGGCAGCGCGCTCGAACGCCTGGCCGAAGTCGATCGCGTGGTGTTCGACAAGACCGGAACGCTGACATTGGGCGAGATGCGCGCCGACATCGCTCCGCTCGATGCGCGTCAGCGCTCCGTTGCGCTCGCGCTTTCCCAGTCTAGCCGGCATCCCTTGAGCATCGGGCTGGCGAAATCGCTCACCGATGCAGGCGTTGCCCCGGCCGACGTGACCGACATCGCCGAAACCGGTGGCATCGGCGTCACAGGCCAGTTCGAAGGCCACCCGGTCGCACTGCAAAAGCCAGCCGAACAGACCGGCGGTCCCCAGGTCGCCCTAGTGATCGACGGGCGCGCTGCCACCATCGCCTTCGCCGACCGCATCCGTCCCGATGCGCGCGCAGCCGTCGAACGGCTCGAGCGCGCCGGGCTTTCGGCTTCGATCCTGTCGGGCGATGGTCAGGCGGCGGTGACTTCCGTTGCCCGTGATCTGGGCATTTCCGGAGCGGGCGAGATCGCACCGTCGGGCAAACTCGCCGCGCTCGAAGTGATGAAGGCCGAAGGGCATTTCCCACTGATGATCGGCGACGGGCTCAACGATGGACCCGCGCTGGCCGCCGCGCACGCCTCGATCGCGCCGGGCACTGCCAGCGATGCGAGCCAGCAGGCCGCCGATGCCGTGTTCATCGGGGAGCGCCTGATGCCGGTCGCGATCGCGGTCGCGGTGGCGCGCCGCACGATGCAGGTCGTGCGCCAGAATTTCGGCTTCGCGGTGGTCTACAATGTCTGCGCCGTCCCGCTTGCGCTGGCGGGGCTGGTGACGCCCCTGGTCGCCGCGATAGCCATGTCGCTGAGCTCGCTGGTCGTGGTCGGCAACTCGCTGCGCCTCGCCCGCGCCGCAAAGGATTTCGCATGAGCGTGCTGGCCTATCTGATCCCGGTCGCGCTCGGCATGGGCCTGCTTGGGCTGGCGATGTTCTTCTGGGCGATGCGCGACGGCCAGTTCGAGGACCTCGATGGCGCGGCGAACCGCATCCTGATCGATGACGAGGAGGACGAGCAATGAATGTGGTGTGGCCTGCCGCCCTCGCGCTGCTCCCCGCGGCGATCGGCCCGCTGCCGAGCGAGCCGGACAGCTTCACCTTCGCGCTTTGCGGCAGCAGCCGCGTGATCACGATCGAGCTCAATGGCAAGGCGCCCGTGCCCAAACAGGTCCCGCCGTGCCACGGCAAGGGGTGCCATGGGGGCGATTGCCGCAAGAAGTTTGATCGAGCGCAAAGACAGGCCCCCGAATAGCCGTAATGAGGGGGGCATGTGGACTTATCACCCCGACCTGCTCGCCACGCCTGTGCCGCGTTACACCAGCTTCCCCACCGCCGCCGAATTCGGCGATCTGTGGCCGGGCGACCATCGCAAGGCGCTGCAAAGCGTCAAAGGCGATGTCTCGCTCTATCTGCATATCCCGTTTTGCGAGAAGATCTGCTTCTATTGCGGGTGCAACACCGGCGCGGCCGGAAAGCGCGGCCGGCTCGAATCCTATCTGACCGCGCTTCACTGCGAGATCGCCACGGTTTCGGCGCTGCTTCCGGAAGGCACCAGGGTGCGCCGCGTCTCGTTCGGCGGGGGTAGCCCCAATGCGATCGCGCCGGATGAATTCCTCGCGCTGGTGCATGCGCTGGAGCAGAATTTCGAGCTTGAGGATCCGACCTATTCGATCGAGCTCGATCCGCGCACGATGACGCGCGAATTCGCCGCCGCGATCGAAACCGCCGGCGTCGAGCGCGCCAGCCTCGGGGTCCAGACCTTCGCCGAACACTGCCAGCGCCGAATCGGACGGATTCAGTCGGAAGACACCATCGTTCAAGCGACTGATTGGCTACGCTCCGCAGGCGTCACCTCGCTCAATTTCGATCTGATGTACGGGCTGCCGGGCCAGTCGCGCGACGATCTGCTCGACAGCCTGACCCGCACCCGCGTGCTCGGCGCCGACCGTGTCGCGCTGTTCGGCTATGCCCATGTGCCGCATATCGTCCCGCGACAGCGCGCGATCGACACCTCCGACATGCCCGGCGCCGAAGAACGCTTCGCCATGGCCAAGCTCGGCTTCGGTTACATGGTCACGCATGGCTACACGCCGGTCGGGTTCGATCACTTCGCCAAGCCGGGAGGCGATCCGCTCGCCCATGCCGCCTTCGACGGGACTTTGCGGCGCAATTTCCAGGGCTTCACCGACGATGGTGCGCCCAATCTGATCGGACTGGGCTCGTCGGCGATCAGCTCTTTCCCCAACCTGCTGGTGCAGAATGAGAAGAACAGCGGGAAGTACCGTATGCGCGCCGGCGCCGGTTTGCTGGTGCCCGAACGCGGCGTGATGCGCAGTCACGACGACCGCGAGCGCGGCGCGATCATCGAGGCTCTGCTGTGCCATAGCCGGGCGACGGTGCCCCATCGCCTGCTGGCGGAAGTGCAGGACCGGCTTGCGGTGTTCGTCGAGCGCGGATTCGCGACGCTGGAAGGCGAGCGGCTTGCGATCGAGACCGAAGGCCTGCCCTATGCGCGCACCATCGCAGCGCTGTTCGATCCATACCGCGCCGAATCGCAGCGTCGCTTCAGCTCGGCGGTATGACCGTCGTCAGTCGGTCGGTTCGCCGAACGGTTCGAAGGGCGCGGCTATGTCGAGACGAACGCGCTGCGGGCGGCCGCTGGCCTTGTCGATCATCGCCCAAGTCGTGTTGGCGCTGACCACCACCTTGCCTTCGGCATTGCGGAAATCGACCCGGCGATCGAACCGCGCACCCTTGGGCGGCGCAGGGATAAAGGTCTCGGCGGTCACGGTCTCGCCTTCGGACACATTGCCGCGATAATCGATCTCGTGTCGCGTCACCATCCAGACATAGGCGGCGCGATCCTCTGGCCGCGCGACCTTGTCCCAATGGCTGGTCGCGACGTCCTGGATCCAGCGCACCCAGACGGCATTATTGACGTGGCCGAGCTCGTCGATGTGCTCGGGCGCGGCGGTAAAGGCCAGGGTGAAGCGGTTGTCCGCCATGCTTGTCAGATACGCGGGATCAGTTCGGACGGCTTCATCTCGATGCCGACCAGGTCCCAGCCCAGCCCATCGCGCTCGAACAGCAGGGTCGGCCCGGCGGCACCGTCGGCATTCGCCGTGGCGACCTGGAAGCTCGAAAAGCCAGTGCGACGGATATCGTAGGACATCGCGTCACTCGCTCTGGCGGAGCGCGGTCCCAAATTGTCCGATTGCTGGTCCGCTTGCGAGCCGGGAGCGGGTTCGATCGCCTGACGGGCTTTCGTGCCCTTGGACACGGCGTCCGTGACCCATTCCGGCGTTACCATGCCATCGACGATCCGGTCGCCGACGCCAAGGCCAAGCGCCGCTCCTGCAACCGCGCCCAACGCGCCGTCTTCGGACGATGTCGCTTCGGCAAGCGCGGTGCGCAGCTGGCCTTTGATCGATTCACGCAAGCGGGCGAAATCGACCCGCTCCTCGAGTTCCGCCGCATTACCCGTTTGCGCGGCATCGCGCAGTCCATCGAGCGCCATCAGCGGGGAGGCGTACCACCACCCGCCGACAAGCACGGCAAGCGCCAGGATCAGGGCGACGATTTTCTTCATGAGCGCTGATTACTCCGCTGCGTTCTGGGTCATGCCCATCTGCCACAGGATGAAGGCGAATTCTTCCGCCACCTCGTAGATCGACTGAAAACGTCCGGATTTGCCGCCATGGCCCGCACCCATATTGGTCTTGAGCAGCAGCGTGTTGTCGTCGCCTTTACGGTCGCGCAGCTTGGCAACCCATTTGGCCGGCTCCCAATAGGTGACGCGCGGGTCGTTGAGCCCGGCGGTGACCAGCATGGGCGGGTAATCCTGCGCCACCACCTGATCGTATGGGCTGTAGCTGAGGATATAGGCGAAGGCCTGCTTGCTGGTGATCGGGTCGCCCCATTCGGGCCATTCGCCCGGCGTCAGCGGCAGCGATTCATCGAGCATGGTGTTGAGCACGTCGACGAACGGCACATGCGCCACCACCGCGCCCCACAGATCGGGATCGGTATTGACGATCACGCCCATCAGTTCGCCACCTGCCGAACCGCCGCTCGCGGTGATCTTGCCCTTCTCGGTATAGCCGAGATCGGCGAGGCCTTTCGCGACGTCGACGAAATCGTTGAACGTGTTGGCGCGCTCGTTGAGCTTGCCCTGGAGATACCAGTTGCGGCCCAGATCGTCGCCGCCGCGGATATGCGCGATGGCATAGGCGAAGCCGCGATCGACGAGGCTGAGGCGCGTGGTCGAGAAGCCCGGCGGCACCGCATAGCCGTATGCGCCATAGGCATAGAGGTGGAGCGGGCCGGGGCCTTCGGCGCGATCCTTGCGCATCACGATGCTGATGGGGATTTTCGTGCCGTCGCGCGCGGTGATCTCCACCCGCTCGGTGCGGTAGAGATCCTTGTCGTAGCCGCTCGGGATTTCCTGTTCTTTCAGCAGTTCGAGCGACCCGTCGCCGAGGTGATAATCATAGACGCTGTCGGGCGTGACCATGCTTTCATAGGCCAGTCGCAACCGGTCGGCATCGTATTCGGGATTGTTCGACAGGCCCGCATCGTAGCTCGCCTCGGGGAAGGCGATGGGGCGGATTTGCGAAGGGTCGGAATAGTCGCGGATCTGCACCTGATCGAGGCCGGCCAGGCGGCCTTCGGTGACGTAGAAATCCTTGAACAGCGCGACGTCGGTAAGATAAAACTCGTCCGATCCGGGGATCAGCGTGGTCCATGCGCCCGGCGCCTCGAGTGCAGCGGTGGCGAGGCGGAAATTCACGTGCTCGTCATTGGTGTGAACGAACAGTGTCCCGTCGCGCACATCGACATCGTACTCAACGCCCTTTTCGCGCGGCTTGACCATGATCTGCTCGCCGGTCGGATCGTCGGCGCGCACCAGGCGGACTTCGCTCGTCTCGTTGTCGCCCGTCGCGATCACCAGCCAGTCGTCCTGCGCGGAAAGCCCGGCGCCGACGCGGAAGCCGTCATCCTCCTCCCTGTAGAGCTCGATATCGTCCTCGGCGCTCTGGCCGATCCAGTGGAGACGGGCATTGTCGGTCCGCCAATTGGCATTGGCCTTGCCATAGACGAGCCCCTTGTCGCCCGCGACCCAGACGAGGCTGGAGAGCGTTTCGGGGATCGTGTCGGGAAGCAATTTGCCGGTTTCGAGATCCTTGATCCGCGCGGTAAAGCGTTCGGAGCCGTTGTCGTCGAAACTGTAGGCGAGATAGCGCCCGTTCTGGCTGACGCTGAACGCGCCGAGGCGGAAATATTCCTTGCCCTCGGCCAGCTCGTTCTCGTCGAGGATCAGCTCAGCGTCACCCCCGGCGACGGGGCGGCGATACCATTGTCGGTATTCCTTCCCCTGCTCGAACTCGGTCCAGTAGAGGAAATCGCCGTCCTTCTGCGGCACCGAGGTATCGTCTTCCTTGATACGCCCCTTCATCTCTTCGAACAGCGTGTCGACCAGCTCTTTGTGCGGGGCCATATTGGCCTCGAACCAGGCGTTTTCCGCTTTCAGGTAATCGAGCACATCCTCGTCATCGACCTTCGGATAGGATTGGTCCTTCAGCCAGTGATAGGGATCGGCGATCGTGATGCCGTGGCGCGAATATTCGTAATCGCGCTTTTCCGCCACCGGAGGCGCGCTGGGGGTCTCGGTCAATTCGGTATCCTTGGATGTCTGGTCGGCCTGCGCCATCAGCGGGGCAGGGAGCCATGCGGCAAGCGTGGCAGCAAGGGCGAGCATTCTGTTCAAGCGAAGGTCTCCTGCGACCTGTCGGCCGCTTCTGGCGCGACGCTAATGAGCGCCTCGCGCGGCGTAAAGCGACTTCGGTGGCGAGCGGCGGTTCGATGCCCTATATTGTCGTAAACACGAATTCACGAAAGCGAGTCCCGACCCATGCTGATGCAAACCCACGAAGCCCGTCTCTCCGCCCTGCGCGAGGAATTGAAGCGACGGGGGCTCGATGGGTTTGTGGTGCCGATTTCGGACGAGCATATGAGCGAATATGTCGGCGAATACGCCCAGCGCCTCGCCTGGCTGACCGGCTTCGGCGGCAGCGCCGGGTCGGCCGTCGTGATGCAGGATCGCGCGGCGATGTTCACCGATGGCCGTTACACCGTGCAGGTGCGCGAGCAGGTCGACGGCAATCTGTTCGATTATGAAGACGTCCCGGCGACCTCGCCGGCCAAGTGGATCGCCGAGCATGCCGAAAAGGGCGCACGGATCGGATACGATTCGTGGCTCCACGGGGTCGAATGGGCCGAAGCGGCGGAAAAGCTGTTCGCCAAGAAGGGCATCGAACTGGTCGCGGTCGACGGCAATCCGATCGACGCGGTGTGGGCCGATCGCCCGCAACCCTCGCTCGCCCCCGCCGTCCCGCATGACGATGCCTATGCCGGGCGCTCGAGCTCGGACAAGCGCTCCGAAGTCGCCGACTGGCTCAAGTCCGAAGGCTACGACGCCACCGTCGTCACCGCACTCGATTCGGTTGCCTGGCTGCTCAACATGCGCGGGGCCGACATTTCGAACACCCCGGTCGCGCTTTCCTACGTGCTCGCCCATGCCGATGGCACGGCGGAACTTTTCATCGCGCCCGACAAGGTCACGCCCGAGCTGACCCAGCATCTAGGCAATGCCGTACATGTACGCGATCGCGCGGATTTCCAGCCCGCGCTGGCAAAACTGAAGGGCAAGACCGTGGCGGTCGATCCGAACCACGCGGTGGCCGGGATTTTCCACGCGCTCGACGCGGGCGGCGCGAAGGTCGTGCGCGATGCCGATCCGGCCGTCCTGCCCAAGGCGATCAAGACGCCTGCCGAACAGCAGGGCCATCGCGACGCCCAGGCACGCGACGGCGCGGCGGTCTCGCGATTCCTGCGCTGGATCTCGATCGAAGCGCCCAAGGGCAATGTCGACGAGCTGACCGCCGTCGCCAAACTACGGGAGTTCCGCGAGGCGACCGGCGAATTGAAGGATGGCAGCTTCGACACGATCAGCGCCGCCGCCGGCCATGCCGCGCTGCCGCATTACAAGGTCGATGAAGACAGCAATATCCCGATCCCGCCGTCGAGCATCTTCCTGTGCGATTCGGGCGGGCAGTATCTCGACGGGACGACCGACATCACCCGCACCGTCTGGGTCGGCCCGGGCGAGCCGACCGCCGAGATGGTGGATCGCAACACGCGCGTGCTGAAGGGCCATATCGAACTCGCGCTCGCGACCTTCCCCAATCGCACCAGCGGCGGCGCGCTCGATGTGCTGGCGCGGATGCATTTGTGGCAGGCGGGCGTCGATTACGGCCACGGTACCGGCCATGGTGTGGGCAGCTACCTCTCGGTGCACGAAGGCCCGCAGCGTATCTCCAAGCCCGGCGGCGCCTTCCCCGGGACCGAGACCGAATTGCGCGAAGGCATGATCCTCTCGAACGAGCCGGGCTATTACAAGCCGGGCGAATACGGCATCCGGATCGAAAACCTCATCCTCGTGAAGGACGCAGGGATCGAAGGGGCAGAGGGCAAGTATCTCGGTTTCGAAACGCTCACTTTCGTCCCGCTCGATCGGACGCTGGTGAACAAGGACCTGCTGACCGACCGCGAAATCGCCTGGTGGAACGACTATCATGCCGAAGTGCGCGCGATCGTCGCCCCGCAGCTCGACGGCGATGATCTCGCCTGGCTCGAGGAGCAGTGCCGCCCGCTGTAGACCGCAGCGTCCCGTCTGCTCGTAGAAAGGGTATCGTCAGCCTCGAACTTGCGAATGGATGAACACCGAGTGCCGTCTGCGACAATCTGCGACAAATCCCGTCCGTTCGGGCATAATCCTGTGACAGGCGCGGCCTAGAACGGGATGACAGCGGATCGGGCTTTGCCCCCGTCTTCCCCCTCCGGCCCGGTCCGCTGGCCATGTTTCATGACGGTGTAGAGGACGATGACGATGAAAAAGACGATTTTGACACTCGGTGCGGCGGCGCTCGCAATGACTGGCGCGGCCCAGGCCCAGGACCGTACGCAGCCGCGCCCCGGCGCCGATCGCGTGATTACCAAGGCCGACCATGACGCCCGCGCGGCTAAGATGTGGCAACGCCTCGACGTCAATGGCGATGGCGTACTCGATCAGGCCGATCGAAGCGCGCGCATGGCCAAGCGGTTCGAGAGAATCGACGCGAACGGCGATGGCGAGGTGACGCAGGCTGAAATGCAGGCCGCGCGCGAAGCGCGCCAGGCGAAGCGTGCCGAGCGTCGCGCCCAGCGCAGCGAACGTCGTTTCGCCCGCCTCGATGCCGACAATAGCGGCGGTCTGTCGCAGGAAGAACTCAATGCTGGTCGGGCCAAAATGGGCGGAAAGGCCAGCGAGCGGCGCGGCAAGATGAAGCGCGGTGGCAAGCGCGGTCGCGGCGGGGCCATGGCGATGCTCCGACAGGCCGATACCAACGGTGACCAGCGCATCACGCTGGCCGAGTTCGAAGCCGCCCATGCCAAGCGCTTTGCCGCGATGGACGCGAATGGCGACGGCCAGGTGACCGCCGCCGAGCGCAAGGCTGCGCGCGATAAGATGCGCAGCCAGCGTCGCGGGCAGCGCTGACTTGCGGGCGTGCTGGCAACCGCTCAGGACCCGATAGATTTATGAGCGAAGAAAGCGTGCCCCACCTCCTGTTGGTCGACGACGAGCCGACCTTGCGCGAACCCCTGGCGGAGTATCTCTCCGGCCAGGGGTTCGACGTGACCGAGGCCGACACCGCGGCCCAGGCACGGAGCCGCTTGCAGGAAATGGCGTTCGATCTCGCGCTGGTCGACATCATGATGCCGGGCGAGGACGGGCTTTCGCTCACGCGCCACCTGATCGAAGCGCGCGACCTGCCGACCATCCTGCTGACCGCACGCGGCGAAGCGACCGACCGGATCGTCGGGCTCGAAATCGGGGCCGACGATTACGTTACCAAGCCGTTCGAACCGCGTGAGTTGGTGGCACGCATCCGCTCGGTGCTACGGCGGATGAACCGCCACGAGCCAGTCGGTGAAGGTGACACGGCGCTCTATGGTTTCGATGGCTGGACGCTCGATCCCACGCGCCAGCGCCTGACCGATCCCGATGGGGTGCTGGTCGAGATCACCACGGCGGATTTCCGCCTTCTCAAGGCATTGCTCGACCATTCGAGTCAGGTGCTCGATCGCGATCGGCTGCTCGATCTCGTGCAAGGGCGCGAACAGCACATGTTCGATCGGGCGATCGACAATCAAGTGTCGCGCCTTCGCCGCAAGATGGCGCGCGAGGGTGAGGAGCAGTTGATCCAGACCGTGCGCGGCGGAGGCTATCGTCTTGCCGCCGACATCCGCCGGTTCACACCCGGCCGGTGAAGCGGTGGCTGCCCTCCAGCCTGCTTGGGCAGGTGCTGCTGGCGATTGCGCTGGCGCTCATGGCGGCGCAGGCGTTCAACGCCGCGTTGCTCTATCGCGGGCAGGTCGAACGCCAGGAGAGCTCGCTGGCCAATGCGCTCGCCTTCCGCTTGCTCGCGCCAGGCCCCGGGGCCTGGCGGTTCGAACCTTCGCCGGGACTGCGCGAGCGCCGGCGCGCCGGACGGGGCAACGGTCGCAGGTCCGCGCGGATGCGCGACGACAATCCGATCCGCGCTAACGAGCCGCGCGCCACAGCCATCGAAGACCGTCTGCGCGACATTCTTCGTTTGCAGGGGTATGCGCCGCACGAATTGCAGGTCGTCCGGCGAGGAGTCGATCAGGACGCCGACGCGTTGCGTTTTCTCGCTGCGCGTGCGCGCCGGCAGGGGGCAGATCCGGACGCCGTCCCCGATACCCTGCTCCTCGCAGTTTCTCGTGAAACCGCGACATCGCAATGGCGTGTCGTCCGCGTGCCCGAACCGCCCCGCACCAATGGCCGCGCGATTGCCGGGCTTGTCGTGCAGACGCTGATCCTCACGCTCGCCCTGTTCGTCGTGCTGTTTTTCGTGCTGCGGCGGATCACTGGGCCGCTTGCCGCTCTCACCACGCGCACGCGCGAATTCGCCGCGCGCCCATCGGAAACGGCGGCTCTCGAGCCTTCAGGCCCTTCCGATGTGCGGGCATTGATCGAAGCGCACAACGCGCTCGAAGCGCGGATTGCGGGTTTGCTCGATGAAAAGGACGTGATGCTCGGCGCGATCGGTCACGATCTCAAGACGCCGCTGGCTGCCTTGCGCGTGCGGATCGAAAGCGTGGGCGACGATGAGCAGCGCACGAAAATGGCCGCAGGCGTGGCCGAGCTCGACCGGATGCTCGACGACATTCTCTCGCTGGCCCGGATAGGACGGCCGGTGGATGTGCCCGAGCGGCTCGATCTGGCCGCGCTCGCCGCCAGTGTGGTCGAGGAATACGAGGATCGCGGCAAGCCGGTCACGCTCGAAGCGCCAGCGCGGGCAGTGGGGGCTTTCCGTCCGACCTGGATTGCGCGGGCCTTGCGCAATCTGATCGACAATGCGCTGCGCTATGGCGGTTCCGCGCATGTTTCGCTGGTGCGCGATAGCGATGCGGTGGTGTTGAACGTGGCCGATGAAGGGCCCGGCATTCCCGAAGATCGGATCGCTGCGATGATGGAGCCGTTCCAACGTGGCGAGGCTTCGCGCAATCGTACCACAGGTGGATCGGGTCTCGGCCTCACGCTGGCCCGCGCGATTGCCGAGCAGCATGGCGGCACCTTGGGACTGGGCAACCGGCCAGAAGGCGGACTCGAAGCCCGGCTGCGCCTCCCGCTTTAGCGCATCAACCCGCCGATCAGATTGCGCACGAAGCGCCCGGCGAGCGGGCCAGCCAGATCGGTCGCGAGCGATCCGGCCGCCGAGGTTACGCCCGATGCGACCGGGTTGGCGCGCGAGCGCTTGCCCAGGATCGTGCGTCCCATTTTTCCCGCAGCAGAGCTGGCGGCGGTCTTGCTGCCGCGCTTCCAGGCCTTTTCCCAGATGCTGGGCGATTTGCGTTCGCGCTTGGCGACTTCCTCGCGGCCCTTCTCGCCCACCTCTTCGGCGGTTTCGGCGGCGTCGGCGGCCTTCTGCGCGAGCACTTCGGCTGCGCTTTCGCGATCGATCGCCTCGTCATATTTGCCCACGAACGGGCTATCGACCTGGATCTGGCCGCGTTCGGCGGCAAGCAGTGGGCCGAGCCGCGAGCGCGGCGGCACGATCCTGGTCCGCTCGACCACGCCCGGTGCGCCGTGTTCGTCGAGCGTCGAAACCAGCGCCTCGCCGGTCTTCAATTCGGTGATCGCCTGCTCGACGTCGAGATCGGGATTGATCCGAAACGTTTCCGCCGCCGCCCTGATCGCGCGCTGGTCGCGCTTGGTGAAGGCGCGCAGGGCGTGTTGGACGCGGTTGCCCAATTGTCCGGCGATTTCCTCGGGGATGTCGATCGGGTTCTGGGTGACGAAGAACACGCCGATGCCTTTCGACCGTACGAGCCGCACAACCTGCTCGACCTTGTCCATCAGCGCCTTGGGCGCGTCGTCGAACAGAAGATGCGCCTCGTCGAAGAAGAATACCAGCTTCGGCTTGTCTGGATCGCCGACTTCGGGAAGCGCTTCGAACAGTTCGGCCAGGAGCCACAGCAGGAAGGTGGCGTAGAGCTTGGGGCTGCGCATGAGCTTGTCGGCTGCAAGGATATTAATCCGCCCGCGACCGTCTTCCAGCGTCATGAAATCGGCGATCTCGAAAGCCGGCTCGCCGAAGAAGCGGTCTGCGCCCTGCCGTTCGAACGCCAGCAATTGGCGCTGGATCGCGCCGATGCTCTGGCTCGAGACATTGCCGTATTGCAGTTTCAACTCTTTCGCATTCTCGCCCACCGCGACGAGGACGCTGCGCAGATCGTCGAAATCGAGGAGCAGCAAGCCGTTGTCATCTGCCCACTGAAAAGCGATCGCGAGCACGCCTTCCTGCGTGTCGTTCAGATCGAGCAGACGAGCGAGCAGCAGCGGCCCCATTTCGGAAACGGTGGTGCGGATCGGATGGCCCTGTTCGCCGAACAGATCCCACAACACGGTCGGATTGCCTTCATAGGCGAAATCCTCGACCCCCAGCTCGGTGATCCGGGATTCGATCTTGTCGGCATGCTTGAAGGCGGCGCTGCCCGGCATGGCGATCCCGGCAAGGTCGCCCTTCACGTCGGCGGCGAACACCGGCACGCCCGCGCGGCTGAACTGTTCGGCCATGGTCTGCAATGTCACGGTCTTGCCGGTGCCGGTTGCGCCGGCGACCAACCCGTGCCGGTTCGCCTGGTCGAGCCGCAAATACTGCGACGTGCCGTCCGCCGTCTTGCCGAGGAAGATATCGCCCATTCGCCGCTCCCGTGATCGATCGCGGCCTGTTTGGCGCGATGAGCGGCTTTTGCAAAGCCCGAACCCTCGGCTAGGGCAACGGCCATGGTCGCCCCTTTGATCCTGCTCGACGATGCGCGTGCGCAAGGTGCGGCGCCGACCCGGTTGTATCGCGATCCGATCGAACTGGTGATGGCGCGAACCGGAGCGGAGGTGGCCCCGGCGCTCGACCGCCTCGATGCGTTGCGCGACGCCGGCAAACACCTGGCGGGCTATCTGGCGTATGAAGCGGGCTACGCGCTCGAGCCGCGGCTCGCGCCGCTACTCGTGGATCGTCGGGGTTCCGGTCCTCTGGTGTGGTTTGGCGCGTTCGACGGGTACGAGGAATTCGCACCCGGCACGCTCCCGCCCGATTGGCCCGATGGCGGCGCTTCGATCGGCCCGCTCGAACCGGCGATCTCGCCGGGTACGTATTTCGCCGCTTTCGAGCGGCTGCAGGAGGCGATCCGGGCGGGCGATATCTACCAGGCCAACCTGACCCTGCCGCTGGTGGGACGAGCGCATGGCGATCCGCGCGCGCTCTACGCCGCAATCAGACAACGCGCGGCGGCCGGGTATGGCGGTGTGGTGCACGATGGCAGCGATTGGTTGCTGAGCTTCTCGCCCGAATTGTTCGTCGCGCATGATGGCGAGACGATTCGCGCCAAGCCGATGAAGGGCACCCGCCCGCGCGGCGGAGATCCGGCCCGGGACGATTCCCTGCGCGCCGAGCTTTCCGAAAGCGTAAAGGATCGGGCAGAAAACCTGATGATCGTCGATCTGCTACGCAACGACCTGTCGCGGATCGCGGTGCCCGGCAGCGTGACGGTCGATTCGCTGTTCGCGGTCGAAAGCTATCCCAGCGTCCACCAGATGGTCAGCACGATCCATGCCGAGCTCGCGCCCGGCACCGGTGTCGGCCAGATGATGCACGCCCTGTTTCCCTGCGGATCGATTACCGGCGCGCCCAAGATTCGCGCGATGGAGCTGATCGCCGAGGTCGAGCGTGACGCGCGCGGTGCCTATTGCGGCGCGATCGGGCGGATCGATCCGCCCTCGTCAGAAAAGTCGGCTGGCGAAGCAGCGTTCAATGTGGCAATCCGCACATTGCGTGTCTCGGCACCCGAAAACGGGTGGAGCCGCGCGGTGCTGGGGGTGGGATCGGCGGTGGTCGCCGATTCGCAAGGCTTGGCCGAATGGCGCGAATGCCAAGTGAAAGGGGACTTCGTGCGAAGCAGCTCAGCCGCTCAATTCGACTTGTTCGAAACCATGCGCTTTTCGCCCGAAGAGGGCGTGCCGCTGCTCGAACTGCATCTCGAACGGATCGGCAATAGCGCTCTGTCCTTTGGCTTTGCCTTCGATCGTCACGAGGTTCGCAATGCGATCCAGGCGCTGGCATTTGAAGCCGTTGCACCGGCGAGATTGCGACTCAGCGTGTCGCGCAGCGGACGTTTCGCATTGGAAATGGGCACGCTGCCCGAACCGGCCACGCGCCCGGTGCGTTGCGCCGTCCTGCCGCTGCCGGTGGATGAGGGCGACTGGCGGCTCCGCCACAAATCGACCGATCGCGGTTTCTACAACGCGGCGCGCGATGTCGCGCGCGACGCCGGAGCGGATGAAGCGATTTTCGTGCGCGACGATGGCCACGTGACCGAAGGCACGATCTGGTCGATCTTCGTCGAGCGCGACGGCAGGCTGCTCACCCCGCCGATCACCGACGGCTTGCTGCCGGGCGTGTTGCGACGATCGCTGATCAATCAGGCGCGCGCGGTCGAAGCGCCACTGACCCTCGACGATCTGGCGGATGGTTTCCTCGTCGGCAACGCCTTGCGCGGGCTGGTCGCTGCGGAATTGTTCGTCAAATGAGCGTGTCGCTGAAATCCATGGCGATCCTGTTCGAGGATGGCGAGGCGCTGGTGATCGACAAGCCGGCGGGCCTGCCGATCGAGAAACCGCGTCGCGGCGGCCAGAGCCTCGAAGACGATCTCGACGCGCTCAAGCTCGGCTTCCAGCGCCCTCCCGTGCCGGTCCACCGGATCGATACCGATACGTCCGGCTGCCTGCTGCTCGCGCGCAATCCGAAGGCCTTGAAACGCTTCGCCCGCGCGTTCGAGGAACGCGAGGTCGAAAAGCGCTATCTCGGCGTGCTCGACGGCGTGCCCGAGGCGGATGAAGGCACGATTGAGCTGTCGCTGGCGAAAACCAGCAGCAAGCAGGGCGGATGGCGGATGATCGCCGCGAAGAAGGGCAAACCCTCGATCACGCACTGGCGCAAGCTGGCCGAAGTGGACGGCAAGGCGCTGATCGCCTTCCGACCCGAGACCGGCCGCACCCACCAGATCCGCATCCACGCGCTGGCCGGGATCGGGCTGCCGCTGCTCGGCGATCCGGTTTATGGCAAGGGCAACCGGACCATGCTTCACGCAGCCGGACTGTTGGTGCAGCGCGAGGGCAAGCCGCCGATCGCGGCGCATGCGCCGTTCCCGCAGCAGTTCTCCGATCTGGGATTTGCCGATCCCGGCGAAGCCGATCCGTTCGATCGCCAAACCGGTCCGGACGATGTCGATTAACGAGACGATCCAGCGCGCGCATACGATCGCGGAGGAGAGCTTCATTGCCGCCTCCGGCCCCGGCGGGCAGAACGTCAACAAGGTCGCCACGGCGGTGCAATTGCGGGTCAACGCCTATGCGCTGCGCCTGCCGGTGCCGGTGTTCAAGCGGCTGCAAACACTCGCCGGAAGCAAGTGGACCGATGCCGGCGAAGTGCTGATCACCGCCAAGAGCCACCGTACGCAGGAACGCAATCGCGCCGATGCCCGCGACCGGATGGAGGAATTGCTGCGCGAGGCGCATCGCCAGCCCAAGAAGCGCGCGAAAACGCGGCTCAACCGCCTCAACAAGCGCAAACGGCTCGACCAGAAGAAACAGCGCGGCGCGATCAAGGCCAAACGCGGCGCGGTGAAGCCGGGCGATTACTGAACGAAGATCAGAGGCTGGCTTCGGCCCGCACGACCTCGCGCCCGTCGGCGGCAAACGCGCCCAGCGCATAGTCATCGCCGTCGCGCCGCATCGCGAGCAGCAATTTGTCGCCCGCGATCGCTGGGCTTACCGCGCGGAAGGCGAAGCGTGAGAGGGCATTCGGTCCCAGTTCGCGCGCCGCCAGGTCGAGCAGCAAGGTCGCCATCAGCGGACCGTGCACCACAAGCCCTCGATAGCGCTCGATGCCGCGGGCATAGGGCGCATCGTAGTGGATGCGGTGGGTGTTGAAGGTGAGCGCGGAGAAGCGGAACAACAGCGGCGGCCCCGGCGTCAGCTCGCGAACCGTGTCCCACGCGCTGCCGTCGAACCCGTTTCCTCCGCCTGCCGGAGGCACCAGTGCCGCGTCCGGCGCGGCGGCTTCGCGATAGACGAGATGCTGGCTCTCACGCAGTGCGAGCGTGCCGTTGGCGAGCGTTTCATGCGCGACGGTGACGAAGGCCAGCTTGCCGCTGCGCCCGTCCTTCTCGGCGATTGCTGCAATCCGGCTGACCCGCTCGATCGTATCGCCGGGTGCGAGCGGGGCGAGGAATTCGACCTCGCTCGAGGCCCACATCCGGCGCGGCAGCGGGACGGGGGGATAAAAGCTGTCCTCGCTCTCATCGCGCGCGGGATGGCCGTCCTTTCCCAGCATCGCGGTTGGCGCGTCGGGCGTGCACAGGCACCAGTGGATGCCCTGCGGCATTATGCCATTGTCGGGCATATCGCGATCGAGAGTCGCGAGCCAGCGCGCCGCAAGGGCGGGGTCGAGCGTGTCGCTGCGCCGTTCCTCGCGCCCGATCCAGCCATCCCAGTCGCTCATCTGATCACGCCGCCCGTTCGAACAGCGCGGCGATCCCCTGTCCGCCGCCGATGCACATGGTTTCCAGCCCGAAGCGTGCTTCGCCGCGCTGCATTTCGTGCGCCATGTCGGCGAGGATGCGCAGGCCCGTCGCGCCGATCGGATGGCCGAGCGAGATGCCCGATCCGTTGACGTTGAGCATCTCGCGGCGGCTATCGTCCTCGCTCCAGCCCCAGCCTTTGAGCACGGCGAGCACTTGCGGGGCGAAGGCCTCGTTCAGTTCGACCAAGTCGATATCGTCCCAGCCTTTGCCCGATCTTGCGAACAGGCGCTCGACCGCCGGGACGGGGCCGATCCCCATCCGCGCCGGATCGCAGCCCGCCGCGGCCCAGCTGTCGAACCACAGCAGCGGAGTGAGGCCCAGTTCCTCGAGCTTGTCCTCGGCGACGACGAGGCAGGCGGCGGCGGCATCGTTCTGCTGACTGGCATTGCCCGCGGTGACGATCGCGTCCGGGTTGGTGCGACCCTCGATCGCGCGCAGGGCGCCCATGCTTTCCATGCTCGCATCGGGGCGGATGCCCTCGTCGCGTTCGAAGCGGATCGAGTCCTTGCGGCGTTGCGGAACCTCCAGCGGGACGATGTGATCGTCGAACTTGCCTTCATCCCACGCGGCGGCGGCGCGCTGGTGGGAGCGGACCGCGTATTCGTCGGCGGCTTCGCGGGAGATGTCGTAATCCTGGGCGAGGTTTTCGGCGGTTTCGATCATGCCGCTGATCACGCCGAAGCGTTCCTGCGGCTGGCTCATCAACCGGCCGCGCGTGAGGCGGTCATGCAGCGTGACGTTGCCTGCTTTCACCCCGGTGCGGATATCGGTGGTGTAATGTTCGACGTTGGACATGCTTTCGCAGCCGCCCGCGACCACGCAATCGGCGGCCCCGGTCTGGACCATCATGGCCGCGTTGACGACCGCCTGCAGGCCCGATCCGCAGCGCCTATCCAGTTGATAACCCGGCACTTCTATCGGCAGTCCCGCAGCGAGCCAGGCCCAGCGTCCGATCGCGGGAGCCTCGCCGCTGCCATAGCCTTGCGAGAACACGACATCGTCGACGCGTTCGGGGTCGACCCCGCTTCGTTCGACCAACGCCTTGAGGATCGCGGCGCCCAGATCGCCCGCATTGAGCGGGGCGAGGGTGCCGAGGAACTTGCCCACCGGGGTGCGCAAAGGGGAGCAGATGGCGACGCGTCTCATAGGGTTTCCTTGTCACTTGTACCGACGATTCCGGTGTCAATCAGTCGTCCGATTGCGGTGTTCGGCAGGCCGAGCACCTCGCCGAGCACCTCTTCGCTGTTCGCTCCCAGATAGGGGGCGGGTTCGGGTGTTCCGCGATCCTGCGCCGGCATGTTGGCGAAGGATCCGGGCGAGGGATAGGCGAAGCCGCTCGGATTGTCGGTCGATGGTCCGAACAGCGGGTTGTCGGTGACGAGCTGCGGATCGTTCGCGGCTTCGTGCATCGTGCGATAGCGTTCGAACGTTGCCCCGGCCTCGGTCAGCCGGCGCTCCCATTCGGCCCAGTCGGCCGCGCCGATGCGGGTCTGGAGCAGGGCGAACAATTCGTGGCGATGGACGAAGCGTTCTTGGTCGCCTTTGGCAAAGCTCACCTTGAGTCGAGCTTCGAGATTCGCGATTGCCTGCTGCAGGTCGAACGCGGTCAGCAGCGCGCGCCATTGCTTGTCGGTCAGCGCGGCGACCATGAAGCGCGTTCCGTCGCGGCTGACGAAGTCGCGCCCGAACGCGCCCCAGATCGCATTGCCCAACCGTTCGCGATCGGACCCGCGATAGAGCATTTCCGCCATCGCGCCCGAATTGGCGACCGTGCCGATCGCGACGTCGCCCAGGGGCACGCGCACTTCGCCGCCTTCGCCGGTGGCATCGCGGTGGCGCAGGGCGGCGAGCAGCGCGAAGGCGGTGTAGGCTCCGGTGATGAAATCCCATGCCGGGAGCAATTGGTTGACCGGGGGCGCGCTGTCTGCGTCCCATTCTTCGGGGCCGGTCATCAGCGGATAGCCCGAGGCGGCGTTGACGGTGAAATCCATCGCCTGGCGCCCGTCATGCCAGCCCATGATCCGCGCGGTGATCATGTCGGCGCGCTTCGCTTCGATCGCGGCATGCGAAAGGAAGCTCTTTTCGGGGAAATTGGTGATCAGCTGGCCGGTCTTCGCCGCGAGCTCGACCAGCAATTCGCGGCCCTCGTCGCTGCGCAGGTCGAGCGCGACGCTCTTCTTCGCACGGTTGAGGTTTTCCCAACTGAGCGAGCGGCCTTTATCTGTCCGCATATAGCGATCGTAATCGAGTCCGCCGCCGATCTGGTCGACCCGGATCACCTCGGCCCCCATCTGCGCGCAATAGAGCCCCGCCGTGGGCGAGGCGACGAAGCTCGACGCTTCGATGATCGTCAGGTCTTGGAGTAATTTATACATTCGAGTCTTCGTTGGGTGCGCCCCGGACATCCGTCCGCGGCTTGCGGCTCCAGCCCGACTTCCCCGCCCAACCACCCGATACCGTATCGGAGAATGATCGGGTGGTTGGGCGAGGGAGACGGGCCGGCACCGAGGTCAGACGGATGTCTGACCGCATCTTAAATTGACCCTTCGAAATCGCGCAGCATGTGCTTGGCGATCTGCAATTGCAGGATCTGCGTCGTGCCTTCGTAGATGCGATAGATGCGCGCATCGCGGAAGAAGCGTTCGGCGTCGTATTCGGCGAGGTAGCCCGCGCCGCCAAAGATCTGCACCACGCGGTCCATCACCCTCCCGCACATTTCGCTGGCGAAGACCTTGAACGCCGCCGCCTTGCGGATGACGTTCTCGCCGCGGTCGGCGCGGGCAGTGACGTCGCGCATCATGCATTCGGCGGCGTAGATCTCGGTTTCGCTTTCGGCGAGCATCTGCTGGATCAGCTGGAAATTGGCGATCGGTTCGCCGAAGGCCTTGCGCTCGGTGGCATAACGCAGCGCGGAATCGAGCGCGCGGCGGGCATAGCCGGCCGATGCGGCGCCGACCGAGATGCGACCATTGTCGAGGCTCATCATCGCGAAGCGGAAGCCCTTTCCGGTCTCTCCGCCGAGCAGCGCATCGCCCGGCACATGGACATCGTCGAGCATCACGTCGGCGATATGCGCGCCGGCCTGGCCCATCTTCTTGTCGGGCGTGCCGGTCGAAACGCCGGGCGTGTCCATCGGCACGATGAAGGCGCTGACATGCGCGTTCTTGGGCAGCGCCTCTTTCTCGGTCCGCGCCATGATCAGCGCGACCGAGGCGTGCGGGGCATTGGTGATGTAGCGCTTGGTGCCATTTAGGATCCAGCCATTGCCATCCGGATCGGGCCTGGCGGTGGTCTGCATCGCGGCGCTGTCCGATCCGCTGCCCGGTTCGGTGAGCCCGAAACAGGCGACTTCGCCGCCCGCAATGCGCGGCCACCATTCGGCCTGCTGGGCCTCGGTGCCACCATTCTTGAGCGCCGAATTGAACATGCCGACATTGATCGAGAAGATCGAGCGGAAGGCGGGCGCGGCATAAGCCATGGTGTAGACCACTTCGGCGTACTGGCTGGTGTTCAGCCCCGCGCCGCCGTGGTCTTCGGGCACGGTGAGGCCGAACAGCCCCATCTCCTTCATTTCGGCGAGGATGTCGTCGGGGACCTTGTCCTCCGCGATCATCTGCTCCTCGGCGGGGAGCAGCCGTTCCTTCACATAGCGTTGGAGCTGTTCGAGGAATTGCGCGAATACGTCCTCGTCCATGCCGGGATTGCTGACAGCCATCGGTATTTCCTCAGATCGGATCGTAGGGGAAGACATGCGCGGAGACTTCGTCTTCGCGCGCGAAATCGGGTTTGAACGCGGGCATCGCCACATCGGCGATCTCCTGCGGGGTCCAGCCGCCATCCCTGGCGAAGCTGCGCACCGGGCGCGGCTTGGAGAACAGCACGATCTCGTTGCGGCGCACGGCAAAGATCTGGTTCGTCACGTCATTTGCCGCGTCCGAGCAGAGATAGGCGGCGAGCGGGGCGATCTTTTCCGCGCCCATCGATTGCAGGCGTTTGACCCGCTCGTCGGCGTCTTCGCCGCCGGTCGGGATGCTCGCGGTCATCCGGCTCCAGGCGAACGGCGCGATGCAATTGCTGCGCACGCCATAGCGGGCGGCATCGAGCGCAATCGATTGCGACAGGCCGACAATGCCGAGCTTGGCGGCGGAATAGTTCGCCTGGCCGATATTGCCGATCAAGCCGCTGGTGGAAGTGAAGTGGACCAGTGCGCCCGAACCCTGTTCCTTGAAATAGGGAGTCGCGGCCTTGGATGTGTTGAAGCAGCCGTGGAGGTGGACGTCGATGACGGCCTGCCAGTCCTCATGGCTCATCTTGTGCCAGATGCGATCCCGCAGGATCCCGGCATTGTTGACCACCGCATCGATCCGCCCGAACGCCTGCACCGCATCCTCGACGATCGAGGCGGCTCCGGCGGGATCGGCGACGCTGGCGAGATTGGCCTGCGCCTTGCCACCGGCTTCGCGGATATCTCTGGCGGTGGTTTCGGCGGGACCGGCATCGCCGCCTTCGCCTTCGCCGCCCACGCCCGGATCGTTGACGACGACGCTGGCGCCTTCCTTCGCGCACAGCAACGCGATTTCGCGCCCTATGCCGCGTCCTGCGCCCGTAACGGCGACGACCTTGCCTTCGAGAATCCCCATTCCCACTCCCTTAATCGAGCGATTAAACGCAGGAGCGAATGGCGCAGACAGGGAGCAAGGTCAATCGGTCTGCGATGGCCCCCCCGATGGTTGGGGTGCGTTGTCGGCGTCGGATGCGCCGGCCGTCGCATCGCCGCTCTCGGGCGGCGGCACCTGGACCTGGCGTTCCTCGATGATTTCGGCGGCACGATCGAGCGCGCGGGCTTCGCGCATCGAGACGCCGCCGGGTCCGGGGGCATTGTCGGGCTTGTCGCAAGCGGCCAGCGGCAGCGCGGCGACAAGCCCGAATAGCACGGTGAGCTTATTGCGCCTCGGCATCGCGGGCGTCTTCGGCCTGGCCGAATTCGGCCTCGAGGGCAGCTTCGATATCGTCGGCGGCCGCTTCGGCGCGATCGCCCGATTCCTCGAGCGACTGGCGACGGCTCTCGGGAACTTCGGTGGCAGCGGGCGCGGGTTCGACTGCGACCGGGGTCTCTTCGGGAATATCCGAGAGGGCTTCATCTGCCGGTTCCTCGACCGTGTCGCCCACGACCTCGTCATCGGTGGCCGAATCGCTGCCGCAGGCGGCAAGCGACAGGGCGAAAGTGGCAGCGGAAGCGGCGGCGATCAGTTTTTTCATCGTATCCTCCAACGGGATGGGTGTGTCTCGCCAGCGAACATAGGCGCGCATCGCGCCGCGGCAAAGTCGCTTGTATCATATAAAGCTTTCTTTATATGATATGGAACAATGCGGATCGAACCCACCTTGCGCGCGCTTTCGGATCCCACACGGCTGCGGATCATGCGGCTGCTCGCCACGATGGAGCTGGCGATCGGCGAACTGGCGCAGGTGCTGGGTCAAAGCCAGCCGCGCGTTTCGCGCCATGCCAAGATCCTGTGCGATGCGAATCTCGCGGAACGGCGCAAGGAAGGCAGCTGGGTGTTCCTGCGCCAATTGGCCGGGGGGAACGGCCCCGGCCTCGGCGGCGCGGTGGCCCATTTGCTGGCACGCGCCGAGGAAGCGGACGAGGGCTTTGCCGCGCGCTGTGCCGAAGATCGCCGCCATCTGGCCGCGATTCGGGCCGCGCGCGAAGATCGTGCGGCCGAGTACTTCGCCGCGCACGCTGCCGAATGGGACGAGTTGCGCGTGCTCCATGCGCCCGACGCTCCGGTCGAGGCGGCGCTGTCGCAAGCTCTGGGTGACGAACCCCTTGGCACGCTGCTCGATATCGGCACCGGGACCGGGCGGATGGCGGAAATCTTCGCTCCTCGCGCCATACGCGTGATCGCGCTCGACAAGAGCCCCGAAATGCTGCGCCTCGCCCGCGTGCGCTTGCAGGATATCGCGGCTGACCGGCTGGAGCTGGTGCAGGGCGATTTCGGCGCGCTCCCGCTGGCCGACGCGTCGGTCGATACCGTCCTGTTCCACCAGGTGCTGCATTATGCGCAGGATCCGCAAGTCGCGCTGGCCGAGGCGGCGCGGGTGGCGCGTCCCGGCGCGACCATTGCGATCGTCGATTTCGCCGCGCATGAACGCGAGGAATTGCGCCGCCAGCACCAGCATGCGCGGCTCGGCTTTTCCGACGACCAGATGTTCGATGCGGTGGGCGACGCCGGCTTCGCCCTGCTCGACACCCGCGCGATTGCGGGCACGCCGCTCACCGTGAAAATCTGGACCGCCCGCCGCAGTGCCGAACGCGCGCGCCAGCCCGAGGACGCACACGCATGATTTCGCTGAAACAGATGGACGATGCGCGCACCGCGCTCGATGCGCCGCTCTTCTCCGGCCTCGCCGGCGATATCGATGTCTCGTTCGAGTTCTTTCCGCCCAAGACCGACAAGATGGCCGAGACGCTGTGGCACAGCGTCGGAACGCTGAAGCCGTTGAAGCCCCGTTTTGCGAGCGTGACCTATGGCGCAGGCGGTTCGACCCGCGAGCGCACGCACGATCAGGTGGTGCGGATCCAGAACGAGGCGGGCATTCCCGCCGCCGCGCACCTGACCTGCGTCGATGCGACCCGCGAGGAAGTCGATGCGGTCGCGCGCCATTATTGGGAAAGCGGGATCCGCCACATCGTTGCGCTGCGCGGCGATCCGTCCGACGGCAGCACGACGTACACCCCGCATCCGGGCGGCTATGCCAACGCGGTCGAGCTGATCGGGGGGTTGAAACAGGTCGGCGATTTCGAGATTTCGGTCGCCGCCTATCCCGAAATCCACCCCGACAGCGCCGATCGCGATGCCGATCTCGCCAATCTCAAGGCGAAGTTCGATGCCGGGGCGACCCGCGCGATCACCCAGTTCTTCTTCGATCCGCAATGCTTCTTCGAATTCCGCGACCGCGCCGCGGCGGCGGGAATCGAGGACGAAATCGTGCCCGGGATCATGCCGGTGATGAGCTTCGCCGCGGTCGAGCGCATGTCGGGCCTGTGCGGCACGGCCATTCCGGACTGGATGGAAGGGTTGTTCGAAGGCCTCGACGATCGCCCCGAAGCGCGCCAGCTGGTCTCTGCCACGATCGCCGCCGAATTGTGCCGCCGTCTCTACGCCGGCGGGGCGCGGCAATTCCACTTCTACACCTTGAACCGGGCCGAGCTGAGCTACGCGATCTGCCACATGCTGGGCATGCGCCCGAAGGATGCCGACCATGGATAAACGCGCCGAAATCCTCGCTGCCGCGCGCGAACGGATCCTGATCAAGGACGGCCCCTACGGCACCGCGATCCAGCGCGCCAAGCTGGGCGAGGAGGGCTATCGCGGCGATTTCGACCTGGAGCTCGACCAGAAGGGCAATAACGATCTCGTCAACCTGACCCAGCCCGCGCTGATCCGCACGATCTGCGACAGCTATATCGACGCCGGCGCGCATGTTCTGGCGACCAACACGTTCAACGCAAACCGCATCAGCCAGGCCGATTACGGCGCCGAACACCTGGTGCACGATATCAACGTCGCGGCTGCCCGGATCATCCGCGATGCGGCGGACGAGGCTACGGCGAAGGACGGCATCCCGCGTTTCGTCGCTGGCGCGATGGGGCCGACCAACAAGACCCTCTCGCTCTCTCCCGATGTGGAGGACCCGGGCTTCCGCGAAGTCACCTTCGACCAGATCAAGCAGGTCTATCGCGAACAGGCCGCGGCGCTGATCGAGGGCGGCGCCGACGTGATCCTGATCGAAACCGTGTTCGACACGCTCAATTGCAAATCCGCGATCATGGCGGTGCGCGAACTGGCCGACGAGACGGGGCGAGACATCCCGCTGATGATCTCGATGACGCTGACCGATCTTTCGGGCCGCAACCTGTCGGGCCACACGGTCGAGGCGTTCTGGAACGCGGTGCGCCATGCCGATCCGGTCGCGATCGGATTGAACTGCAGCTTCGGCGCAGACCAGCTCCGCCCGCATGTGCAATTGCTGTCCGGCATCGCCGATGCGCTGCTGCTCGCCTATCCCAATGCCGGCCTGCCCAACGAATTGGGCGAATATGACGAAGAGCCCGAGACCACCGCGCGGCTGATCACGCCCTGGGCCGAGCATCGCCGGGTCAACATCCTCGGCGGGTGTTGCGGCTCGACGCCCGAGCACATCGCGGCGATGGCGCGCGCGGTGGCCGATCACGAGCCGCGCGACATTCCCGAGGCCGAACCCGTGATGCGCCTCGCCGGTCTCGAAGCCTACGAGATCGCTTCGTGAGCGAAGCCCTGTCCCAACGCGTCGTGGTGCGCGAAGCCTCGGCCACGGATGCCGGACGGCTTTCGCTGGTGTCCGACGCGACCTTTCTCGAGACGTTTGCCGGGATGATCTCGGGCGACGCGCTCGTCGCCCATTGCAAGAAGCGCCACGCGCCCGGTTACCTCGGCCAATTGCTCGACGGCGGGGCCAGGGCCTGGCTCGCCGAGCTCGATGAAGCGCCGATCGGCTATGCCCTGCTCACCGCGCCCGAACTCGACGAAGCGCTGGAAGGCGATATCGAGCTGAAGAAAATCTACCTCCTTTCGCGCTTCCACGGCAGCGGGATCGCCGCTCACCTGTTCGACGCCGCTCTGGCGGGAGCCGCGGGACATGCACGCCTGCTGCTGGGGGTGAAAGACGACAATCACCGCGCCATAGGTTTCTACACCAAACAGGGATTTCGCCAGATCGGGACGCGCCGCTTCGATGTCGGCGGCACGCTCTACGACGATGTCGTTCTCGCCCGCGCGCTGGATCGGACCGACCCATGAACGACCTCACCACCGCCCGCTTCGTCAATATCGGCGAACGCACCAACGTCACCGGATCGGCGCGCTTCAAGAAGCTGATCATGGCCGACGATTACGACGCCGCGGTCGAAGTCGCGCGCCAGCAGGTCGAAAACGGCGCGCAGGTGATCGATGTCAACATGGACGAAGGCCTGCTCGACGCCGAAAAGGCGATGACGACCTTTCTCAAGCTGATCGCCGCCGAGCCCGATATCGCGCGCGTCCCGGTGATGATCGACAGTTCGAAGTGGGACGTGATCGAAGCCGGGCTCAAATGCGTCTCGGGCAAGCCGATCGTCAATTCGATCTCGATGAAGGAAGGCGAGGCCGAGTTCCTCGCCCATGCGAAGAAATGCATGCTCTACGGCGCCGCAGCCGTCGTCATGGCATTCGACGAGACCGGCCAGGCCGACACCAAGGCGCGCAAGGTCGAAATCTGCGCCCGCGCCTACAAGCTGCTGACCGGGATCGGTTTTCCGCCCGAAGACATCATTTTCGACCCCAACATTTTCGCGGTCGCGACCGGGATCGAGGAGCATGACCGATACGGACTCGATTTCCTCGAGGCGGTGAAAGAGATCAAGGCCGCCTGCCCGCATGCCAAGACCAGCGGTGGGCTGTCCAACCTCTCCTTCAGCTTCCGCGGCAACGAGACCGTGCGCCGCGCGATGCACTCGGTGTTCCTCTATCACGCGATCCCCGCCGGACTCGACATGGCGATCGTGAACGCCGGTCAGCTCGACATCTACGACACGATCGACCCGGTGCTGCGCGAAGCGTGCGAGGACGTGATCCTCGCACGTCGCCGCGATGCGACCGAGCGGCTGATCGACCTCGCCGAAAGCTACAAGGGCAAATCGGCAGCCGAGGAAAAAGCGGCCGAGGAATGGCGCGGCTGGGAAGTGCGCAAGCGGCTCGAACATGCGCTGGTCAAGGGCATCGACGCGCATGTCGTCGACGATACCGAAGAAGCGCGCGCCGAAGTGGAGGCCGCCGGCGGCCGCCCGATCGAGGTGATCGAAGGCCCGCTGATGGACGGGATGAACGTCGTCGGCGACCTGTTCGGTTCGGGCAAGATGTTCCTGCCGCAAGTGGTCAAGTCCGCCCGCGTCATGAAGAAGGCGGTTGCCCACCTGATTCCCTTCATCGAGGCGGAGAAGGACAAGCTTCCCGCCGCCGAGCAGAAGGCCAAGGGCAAGATCGTGATGGCCACGGTGAAGGGCGACGTCCACGACATCGGCAAGAACATCGTCGGCGTCGTCCTCCAGTGCAACGGCTACGACGTGGTCGATCTGGGCGTCATGGTGCCGTGGTCCAAAATCCTAGAAACCGCGCGCGAGACCAAGGCCGATATCATCGGCCTGTCGGGGCTCATCACCCCATCGCTCGACGAGATGGTGACCGTGGCTGAGGAAATGCAGGGCGCGGCGATGCAATTGCCGCTGCTGATCGGCGGCGCGACCACCAGCAAGGTCCACACCGCATTGAAGATCGACCCGGCCTATGAAGGCCCGGTGATCCACGTGCTCGATGCGAGCCGCGCGGTCGGCGTGGCGAGCCGCCTGTTGTCGGACACGCAGAAGACCGCCTTCGTCGACGATACCGCAGGCGAATATCGCAAGGTCCGCGACGCGCGCGCGGGCAAGTCGCAAAGCGTGCTGCTGAGCCTCGATGAAGCGCGGGCGAACCATTACGACCCGTTCTACAGCGACAAGCCCGCCCCGCCGCTCAAGCCCGGCCGCCACGTGTTCGAGGATTGGGACCTGGCGGACCTGCGCGAATATATCGACTGGACGCCGTTCTTCCGCGCCTGGGAATTGCACGGCAATTATCCCGCCATCCTGACGGACGAGGTCGTGGGCGACACCGCGCGCGACCTGAAACGCGATGCCGATGCCATGCTCGAGCGGATCGTCTCGGAGAAATGGCTGACGGCGAAAGGCGTGGCCGGCTTCTGGCCCTGCGCGCGTGATGGCGACGACGTCACGCTCCACGAGGCCGAAGGCGAGACCCACACCGTGCTGCCGTTCCTGCGCCAGCAAGTGCGCAAATCGCGCGATCGGGCGAATATGTGCCTGGCCGATTTCATCGATCCTTCGGGCGACTGGATCGGCGGGTTCGCGGTGGGCATTCACGGGATTGAGCCGCATTCGAAAGCCTTCCTCGCAGCCAAGGACGATTATTCGGACATCCTGCTCAAATCGCTCTCCGACCGGCTGGCCGAAGCCTTTGCGGAAGCGCTGCACCGCCATGTCCGCACCGATCTGTGGGGCTATGCCGAGAGCGAGGACCTTTCGAACGCGGCGCTGATCAAGGAAGAATACCAGGGCATCCGCCCCGCGCCGGGCTATCCCGCCTGCCCCGACCATTCGTTGAAGCCGATCCTGTTCGACCTGCTCGATGCCGAGGAGGCGGTAGGAATCACGCTGACCGAGAATTTCGCCATGTTGCCGACTTCGGCGGTGAGCGGGTTCTATTTCGGTCATCCCGAAGCCGAATATTTCGGCGTCGCGCGGATTGGTCGCGACCAGCTCGAAGACTATGCCGCGCGGCGCGATGTGAGCGTCGAGCAGGCCGAGCGCTGGTTGCGTCCCAATCTGGATTGACGCGATGGCGATCCTCACGACCGAACGCCTGACTTTGCGCCCGGCAAGCAAGAATGACCTCGACGGTTTCCACGCCATCCTCTCCGATCCTCGCGCGACCTCCTATTGGTCGACCCCGCCGCACGCGAGCGTGGACCAGACACAAGCTTGGCTGGCCTCGATGCTGGAAATTCCCGACGGCGAAGGCGAGGATTTCGTGATCGAGTATGAGGGGCGAATGATCGGCAAGGCCGGGTTTTTCCGCTTCCCCGAGATCGGCTTCATCCTGCATCCCGAGGCGTGGGGCAAAGGCTTCGCGCGCGAAGCGCTCGCCGCCGTGCTGGCTCGCGGGTTCGAGGTGCACCGGATCGACGCGGTCGAGGCCGATGTCGATCCGCGCAATGCGGCTTCGCTCAACGTCCTCGGGAAGCTCGGCTTCGTCGAGACCGGCCGCGAGAGCCGCACCTACCGCATCGGCGACGAGTGGTGCGACAGCGTGTATCTCAAGCTGTCCCGCCCGCGCTGACGAATTGTGAGGATTGCGACCCGGCGCTGTTCCATCGCTACCTGACCTCTGCCACAGCCCTCCCATGATCGACCGGGCGCGCGAAACTCTCAAATCGACTTTCGGCTTTGCGGACTTCCGCGGGCGGCAGGAGGAAGTCGTAGCGCGGGTGCTCGATCGCCGCTCGACGCTGGCCGTCATGCCGACAGGTGCGGGCAAGTCGCTGTGTTACCAGCTGCCCGCGATCATGCTCGAAGGGACCTGCGTGGTCGTATCGCCGCTGATCGCGCTGATGCACGACCAGCTGCGCGCCGCGCGCGCCAACGGCATCCGCGCCGCCACGCTGACCAGCGCCGACGCCGATTGGCGCGAGACGCTCGATGCCTTCCGCGCTGGCCAGCTCGACCTCCTCTACGTCGCGCCCGAACGTGCCAGCCAGCAGGGTTTTCGCGACCTGCTGAACAGCGCCCCCATCGCGCTGTTCGCGATCGACGAGGCGCATTGCGTGTCCGAATGGGGCCACGATTTCCGGCCCGATTACCGCCAGCTCCGCCCGATGATGGCTGCCTTTCCCGATGTCCCGCGCCTTGCGCTGACGGCGACGGCGGATGCGCATACGCGGGCCGACATCCTGAACCAGCTCGGCATTCCCGAAGAGGGGATGGTGGTTGCCGGGTTCGACCGGCCCAATATCCGCTATGCGATCGGCCCGCGCGATTCGCTTACCCGGCAATTGCAGGCGCTGCTGGCGAGCGAGCCCGGCCCAGGCATCGTCTACGCGCCGACTCGCGCCGCGACCGAACGGCTGTCCGAGAGCCTCGCCACGCCGGGCCGCGAAGTGCGCGCCTACCACGCCGGCCTCCCGCCCGAAGTGCGCGCGGCAAACCAGGCGGCGTTCGTGGCGTCGGAAAACATGGTGATGGTCGCCACGGTCGCGTTCGGCATGGGGATCGACAAGCCCGATGTGCGCTTCGTCGCGCATGCCGGTCTGCCCAAATCGATCGAGGCCTATTACCAGGAAACCGGGCGCGCGGGCCGCGATGGCGATCCGGCGCAGGCGCATCTGTTCTGGGGCGCGGACGATTTCGCGCGGGCGCGGATGCGGGTGGCCGAAGTCGAGCCGCAGCGCCAGGCGGGCGAGCGCACCCGGCTCGATGCGCTGGGCGCGCTGGTCGAGACCGCGGGGTGTCGCCGCGCGGTGCTGCTCAGGCATTTCGGGGAGGATCCGCCCGAAACTTGCGGCAATTGCGACAATTGCTGCGATCCGCCCAAATCGGTCGATGCGACGGTGGTGGCGCAGAAATATCTCTCCGCCGTCGCGCGCACGCGGCAGACCTATGGCGCGGGCTATGTCGAGGGCATCCTCACCGGCCAGCGGTCCGATCGCGCGGAAAAGAACGGGCACGATACGCTTTCGGTGTTCGGGATCGTCGAGGGTGAGGAAGCGCAATTGCTGAAGCCCGTCCGACGCGCGCTGATGGTGCGTGGGGCGCTGCTGCCGACCGAGCACGGCGGCATGATGTTCGGCAGCGAGGCGCGCGGCTATCTGAAAGGTGAGAGCGAATTGCACCTCGTCGTCCCGCCGAAGAAGCAGGGGCGGCGGGGACGGTCGGGGCGCGACAGCTCGCCCAACCCGGTCGGCGATCCGCTGTTCGATGCGCTGCGCGACCTGCGCCGCGAGCTGGCCGAGGAGGCGCAGGTCCCGCCCTATGTCGTGTTCCACGATGCGACCTTGCGCGAATTCGCTGCCCGCCGCCCCGCCAGTCGCGCCGAAATGGGCGAGATCAGCGGGGTCGGCGCGAAAAAGCTCGAAGCCTATGGCGATGCGTTCCTTGCCGTCATCAAGGCACATTGACGCGCAGCCCGGTTTGATATAAATATGATATCATAATTATATTGGAAGGGCCCTGACATGAGTCGAGCAATGAACAAGAGCGTCGAACGCGACGCGGTGAGTTACAACGGATATGTGATGCTGGGCCTGCTGGCGGTCGTCACCGCGCTGACGGCCTGGGGTTTCTTCGCGAACCTGCCCGAGGACGGGATGAGCAAGGCCGAGAAGCTGACCTTCATCGCCTCGCTGGCGGGGCTGGCGATCGTGCCGCTGTTCATCCTGGTCGGCTTCTTCATGATCCAGCCCAACCAGGCGGCGGTGATCACGCTGTTCGGCGAGTATCGCGGGACCGAGCGGACCGAGGGCCTGCGCTGGGTGTGGCCCTGGATGATCAAGAAGAAGATCTCCGCCCGCGCCAACAACATCCATTCGGACCGGGTGAAGATCAACGACCTGCGCGGCAACCCGATCGAGATCGCCTGCAACGTGGTGTGGCGCGTCGCCGATACCGCGCAGGCCACCTTCGATGTCGACGATTACAAGGAATTCGTGAACATCCAGATCGAGGCCGGCCTGCGCACCGTCGGTTCGCGCCATCCCTATGACGATTTCGAAGAGGAAGAGACGACGCTGCGTGGCAGTGCCGAAGTGGTCAACCAGGAGCTTCTCGTCGAACTGAACGAGCGTCTTCACGTGGCGGGCATCGTGGTCGACGAAGCGGGCCTCACCCACCTTGCCTATGCCGCCGAAATCGCCAGCGCGATGCTGCGCCGCCAGCAGGCTGAAGCGGTGATTGCCGCCCGTGCCAAGCTGGTAATGGGCGCAGTCAGCATGGTCGAAATGGCGCTCGCCAAATTGTCCGAAGACGACATCGTCGAGCTCGACGACGAACGCCGCGCCACCATGGTCTCGAACCTGATGGTCGTGCTGTGCGGCGAGCGCGAGGCCCAGCCGGTCGTCAATGCGGGCACGCTCTACCAGTAAACCATGGCCAGAAAGCCAGCCAGGAAAGCCTTCGCCCTGCGGCTCGACCCGGCGCTTCACGAAGCGCTGGAGCGGGCCGCAGCGGTCGATCTGCGCTCGGTCAATGCCGAGATCGAAGTGCTCCTGCGCGAGGCCCTGGCGAAGCGCGGGGTGAAGGTGGACCATACGGCGAGGCCGCGCCGCGGCCGGCCGCCGAGCGAGGATTGAGCGGATCGCGTCCGGAACGGGACAGGGTGGCAATTTGCGCTTCGCCGCGCGGACGGGAGCGCGTAGCATACGCGGCATGAAACACGTCGCCCTCTCGCCCGCCATCGCCCTTTCCGTCTTCGCGCTCGCCCTCTCGGCCGGAGCCTCTGCCCAATCCTCCGGCCCGTTCACCGTGGCCGAGACCGGGAAATCTTACGACAATTTGCAAATGGCGATCTACGAGGCCGAGGCGTTGCCCAAGGGCACGATCGTGATCGCCAACGGCGTCCACCGCGTGTGCGGCGTCCAGCAACGCGGCTCGGTCACGTTCGAGGCCGAACAGCCGGGCGAAGCGCGGTTCTCGGGCATTTCGTGCGAAGGCAAGGCGGCGCTGGTGCTGCGTGGCCAGTCCTCGCGGGTCGAGGGGCTCGTCTTCTCGAACCTGCGCGTGGGCGATGGCAATGGTGCGGGCATCCGGCTCGAGGCCGGCGATCTGTTCGTCTCGCAAAGCTGGTTCCGCGACAGCCAGCAGGGCATCCTCACCGCCAACGATACCGATGGCGACATCGTGATCGACAAGTCGACCTTCACCCGCCTCGGCACATGCGAGAACGCGGCGGGTTGCGCGCATTCGATCTATATCGGCGATTACGGCAGCCTCACCGTCACCCGCTCGCGCTTCGAGGAAGGGCGCGGCGGTCACTACGTCAAATCGCGCGCGGCGAAAATCGACCTGCGGGACAGCTCGTTCGACGATGCCAAGGGGCAGGCCACCAATTACATGGTCGATCTGCCTGCCGGCGCCGTGGGCCGCATCGCCAACAACTGGTTCGTGCAAGGGCGCGACAAGGAAAACTGGTCGGCCTTCGTCGCCATCGCGGCCGAGGGCGGCGGCAACGCCAGCGAAGGGCTGGTGATCGAGGACAACACCGCCCGCTTCGTGCCGGGCCTCGCGCGCGACACCTATTTCGTCGCCAGCTGGACCGGCGAGCCGCTGACCATCCGCAACAACGACCTCGCGCGCGGCATTGCGAAATTCGACCAGCGCTAGGAGCTAGCCGAACGCCTTCGCATAGCGGACCACCCCGCTCGGGGCGGATCCATCGAGCACCAGGCGCTGGAAATATTCGGGCGGCGGGCCGGGATGGGTAAGCGCGGGATCGTGCTCGAAGCCGAAGCGCGCGTAATAGGCCGGGGCGCCCAGCAGGACGATGCCGCCCGCTTCGCGCAGGCGCAGGTCGGCGATCGCGCGGGTGATCAGCTTGCCGCCGATCCCTTGACGCTGGCATTCGGGCAGCACCGAGACCGGGCCGAGCCCGTACCAACCGCGCGAACCGTCGGAGATCGTGACCGGCGACAGCGCAAGATGGCCGACGATCCGTTCCCCGTCCTCGGCCACCAGCGAGAGGGTCAGGTCGCCATCGGCGCGGAGGTTGTCGACGATGCGCGGCTCGCTGCCGTCGCTGTGCTCCATATCGCGGAACGCCGCTTCGGTCAGCGCGTGGATTTCGCTGTGATCCGAACCGCGTTCGGGCCGGATCGTCACCGCGCTCACGGCAGCAAATGCCCCGACCGGTCGCGCTTGGTCGCGAGATAGCGGACATTCTCGGGGTTCTCACCGCGCCGATGCGCGACGCGTTCGGTTACCGTCACGCCGCGCTCGGTCAGTGCGTCGACCTTGCGCGGATTGTTGGTCAGAAGCCGGACCTCGCCCACGCCCAGCAGATCGAGCATCCGCGCAGCGGTGCCGAAATCGCGCGCTTCGTCGGGCAGGCCGAGCCGCTGGTTGGCGTCGACCGTATCGTGTCCCTGATCCTGCAGGCGATAGGCCCGCAGCTTGTTGACGAGGCCGATGCCGCGGCCTTCCTGCCGCAGGTAGAGCAGCACGCCCCAGCCATCCTGCTCCGTCTCCGCCGCCATCTGGGCAAGCGCACCGTCGAGTTGTGGGCCGCAATCGCATTTGAGGCTGCCGAGCACGTCGCCGGTCAGGCATTCGGAATGCAGCCGCACCAGCGGGACGCGATCGGCGGAGCGCTCGCCGACGATCAGCGCGACATGTTCGCGCAAGTCGTCGGCGCTGCGAAAGGCCACAATCTCGCAATTCTTCAGCGCCTCGACCGGGAGGCGCGCGCGGGTGACGATGGCGAGGCGGTGCGGATCGGCCAATGCGGCAAGATCCTCGAGTGCAAACGGCTGCGCCTCCCCGCCCTCCTCCGGATCGACCATGAAGGCGGGAAGTATCCCGGCGATCCGCGCCAGTTCGAGCGCGGCGACCGCGCCTTCGTGCCAATCGAGCGGGTCGGCGCGGAACGGGCCTTTCATCGGATAGGCGAGATCGAGTGCAGGATCGGCTGCGGCGCGGGCATCGTCGATGTCGAAGCGTTCCGCGCCGTGGATCAGCACCGGGCTTTCGGGGGCGGCTGCCTCGCGCTGGTTGGCGAGTTTGAGGGTCGCCGCGCGCGCGTGCGAGATCAGCAAGTGCTGCGCCGTGGACTGGCCTGCGATCGCGGTCTCGATCGGCAGCAGCGTCGGCCCGCCGATCAGGCGGATCGGCCAACCGTGACGCAGCGCGTCGACCGCCTGGGCCGCGCGCCGGGCCGGCGAAGGCCCGTCCTCGCTCAGAGGTCGAATTCCGTGATCAGCGGGACATGGTCCGACGGCTTTTCCCAGTCGCGCGCATATTCGTGGACCGAGTGGCCGGTCGCCTGTCTCGCCAGTTCGGGCGAGGCCCACATGTGATCGAGACGTCGGCCGCGATCGTTCGCCTTCCGGTCCTTCGAGCGATAGCTCCACCAGCTGAAATAGCGTTCGGGATCGGGGATGTGCTGACGGCCGATATCGTCCCACCCGTGCGCGTCCATGAAGCGCTGTAGCGTCTCGACCTCGAGCGGTGTGTGGCTGACGACCTTGAGCAGTTGCTTGTGGCTCCAGACGTCCGATTCGAGCGGCGCGACATTGAAATCGCCGACGATCAGCGTCGGCCGGTCGATGGCGTCTGCCCAGCGCGTCATCCGTTCGAAGAAGTCGAGCTTCTGGCCGAATTTCACATTCTGCTCGCGATCGGGAATGTCGCCGCCCGCGGGAACATAGACGTTCTCGACGATCACGCCCTGATGGGCCGGATCGGTCAGCTCGACGCCGATATGGCGGGCCTCGCCATTGTCCTGCCAGTCATGCTTCGAGAAATCGCGGAACGGCACTTTCCCGACCGTCGCGACGCCGTGATAGCCCTTCTGTCCGTGAATCGCGAAATGCTCGTAACCGAGCGCCCTGAACGCCTCGAACGGGAACTGGTGCTCCTGGCACTTGATCTCCTGCAGGCACAGGATGTCGGGCGACTGCTCCTTGATGAAGCGTTCGACGATCGGCATCCGCAGGCGGACCGAGTTGATATTCCAGGTGGCGATAGAAAGCATGGGGATGTGATAGGTGCGGCGACGGTCGCGAACAACCTTCGCGCTTACAAAAAACCCCCGTCCCGGGGGCATTGGGACGAGGGTTCCATGTGCGTTCTTGACGCAGGACCGGATCGACATTCTGGGTTACAGGGCAACAGGGGGGAAACCCGTATCCCGTCCAACCGGTCTATCTCTCAAACTAGCTTTGGGAGCTTGCCGCCACCTGAACGCAATTGACGATTGTGTCGTCGTTTGTCGCACTGGGAGAACGGTTGGCAGACCATCCGAAGCCCGATGGCGGCAAAGCGATTTCGAACCTTAACGCGGGTCGCGATAGCGGAAGGTATTGTCCGAAACGCTCATGCCGTATTTCTGGTTCGACAGGCGCACGGTGGTGCGCACGTTCTGCGCGTCCTGTGCGACCCAGCCGGCCAGTTCGAGCCCGCCCGGCGCATTCGATCCTCGCGTGAACATCAACGTGATCACGCCGTATTCGGGCCTCTTCGGATCGCGCACTTCGACGCTGACGACATTGTCATTGCCGGTCGAAAGCAGCTTGCCGAAGCGCTTCACGTCGCGATTGGGATCGAGCAGCGCGCCGAGCGGCGAATTGCCGACCGGATATTTCTGCACCTGCGCGACTTCGTAATCGACGAAGGTCAGCGCCTTGCCGTCCGAAACGATCAGCAGGGGCACGCCCTTCTGGTACTGGAAACGGATCTTGCCCGGACGCTTCAGCGTCAGCTTGCCCGACAGCGCCTGGCCGTTGCGATCGGTCTGGGTGAAATTGGCGGTCATCGTCTTGATGCCGCGGAGCGCCTTCACGACCTGGTCGAGATCGCCTGCCTGCGCCGCAGCGCTGGCGGTGGGCAGGGGAATGGTCGCGGCGAGCGGCAGAGCTGCCGCGCCGAGCGCGAGGGCCAACATGGGCTTGCGGAGAATGCGGTTCATCATGGCACCTTTACTAAAGTTCGTGCCTTGAACCGATAGTGAACTGCGGCGTTCCCGACTGTTCAGCCGGAAGCACGCCGCGCGCGATCACTTGATCTTGGCTTCCTTGAACTCGACGTGCTTCTTCGCAATCGGGTCGTACTTGCGGAAGGTGAACTTTTCCGTGTGATTGCGCGGATTCTTCTTCGTGACGTAGAAGAAGCCGGTGTCGGCGGTCGAAACGAGCCGGATCTTGACGGTTGCGGGCTTGGCCATGGCCTTGTTTCCTACGGTATGGTGGGTCGGACCGTCAGGCAGGCCCGCTCAAACAAATGCGAGCGGCACGTCGCCGTACCGCCCGTTACGGGCGCGGCAATTAGACCAGACAGGCGAAAAGTCAAGCATCATCCGCCTCTGCGCCTGCGGGATAGGGGGCGACCGGCGCGAGGACCGAATAGGTTTCGCTGCGCAGCGGACCTTCCAGCGGCGGAAAATCGAGCGGCGGCGGATCGATTCGCGTATCGGGCAGCCGGTCGAGCAGATCGCGCACCAGGGTGAGTCGTCCGCGCTTCTGGTCGTTGAAATCGACCAGCGTCCACGGCGCATGCTCGGTGTGGCTCGCCTTGAGCATGGCTTCGCGCGCGGCGGTGTAGGCGTCGTATTTCTCGCGCGCGGCGAGATCGATCGGTGAAAGCTTGTAGCGCTTGAGCGGATCGTCGAGCCGTTCGCGCAGGCGCTCTTCCTGCTGTGCCTGATCGGTCGTCAGCCAGTATTTGAACAGCAGGATCCCGTCATCGACCAGCATTCGCTCGAACACCGGGACCTGGCGGAGAAATTGTGCGACCTGCGCCTCGTCGGCAAAGCCCATCACCCGTTCGACCCCGGCGCGATTGTACCAGCTGCGATCGAACAGCACGATTTCGCCCGCGCCGGGCAGGTGTTCGACATAGCGCTGGAAATACCATTGGCCCGATTCGCGCGGCGTGGGCTTCGACAGCGCGACGGTGCGGCAGACCTTGGGGTTCAGTTTCTCCGAGATCGCGCGAATCGCGCCGCCCTTGCCCGCAGTGTCGCGCCCCTCGAAAATGACGACGAGCCGCTGGCCGGTGGTTTTGACCCAGCGGGCCATGATTGCGAGCTCTTCGCGCATCGGATCGAGCGCCTGCTCGTATGCCTTGCGTTTCAATTTGCCTCTCCGATCCCTACATGGTGGGCATAGACATCCGACCCGGTTCCGTCCGAAAAGGCGCAATCGCAGGTCCGGACATCCAAGGTAGAGGAAACCGACACTATGGCCACCGCCGCGAACGAGGAAACCGACTTTACCGAGCTGCCGCATATGCCGGCAGACGTGTTCACCGCGCCCCTGAAGCGCCCCGAACATGTCGGGGAAGACTGGCTCGAGCCCAAGCAGACCGAATACGATTCGCAGGACGATGCGATCTGGAACGACCTGTTCAAGCGCCAGATGGATATCCTGCCCGGGCGCGCGGCGACGGCGTTCCTCGAAGGCTGCGAAAAGCTCGATCTTGGCAAGGGCGGGGTGCCCGAGTTCGGCCAGCTATCCGAGCAGCTCGGCAGTATGACCGGGTGGAGCGTGGTGCCGGTGCCGATGCTGATCCCCGATCACGTGTTTTTCTGGCACCTTGCGAACCGGCGGTTCCCGGCGGGCAATTTCATCCGTACGCGCGAAACCTTCGATTACATCCAGGAACCCGATGTCTTTCACGACGTGTTCGGCCATGTCCCGATGCTGACCGATCCGGTGTTCGCCGATTACATGCAGGAATATGGCCGCGCCGGCTGGCGCGCGATGGAGCACAACCGGCTGAAGGCGCTGGGCGCGCTCTATTGGTACACGGTCGAATTCGGTCTCGTCGAGGAAGAGGCGGGCTTGCGGGCCTATGGCGCGGGCATCCTCTCCGGCCCGACCGAGGCGGTCTATGCGGTCGAGGCGGAAAGCCCCAACCGGATCATGCTCAATGTCGACCGGGTGATGCGTACCGATTACGTGATCAGCGACCTGCAGCCGACCTATTTCGTGATCGAGAGCTTCGAGGATCTCTATCGCCAGACGGTCGAGCGCGATTTCGAGAAGCTCTATCGCGCACTGGGCCCGAGCTTCACCTACGCCAACACCGCGGTGATCGACATCGACAATCTGGTGAACCGCGGCTCGCTCGAATACACGTTGCGCGGCGGGCGCGGCAGCGGTGCCAGGCCGGTCTGATCCAGACCATTTCGACTTTGCGCGCAGGCAAACGAAAAGCGGCGCCGGATCGCTCCGGCGCCGCTTTCTTTTTGCCGTAAGGCGCGTCGCTTATTCGGGCGTCGCGTCCATTTCGTCGGCATTGTCTTCCATGGCATCAGCCTTGTCTTCGACGGCTTCCTTGGCTTCGTCGGCCTGGTCTTCGGTGATCTCGCCAGCAGCTTCGGCCTGCTCGATCTTGCCGTCCTGGACGTCTTCATAGGCTTCGGCCTGATCTTCGGCCTGGTTTTCTGCAGCGCTGTCGCAAGCGGCGACGCTGAGGCCCATGGCGAAAACGGTGGCGGCCATCACGGCTTTGGTGTTGAATTTCATGGTAGTCTTCCCCTTTGTGGTTTTGGGATAGCCCGAATAGCAGGATGCTTCGGGCAAGGTAAGGTCTTTAACGAAGGTTCAGCGAAACGCTTCGCGCTGGTAATAGGCGTGGCCTGCGACCAGCAGGATCGATCCGACGAAGGCGGCAAGCAGCGCCAGCGGACTCACTCCGGAAAGAAGCGAGGTGCCTTCGACCAGAACGCTCGCCATCAGGGCACCAGCCATTCCCAGACCCGTCTTGAGCACGATCGAACGGCGATCCTCCTGGCGGAGGACGACGCTGCCGAGCCAGCCCAGCAAGCCGCCGAGCAGTAATATGACGATCAATCCGAACATGTGGCTATGGTCTGTAACCCTGTTGCTTCTCTAGGCCGTTAACAGGGCAACCGCCGGGTTGTTCCAAAAGAACCGAGAAATTTCGCTCAAATCGTACCCGAGAACACAAGAATGGCGAATCCGCCGATGACGATCCGGTACCAGCCGAAGGGCGAGAAGCCCGCGCGACTGACATAGGCGACGAAGGCGCGGATCACGGCAAGAGCGACGAGGAAGGCGGCAATGAAGCCGATTGCGATCTCGGTCCAGCCGATGACCGCCTCGCCCGCCATCAGCGCCGGATCGTCGAAAATCTTGACCGTCGCCGCGCCGAGCATGGTCGGTACCGCGAGGAAGAAGGAGAACTCGGCAGCGGTCTTGCGGCCGACGCCGAGGGCCAGCGCACCCAGAATGCTCGCGCCCGAGCGGCTGGTGCCGGGGATCATGGCGAGGCACTGGGCGAGGCCGATCAGCAGGGCGGTGCGCATCGGCAGCGCGGCGACGCCCTTGTCGGGCCCGGGCTTGATGGTCTTTTCGAGCACCAGGATCGCGATCCCGCCGACCACCAGCGCCACGGCAACCACCATCGGCGCGTCGAGCATGGCGTCGATCGCATCTTTTGCCAGCAGGCCGATGACCGCAGCGGGAAGGAAGCCCAGCAGGATGTTGCGCGTGAAGAGGATCGATTCGCGCTCGCGCCGCAACAGGCCGGTGCCCATGTCCCAGAACAGCGAGCGGTAGGAGACGACCACCGCCAGGATCGCGCCGAGCTGGATCACGATATTGAATTGCCGCCACTGTGCCGCGTCGTAGCCGAACAGTTCCTGCGCGAGGATCAAGTGCCCGGTCGAGGAGACAGGGAGGAACTCGGTCAAGCCTTCGAGAATGCCGAGCAGGATCGCGGTGAGCCAGTTGTCCATTGTTGCGCGCGCTCGCCGGAGAGCCGCGACAAGTCAAGTCGCAGCATGGAAAACAGGCAGAAAAAAGCCCCCGGCAACGCATGTGCTGCCGGGGGCCCAGTCTAGGGGTGGATTTTACCAGATCCGCACGCGTTCTTCGGGCGGCAGGTAAAGGTCGTCTTCGGGCGTCACGTTGAACGCCTTGTACCATTCGTCGAGATTGCGGACGATGCCGTTGGTCCGGAACTCTTCCGGGCTGTGCGGATCGGTGCGCAGGCGATTGCGGTAATTGTCTTCGCGCTGCTGCGAACGCCAGACCTGCGCCCAGGCGAGGAAGAAGCGCTGATCGCCCGTGAGGCCGTCGATAACCGGCAGTTCCTTGCCCTCGGTGGCGAGCTTGAAGGCGCGGTAGGCGAGGCTCAGGCCACCCAGATCGCCGATGTTCTCGCCTAGGGTCAGGCGGCCGTTGACGCAGGTTTCGCCATCGTCGAGCGGGCAGAACTGGTCGTACTGCGCCACCAGCGCATTGGTCAGCGCGTCGAACGCCTCGCGGTCCTCGTCGGTCCACCAGTTTTCGAGCGCCCCGGTCGCGCTGAAGCGCGAGCCCTGGTCGTCGAAGCCGTGGCCCATTTCATGGCCGATCACGCCGCCGATCGCCCCGTAATTCACCGCGATGTCGTTGCTCGCATCGAAGAACGGCTGCTGGAGGATGCCCGCCGGGAACACGATCTCGTTCTTCAGCGGGTTGTAATAAGCGTTCACCGTCTGCGGCAGCATGCCCCATTCGGTGCGGTCGATCGGCTGGCCGAGCTTTTCCAGGTTGTCGCGAGTGGCCCAGTGCGCCGCCGCCATCCGGTTGGCGATCGGATCGCCCGTCTTGATGGTGAGGCCTTCATAGGTGTCGAGATTGTCGCGATAGCCGATCTTGGGATCGAAGCTGTCGAGCTTGGCGATCGCCTGCGTCTTGGTATCGGGCCCCATCCAGTCGATCTCTTCGATCGAGGCGGCCAGCGCCTTGCGCAGATTGCCGACCAGGTCTTCCATCGCGGCCTTGCTGGTCGGCGGGAAGTAACGCTGGGCGTAGGACTTGCCGAGCAGTTCGCCCAGCAGGCCTTCGGTTTCGCCGATTGCACGCTTCCAGCGCTCACGCTGTTCGGGGGTGCCGCGCAGCGTTTTGCCGAAGAACTCGAAATCCGCCTTGTCGAAGCGCGATGGCAGGATCGAGGCGTTGTTTTCGAGGAATTCCTTGGTCGTCCACGCCTTGAGCGTTTCGATCGGAGTATTCTCGAGCAGGGCGAGCATACCTTCGAACCCGGTGCCGAGCTTTTCCATCACTTCGGGCGTCAGGCCGAGTGCCTTGGCCTTTTCCTCGCTCGGGCGAAGATTGGTCACAATCAGGCGATCGGTTTCGCCGAAGCCCGCGGTTTCGATCATCGTCTCGATCGGGAAATCGCCCGCCAGTTCTCTAAGCTGGGCCGGGGTGAACGGGTTGTAGATCAGGCGCACATCGCGCGACGCGGCGCGATCGGACGAGATGTCGCGGGCGATCTTGTCTTCGAAGGCATAGACTGCTTCGGCAGTCGCGCGCGGATCGTCATACCCGGCCTCGGTGAAGAGGAAGGTCAGGTAATCCTTGTACTTGTTCTGGATCCCGACGCCCTTCTCGGTTTCGTCGAGATAATAGTCGCGATCGGGCATGCCGAGGCCGCCGGTGCTGACATAGACCGAATAGCGATCGGGCTCCATCGCATCGACTTCCACGCCGCCGCCGAGAGGGGAGGGGTAGCCGGGGGTCGACCACAGCGCGACGAGGCCTTCGAGGGTGTCGGGCGCGGCGATACGGTCGAGATAGGTCTGCGCCGGGGCGAGGCCCGCGGCATCGATCGCGGCGGTTTCGTAGTAGGAATTATAGGCATCGACGAGGCGCTTCTCGTCGCTGGTGAGCGCCGACGGATCCTTGGCCGTGAGCTCGTCCATCAGTGTCTTGACGTCGGACACCGATTTCTCGCCGAGCAGGGTGAACGCGCCGAAGCGGCTGTACTGCGCGGGCAGCGGATTGGCATCGAGCCATTTCTGGTTGGCATAGGCGAAGAAATCGTCGCCCGGATCGATGTCGGTGTCGATCGCCGCGGGGTCGAAGCCCCAGGTGCCGAAGCTCATCGTCGGGGTGGCGACGTCGCCTTCGTCCTGCGCGTCGTCCTGGACGAGCTGTTCGGGGGCGAGCTGTTCGGGCGTGTAAACCTCGCCCGCGAGCGTGGGGGTGGCGAGCGCCAGGGCCACGAGGCCGGTGCTCAGTTTCAAAGCTTGCTTGATCATACGATCCCTTCTGCAGAAAATTGCGCCGCCAGAGCGGCTTGCGCGCGAAGATAGCACAGCCGGACGCCGCGCGCGCAACTATTTGACGAGAGCGCTCTGCGGTTCGTCGAATTGCAGCGCCGCGAGCCGTGCATAGAGCCCGCCCGCTTCGGCCAGCTGGGCATGGGTGCCCTGCTCGACGATGCGACCTTCCTCCATCACCACGATCCGGTCGGCCGCGCGCACGGTCGCGAGGCGATGCGCGATCACCAGCGTGGTCCGATGCTCCATCAGCGCGTCGAGCGCCTGCTGCACCGCATGTTCGCTTTCGGCATCGAGCGCGCTGGTCGCTTCGTCGAGCAGCAGGATGGGGGCATCGCGCAGCAGCGCGCGGGCGATCGCCATGCGCTGGCGCTGTCCGCCCGACAGCCGCGCGCCGCTTTCGCCGAGGAACGTGTCGAGCCCGTTGGGCAGGTGCTGGAGGAAATCCTCGGCATGGGCGGCGCGGGCGGCTTCCCAGATGGCATCGTCGCTGCTGTCCCATGCGCCGTAGCGGATATTGTCGCGCGCGCTGGCGGCGAACAGCACGCCTTCCTGCGGAACGAAGGCAAACCGGTCGCGCACGGCTTGCGGATCGGCCTTGGTCAGCGGCACGCCGTCCAGTTTGATCGTGCCTTCGTGCGGATCGTAGAATCGCTCGGCCAGCTGGAAGATCGTCGATTTACCCGCGCCCGACGGTCCCACCAGCGCGACCGTTTCGCTCGGCGAGACGGTAAGGGTGAAATCCTCCAGCGCGGGTGTTTCGGGCCGGGTCGGATAGCGGAAGCCGACATTCTCGAACGCGATCTGGCCGCGCGGCGGTTCGGGCAGCGCGATCGGGCGCGCCGGAGCGGCGATGGCGGGTTCTTCCCGGAGCAATTCGTTCAAGCGGCTTGCCGCGCCTGCGCCGCGCAGCAAATCGCCGTACACTTCGGTCAGCGCTGCAAACGAGCCCGCCACTAGCCCCCCGACAAGGACGAAGGCGGCGATCGTGCCGCCAGTGATCGCCCCGGTCGAAACGCCGACAGCGCCGCGCCACATGAGCAGCACGATCGATCCGAACACGACGAAGATGATCAAAGATGTCATGATCGCGCGCAGCAGGATGCGGCGCTTGGCGGTGTCGAAGACTTGCTCGACCGCGTCGGCAAAGCGGCTCCGCTCGCGCTCCTCCTGGCCGAAAGCCTGCACCACCTTCATCGATCCGAGCACTTCGGAAACCATCGAGCCGACATCGGCCACCCGGTCCTGGCTGGTGCGCGAGACGTTGCGCACCCGGCGTCCGAAAATCACGATCGGCAGCACCACCAGCGGGATCGCGATCACCAGCCCGATGGTGAGCGTGGGCGCAAGGTAATAGAGGTAGATCGTCCCTCCGATCGCCATCAGCACATTGCGCAGCGCGACGGAGACGGTGGTGCCGACAACCTGTTCGATCAGCGTCGTATCGGCGGTCATGCGCGAGGAGATTTCGCGCGGGGAATTTTCTTCGAAGAAGCCGGGGGAGAGGCGCAGGAGATTTTGCTGAACCTGCTTGCGGATATCGGCAACCACGCGCTCGCCCAGCCAGCTGACGAAATAGAACCGGATCGCGGTGGCGATCGCCAGGACGACGACGATCAGCCCCAGATAGCGGAACCAGCGCGCAATCTGTTCGGGATCCCCGCCACCGGCGAAGCCCCGGTCGACGACGAGCTTCAACCCGGCCGGGATTGCGAGCGTCGCGCCAGCGGTGGTGATCAGGGCGAGGAAGGCGATCGCGACCTGGGTGGGATATTGCGTCGCGGCACGCCAGATCATCAGCAGGGGCCCGAGGCTCTTGGCCTTGGGCGGCAGAGACGATTTTTCGGGGGCAGGATCGGCCATCGCCGCCCCATCTAGTGGCTCGCCATCGCCGGGGAAAGGCGGAACCGTGGTTTTTTGCCACCGAAATGCCTATGTTGCATTGCAACATGCACGCAAACACGGCACCACTGCGCGCGACGGACCGCCCTGATCGGGTGCCAGAAGGACGTATTCTTGCTCTATTCCGCTTATGAAATGCAGCGCGCTTGGCTCAACGGCGCCAGCGCCTGGGCCTCGGCTACGGCAGAAGTGCTCAACAATCCCGGCCTGCCTTACGGATACACCGGCACCGGATCGGCCACCGCCTCGGCGCTCGACGTGTTCGCCCACGCCGCCGCTTCCTACGGCAAGCCGCGCTTCGATCTCGAGAGCATCGAAAAGGACGGAAAGACCTATCCGGCGACCGAGTCGGTCGTGATGCACAAGCCGTTCGGCGACCTGTTGCGGTTCACCCATGAAGGCCTGCCCGAAGACGCGCCGCGCCTGCTGGTGGTCGCGCCGATGAGCGGGCACTACGCCACGCTGCTGCGCGGCACCGTCAAGCGGATGATGGAAAACTGCGTCGTCTACGTCACCGACTGGGCGGATGCCCGCGAAGTCCCGGTCGAGGAAGGGCGCTTCGATCTCGATGATTATATCGATTACCTGCGCGAATTCCTCGAAGAGATCGGCGAAGGCGCGCATATGCTCGCCGTCTGCCAGCCTTCCGTACCGGCGCTGGCCGTGACCGCGATCATGGCGGCGGACAAGCACCCCTGCCGCCCGAAGACGCTCACCATGATGGGCGGGCCGATCGACACCCGCGAATCGCCGACCTCGGTCAACGATCTCGCCATGCAGCGCCCGATCGAATGGTTCCAGAACACCGTGATCGCCACCGTGCCGCTGCGCTATCACGGCGCGGGCCGCCGGGTTTATCCCGGTTTCATGCAGCTTGCCGGGTTCATGAGCATGAATCTGGGCCAGCACATCATGAGCCATTACGAGATGTTCAAGCATCTCACCGTGGGCGACCAGGAAAGCGCCGACCGGACCAAGGATTTCTACGACGAATATCGCTCGGTCTGCGACATGACCGCCGAATTCTACCTCCAGACGGTCGAGGAAGTGTTCCAGAAGCACTCGCTGCCCAAGGGCGAGTTCGTCCATCGCGACAAGACCATCGATCTGGGCGCGATCAGCGACACCGCGATCCTCGCGATCGAGGGCGAGAAAGACGATATCTCGGGGCTGGGCCAGACCAAGGCGGCGCTCGATATCACCCCGGGCCTGAAGCCTGCGCAGAAGAAGTACTTCATGGCCGAAAAGGTCGGCCATTACGGGATCTTCAACGGCTCCCGCTGGCGCGACAAGATCGCCCCGGTGGTCGATGACTGGATCGCCAAGCACGATTGAACCGCCTTTCGGCGCACACCAAAGAAAACGGCGCGGGAATCGCTTCCCGCGCCGTTTTCGTTTGTCTGGCCAGTAGGGGTTAGAGGACTTCGAACAGTCCAGCCGCACCCATGCCGCCGCCGACGCACATCGTGACGACGACGTATTTGACGCCGCGGCGCTTGCCTTCGAGCAGGGCGTGGCCGGTGCAGCGTGCGCCCGTCATGCCATAAGGGTGGCCGATCGAGATCGAGCCGCCATTGACGTTGAGCTTGTCATTATCGATGCCGAGCTTGTCGCGGCAGTACAGGACCTGCACCGCGAAGGCTTCGTTCAGTTCCCACAGGCCGATATCGTCGACGCTCAATTCGAAGCGTTCGAGCAGCTTGGGAATCGCGAAGATCGGGCCGATGCCCATCTCGTCGGGCTCGGTGCCCGCAACCGCCATGCCGACATAGCGACCGAGCGGGTTGAGGCCGCGCTTTTCGGCTTCCTTGGCTTCCATCACGACCACGGCGGCCGAGCCGTCCGACAGCTGGCTGGCATTGCCGGCGGTGATCGTGGTGTCGGGGCCAAGAACCGGCTGGAGCGAGGACAGGCCTTCGAGCGTGGTCGAGGGGCGGTTGCCTTCGTCCTTGGCGATCGTGACTTCCTCGTCGGTGACCTCGCCGGTTTCCTTGTTCTTCACCTTGTGCGTGGTGGTGACCGAGACGATCTCGTCGTCGAAAATCCCGTTTTCCTGCGCGGCGGCGGTGCGCTGCTGCGACTGGAGGGCGTATTCGTCCTGCGCTTCGCGGCTGATGCCATAACGCTGGGCGACCGTTTCGGCGGTCTGCAGCATCGGCATGTAGATCGCGCCGTGCATGCCCATCAGTTCGGGATCGGGCATCACGCGCATTTCGGGCGTCTGCACCATGCTGATCGATTCCTGGCCACCGGCGGCGACGATGTTCATCCGGTCCATTACGACCTGCTTGGCCGCGGTCGCGATGCTCATCAGGCCCGACGAGCACTGGCGATCGATCGTCATGCCCGAAACACCGATCGGGCAGCCGGCACGAAGCGCGACCTGGCGACCGAGATTGCCGGCCTGCGCGCCCTGCTGGAGCGCGGCGCCCCACAGCACGTCGTCGACTTCGCCCGGATCGATCCCGGCGCGTTCCATCGCGGGCTTGAGCGCATAGGCACCGAGCGTGGCGCCCGGGGTCGAATTGAAAGCGCCCTTATAGGCTTTGCCCATGCCGGTGCGGGCGGTGGAAACGATGACGGCGTCACGCATAGTAATTTCCTTCGTCACCCGGGCGAATGCCGGGGTCTGGTTCAACTGATGTCCGACCAGGCGGACGGAGATCCCAGCCTGCGCCGGGATCACGGAAAGGTGTCAGGATCTAGACGAAATACATCGTCATCCATTCGGTGATCAGGGCGGGCTTGTCCTCGCCTTCGATCTCGATCGTGATCTCGTTGGTCTGCTGCCACTGGCCGGGGCGCTTCTCGACCATTTCGACCTGCTTGTAATGCGCCCGGATGCGCTTGCCCGATTTCACCGGGTTGATGAAGCGCGTCTTGTTGCCACCGTAATTGACGGCCATCTTGATCCCGTCGAGCCGGGGTACGTCGCTATTGGCGGTGAGATAGGGGATCATCGACAGCGTCAGGAAGCCGTGGGCGATGGTGCCGCCGAACGGCGTCATCTTGGCCGCTTCCTCGTTGATGTGGATGAACTGGTGATCCCCGGTGGCGTCGGCAAATTTGTTGATCCGGTCCTGATCCATCTCGACCCATTCGCTGGTGCCGAGCTGTTCACCGGTTTTCGCCTGCAATTCTTCGGGGCCCATTAGTCTCTCCTGGCAACTGGTTTGGTTGCCGGTGCCATAACCCTGCGCAAGCGGGTTGTGCAATGCGAATCACGCGGAGCCGAGTTGCTGGCTGGGACGAAGCGTGGCGCGCCGGGGCACCGCTTCGCCTTCCATCCGCTTGCTGTACGTCCACAGCGCAATCTGCAGCCCGACGATGATGAGGATGAACGGCTGGTAGGCGATCCCGACGAACGCCGCGCCGACCAGATAGACGAGATGCGCCTGCTGCAATGCCAGCGCGAGCGGGGAAATCCATTTCTGGTCCGCGCGGGTGGCGGATTTCCAGCGCCGCTTGACGCTCTGCATCTGGATCACCCCCAACAGGTGGAGCAGCAGGAAGATGCCGAGCCCGATCCAGCCCTGTTCGCCCAGCATCTCGAAATAGCTCGAATGGTAGGCGCGGGATTTTTCGGTGACTTCGCGGGTGGTCACCGTGCGGTTCGTGCCGTCGTCTTCGACCGACACGGTATCGAAGGTGAAGCTGTTGCCGCGATAGGCATCGAAGCCGCCGCCCTTGGGGTTCTGGATTGCGTAGCGGATCGTCCATTTCCACACGACCACGCGGGTCGAGGCGGATTCGTCGCTCTGGTAATTGCCGATCGTTGCCATCCGTTCGGTGTAGCTCGACGGCAGGAAGGGAATGGCGACGACCACCGCGCCGGCCATCATCGCGCCATAGAGCAGGCGCCGCTTCATCTGCACCAGCACCAGCAGGCCGAGGATCGCGAGGCAAACGAGGCCGGTGCGCGCGGTCGTCCCGATCGGGACCAACGCGGCGGCGAAGGTGTAGCCGGTCGCGAACAGCTTCACCCGCCAGTCCTTGGGGAAGATCGTGCCGTGATTGGCCAGCCACCACACCAGCGGGATCGCCGCCACCGCGGCGCAGGAGATGATCGAGCCTTCGTAAAGCCCGGTGTTGTCGTCCACCAGCAGCCGCAGCACGCCATAGCCGCCGCCGCCGACCACGGTCTTGATCCCGCCATTGATCACGATCGTGCCGAGCGCGAGGAGGTAGAACAGGATCGCCGCTTCGATCCGCAGCCGCGTGGTCAGCGCCAGCGGCAGGAAAGTGGCGAAGACCAGCGCTTTCCATACCCAGCCCCATTTGGCCCAGGCGGCTTCGGGATAGGCGGCGGTGATCGTCGTCATCAGGCAATAGAGGAACAGCAGCACCAGCAGTCCCTGGCGGGAGGTGAATCGCGCGCCGGTCTTGTCCGACAGCACCAGCCATCCACCGAAGGCGGCGACGAAGGCGATCAGCGAGACGGGAATGGAGGGCAGGATCGTGTACCCCAGCTTCTGTGGGGCCACGATATCGACATACATGTAGAGGCACACCCACAGGAACGGGCGGCGCAGGCCCAGTCCCAGCATGGCGAAGAAGAACAGGAGGAGGAAAAGCTCGGTCACCGATAGGCCCCGAATTGCGGCGCGGGATCGGATTCCTCGACGGGGCTCTCGTCTTCCGGCTCGTCCGGCGGGGGCGGAGGATCGGCGGTGAGATCGTCGCGAAACAGCAGTCGCCACGCCGCGATCAGCATCAGCGCATGCGTCAGGGCGATGGAGAGGATGTTGACCAAGCTGTGATTCCCGTCGACGACCGGCGATGGCATAAGGCGGTGATCGGCACCGCACACCGCTTGGTAACAAGATGGGTTTAACACCGCGCTAAGAATCGTAACCCGCGCACAAGCAGGAAGGGGCGCCCCACGGGGCGGTGGAGACAGCCATGACCAACAAGGCCACGCCCGCAACCGGCCACAGGCAGATCGTGCTCGAGCTGAACGAGCTGTGCCCGAGCCTGCTCGATCGGCTGATCGGCGAAGACCTGCTGCCGCATTTCGCCGCCCTGCGCTCCGAAAGCGAGGTCTGGGTCACCCGGCCCGATGTCGATGACGATACGCTGCTCGAACCGTGGATCCAGTGGTATTCGGTCCATACCGGCCTGCCCTTTGACGAACACCGCGTGTTCCATCTCACCGACGGGGCGCGGGCGGGCCATCGCGACGTGTTCCGCATGCTCCTCGATGCCGGGCGTTCGGTGATCGACTTCGGCAGCATGAACGTCGCCCCGTTTGCCGATCCGGACGGGGTCTTCATCGCCGATCCGTGGAGCGAGGATGGGCGGTCGCATCCGGGTGCGTTCGATGTCTATGCCCGCTTCGTCAGCGAGAATGTGCGCGAATACTCTAATGCCGGGCGGGCGATGTCGGCGGCGGATTACCTGCGCTTCCTAGGATTCATGGTGTCGCACGGGCTCAGCGTCGAGACGGTGCGTGCGATCCTTGCTCAACTGGCGAGCGAGAAACTGCGCGAATCCAGGCTGTCGTGGAAGCGGGTGATGCTGCTCGACCGACTCAATTTCGATGTCTTCCGCGCGGCCTGGAAAAAGCGCAAACCCGACTTCGCGACCTTCTTTTCCAACAGCGTCGCGCATGTGCAGCACAGCTATTGGCGGCATATGGACCCCGCTGCCTTTGCGGTGAAACCGGGACCGGGCGAGATGGCGCTCTATCGCCACGCGGTGCGCGATGCCTATGTCGCGATGGACCGTCTCGTCGGCGGTTTCCGGGCGCTGGCGGCCAGGCATGACGCCACGCTGATCTTCGCCACGGCGCTGAGCCAGCAACCTTTCCTGCGCTACGAGGACAAGGGCGGGCAGAACTTCTACCGGCTCCACGATGTCGATGCATTCCTGCGCGAGGCGGGCATCGCCTATCGCGAGGCTTCGCCCACGATGACGCATCAATACATGCTCGAATGCGGCGATGCGGCAGGCGCGCGGGCGGCGCGCAAACGGCTCGAGCAATACACCGATTGCGAAGGGCGACAGGTGTTCGGCTTCCCCGCGATCGAAAGCGCGCCGGGCGCGCTCTATTTCGGCTGCCAGATTTCGCGCCCCGTCGATGAAGACGAGCAGATCCGCGACGGCGGGCGCAATCGCGCCGTCGATTTCGCGAGCCTGTTCTACCGGATCGATGCGCTGAAGAGCGGACGTCACCACCCCGATGGCTGTCTGTGGATCGCCAACGGCAACCCGCGCGTCCATGAGCGCCGCGCCTCGATCCTCGATATATTGCCGACCCAGCTCGCCCTGGCGGGGATTGCGGTGCCCGAAGGTCTGGCGGGCAAACCCCTCCTGGAGCATGCGGCCGGCTGATGCGCGTCCTCCACGTTCTCGATCATTCGCTGCCGCTCCACAGTGGCTACACCTTTCGCACCCGCGCGATCCTGAAAGGGCAGCAGGGGCTCGGTATCGACGTGCGCTGCGTGACCGGGCAGCGGCAAGCGGCGAACGGGGCCGGCGGCGGCCCAGAGGTAGAGACGATCGACGGGCTCACTTTCGTGCGCACGCCGGGCGCACCCTCCGGGCCGCCGCTATGGCGCGAGTGGCACGAGATCGGCGCACTCGCCGACACCATCGATCGCCAATGCGACGCTTGGCAGCCCGATATCGTTCACGCCCATTCGCCCGCCCTGTGCGGCAGCGCGGCGGCGCGGGTCTGCGGGCGGCGCGCCCTGCCCTTCGTGTACGAGATCCGCGCCTTCTGGGAGGATGCGGCGGTCGGCAACATGACCGGGCGCGAAGGCAACATGAAATACCGCCTCACGCGCGGGCTCGAAAACCAGGTGGTGAAAGCGGGGGACCAGGTGGTCACGATCTGCAATGGCTTGCGCAACGATCTGATCGCGCGCGGCGTGGCGGCGGACCGGATCGGCGTGGTGCCCAACGGGGTCGACCTGTCGCTGTTCGGCAAGGCGCAAGCGCCCGATCCGGCGCTGCGCGGCGAGCTGGGCCTCGGCGACGGGCCGGTGATCGCCTTCATCGGCAGCTTCTACGATTACGAAGGGCTCGACACGCTGATCGCGGCAATGCCCGCTCTGGTGGCCGATCACCCCGATGTGCGTTTGCTGCTGGTGGGCGGGGGGCCACGCACCGAGGCGCTCGAACGCCAGGCGGGGGCTTCGCCCGCGGCAGACGCGATCCGCTTTGTCGGAAGGGTGCCGCACGATCAGGTGCCGCGCTATTACGCCTTGGCCGACATCATGGCCTATCCGCGCAAGGCCAGCCGCCTGACCGAACTGGTCACGCCGTTGAAGCCGCTCGAGGCGATGGCGCAGCACAAGATCGTCGCGGCCTCTGCGGTCGGCGGGCATCGCGAACTGGTCGAGGATGGGAAAACGGGCGTGCTGTTCAAGCCCGATTCCCCCGCCGAATGCGCCGCCGCGATCTCGCGCCTGCTCGATTCGCGCGACCAGTGGTCGGCGATGATTGCGGCGGGCGAAGCGCATGTGCGCGAAAGCCACGATTGGGCGCGCAATGCACAGCGTTATGAAAAAATTTACCACGCCCTCCTAGCCCGGAAGGACAAGAACGGGGACATTGCCATCTGAGTGATCGCGAACAGGGGCGATTCGGGGGCGCGTCGCCGGACGTAACAAGGGGCAAGGGCATGGAAACATCGTCGAAAAGCATCACGCAGCACCCGCTGTTTCCGGCGGTTGTGACGATGTGGTTCGGGGCGACATTTGGCCTGTGCAGCCTCGTGATCGGTCGCCCGACGATGGAAAGCTGGGTCGTGGCCTCGGGCCTGCCGCAATATCTCTCTGCCGCGCAGCCGCCGCTCGGATCGACCGCACGCGTGCTGGTCGCGCTGTTGGCCTGCGGGATCGGCGCGGTGATCGGTCTGGCGCTGGCGGCGATGCTGGTCCGCGCCAAGGCGCCTGCCGATGCTCTCGATATCGACGGGACCACCGGCGCCGGGGATGAGGACATTGCCGCGCCGCTGGCTGACGCCGAGGCGATCGACGCGGACGAGGGGCTTGAGCCCCTGCCCGCTCTGCCAGCACCGGCGACGGAGGTCGAGAAGCACGACGAAGCCGCCGAAAGCGATGACCACGACGATCATTTCGCGCTCGATGACGATTACGCCGAGCCCGTCTCCGCCGAAGCCGATTACGGCGAAGGCTACCGGGACGATCCCGAGCCCGAGCCCGAACCGGCACCCGATGCGCTCGCACCCTTCCTGCGCCATGATCCCGACGACGGCCCGCGCTCGCCGTTCTCGGTGTTCGACGAACTCGGTCCCGAAGTGGGGATCGGCCCGGCCCTCAAGGATGAGGCCGACGAGACGGAAGATGACGCGGGACCCGAACAGCCGGTGACGGTGGAAAGCGATCCGGTCGCCGATTACGAGCTCGAAGCGACCGCCGAAGCGGATGTCGAGCCCGAACCGGCTCCGCCCTTCGCCGGCTCGCCGCCGTTGCCGAGCAATGTCCATGCGATCGATCCCGCGCGGATGGCCCAGAATGGCCTGCCGACCAGTTTCGCGCGTGACGACAAACCCGCTTCCAATCCTGCGCCGTCTCCGATTGCCGCATCCGCCGCTCCTGCGGGCCAGCCGAGGCCGCAGCGTGAAGACCTTTTCGAACTGTCCTATCTGCAGCTGACCGAGCGGCTCGCCCAGGCGATCGCCCGCAATCCGCGTGCGCCCGAGCGGCTGCGTCGCCAGCGCGCCAGCACGGCGGTGTCGGGACCGGGTATCGAGCGTCTGCGCGAAATGCATGCGCGGACCGCTCCGGCCAACGAATCGCGCGAATCCTCACAGGAAGACCGGAGCAGCGGCGCCGCCTGACCCTGCCGTTTCGGGCGGATCAGGCGCGGGCCTTGCCGCACCAGTCGATCGTGCCGCGCCCATGCGCTTCGAGGAAGGCGTTGACCTTGCCGAAGGGCTTCGATCCGAAGAAGCCGCGATGCGCCGATAGCGGGCTCGGGTGCGGCGAGCGCAGCACCAGATGCGACCCGTCGTCGGTCAGCTCGGGAATGCGCGCGGCCTTGCCCTGCGCATGGCTGCCCCACAGGATGAAGGCGGTGGGTGTGTCCGAACGCGCGACCGCTGCTACTACCGCATCGGTGATCGCGTCCCAGCCCTTGCCCGCATGGCTTCCCGCGTTTGCCGCCTCGACCGTCAGCGAGTTGTTGAGCAGCAGCACGCCCTGCTTCGCCCAATGGACCAGCGATCCGCTTTCGGGCGGCGTTCCGCCGCAATCCGCCGCCAGTTCCCTGTAGATGTTGCGCAGGCTCGGTGGCAGTTTCACGCCTTCGGGCACCGAGAAAGCGAGGCCGTGCGCCTGTCCCGGCCCGTGATAGGGGTCCTGCCCCAGGATCACCGCGCGCACATTCTCGCGCGGGGTCAGGTCGAGCGCGGCGAGCCGCTGGCCGCGCGCGGGATAGACGGTCTTGCCGGCCGCTTCTTCGGCGCTGAGCCACCCGCCCAGGCGGCGCGCCTCGGGCGTCGCCAGCACCGGTTCGAGCACTGCGCGCCAGCTCTCGGGGATCGGTTCTGCACTCATCGGCGCCCGTGCTATCGCGCGCGCGGCGCACCTGCCAGCGCGTGCTCGCGCTTGCCTGCGGAAAAGGCAGGGCGTAGGGCTCCTCGCCTATGGCTATCCATTTCCACGAAGAAGACCTCCCCGACGGCGTGCTCGAGGGCACCGGCCCGCTCGCCGTCGATACCGAAACCATGGGTCTCGTCACCCGGCGCGACCGGCTCTGCGTCGTCCAGATCAGCGACGGGACCGGGGACGAGCACCTCGTCCGCTTCGCCCCGGGCAGCAGTTACGATGCGCCCAACCTCAAGCGCGTGCTGGGCGATCCGGACCGGGTGAAGCTCTATCACTTCGCCCGCTTCGATCTCGCCGCGATCGAATATTATCTCGGCGTAACCGCCGCGCCGGTGTTCTGCACCAAGATCGCGAGCAAGCTGACCCGCACCTACACCGATCGCCACGGACTCAAGATGCTGGTCCACGATTTCACCGATCACGATCTGTCCAAGGCCCAGCAATCGTCCGATTGGGGCGCACCGGAAATCAACGATGCGCAGCGCGAATACGCCGCCTCGGACGTGCGCTATCTGCACCAGCTCTACGACGTGATGGTCGCCCGGCTCGAGCGCGAAGGACGCACCGAGATCGCGCAGGCCTGCTTCGATTTCCTCCCCACCCGCGCCCGGCTCGATTATCTCGGCTGGGACGATCACGACATTTTCAGCCATGCCTAGGATCGCGGCGTGACGACGCATGCGGTGCCCACCACCAGCCGCGCGGCCGATCGCGCGCGGGCGGAGCGTGAGCGCTGGGCGCAGCCGGGCGGGTTTCACGACCGGCTGGTAAAGGTGTTCGCCTGGGGACTGCCGGCCGCGGCAGGCGCAGTCGCGGCCGTCATGATCCTCTCGCCGATCGCGCCGCGCAGTGAAATCAGCTTCCTGCTCGATCGCAACAAGGTCGCGGTGACCGATGAACGGTTGCGGGTCGACGATGCGATCTACCGCGGCGCCGACAATAAGGGGCGGCCGTTCTCGCTGGTCGCCGAAAGCGCGTCGCAGCGCAGCGCCAAGGTTCCGCAACTGGTGATGCGCGGCCTCAAGGCCAGCATCCTGCTCGACGGCGGACCGGCGCAGATCGTCGCGCCCGACGGGGTGTTCGATCTCGACGCCAACACGGTTGCAGTCGACGGCACGATCCGCTTCACGGCCAGTGACGGCTACTCGGTCTCGGCCACCGGAGTGGAGATCGATCTCGAGGACCAAGTGATCACCGGCAGCGGCGGCGTGTCGGGTGCGATCCCCGCCGGCACGTTCAGCGCCGGTTCGATGCGGGTGGATTTGCCGACCCGCACCTTGCGGCTTTCGGGCCGTGCGAAATTCCGGATGATCCCCGGACGATTGAGGATGCCATGACGACACGTTCCCGTCCGCCCATGCGGATCGCCCTGCTCGCTTTCGTATTGATGGGCCTTGCCCTGTTCGCCGCCACCCGATTGCCCGCGCAGGCGATTGCCGGACACAATTCGAACGCCCCGGTGGAGTTCGATGCCGACAATTTCACACTCGACGATCGCGCCAATCGCGCGGTGCTGTCTGGCAATGTGATCATCCGGCAAGCGGGTCTGACAATGCGCGCGAGCCGCACGATCATCGATTATTCGGATGCCGGTGCGCTCCAGATCAATCGGATCACCGCGACCGGCGGGGTCACGGTGACCCGCGGAAACGAATCGGCGCGCGGCGGCGTGGCGGTCTACGATTTCGGTCGCCGGATCATCACCATGGCGGGCGGCGTCACCCTCAATCGCGGCAGCGATAAACTGTCGGGCGGGAGACTGACGATCGACTTGCGCAGCGGTGTCTCGAGCATCGGCGGCGGATCGAGCGGCAGTAGCGATGGCCCTGCGACGAGCACCGGCAGCAATGGCCGTGTCAGCGGCAGCTTCCGGGTGCCGGATTCGAATTAGGTATAGATTATTTCTGGGTGCGGGCGGGCACCAAGGTGACCCCGATGGGTCACCACATCCGACGAGCCTTCACTTTCCGCGTGCAGCGTAGCGCGCGATCTGCGTCAGTTCCTGGGCCAGCAGCAAATCGCCGTCCTGGCTGCGCGCGAGGATCTGCTGGTGCAATTCGACCATCCGCTCGACCAACCGTTCGAGCGCGGGGCCGCGCCAGCGTGACAGCTGGTCGGTCAGCTCGCCCTTGTCCTTCCAGAACACCCGTCGCGCACGGCTCTCGTCTTCGATGAAGGCCGGGATCGACTGGCGCGGGCCGAGCCGCGAGGCGAGCTGTGCCAGTTGCGCCACGCGCCGTTCGAAGGCCAGCAGCACGCCCACTGCGTTCATGCCGGTGTGGCGATAGCGTTCGAGCTCGTGCGCGAGGCGATCGGTCTTGCCCGAAAGCACGGCCGCGACCAGCGGGTTGAAGCCATCATCCTCGCTCGACGCGCAAACCGCGTCATAGTCGCTCTCGTCGACGCTCTTGGGCGATTGCGGCGAGGCATCGAGATAGAGCGACAGCTTGTCGACCTCGCTCTTCGCGAGCCGCGCATCGAGCCGCACGCCGCTGGCGATTCGCTCGGCCAGCGCGGTCGGTAGGCGCAGTCCGGCTGCATCGGCCATCTGGCGGACTTCTCCTGCAAGCGAGCGCAAATCGGGCGGATAGAACATCGCGACCACCGCATCGGCGCGCTTTTCGAGCAGCTTGGCCGAGCGCGACTTGTCGCTCGCCGATCGCGCCACGACGATCACCGGGGCAGCCTCCTCGCCCTGCTCGACCAGCAGTGCGAGCGCGTCTTTCGCTTCCTCGCCCGAAACGCGCAGGTACAGGTGGCGCGATCCGCCGAACAGCGAGCTCGAGACCGCTTCGTCGGCGACTTTGACCGGGTCCGATTTCACTTCGCTGCCTGAAAACTCGATCCGCTCGCCCGGATCGGGCAGTGCGGCGATCAGCTTGTCGGCGGCGGCGGAGGCTCCGCCCTCGTCGGGGCCGCAGAGGAAGAACAGGCGGCAATCGCGCGCCAATTGCGGCGCACGGCGGGCGAATTCGCCCGATTTGACCTTCATTGCTTTTCGCGGAGCGCCAGCGCCACGCGGGTCACGATCCGGTCGGCCACTTCTTTGGCGAGATTCTCGAGCGCGGTTTCTTCCGCCGCGATGGTGGCATAATCGCTTGAGACGACGTCGATCCCGGCGTCGTATTCGGTGGTGGCGTCGAGTACGATTGCGTCGCTCGCGACGTCGACCAACTGGTAGCGCGCGCGCAGCGTGCGGCGTTCGCGGCCGATCGTTTCGTCGGACAGCAGGCCGAGCCCTTCGAGCTGGTCGTCGAGCCGGACGTCGAGTCGATAGCGCGGATCCTGCGATCCGGCAGCGCCGAACCGGTCGGCCAGCTCGTTGCGCACCAGCCAGCCGGCGCGCCCGGGAATCTCGGCCACTTCGATCGCCCCGAGCCCCGCCTGCGTCGCACCCGACGAGGTGCCGTAAAGCGGCTGCATGCCACAGGCTGCCAGCGAGAAGGCGAGGAGAAGGGCGAGGAGCGTGCGCATCACACGACGATATTCACCAAACGATCGGGCACCACAATGACCTTGCGCACTTGCGCGTCGCCGATCGCGTTGACGATCTTTTCGCGCGCGAGCGCCTGGGCTTCGAGCGCGTCTCTGCCCGCGCCCTTGGGGGCGCTGAAGGTGTCGCGCAGCTTGCCCTTGACCTGCACCGCGATGGTGACTTCGTCCTCGACCAGCAGCTTTTCGTCCACTTCGGGCCACGCGCTTTCGGAGACGAGGCCGTCGCCACCCATCTGCGCCCACGCCGTTTCGGCAAGGTGCGGCATCATCGGCGCGACGAGTTGCACCAGCGCGCGGATCGCAGCGCTGCGCGAGGCGGAAGGCTTGGCCTTCTCGACCGCGCCGGTGAGTTCGTAGATGCGCGCCACCGACTTGTTGAAGGCGAGCGCCTCGATATCCTCGGCCACGGCGGCGATCGTCTGCGCGGCCTTGCGGTCGAGCGGTTTGTCCTCGCCCTCGGCTGCATCGTCGAACTGCGCAAACAGCCGCCACAGTCGCTGGGTGAAGCGCCCGCAGCCTTCGATGCCCGCTTCGGACCACGGCAGGTCGCGCTCGGGCGGGCTGTCGGACAGCATGAACCAGCGCACCGCATCGGCGCCGTAGGTGTCGATGATCGTGTCCGGGTCGACGACGTTCTTCTTCGACTTGGACATTTTGACGACCCGGCCGATCGAAACCTCGCCGCCATCGTCTTTCAGCGTCGCGCGCTCGGCCTCGCGGCTGATCTCGCTCGGCGCGTAGTAGAGGGTGCGACCGTCGATCTCGCGCGAATAAGTCTCGTGCGTCACCATGCCTTGCGTGAACAGGCTGGCGAAGGGTTCCTTCACGTCCAGCTTGCCGCAAGCGCTGAGCGCGCGCGTCCAGAAGCGGGCGTAGAGCAGGTGCAGGATCGCATGCTCGATCCCGCCGATATACTGCTCCACCGGCATCCACTTGGCGACTTCTTCGCGGTCGAACGGCTTGTCGTCCGGCTGGCTGGCGAAGCGGAGGAAATACCACGAACTGTCGACGAACGTGTCGAGCGTGTCGGTCTCGCGCTGCGCCTTGCCGCCGCATTTCGGACACTCGACATGCTTCCAGGTCGCGTGCCGTTCGAGCGGGTTGCCGGGAGTCTGGAAATCGACATCCTCGGGCAGCTCGACCGGCAGCTGGTCCTTGGGCACCGGCACGATGCCGCATGCCTCGCAGTGGATGAAGGGGATCGGCGTGCCCCAGTAGCGCTGGCGCGACACGCCCCAGTCGCGCAGGCGCCACACGGTCTTGCCTTCGCCCCGGCCCTGCTGTTCGATGCGGGCGATCACTTCGGCCTTGGCCGCGTCGATTTCCATCCCGTCGAGGAAGTCCGAATTGACGATCACGCCCTCACCCGATTCGGCCTCGCCAGCGAAAGGCTTGTCGGCATCGTCCGCGCTCGGCGCGACGACGCGCGGGATCGGCAGGCCGTATTTGGTCGCGAAGTCGAAATCGCGCTGGTCGTGCCCGGGCACCGCCATGATCGCGCCGGTGCCGTATTCCATCAGCACGAAATTGGCGATGTAGACCGGAAGTTCGTCGCCGGTGAACGGGTGCGCGACCTTGAGCCCGGTGTCGAAACCGAGCTTCTCGGCGGTTTCGAGTTCGGCGGCGGTGGTCCCGCCGGCCTTGCACGTTTCGATAAAGGCCTGCGCCTCGGCGCGGGTTTCGGCGACGGCCTGCGCCACCGGATGCTCGGCCGCCACGGCGACGAAACTGGCGCCGAAGATCGTATCGGGCCGGGTTGTGTAGACCTCGATCTGCTCGTCGAAATTGGTCCCGTCGAAGTGGAATTGCAGCCCTTGGCTCTTGCCGATCCAGTTGGCCTGCATCAGCTTGACCTTGTCGGGCCAGTTTTCGAGTGAATCGAGCCCTTCGAGCAGCTCGTCGGCAAAATCGGTGATCTTGAGGAACCACTGCGAGAGCTTGCGCTTCTCGACTTCGGCGCCGCTACGCCAGCCCTTGCCGTCGATCACCTGCTCGTTGGCGAGCACGGTCATGTCGACAGGGTCCCAGTTGACCGCGCTTTCCTTGCGGTAAACCAGCCCCGCTTCGTAGAGGTCGAGGAACAGCGCCTGTTCGTGGCCGTAATAATCGGGCTCGCAGGTCGCGAGTTCGCGGCTCCAGTCGAGCGAGAAGCCCAGGCGCTTCAATTGCGCTTTCATGTTGGCGATGTTGTCGCGGGTCCAGCCGCCCGGATGGACGCCTTTTTCCATCGCGGCGTTCTCCGCCGGCATGCCGAACGCATCCCACCCCATCGGGTGGAGCACTTCGTGGCCGCGCATTGTCTTGTAGCGCGCGAGTACGTCGCCCATCGTGTAATTGCGGACATGCCCGATATGGATGCGCCCGCTGGGATAGGGGAACATCTCGAGCACGTAGCTCTTGGGCTTGTCGCTATCGCTGTCGGCGCGGAAGGTGCCGCGCTCTTCCCACACGGATTGCCAATGTCCGTCGACGGTGGACGGATCGAACTGTTCGGTCATTCAAAGCGCCCCCAAAGCGCGGGAATCAGCTCCCGACGGCGCCGCGACGCAGATCGCGAGCCTTGGTCAGGATGATGTCTTCGAGCTTTTGGATCGTCGCGGCCTGGACCGGCGCATCGACCCACTGGCCACCCGCGGCGACCTGGCGGCTCGCGGCCACGCGGATCGCATCGGCGCGCAGGTCCTGATCGAGGATCGATACGGTCAGCTTCACGCGCTCGGCCGAATTGTCGGGATTGGCGTACCAGTCGGTCACGATCACGCCGCCGGCGCTATCGGTCTGCAACAGCGGCGCAAAGCTCAGCGTGTCGAGCGCGGCGCGCCAGAGATAGGCGTTGACGCCGATGGTGGTAACGTTTGACGCCGCCAGATCGGCCGACGGGCGTTCCTGCCCGCCTCCGCACGCCACGAGGGCGAGCGAGGAAAAACCGACCAGAAGGGTCTTGGCGGTAAGGGTGAAGGCCCGGTGGCTCATGGAAAATCCTGTTCTTTGGTCTTGCGCGCCGTTTGCGGGCGCTGTTGGCTCTCTATAGTCGCGAGCGCGGCGGCGGCAAGGCCCCGCACCCGTTCCACGCCCGATCGATACGCTGTTCGCGGACCCTCGATCCAGCGCGAATCGCGAAGAACTTTGCCCACGACCGTGCGTCTGCTATGGTACAAGCCGAAACCGGCTGACTGGCGCGTTAATGCGCTGCTCACGCCGGGTATGACATGAACCGGAGCAACGCATGACGACACGCTCGATCCTTGCCGGCCCCCACAGTTTCCTCGTCCTTGGCGGGGCTGTCGGCCTGCTCGCGATCCCGAGCGCTGTTCTGGGTCTCTCGGCCGGGTTCGATCCGGCACGCGTGATGGAAAGTGCGCAGTCGGGGCTCGATTCGCTGTCCGACGATGCGCTCGAGACGGCCGATGCCCGTGCGGTGATGCTGCGCTCGCTCGCGCGCCCCTCGCATAGCGGCGATCTTTTCAGCGTAACGCCCGGCCGCGCCGATCCGCGCGCGCATACCGCGCTTTCGATTGCGGTGCGCGTCGATCCGTCGAACGCCCGCGCGATCCAGACCAGGCCGGGCGATGCGCCTTCGGCCATGCGGATGTCGCAAAGCGCCTACAATCTGGCGGTGACACGCGGCACCAAGAGTTTCTCCGACAATCTGGTCGCTGCCGACAAGCAGGACGATCAGCCGCTGGCGAACATGACGGCGTTCAAGCTTTCGCCCGGTGCCAAGGACGGCCCATCGCGCTTTGCGCCGGTGGTCGAGATCGACGAGCGCCAGCGCGCGGGTCGTGCACCGCGCACCTTCGACGGCGATGGCGAGGCCCGCGTCGATCTGGGCGGCTCCTACAGTCTGTCGAGCTCGGTCGCGGTGACTGCGGGCGTGCGGTATCGTCAGGCCGATCGCGACCGGCTGGTACCGATCGCCGATGGCCGCAAGGACGATCAGGCGGTCTATGTCGGAACGCGCCTCAAGTTCTGAGCGCGCTGCCGTGCTCGCCTAACGCCCTCAAACAAAGCCCCTTGCCCTTCGCTTGCCCTGGCGTCACCTAGGGAGCGAGGAGCGGATCGAGCCGAGCATCGGCCGTCGCGAAAAGGGAAGAGGATCAGGCATGGCACGAGTGGCAATCGTAACCGGAGGTACGCGCGGAATCGGCGAGGCGATCAGCCTGGCGCTGAAGGAACAGGGGCGCACCGTCGTCGCCAATTACGGCGGCAATGACGAACGGGCGAAGGAGTTTTCCGACCGCACCGGCATCGCCGTGGCCAGATGGGATGTCGGCGACCACGAAGCCTGCATCGAGGGATGCGAACAGGTGGCGAAGGATCACGGCGATATCGATATCGTGGTCAACAATGCCGGGATCACCCGCGACGGCACGCTCCATCGGATGAGCTGGGAAGACTGGAACGAAGTCATGCGCGTCAATCTTGGCGGCTGCTTCAACATGGCCAAGGCCTGCTTCCCCGGCATGCGCGAGCGCAAATGGGGTCGGATCGTGAATATCGGCTCGATCAACGGGCAAGCCGGGCAATACGGCCAGGTGAACTATGCCGCCGCCAAATCGGGCATTCACGGCTTTACCAAGGCGCTGGCGCAGGAAGGCGCCAAGTTCGGCATCACGGTCAACGCGATCGCGCCCGGCTATATCGACACCGACATGGTTGCCGCGGTGCCCGAACCTGTGCTGGAGAAAATCGTCGCAAAGATCCCCGTCGGCCGCCTCGGACAGGCCGAGGAGATCGCGCGCGGTGTGGCTTTCCTCACCAGCGACAATGGCGAGTTCGTCACCGGCTCGACCATGAGCATCAATGGCGGCCAACACATGTATTGACCCGTTCACCCCCGGTTCGGCTGGCGAGGACGATATCTCGCGATCGGAAGGAGACGGCGGAATGGCGCGAGGGATAATGTTGATCGCTGCGGGTTTGCTCGCGCTGGCCGGACCCGCGCAGGCCCAGAGCCAGGTCTACGAACCCGTGTCGCTGGCCGATACCGACGCGACCTTCGTGGGCGAAGCGCCGCAAGCGATCGAGGCGACCACGGCGGACGGACTGGTCCTGCAGGGCGCCTATTGGCCGCCGGATGAAGGCGTCGACCAGATCGTGGTCGTGTTCCACGGCAATTCCTACAACCACCTCGTGATGGCGGTGCGTGCAGAGCCGTTGCGGGTGGGCGGACGCGGGGTGCTGGTCGCCTCCTATCGCGGGTTCGGCGACAATCCGGGCAAACCGTCCGAAACCGGGCTCTATGCCGATGCCGAAGCGTGGATCGCCAAGGCGCGCGAAGTGCAGCCCGATGCGCGGCTCTATCTGTTCGGCTTCTCGCTGGGCGGGGCGGTCGCGCTGGAGATGGCGGCGCGGCATAACGTCATAGCGGTGGCGACGCTCGGCGCATTCACTCGGCTCAAGGATGCCGCGCCGCGCGTGCTGCGTCCTTTCGTCACGGAGAAATACGACAATCTGAAAGCGATCGCGCGGGTCGACGAGCCGATCCTCGTGATGCACGGCACTAAGGACGACGTGGTTTCTCCCAAACTGGCCGACAGGATCGAAAAGGCAGGCGGCGCTCGCGTGACGCGCGTCAATCTGACCGGCGGGAAACACTGGGTCCCGCTCGAGACGATCGCTCCGCGCATCTGGCAGGCATGGGAAGCGACGGAAGTCGAAGCGCCGCCAGAATAGCGGTTCGCGCGGGGCGGCGGGACGAGCCCCCAACAGAATTTCATGGTGCCGCGGGCGCCCGTGCTTACAGTGCCCTCATGCCTTCGATCTACCATCCCCCGGTCAAACGCTCGGTCGAGATCGCCGGGCACAAGACCTCGATCAGTCTCGAGCCGCTGTTCTGGGACATGCTGCGCGAGGCTGCGGCGCGCGAAGCGATTCCGATCAACGCGCTGGTGGCACGGATCGACGAACAGCGGATCGCCAGCGACACCCCTCCCGGCCTAGCCAGTGCGATACGGGTCTGGCTGGTGAGGGAACTGTCGGAATGACGAAACGAACGGGGCTGTTCGCCCTGCTGATCGGTGCGCTGCTGGTGCAGGGCTGTGCGAGTGTGCCCGACGGCGAGGATCCGGTGGCGCGGCCGGAGCGCCCCGCGAGCTTGCAGAACTATATCTTTGCCGGGGGCGATACGGCTGAGTCCCACCGCGATCTGCTCGCGCGCGACGATATCGGCGGGATCCAGATCGTCTACAGCTGGCGCAAGCTCGAGCCGCGCGAAGGCGAATACGATTTCAGCGCGATCGAGCGCGACCTTGCGTTAGCCGATGCTGCGGACAAGGCGCTGTGGGTGCAGGTGCAGGATCGTTTCTTCCGTCCGCAGGACCGGTTGGTGCCCGACTATATCCTGACCGAACCGCGCTACGATGGCGGGCTGATCCGGCAGGTCGACAATCCGGGAGAGGGCGTGCCGACCGAGCAGGGCTGGGCGACCAAGCAATGGAACCCTGCCGTCCGGGCGCGTTTCCAGGCGCTGCTATCGGCGCTGGCCGAGCGCTTCGACGGCAAAATCGAAGGCATCAACCTGCCCGAAACCTCGGTCGATCCGATCGGCGGCGTCGAGGCATTCGATTGCGATGCCTATGTCGATGCCGAGATTGCCAACGCGGCCCATGCCAGCGCGGCCTTCCGGCGCAGCCATGTGGTGCAATATGTCAATTTCTGGCCCTGCGAATGGAACGACGATCGCGGCTACATGACGCGTATCTTCGCCGCCGCGTTCGAACATGGCTTCGGCATCGGCGGTCCCGACATCGTGCCCAACAAGCGCGCGCAGGTGAAGAACAGCTACCCGTTCCTCCATCGCAATCACGAGCGGTTGCCGATCGTGGCCATGGCGGTGCAGGAACCGACGCTGACCTATCGCGATCCGGCCACCGGAACGGCATTCGACCCCGAAACGATCGCGGCTTACGCACGCGATTATCTCGGGGTCGATATCATTTTCTGGACGGCGGAAGCGCCGTGGCTGTCAGAAGCCGAGGCCGGGGACAACGCCCCGAACCCCTGATATTTGCCTCTAATACTTGGCTGTCGCGTCGCTCGCCGGATAGGTTTCGTCGAGCGCCTCGTCGGTTTCGCTCATCCGGTCGTGCGTTTTCGTTGCGTCGGCACCGGCGTTGCGGAACGGTCCGTCTGGCTCGCCGTCGGCGAATGCGACGCCGTTGCGGTCGAGCTTCTGCTTCTCGTAGAATTTGTAGCCGACATAACCGAGAGTGCTAAGTGCGGCGAGTTTCAAGAGTCCCATGTGCAAATCTCCTTTTGCCTTTCAACGCGCGAAGGGCGGGGAAGGTCCGGAGATTCAGCGGCTTCGAACTCTTGCCGCAGTTAGTCGCCGATACGTTCGACCTGTGCGCCGACTAGAGCCAGTTTTTCCTCGAGCCGTTCGTAGCCGCGATCGAGGTGGTAGAGACGGCGAACCTGGGTCTCGCCCTCGGCCGCGAGTCCGGCGATCACCAGGCTCATCGACGCGCGCAGATCGGTCGCCATCACATCGGCACCCGTCAGCTTCTCGACCCCATGGACCACGGCGGTGCGGCCCGAAACCTCGATATTCGCGCCCATCCGCGCCAGTTCGGGCACGTGCATGTAGCGGTTTTCGAAGATCGTCTCGTTCAGCACGCTCGTGCCGCGTGCGAGACACAGCATGGCCATCAGCTGCGCCTGCATATCGGTGGCGAGGCCCGGATAGGGCGCGGTCGTGAGGTTGACGGCGTTGAGCGGCTTGTCCGCGATCACCCGCAGGCCCTTGCCTTCCTCTTCCACCGTCACCCCGGCATTGCGCAGGGCGTGGCTGGTGGCGTTCATCTCGTTGGCGCGGGCACCCTTGAGCAGGACGTTGCCGCCGGTGATCGCCGCAGCGCAGGCATAGGAGCCGGCCTCGATCCGGTCGGGCATGACCGAATAGGTCGCGCCGTTGAGCGAGGGCTGGCCGTGGATCACCAGGTCGGACGTGCCGATCCCCTCGATTTCCGCGCCCATCGCGACGAGCAGATTGCACAGGTCCACGATCTCGGGTTCGCGCGCGGCATTGCCGAGACGGGTCGTCCCGGTCGCAAGCGCGGCGGCCATGAGCGCGTTTTCTGTCGCGCCGACGGTAACCGAGGGAAAATCGTAATTGCCGCCCGGCAATCCGCCATCGGGCGCACTCGCCTTGACGTAACCGGAGGCGAGCTCGATCTCGGCGCCCATCGCCTCGAGGACTTTCAGGTGGAGGTCGATCGGGCGATTGCCGATCGCGCAGCCGCCGGGCAGCGAGACGGTTGCCTCGCCCATCCGCGCCAGCATCGGGCCGAGCACGAGGATCGACGCGCGCATCTTGCGCACGAGATCGTAAGGCGCGACGGTGGAGGTGATCCGCATCGCTTCGAGCGTGACCACGCGCCCGAAATCTTCCGGCCGGCGACCGGCGATCGAATGCGACACGCCGAATTGCGTCATCAGATGCTGGAAGCCGTCGATATCGGCGAGACGCGGCAGATTGCGCAGCGTCAGCGGCTCGTCGGTCAGCAAGGCGCAGGGAATCAGGGTGAGTGCGGCATTCTTGGCACCCGAAATCGGGATTTCCCCTTCGAGCTTCCTGCCACCGGTAATGATCAGTTTGTCCATGCAGCGGCTTTAGCGGCTTGCGCGCAACGGGCAAGTTGCGCGGCAAGTTGCGCAGGAGCGCGGCACGGCCTATCCTCCCGCCATGGCTGCAAAAAAACCGATCCGCAAAGCCGTTTTCCCCGTCGCGGGGCTCGGCACCAGGTTTCTTCCAGCGACCAAGGCAATCCCCAAGGAATTGCTCCCGATCGTCGACCGGCCGCTGATCCAGTATGCGGTGGACGAAGCGCGCGAGGCCGGGATCGAGCAGATGATCTTCGTCACCGGCCGCGGGAAGACTGCAATCGTCGAGCATTTCGACATCGCCTACGAACTCGAAGCGACGATGGACGAGCGGGGCAAGGATATGTCCGTGCTCGATTCCTCCCGCTTCACCCCCGGCGATATCATCACCGTGCGCCAGCAGGTGCCGCTGGGGCTCGGCCACGCGATCTGGTGCGCGCGCGCGATCGTGGGCGACGAACCCTTCGCGATCTTCCTGCCCGACGAACTGATGATCGGCCATAAGCGCGGCACCGGCTGCATGAAGCAGATGGTCGAGGCCTACGACCAGGTCGGCGGCAATCTGATCTCGGTGCTCGAAGTGCCGCAGGAAAAGGTCTCGAGCTATGGGGTGATCGCACCCGGCGAGACGGTGTCCGACACGCTTACCGAAGTCACCGGCCTGGTCGAGAAACCGCCGGTGGCAGAGGCCCCGTCGAACAAGATCATTTCGGGCCGCTACATCCTCCAGCCCGAAGTGATGCGCACGCTCGAACACCAGGAAAAGGGCGCAGGCGGCGAAATCCAGCTAACCGACGCGATGGCCAAGATGATCGGCACCCAGCCTTTCCACGCGGTCACCTTTGACGGCGCGCGCTACGATTGCGGCAGCAAGATCGGCTTCGTCGAAGCCACCCTGGCGCTGGCGCTGGAGCGCGACGACATGGGCGCCGATGTCCGCAAGATCGCGGAGCGGCTGCTCAAGGAATAGCTGTTTCCGCAAATTTCGGCTCTTTCCGAATGAGACAGGCAGTTCGACCGGAAGGTCCGATAGCGGCCATCCCCGTTCTGCGCGCAAAATCAAAAAACCGAATATGCGGGCGTAAAGCAGGCGCAGCCGTTTGCTCATTCTAGGAACCGAATACCCCGGGGGGGTGTATTTTCACTAGAGGAGGCGCAAATGGCGAACGAGAACACGACCACCACCGAAGGGGCTCACCAGAGCAAATGGACGATTTTTGCGGCGATGATCGCGACCTCGATCGTCACGATGTTCGTGCTCAAATACTCGAACGTCTATGAGCCGGGGCATGTCTGGTTCAGCCAGACCCGCATGTGGATGGCGCTGATGATGGGCATGGCGATGATCGTCATCATGCTCGGCTTCATGTGGGGCATGTATCGCACGCTGATGACCAAGGTGCTTGTCATGGCAGGCGCGGTGCTGGGCTTCGTGCTGTTTCTCTTTCTCGTCCGCAGTCAGGCTACGGTCGACGACGAGGCGTGGATGAAGGCGATGATTCCGCATCATTCCATCGCTGTGCTGACCAGTCGTCGCGCAGAAATCAGCGATCCCCGCGTTCGGGAACTCGCCGATGCGATCATCGAGGCGCAGGTGAAGGAAATCGCGCAGATGGAGATGCTGCTCGAAGAAATCGAACAGAATGGGGAACAGGGAAGCGGCGAGGCACTGCCACCGCGAAGCGCCGAGTTGACCGAGGGGCTTCGTCGCGAGGCACGCGAGGATGTCGGCCTTCAAGCGCCCTAGCGCGCCTGGGACCGTCAGCGCCGTTTGGCGAACAGGTCGACCAGTTCTTCAAACTTCTCGCGCTGGTCGGCTTCGTCGCCGCTGGCGATGGCTTCGGCCACGCAGCAGGCGGCATGATCCTTCAGAACCTGCGTCTCGACCTTCGCGAGCGCGGATTTCACCGCCTGCATCTGGTGCAGGATGTCGATGCAGTAACGGTCATCCTCGACCATCTGGCTGATACCGCGCACCTGGCCCGCGATCCGGTTCAGCCGGTTGATTTTCGCTGTTTTCGCGTCCGCCATTGCGCAAGGTCCAATTGTAATACCCTATGGGGGTATATATAGCAGCGTTCGCCGAATCAATCGCAGACAGGCCGACCATGCCCTCACTCTCGCGTCGCAACCTCATTCGCAGCACCGCTGCGCTTGCCGCAACCTGTGCGCTTCCGATGCCCGCATGGGCACGCGGCGCTTCATTGACCCATGCGAAAAACGGATTTGGGGAAGTATCGGGCGAGGGCATCCAGCTCGCGATCGGCGACCACCACTTCACCACCGGTGGTCGGTCGGGGCATGCGGTCGCGGTCAACGGCACGGTGCCGGGCCCGCTGTTGCGGCTGCGCGAAGGGCAGAACGCGCGCATTCATGTCACTAACAATCTCGACGTGGACAGCTCGATCCACTGGCATGGCCTGCTGGTGCCCTTCGAGTTCGACGGCGTGCCCGGCGTCAGCTTCCCCGGCATCGGGCCTGGCGAGCGTTTCACGTACGAATTCCCGATCCGGCAGACCGGCACCTACTGGTGGCACTCACACTCCGGCTTGCAGGAACAGGCGGGGCACTATGGCCCGATCATCGTCGAAAGCGCAGAGCCCGACCCGCGCTACGATCGCGACTATGTGGTGCTGCTGTCCGAGTTCACGCCGATGCATCCGCACGAGATCATGCGCAAGCTGAAGGTTGGCGAGCATTACTTCCAGCGCCAGATGCAGACCGCGACCGAGGGCGATATGTCGGGCGAGATGCGGCGCATGTGGGGCAAGATGCGCATGAATCCGCGCGACATCTCCGATGTGACGGGCACCACCTACACCTTCCTCATCAACGGGCACGGACCGCAGGACGACCTGCAACTCGCGTTCAACCCCGGCGAGCGGGTGCGGCTGCGCGTCATCAATGGATCGGCGATGACCTTCTTCAACGTGCGGCTGCCGGGCATGCCGATGACCGTAATCGCCGCCGACGGACAGGATGTGGACCCGGTCGAGGTGGACGAGTTCCAGATCGGTGTGGCCGAAACCTACGACGTCATCGTCACCCCGCCCGACGGCAGCCATGCGATCGTGGCCGAGGCGATGGACCGCAGCGGCATGGGCGTCGCCAGCCTGACGAGCCACGAGGGCCACCGTGCGACCCCGCCTCCGCTGCGCGAAATCCCGACGCTGTCCATGGTCGATATGGGCATGATGGACCATTCGGGCATGGCCGGGATGGAAGGCGCCGAAGCGATGAGCGGCGGCATGGATCACGCGATGCGCGACAAGTCGCTCGTGCCCGAGGATGTGAAAGTCGGTCCGGGTGTCGACATGATCGCACCGATGCCGATGGACCGAATGAATTTCCCCGGCCTCGGTCTCGATGAGGTGCCCCATCGCGTGCTGCGCTACACCGACCTCAAGGCGAAGCGGATGAACCCGCACCGCAGTGTGGACCGCGAGATGGAGATCCACCTCACGGGCAATATGGAACGCTACATGTGGAGCTTCGACGGCAAGAAGTTCACCGCCGTGACCGACGAACCGATCCGCTTCGGCTACGACGAGCGGGTGCGGGTGAAGCTGGTCAACGACACCATGATGGCGCACCCGATCCATCTGCACGGCCATTTCTTCGAACTGGTCAACGGTGCGGACCATATGCACCAGCCGCTGAAGCATACGGTGATCGTGCAACCCGGCGGCACTGCTACTTTCGACCTGACCGCGAACGAGCCGGGCGACTGGGCCTTCCACTGCCACCTGCTCTACCACATGCATGCAGGGATGATGCAGGTGGTGACCGTGCGACCTTTCCCCGCAGGAGACGGCGCATGATCCGCCTCGCACTGCTTGCCGGGGCGATGCTCGCTGCCAGTCCGCTCGCGGCGCAGGACCACGCGGCCCATGGAGAAAAGCCTGCCGCACAGTCGGAGGCGGATCACTGCGCGATGGGACACCTTCCGCCCGAGCAATGCCCGCGAAAGGATGATCCGAAGGAAGGCGTGTCCAAGACGGGCATGGATCATGGCTCGCACGGCGGGATGTCCGACAAGTCCGCTCCTGGTGCCGCGCCAGAGGATGCTGTGCCCGCACGCGCGCTCGAAGGGCCGCGCCACGCTGCCGATGCCATCTGGGGGCGTAAAGCGATGGAGCCGTCGCGCGCGCAACTGGCGCGCGAGAATGGCGGCATGACCACCGGCATGATTCTGGTTGAACGGCTCGAAGCACGCATCGCGGCGGATGGAGGCGAAGACGGCTATTTGTGGGATGCTCAGGGCTGGTATGGCGGCGACATCAACCGCTTCGTTTTCAAGACCGAAGGCGAAGGCGGCTTTGGCAGTGAACTGGAAGACGCCGAAATACAGGCACTCTACAGCCGCGCGATCGGGCCTTTCTTCGATTTGCAGGCGGGCGTGCGATTCGATCCCGAACCCGATAATCTCACGCATCTCGTGCTCGGCGTGCAGGCCCTTGCGCCCTACATGTTCCATGTCGACGGCGCGATCTTCCTGTCCGACCGGGGCGACCTGACGGGCAGGATCGAGGCCGAATACGACCAGAAGATCACGCAGCGACTGATCCTACAGCCTCGCATCGAGGCGGCGTTTGCCGCGCAGGACGTGCCAGACCGCGAGATCGGTGCAGGTATCACGAAGGTCGAGCCGGGGCTGCGGTTGCGATACGAAATCGCCCCCGAATTCGCGCCCTATGTAGGCTTTGAGTACGAAGCCAAGCTGGGCGAAACCGCCGATATTGCGCGCGCCGCAGGTGAAAGCCCTGACGGGCTGAAAGCAGTGCTCGGCCTGAGGATATGGTTCTAGACCGATTGGCGTGCGAGCGCTTTCGAGTGACGGCGTTCAGTGAACGGCGACATTGGGGCCAGGCCGACCTTTTCCGTGGGTTCAGCTCGGCTCGACCACCCGCTCCGGCGCGCCCCTTTCTCGCCAAGCGGGCAATTTTCCTACTGCGGGCAAATCGGATAAGAGGCGATCAGTTTTTTTCCATTGTCGACGGCTCGCGCTCGTTTTGCGGCCCGCCACCTGTGTCCGTCGACACACAATTTCGCCGCTAAAGGGCTGAACTATCCACTGAAAGCCGCAGAGGGCAAAAGTGACACGGTGTCGCCTTTGTCACCCTCGGGAGGCCATTAGGGTTGCGCTGCCGGGGCTTACCCGGCCTTCGCCGCGTCGCGATATTCGTCTCGCAGCAGGCGCTTGTAGAGCTTGCCGGTGGGTTCGCGCGGGAGCTCGGCGCGGAAATCGATCTGGCGGGGCATCTTCACCCGGCTGAGCCGCTCGCCGAGGAAGGCACAGAGCTCTTCCTCCAGCGCCTCGCCCGCGTCACCCTCCACCAGCGCCATGTCGACCGGCTGGACCACCGCGACGACCTTCTCGCCCAGATCGTCGTCGGGCGCGCCGATCACCGCGGCATCGGCCACCTTGTCGTGGGTCACCAGCAGGTTCTCGATCTCCTGCGGGTAGATGTTAACCCCGCCAGAGATGATCATGAAGCTCTTGCGGTCGGTCAGGTAGAGGAAGCCGTCCTCGTCCTGCCGTCCGACATCGCCGAGCGAGGTCCAGCCATGCTTGTTGGTGGCGTCGGCGGTCTTGTCGGGATCGTTGTGGTAGGAGAACGGCTTGCCGTCGGAGAAGAAGACCTGGCCTTCCTCGCCATGCAGCACTTCGTCGCCATGCTCGTCGCAGATGCGGACCGTGCCGATCACCGCCTTGCCGACCGAGCCCTTGCGCTCCTGCCAATCGGTCGAATTGATGAAGGTGAAACCATTGCCTTCGGTCCCGGCATAATATTCGAACAGGACCGGGCCCCACCAGTCGATCATCGCTTCCTTCACCGGCACCGGACACGGCGCGGCGGCGTGGATCGCGCAGCGCAGGCTCGAGGCGTCATATTTCGCGCGGATTTCGCCGGGCAGCTTGAGCATACGGACGAAATGGGTCGGCACGAATTGCGCGTCGGTGACCTCGTGCTCCTCGATCACGGCGAGCGCGCGTTCGGGATCGAACTTCTCCATCACCACCACCGTGCCGCCCAACCGCTGGATTGTCATCGACCAGCGCAGGGGCGCGGCGTGATAGAGCGGAGCAGGCGAAAGATAGACGCTGTCGGGTTTGATCCCGAAGGCCATGGTGGCGAGGCCGATCATCGCATTGGGCGCGGTCAGCTCGGGCTCGTCTGGCAACGGCAGGCGCACGCCCTTGGGCTGGCCGGTGGTGCCGCTGGAATAAAGCATGTCGGAGCCCGCGCGTTCGTCGGCGATCGGCTCTGTCGGCATAGCGCTAAGCGCCGCCGCGAGATCGCGCTCGCCCTCTCCGCCCACGCGCAATTGCGGCACGCCGCCGCAATCCTTCGCCACCGCATCGAACAGCTCGGCCTGCTTTTCGGTGCAGAACAGCAGCTTCGCGCCGCTATCCTTGAGGATGTAGCAGATTTCGGGCGCGGTCAGCCGGTTGGAGATCGCAACCATCAGCCCCCCGGCGCGATTGATGCCCCAGGCGAGCGGATAATACATCGCATCGTTGTCGAGGCAGATCGCGACCGGATCCTCGATCCCGACCCCGCGATCGCGTAGCAATTGCGCGACCCGGTTCGATTGCGCTTCGAGTTCGGCATAGGTGAGCGTCTCGCACGACCCGGCCATGATCAGCGCAGGCTTGTCCGGCTGGCTCGCCGCGTGAACCGATGGATGCATGTTTTCTCTCCCTTGCGAGGGAGTTTAACCGAGCGATTAAATCGCGCAAGGAGGATTCACTGCAGACCAGGCAGCGCGCACGAAAAAGGCGACGGGATCGCCGTCGCCTTCAACTGCTTCGAAGAGAAGCGGAAACTGGATGGTGGGGTTATTCGGGGCCGCCCTGGCCCGTCAGATCGCCATAACGTGCGGCGAAGGTTTCCTGATCGATGGCGCCCGTCATGTAGGGGGTGGGATCGACCGGCGCGTTGGCGACGCGGACTTCGTAGTGGAGGTGCGGGCCGGTCGAGTTGCCGGTCGAACCGACATAACCGATCAGCTGGCCCTTGGTGACGCGCTCGCCGGCGGCAACCGACATCCGCGACATGTGGGCATAGCGGGTTTCGAGATCGCCGCCATGATCGAGCTGGACCATCAGGCCGTAACCGCCGCGACGCGAGGCCGATTCCACGATCCCGTCGGCCGTGGCGTAGATCGGCGTACCGGTCGGCGCAGCGAGATCGATGCCGGTGTGGGCGCGACGCTTCTTGAAGATCGGGTGGTTGCGCATGCCGTAGCTGGAGGTGAGACGCGCACTCGACAGCGGCATGGAGGAGGGGATGGAGACTTCGGCACCGATATCGCCGGCATCGACATTGCGACCTTCGTCGGCAGCTTCCCAACGATCGAACAGGTCCGAGAACCGCTCCTCGTTAAGCTCGCTCTCCGAAGCTTCGGCATCCGCGGCAGAAGCCGGCGTTGCTGCAAGCAACATCGCACTGGCGAAAGCGGCACCGATTGCGCGTTTGAAGGTCGAAACACCTACCATAAAAATACCCGTCCATTTGGCGGCGTTGGAACGCCGTCTTTACCCCGGCTGCCCTTGCATCGATCGATGCCGAAGCAGCTCCAAAAAATTCTGCGATCCGTGTTGGGAACGTTTTCCCTGCATCGCTGTTATTAATCGTAGGCGAGAACCTGACGCTGGCAAGCGAGGGTTCCCCGATTCACGGTCAGTCGGTGATTTGGTGCGTTGAACCGTTTCAACACGCGACGAACCGTGGGATTGATCCATATTCCTGCGATGAACTGTGAAAGCGGCCTAATATCAGGGCTTTGCGGCGCTACATTATGTGAAATCGGCGCAATTTCATTGCCAAAAGGTAAAATTCCGGACGCTTTGGACGGAGTCCTGTGACTCTCGATTAGGCGTTTCGAACCACCTCGAGCACCTCTCGTGCGTGCTCCTTGACCTTCACCTTGGGCCACACGCGCACGACCTTCCCCTCTTCGTTGAGCAGCACCGTGGTGCGCACCATGCCCATGAAGGTCTTTCCGTACATCTTCTTCTCGGTCCACACGCCCATCGCGTCGGAGAGGCCATCGGTTTCGGGATCGGTCGCGAGATCGACGGTCAAATCGTGCTTGGCGATGAAGTTGCGGTGTTTCTGCGGCGAATCCTTGCTGATGCCCAGGATCGTGCAACCGGAAGCGGCGAACTCGTCCTTGAGTTCGGAGAAGTCCTTCGCCTCGGTCGTGCAGCCCGGCGTATTGTCCTTCGGGTAGAAAAACAGCACGGCTTTCGTTCCGGCGAGATCGGATGGGCGGACCTCGCCCCCGTCGGGCGTCTCCATGGCGATGTCTGGGAGGGTCTGTCCTTCGGTGATCGTCATGTATCCAGCTCCAGTTCGGTGTCGAAAATACGGGCCCACTCTTCCGCCACGACCTTCCGGGCGGCGATAAGCGCGGTTTCAAGCGCGTCCCATGTGGGCTGCCGGGCAGTCCGCGCAAGGGCGGCCGCGGCGGCGGGCGGCGGCGTCCTGCCATCGGGCGCGAGCATCCGCGCGGCGATCATGGTGCGTGCCATCAACTCGCCAGCGGACTGCATCTCGTTCGAAAGCAGCCCTTTATCGCAGAGCGCGTCGATCGCTTCGGACAGGGAAGGCGACAGCGCCACGCGATCGCGCAACTGGAGGAAGTGGACGATGAATTCGCAGTCGACCAGACCCCCGCGCACCAATTTCAGATCGAGTGGCCCGAGCGGTGGCTTGTGGCGCGCCATCTCGTCGCGCATCGCGAGGATATTGTCGCGCAATTGCTGCGGGTCCCGCTCCTGAACCAGGATGTCGCGCACCAGCGTATCGACCGCGTCGCGCACTGGCGGTGTGCCATAAAGCGGACGCGCGCGGGTCAGCGCCATGTGCTCCCACGTCCAGGCTTCCTCGCGCTGATAATGCTCGAACCGGTCGAGGCTGACCGCGAGCGGCCCTTGCGTGCCGGAGGGGCGAAGCCGCGTATCGACTTCGTAGAGTGCACCGGCGGCGGTGGGCACGCTGAGCGCGGCGGTGATACGCTGGGCGAGCCGGTTATAGTAATGCGACACCGACAGCGGTCGGTCGCCATCGCTTTCGCTCGCTTCGGGCTGCGGATGGAGAAAGACAATGTCGAGGTCGGAAAGGTGGGTGAGTTCGCCGCCGCCAAGTCTTCCCAGGCCCATCACCACGATCTCGCTATCGGCGAAGCGCCCATGCGCGCGGGCGAATTCGGCTTCGGCAGCCTTGCCAAGGACCACGATCGCCGCTTCGGCAACCCGCGACAGCGCGGCACCGATCTCGAGCGGATCGCGCGCCGCTTCGATCAATTGCACGCCCAGCAGGAAACGCCACTCGCCGACACGTCGCCGCACGCGGTCGAGCAGCGCTTCGTAATCCTCTCCGATATCGACCCGCGCAAGGTCGGCGACGATTTCCTCGACCGAGCCAGGCAGTTCGCTGGCGCCGGTATCGATCAGCGGATCGAACAGTTCGGGACGGCTTGCGAGCCCGTCGGCGAGGGTCGGGGCGAGCGAAAGGATCGCGGCGAGGCGTTCGAGCAAGGCCGGGCGCGCCTCGAGGAGGCGGAAGAGGTTGATGCCCGTGGGCATGTGGGCCAGCAGGTCTTCCCACCGGGCAAGCGCATGATTGGGTTCGGGGGCGTCTGCCAGCGCCTCGAGCAACCGGTCGCGGATTGCGTCGAAAGCCTGTCGCGCGGGTTCGGAGCGCAGGGCGCGGAACTTCGCCCCCGTCCAGCTCTCGACGCGGCGCGCGACCTCTTCCGGATTTTCAAACGGCAGTGAAGATATCGATTGTGCGAGCGACGACCCTGTCGGCTTGGGGCTTTCCTCGCTCGACAGCGTATCGAGCAGGGCATCGTATCGATCCGCCACGCCGGTGGTGATCGAACGCACCTCTTCGATTAGCGCCTCGCCGCTTTCGCATCCGTCGAGCGCGGCGATTGCGGCAATTCCCTCGGTGCTGTCGGGCAGAGCATGGACTTGCCGATCCCCGACCATTTGCAGGCGGTGTTCGAGCGTGCGGAGCCGGGCATAGGCATTGCCGAGCACGATGGAATCCTCGTCCGAAATGCGTCCGGCGCGCGCCAGCGCCTCGAGGGCGGCGCGCGTGTCGCGTTGGCGCAGCGCTGGCTCTCTTCCGCCATGGATCAGCTGGTGGATCTGGGCGAAGAACTCGATCTCGCGGATGCCGCCCCGCCCCTTCTTCAAATCGTAGCCGGGACCGACCGTCTCGGCTCCTTCATTGTTGGCGCGGATCTTGGCCGAAAGCCGTCCCATTTCGACGATCGCCCCGAAGTCGAGGCTCGATCGCCAGACGAACGGACGGATCGCCTGCAGGAACGCGTCGCCCGCGCCGATGTCGCCGGCAGCCGCGCGGGCGCGGATGAACGCAGCCCGCTCCCATGCCAGCGCCGAACTCTCGTAATGGGTCAGAGCGGCGAGCAGCGGGACCGCGAGCGGGCTGATTTCCGAGGCCGGTCGCAACCGCAGGTCGACGCGGAACACGAAGCCCTCTTCGGTCACTTCGCTCAGCAGCGACACGATTTCGCGGGCATAGCGCTGCGCCGCTTCGCCCGGCTCGTCCCGGTCCCGTCGAGGTAAGCGATGGGGATCGTAAAGCAGGATCGGATCGATGTCCGACGAATAGTTGAGCTCGCGCGCGCCATGCTTGCCAAGCGCTAGCGCGATGAACCCGTCTGGCTCGGCATCCTCCCCCACCCGCCGCCGGATTGCATGGGTGATCGCGCGATCGAGCGCGCGGTCGGCGCAGTCGGAAAGCTCGGACATTACTTGGTCGAGGCCGAAAACACCGGCGAGATCACCGATGCCGAGCACCAGGGCCAGCGCGTTGCGCTCACGGCGCAATGCGGCGCCGAGATGTGGCGCGGCCGCCCCTGCCGCGCGCGCGGCGAGCAGGGCTTCCTCGAACAGCCCCTGATCGAGTAGATCGGCCAGCAGGTCGAACCGCTCGAGCCCGCGTGCGAGATAGGGCGCGTGGGCGCGCGCTCTTGCAATCGCGTCTGTCCCCATGTCCTGCGCGGTGCTGACCATGGCGCCTGTCTAGCGAGCTCGCGCTTGCGGGCAAGGCGCGGCTCTGGCAATCTGCATCCAAATGATTTTGCTGGAGAGCTTTTCCATGATCCGCCGCGTTCTCGCCCTCAGCGCCGCCATTGCGCTCGCCGCCTGCAATTCGAGCTCCGAAGAACCGCAAGAGATCGTGGTCGACACGACCGGTCTGGACATTCCCGATGTCGAGGTGCCCGAGATTTCGCTCGAAACCGTGCGCGAAGGCACGCGCGCGCTGTCGTCCGATGCTTTCGAAGGCCGGGCTCCCGGGACGCTCGGCGAAGAACTGACGCTCGCCTGGCTCGTCGACAAGTTCAAGGCGGCGGGGCTCCAACCGGGCAATGACGGCAGCTGGTTCCAGGACGTTCCGCTGGTCGAGATCACCGGCAGCAACTTCGCTCCGCTCACGGTCGAGGCCGGGAACGAGACGCTGAAGTTCAATTATCAGGACGATTGGGTCGGCGTGTCCTATCGCGAAACGCCCACGACCGCGATCAAGGACAGCGAGCTCGTGTTCGTGGGATACGGCATCGTCGCACCCGAAAAGGACTGGAACGACTACGAAGGCGTGGACATGAAGGGGAAGACCGCGGTCATCCTCGTCAACGATCCTGATTTCGGCGTCGAAGGGCTCGACGGTCCGTTCAACGGCAAGGCGATGACCTATTACGGTCGCTGGACCTACAAGTACGAGGAAGCCGCACGCCAGGGCGCGGTGGGCGCAATCATCATCCATGACACGGCGCCGGCGTCGTATGGCTGGACAACGGTGCGCAACAGCTGGTCGGGCGCGCAGAGCTATGCCCAGCGCGACGACAAGGGCGCAAGCCAGACCCAGATGAATGGCTGGGTGACCAAGGATGCCGCCGAAGAAATCCTGCGCGCTTCGGGCAAGGATCTCGCCCAGATGACCGCCGCTGCGCGTCGCGACGGGTTCAAGGCTGTGCCGCTTGATGCGACCATTTCGACTTCCTTCGACAACAGTTTCCGCAATTATGAATCGAAAAATGTGATCGGGATTCTGCCTGGCACCAAGCGGCCCGACGAATATGTGCTGTTCACCGCCCACTGGGATCACTTGGGTAAATGCGAGCCGGGTGCCGAGGATGAAATCTGCAACGGTGCGATCGACAACGCGACCGGCACCGCAGCGCTCGTCGCACTGGCCGAAGCCAATGCCAAGGCCGGCGCCGCGGATCGCAGCATGGTGTTCCTCGCCGTGACCGCAGAGGAGCAGGGGCTGCTGGGGTCCGAATATTACGGGGCGAATCCGGTCTTCCCGCTGAACAAGACCGTCGGCGGGGTGAACATGGATGCGCTGTCGCTGGCTGGCAAATCGAATGATGTCACCGTGGTCGGCCCCGGCAAGTCGCAGCTTGATGCCTTCCTCGATGCAGCGCTCAAGGCCGATGGCCGCACCGCGACCCCCAACCCCAATCCCGAAGCGGGCTACTACTACCGTTCTGATCATTTCAGCATGGCCAAGCGCGGATTGCCGATGCTCTATATCGATGGCGGGCAGGACCTCGTCGATGGCGGTGTCGAGGCTGGCAAGGCTTACGAAACGGCCTATCGCGACGATGCTTACCATGCGCCGGGCGACGAGTTCGACGAGAACTGGGACTGGTCGGGCGTGATGCAGGATCTGGCGCTGTTCTATCGTCTCGGCCGGATGCTGGCGATGTCGACGAGTTGGCCGAACTGGAACGAGGGCGACGAATTCCGCCGCTTGCGTGACGAGCAGTGCACGGGCGTGGCCCCGTGCAATCCGGCCGCGACCAAGGGCTGAGATGACGCGCCTTCTCCCGCCCGAATGGGCGCCGCAGGATTGGCTGTGGATCGGTTTTCCGCATGAAGAGGCCGAATGGCCCGGCGTGATCGCTCGTGCGCAGGAGCAGATCGCGGCCTATGCCAACGCCGTCGCCGAAAGCGGACAGGAGGTTCGCCTGCTGGTGCGCGATGCCGCGAACGAAGCGCGTGCGAAGTCGCTGGTGTCGGCTGGAGTCACGCTGGAGCGGCGACGTTACGGGGACATCTGGATACGCGACACAGGGCCGTTGACGGTCATCGATGCTGGGGAGAGGCGCGCGCTGCGCTTCGGGTTCAATGGCTGGGGCGGCAAGTATCTGATGGATGGCGACCGTGAGATCGGCGCAGACATCGCACGTGACGCCGGTCTGCCGGTCGAAGAGCACGAATGGATCCTCGAAGGCGGGGCAATCGATGTCGACGGGGCGGGGCATCTCGTGACCACCGCGCAATGCGTTCCCAACGCCAATCGCAACGCCGATTTTTCGTGCGAAGACGCGGCGGCGCGGATGCGCGAGGCGTTCGGCGTGGACGACGTTATCTGGCTGGGCGACGGTCTGGTCAACGATCACACCGACGGTCATGTCGACAATCTCGCCCGCTTCGTGGCGCCCAATGCCCTGGCGCTTCCTGTCCCGAGCGGCGCGGACGATCCCAATGCCGGGGTCTATGCCGATGCCCGTGCACGGATTGGCAAGACCAACCTGTCGCTGTTCGACGTACCCTCCCCGGGCAGGATCACGATGGGCGACGAGGTCGTCCCGGCAAGCTACATGAACTTTGCAATCACGAATGCACTGGTTGTGGTGCCGACCTATGGTTCGGTCCATGACGCCGAAGCGGTCTCCGCAATTGCCGAGCTGTTTCCCGGCCGAGAGACGATCGGCTTACAGGCGGACGCGGTGCTCGCAGGCGGCGGATCGTTTCACTGCGCGTCGATGCAAATGCCGAGCGAACCGGATTAACGCTTTCTTAGCGCGGCCATGCGAGAGTCTCGATCATGGCGAATTCTTCACGTGCAGCACAGATCGAGACACTCGGGCAGGCGGATATCGTCCGCAGCCTGTTCGTGATCGCCTGCGCTGCCGCACTGATCTTCGCCGGGCAGCCGCTGCCCTATTAGGCGACGAGTTTCGCCAGCGCCGCCATCGCTGCGGCTGCCAGCACCACCCCTACGAAGATGCGCCAGGCGCGGTCCGATACATGGCCGTCGGCCTTGCGGCCGAGCCATGTGCCGACCAGCACGACGGGTAGCAGCAGCGCGCCCAACAGCGCGAACCGCCCTTCCATCCGTCCCAGCGCAACGCCCGATCCGATCCCGATCGCTGCGGCGAAAGTGAAGATCAGGATCATCGAGCTTTTGGCCGCCTGCCGCGGAATCGCGCGCCCGACGTAATAGGGTACCACCGGGGGGCCTGGCATGCCGGCGAACCCGGTCAGGACACCGGTCGCCACGCCGGTCAGCCCCGTTGTCACGGCGCCAGGCTGTTCGGGCTCGCGCACCGGAAACAGGATTGCGACGAACGCGGAAAGCGCGACCAGAGCGATCAGCAACCGGGCAATGTCGGGCGGGGTCGCCGCGAGCAGGGCTAGCCCCGGAAGTGTCGTCAGCAGCACCAGGCCGATGATCGCCCAGACACTCTTCTCCGCTTCGCGCAGCAGGCGCGGCAGTTCGAGACCGCCGATCAGCAGCGCAACTACGTTGGTGGTCAGGACCGCCTCGACGGGAGTGAGCGCCAACGCCAGCACCGGCACCAGGAGGATCGCGAGGCCGAACCCCGCCAGCCCGCGAATGAACGCGGCGACCAGCCCGGTGCCGAGCGCAACCGCGAGCTGCAGTGCGGTGAATCCGGCGAGGGCTTCCAGTGGATCAGCCCTGCTTCAGATCGGGTGGGGTGGCAGCGTCTTTCAGCATCGCAATGGCCTCGTCCAGGCTCATCACGCGTTGCTCCTTTTCGCCCAGTGTGCGGACGGCGACCGTGCCTTCCTCGGCCTCGCGCTTGCCGACTACCAGCAGGTGCGGAACCTTGGCGAGCGAGTGTTCGCGCACCTTGTAGTTGATCTTCTCGTTGCGCAGGTCGCTCTCGACGCGGATCCCCGCTGCTTCCAGTTTCGCAACCGCTTCCTTGGCATAGTCGTCCGCATCCGAAACGATCGTCGCGACCACCGCCTGCACCGGTGCAAGCCAGACGGGTAGTCGACCAGCGAAATGCTCGATCAGGATGCCGATGAAGCGCTCGTACGATCCGAAGATCGCGCGGTGCAGCATGACCGGGCGATGACGCTCGCCATCCTCGCCGACATAGGTCGCATCGAGCCGTTCCGGCAGCACGCGGTCGCCTTGGATCGTGCCGACCTGCCAGGTCCGCCCGATCGCGTCGGTCAGGTGCCATTCGAGCTTGGGCGCATAGAACGCACCTTCGCCGGGGAGTTCCTCCCAGCCATACTCGTCATTGGCCATGCCCGCTTCTTCGACCGCGTCGCGCATTTCCTGCTCGGCCTTGTCCCACATTTCATCCGAGCCGAACCGCTTTTCAGGACGCAGGGCGAGCTTGACGTCGTACTCGAAACCGAAGTCCTTGTAGACGCTGTCGGCCAGTTCGCAGAACGCGCGAACCTCTTCGACGACCTGCGCTTCGGTGCAGAAGATATGCGCATCGTCCTGGGTGAACTGGCGCACGCGCATCAGTCCGTGGAGCGCGCCATGCGGCTCGTTGCGATGGCAGCAGCCCATCTCGCCCAAGCGGATCGGCAGGTCGCGATAGGAGGTGATACCCTGCTTGAACACGAGCACATGCGCCGGGCAATTCATCGGCTTGATCGCCATCCAGTCGGCATCGGCGGCGACCTCGGGCGCGGCCCCCTTGCCGTCGTTGTCGTCTCCAAGGCCTTCGATCTCGGGCACGATATCGGGCACCGCGAACATGTTCTCGGCATATTTGCCCCAGTGGCCGGACTGCTCCCACTGGCGCACATCCATCAATTGCGGGGTCTTGATCTCGCGATAGCCGGCACCGTCCATCTTGCGGCGCATATAGGCCTCGAGCTCGCGCCAGATGCGATAGCCCTTGGGGTGCCAGAAGACGCTGCCATGTGCTTCTTCCTGCAGGTGGAACAGGTCCATCTCGCGGCCCAGCTTGCGGTGGTCGCGCTTGGCGGCTTCCTCGAGCCGGTGGAGATGCGCGTTGAGCTGCTTCTTGTTGAGCCAGCCTGTGCCGTAGATGCGCGTGAGCTGCGCGTTGTTTTGGTCGCCTCGCCAATAGGCCCCGGCAACGCGCATCAGCTTAAACGCCTGCGGATCGAGCTTGCCCGTGCTGGGCAGGTGCGGGCCGCGGCACATGTCGAGCCAGTCTTCGCCCGACCAGTAGACCGTCAGCTCTTCGTTCTCGGGCAGTTCCTTGGCCCATTCGGCCTTGAAGGTCTCGCCCTCGGTTTCCCACTTCTCGATCAGCTGCTGGCGCGACCACACTTCGCGGCGCAGCGGCTTGTCAGCCTTGATGATCTCGCGCATCTTTTCCTCGATCGCGGGGAGATCGTCCATGCTGAACGGATCGCGGCTTTCGGGTGCCTTGACGTCGTAATAGAAACCGTCGTCCGTCGCCGGGCCGAAGGTAATTTGCGTGCCGGGCCAAAGTGCCTGCACCGCTTCGGCCAGAACGTGGGCGTAGTCGTGGCGCGCGAGTTCGAGCGCGTCTTCCTCGTCGCGCGACGTGACCAGCGCGAGCTCGGCATCGCCTTCGAACGGGCGGTTGATGTCGCGCAATTCTCCATCGACGCGGGCGGCGATGGCGGCCTTGGCCAGGCCGGGCCCGATCGCGGCGGCGACGTCTGCCGGGGTGGAGCCTTCCTCCATCTCGCGCACGGAACCATCGGGCAGGCTGATCTTGAGCAGTTCGGTCATCGGTCTCGTCCAGTTGTTGCGCGCGCCATTGCACAGGCGCGCACGCGAAAAAAGCGCGACGTTGAAAGCTCTGCGATTTCGGGAGGACGCCGCACCACCCGAAACCGGGTGGCGGCGGTGCGACTAGCGCGCGACCGACCGCCCCCGGAGCGCCGGGGTGGTAGTCGTCGTGGTGGTCACACGTTTGGCCATGCGGACAAGATAGTCCGGCGGCGCGGCCCGATCAAGTTTCGAGTGTTCTCTCGCCGTTGCGCACGCTTTCGCGATGGGTGGCGGCCAGGGCCGTGGATCGCGAACGGATGCCCGACAGGAAGCGATATTCGCTGGTCGCACGCGTCGGTGTCAGCTCGACTGCCATGTAGCCGCGGCGCGAGCTTTGGGCCCAGCGCAGTTGCGGATTGGCCTCCACCAGGGCGCTGGCGAGGCGGTCTGCCGGGATCTGCGGCAGATAGCTTTCGAACCCCGGCGATGTCACCGATTGCCCGCCGAACTCCACGCCGACGCGGTCACCATCGTGATCGAGGTCGAAGGCCCAGGCATTGTGGGTGTCGCCGGCGAGAACGATGAGATCGGCATCGGCGGCAAGCGCGCTTTCGAACAGGCGCGCGCGGGCGGCGGGATAACCGTCCCATGCGTCCATGTTAAGCGGGAGGCCAGCCTTTGCGGCCAGCGCTCCGGCACGGACACGTTGGCGGACATAGTCGGGCACATCGTCGCCGAGCGAATCGGCCAATCCGGTGGGTGTCGAAACCGAGCCCGTCAGCACTTGCTGGACGAGCACCTGCCATGTTGTGCCGTCACGCTTCGATTGCCCGAGTCCCTCGCTCAACCAAGCGCTTTGCGCTTCGCCCATCATGTTGCGCGACGGGTCGAGATACTCGCCATCATGGAAGCGGGAAAGCGCGGCCATCATCTCGTCGGGCGAGGTCTTCCCCGAAATCACCTTGCCGATCGAGAACTGCTCATCGCGCCCGGTCAGCCGGGTTTCGAGCCGGAACAGCGTAGCCAGGTCGCCGATATCGTAGCGCGCATAATCGACCTCGTCGTCGACTGGCATCCATTCGCGATAGGCGCGCATGGCGGCGCGCTTGCGCACGCTCCAGTCGCCTTCCGTCTCGGGCTGGTGGTTCTCGGCCCCGCCGCGCCAGGAGTCGTTCGCGCTCTCGTGGTCGTCGATCACCGCGATCATCGGGTAGAGCTGGGTCAGGCGACGCAGATCCGGATCGCGGCGATAGAGTCCGTGCCGCGCGCGGTAATCGGCCAGCGTAACGATCTCGTTCGTTGGATCGAGCCTGCGATCGGCCAGCGCCTGTTCGACCGAGGGATAGGTCCCGCGGCCGTATTCATAGAAATAATCGCCCGTGTGCACGATCATGTCGAACGCGTCTTCGGCGGCGGCATGGGCGTAGGCGTTGAACCACCCGAAGCCGATATTGGAGCAGGAGAACACCGCCATCCGCCACCGCTCGGTCGGGCCGAGCGGTAGTGTGCGGGTTCGGCCCACCGGAGAGATCGACCCATCGGGTGATACGAAGCGATAATAGTACCAGCTATCCGGTTCGAGCCCGTTGACCTTGGCCTTGCAGCACCAGTCGCGATCCGGGGTAGCCGAAGCCTCGCCCCCGGTAACGATGCGCGCAAAGTCGGCCGTGTCGCTCAACTCGTAAGTGAGCTTGGCGGGCGAGTCGGCAACGAAACGAGTCCACAACAGCACGCGATCGGCCCCGGGCTCGCCGCTGGCAACTCCGTGGGTGAATCCGCGTTCGCCGGACTGAGCTAGCACCGGCGATCCAGCCAGGGCGGTTGCCAGCACCCCTGATTTGAGCAGCGTTCGCCGATTGATCACGGCGGTGGCGTGCGATCCTTTGGCGGTCGATTCGGTGGCAGGCGGTTCGGTTGGAATCATCGGGCTCTCCATTCGCGCGCCGCTTGCCTCGCACAGATGACTGTATGGTGACAGCCGAGCGCAACGAAAGGCAAGGACACGCTCCTTTTTGGAAAGGGAGCTTGACAGCACCCACAATGCATGACAAACAGGCTTTACATCAAGAAAAGGACCCTTGCCATGAAACAGATTTATCAAGCGCTCTTGCTCGCCGCGGCGATGCTCGTTGTCGCGCTGCTCGCCAGAATCGGGATCGTGCCCGAGAGAGTGGCCCAGATCGCGCCCTTCGCGCTGCTGGCGCTGTTCCCCGGCGCGTGGCTGGGTTCGCGCGGATCGTGCAATTTGCTGGCGAGGATCCGCTCGTGAGCGCGGGCGGAGAATCGCAATCGCGCCGCGCGCCCTATTCCCGCGCGGGGCTGCTGGGCGGGATGATGCTGGGCACGGCGGCGGCCATTCTCGGGCTCAAGATCAGCGGGGCGATCAATCAGTCCACGGCTTATATCCTCGCGATCATTCCGGTCGCGCTCATGTTCGCCTTCTTTCGCCACGCCCATGGCGCGGCGAAAACCGGGAAGGGCGCGAGCACCGCCGCGGCGCGTTACACCCGCGGTATCATGGCGAGTTCGCTGGCATACATGCTGGGGCTCGGCATCGCGCTGTGGGTCTGGCGCAATCTTGATCCGTCAATCGGTCTGACCTGGGTGCTGGCAATGCTTCCGATCATCCCGATTTTCTGGATGATCTATGTCATGGGTCGCTATATCGCCGAAGAAGCCGACGAATATCTCCGGCATCGCGCGATCATGGCTTCGCTGGTCGGATTGGGCGCAGTGCTGGCGATTGGTAGCTTCTGGGGATTCCTCGAAACCTTCGAACTGGTCCCGCATGTGCCCGGCTGGTGGGCCGTGCCGATCTGGGCATTTGGAATGGGGATCGCGCAAGGCGTTCAGGCCCTGCGCGACCGCAACGGGGCCGGCGCGTGAAGAACCGCCTGAAGGTGCTGCGGGCCGAACGCAACTGGTCGCAGCAGGACCTTGCCGAGAGGCTTGAAGTTTCTCGCCAATCGGTCAATGCGATCGAAACCGGGCGCTACGATCCCTCGTTGCCGCTTGCGTTCAGGATCGCGCAAGTTTTCACGATGCAGATCGAGGATATCTTCGCGCCGGAAGAACAGGGTTCGCAAAGCTGAGGGGGGCTCGGGCGATGAAACGACTATCATGGATCGCGCTGATGGCCGGCACTCTGCTGCTTGCAGCCTGCGGCTATAGCGAGGCGGGCGCCTGCGACGAGCCGCATCACGGTTTGACGCTCCCCGTGCTGATGTAGCTGCGACAGCCGGTTGACGCGCGCCCGATAATCGCGAGAACTGCGACCCCGACGAGGGGGACAGAATGGACGACCAATTGCCGGAGGCGCAATCCGCGTTTCGGTTTCACGGGAGCTGGCGCGAATTCGCGCCAATCGCCTTTTCCAATTTGCTGCTGACGATCGTCACTCTGGGCGTCTACCGCTTCTGGGCAAAGACGCGCGAGCGACGCTATCTGTGGAGTCGTACGCAATTCATCGATGAGCGGCTCGAATGGACCGGGACCGGCAAGGAACTGTTCTTCGGTTTCATCCTCGTGATCGTGCTGTTCTTCGGCCCCTATTTCATACTCACCTTCGTGATCCAGAGGCTGATCTTCGACAATGATCCAGCGGCTGCCGGGTTGCTGCTCTTCGCTGCCTTCATGATCACCTTCTACCTCGGTGGCGTCGCACTGTTTCGCGCCCTGCGTTACCGGCTGGGCCGCACGTACTGGCACGGAATTCGCGGCGGCGCGGACGATCGCGGATGGCGATATGGCTGGTCCTATGTGTGGCGGTGGATCGTCGGCTACCTTGTCATGGGCCTTCTCGTCCCTTGGACCATGGTTACGCTGTGGAACGAGCGCTGGAACAAGATGAGCTTCGGCCCTTTCCGGTTTCGCGCCGATGGCGAGTCGGGTGCACTGATGAAGCGCTACCTGCTGTTCTACCTTGCACCCTTCATCCTCGCGGTGGTGGGTGGCGTCCTGTTCGCGAGTTCGATCGGACTTGCGCAGGGCCGTGTCGAAGCGGCTGCGGCGATTGTAGCTCTGGTGATGATCCTCTCGGTCTATGTCGTTCTCGGCCTGATTGCGCTGTTCTTCTACGCCAAGTATTTTCGTGTGGCGATCTCGGGCCTGAGCCTCGAACGGCTCGATTTCCATTTCAGTGCGAGCACGAAGGACTGGTTCAAACTGTTCCTTGTCGACGTCCTACTGGCGGTAGGCACGCTTGGGATCGGGTTGATCTTCCTGGGCTATCGCCACTGGAAATTCTTCATCGTCCATCTGGAAGCCTATGGCGAAATCGATCTCGACCTGTTGACCCAGTCGGACACGGCGCGCGCGCGTCACGGTGAAGGCCTGCTCGACGCCTTCGACATGGGGGCATTCTAGATGGCCCGCTTTCCCGCCTGGCATTACGATGGCGAAGTCGCCTTGCGCCGCTATGTGCTGATCGAGCCGCGCGGCGCGCGCTTTGTGGTGATCGAAAACGACAGGGAGATCGGCGACTACGCCTTCGCCGACCTCGCCTTTGCCGACGAGCAAGGCGAGTTCCTCGTCTATCGCCACGAGCACATCGACGGGTATCGCCTCGGCATTGCCAACCCGCCTCCGCCGGAACTGGCCGGTCTCTTGCCGCCCGAGAAACGCTATGGCTGGTTTATCGATCGAATGGGGCTGCTTCCTTCCGCCGGTGTGCTCGCCGCTATCAGCGCGGTCGTGGCGGCGGTGGTGCTGACGTCCCCGGCCTGGATCGCGCCATCGGTGCCGGAGAGGACCGAGGCGCGAATGGGCGAATGGCTGTTCGACGATTTCGGCGGCCGCGTCTGTTCGACGCCGCAAGGCCAGGCCGCGCTGGCAAAGCTCGCAGCCAAACTCGACGGGCGGGGGGAGAACCTCAAGGTCGAAGTGGTCAATATGCAGATGGTCAACGCAGTCGCCCTCCCCGGCGGGCGCGTCTTGCTGTTCGACGGGCTGCTCAATGAAGCTGAAAGCCCCGACGAAGTCGCCGCCGTGCTGGGCCACGAGATCGGCCATGTGCGCAAACGTCACGTGATGCAGTCGCTGATCCGCCAGATGGGACTTTCGGTTCTGCTCGGCGGGTTCGACGGCAGCGGCGGGTCGACCGTGTCGGGCCTGCTCTCGCTCAGCTATTCGCGCGATGCCGAAAGCGAAGCCGATCGCTACAGTATCGAACGGATGAAAGCGGCCGATATCTCGCCCGAAGGAGGCGCGGCATTCTTCGAGCGGCTGGGCGGCGAGGACCGTTCCTATTCGCGGGTCGATACCGCGATCGGGTATCTTTCCAGCCACCCTCATTCCGCCGATCGCAAGGAGGTCTTTCGCAAGGCGGTCGGCAAGCGGCGTTACCGCCCCGCGCTGAGCGAGGAGGAATGGTTTGCCTTGCAGGACATGTGTGCGGACGACCCCGATGTAGCCGACAGCGCAACCGTCTTCACGGTGACGCGCTCGGTTGATGAAGACGGGAATGTGGTGGAGAACCACGTCGAAGGAGGCAAAGCGCGGGGGCCTGTCACAACCATCGACGTGCCGCCGCCGACGCGAAGATGACGACGCCTAGCTTCCTCGATCTCGATGACGGTCGTCGGATTGCCTATCGTCACACGGCTGGAGCTGGTTCGCTCCTGGTGTTCCTGCCCGGCTACCTGTCCGATATGGAGGGCGGCAAGGCGACTGCCTTGTTCGCATGGGCTCAGAAAGTGGGCCGCGCCTGCCTGCTGCTCGATTATTCCGGCTGCGGCCGCAGTGCGGGCGATTTCGCCGATGGCACGTTGTCGCGCTGGCGCGACGAGGTAGTGGCAGTGATCGACCACGTCATAGGCGCGCGTTCGGATGAGCGCGTGGTGCTCGTCGGATCCTCGATGGGCGGCTGGTTGATGCTGATAGTCGCACGCGCCCTGGGCGATCGCTGCGCTGCGATGGTCGGGATCGCGGCAGCGCCCGACTTCACCGACTGGGGTTTCGATCCGGAGCAGAAGTCGCAGCTCGAGGCGGGCGAGACGATCTTCGAAGACAATGATTACGGCTATCCGCCTGCGCCGACCCACCCCGGTTTCTGGCGCGACGGCCAGGCCAACCGCCAGCTCGATGCGACCATTCCCGTGATATGCCCCGTCGTTCTGCTTCAGGGACAGCGCGATAGCGAGGTGCCGTGGGAAACCGCGCTCCGGCTGATGTCAGCGCTTGGTTCAGACGATGTGCAGCTGGTGCTCGTCAAGGATGCCGATCATCGCATGTCGCGCGAACAGGACGTCGCGCGGCTGCTGACGACCATCGCGCAGCTGCTCGACCGTTTGGACTGAACATCGTGACTCTTACCGCCGCATTGCTCTCCTTTGCCCTCCAGGCCCAGCCCTTCGCCTCCGATCCCCGCTTGGCCGAGTGCCTCGAACAGGCGCGCACCGATCCTGCGACCGCGATTGCGACCGGTGGCAGCTGGCTGGGCGAGACGTCGGGGTCCAGCACCGCAGCGCCGCAGACCTGCCTCGGCGTGGCCTATACGAGGCTGCTGCGATGGGAAGCCGCGACCGACGCGTTCGAAGCGGCGCGCGAAGCGACCCCGGAAACAGATCTGGCAGGCCGTGCACGCGTCGGTGCGATGGCGGGCAATGCGGCGCTTGCCGTTCCCGATCCGTTGCGCGCGCTGCCGCTTCTGCGCACCGCACGCGACGATGCGCGCGTCGCTGGATTGAACGAACTGGCTGGAGAGACCGCCGTCGATCTCGCCCGTGCGCTGGTCGCGCTGGACCAGTCAGAAGACGCTGCCGCAGCGCTGGCCGACGCGCGTTCCGACGCCCCCCAGTTCGCGCTGGGCTGGTTGCTTTCGGCCACGCTCGCGCGGCGGATGAACGATCTCGTCGCGGCGCAGGGATTCATCGAAACGGCTGTTGCGCTCGCTCCGGAGGATCTGGATGCCGGCCTTGAAGCGGGTGTGATCGCGGCGCTCGACGGCCGTATCGACGCGGCCCGCGCAAGCTTTGAATCGGTGGTCGCACTCGGCCCTGCCTCGCCGCAGGCGAAGACGGCCAACGCCTATCTCGAACAGCTCACCGAATAGCCGCTCCGCCCCGCAACGCGACCCTTGCGATCATCGTATGCGAGGCGCATAGGCCCGCCCCAAGAGCCGTGCTGCGGAGTGAGGTCTTCGGGTGCGGGAGAGGATATAGCGCCCGGCTGGAGTTTTTTCATGGCGGCGAAGAAAAAGGCGGCGTCAGCGTCGCAATCGAAATCGAACTCGGTCCGCGTGCCCGCCAGCATTGCGAAGGAAATCGGCCGGCAGATGGCGGAATCGCTGCTGCCCGACGATCCCGAGCTCAAGGGCAAGCATCTCGATGAAGCGGTGAAGTTCACGGCGCGCGCGGCGATGCAGCGCGATGCCGACGAACCGGCCTTCGCCATCGAGTCGATTACCGGAACCGCCAGCGAACGGTTCATGCGGATCGCGATCGTCAATGACGACATGCCGTTCCTGGTCGATTCGATCGCGTTGACCCTGGCCGAGGCCGGTGCGGCGATCCATCGCCTGGTGCATCCGGTGATCTGCGTGAAGCGCAACGACAAGGGGCGCCTGCAGGATGCGCCGCGCAAGGTCGACACCGAGTGCAAGCGCGAATCGATGATGTATATCGAGACCGACCGGCTCGATGCCAAGCATCGCAAGGAACTCGAAAAATCGCTGCGCCTGACGTTGGCCGACGTCCGTGCGGCAGTCGGCGACTGGTTGCGCATGCAGGAAACGATGCGCGCCGATACCGAGACTATCTCGGACACCGAAGGGGCGGCACTCCTTCAATGGCTCAATTCGGGCATGCTCACCCAGCTTGGCCATGTCACCCGCCACCGCGACGGGTCGCATTCGGATGTGCTCGGCATCTGCAAGAAGAGCAGCAAGACCGTGCTGTTCGACAAGAGCTACGAGCGCGCGTTTAAATGGTTCGATGATGCCGGCGACGGCCCGCGTTCGCGCGCGCCGCTGATCATCAAATCCAACCGGATGAGCAAGGTCCACCGGCGTGTGCCGCTCGATCTGTTCATCATTCCGGTGCACGAAGACGGCGAGGTCGCGGCGCTTTCGGTACATGCCGGAACCTGGACCAGCGCAGCGCTGGCGGCGCCCGCCACGCAAATCCCGGTGCTGCGCTCGGCGCTGGCGCATATGATCGACAAATTCGATTTCGATCCCGGCGGGCATGCCGGCAAGGCGCTGGTCCATGCGCTGTCGACGCTGCCGCACGATCTCGTAATCGGCTTCGAAAGCGAGGACCTGGAACGCGTGGTCATGGCGATGATGAGCCTGACCGACCGCCCGCGGCCCAAACTCTCGCTCGTCCGCGCGCCGCTGGCACGGCACCTGTTCGCCTTCGTCTGGCTGCCTCGCGATACGATCTCGACGACGGTGCGCCGCCAGATACAGCAGATGCTTGGCGAAGCAGCCGGTGCCGAACTGCTCGACTGGAGCCTCCAGGTCGAAGGCGGCAATCTGGCGATGCTGCGTTTCGTTTTCGATATCCGCAAGGGCCAGAAGATGCCCGACGAGGAACGCCTCGATCAGCGATTGCAGGAGATGGTGCGCGGCTGGAGCGAAGCGGTCGAAAGCGAACTCGCGCAGCATGAAGAGCCTTCGCGCGCGCTCGCCATCGCCAACCGTTTCGCAGCGGCATTCCCACTCGGCTATCGCGCCAATTACGGACCGGTCGAGGGCGCGACCGACATTCGCCGCCTGCGCGCGCTGCCCGAAGAGGACAACGAGGACGGCTTCCCGATGCGGGGCGCGCGTTTCCACCGCTTCGGCGAGGCGCAATCGGATCGCCTGCATCTCAAGATCTACCAGAAGAAGGGCGTGCTCGCGCTCTCCGATGCGGTCCCCGCGCTTGAGAATTTCGGTTTCCGCGTGCTGGGCGAAGTGCCGACGCGGCTCGAAGACGGCGATCTGGGCACGATCCACGATTTCGAGCTAGGCCTTCCGCCGAGCGTCGATTCGGACTCGCTGCTCGCACGAGCCGAGACCATCGAAGCGGCGATCTCAGAAGTCCTCAACGGTAACGCCGAAGACGATTTTTTCAACTCGCTGATCGTCGCCGCCGAACTCGAAGCGCGCGAAGCAGAATGGTTGCGGGCATGGTTCCGCTATCTGCGCCAGACGGGAATGGGTTTCGGCCTCGCAACCGTAGTGGCAGCGCTGCAGAATGCACCGGTCGTCACGCGCGGATTGATCGCGCTTTTCCGAGCGCTGCACGATCCCGAACATCCGAAGGATCGAGACGGCGCGGCCAAGAAGGCGCGCGAAACGATCCGCACGGGCCTGATCGACGTGGCGGCGATAAACGACGATCGCCTGCTGCGGCTGTATCTGAAAACGATCGACGCGATCCTGCGGACCAACGCTTTCGCCCCGCTGGGTGCGGCAGCGCTCGCGTTCAAATTCGATTCCGCTTGCGTCCCGGGCCTGCCCAAGCCTCTGCCCTGGCGCGAGATTTTCGTATATTCGCGCCGGGTCGAAGGCATTCATCTGCGCGCCGGGCCGGTGGCCCGCGGCGGCCTGCGCTGGTCCGACCGGCGCGACGATTTCCGCACCGAAATCCTCGGCCTGATGAAGGCCCAGCGGGTCAAGAACGCGGTGATCGTGCCGACCGGGGCAAAGGGCGGCTTCTATCCCAAGCAGCTGCCCGATCCCACGCAGGATCGCGATGCATGGCTGGCCGAAGGCCAGGCCAGCTACGAAGTGTTCATCACCGCGCTGCTTTCGATCACCGACAATCTGGTCGAGAACGCAGTGGTCCATCCGGAAGCGGTGGTCATCCGCGATGGCGACGATCCCTATTTCGTGGTCGCCGCCGACAAGGGCACGGCGAGCTATTCGGACGTCGCAAACGGCATTGCTAACGAGTTCGATTTCTGGCTCGACGATGCATTCGCGAGCGGCGGATCGAAGGGCTACGACCACAAGGCGATGGGCATCACCGCGCGCGGCGCGTGGGTGTCGGTCCAGCGGCATTTCCTCGAAATGGGCGTCGACGTTCAGGAAGACCCGATCGAAGTGGTCGGTGTGGGCGACATGTCGGGCGACGTGTTCGGCAACGGCATGCTCCTGTCGAAGGCGATCAAGCTGGTTGCCGCATTCGACCATCGCGACATCTTCATCGATCCCGATCCCGATCCGGCGGTCAGCTGGAAGGAACGCGCACGCCTGTTCAAGCTGGGCCGGTCGAGCTGGAAAGACTACGACCAAAGCAAGATTTCGAAAGGCGGCGGGGTTTTCTCGCGCGCGGAAAAGACGATCAAGCTCAGCTCCGATGCGCGTGATGCGCTCGGCATAGAAGACGAAACGGTCGATCCCGAAACCTTGATGTCGGCAATCCTCAAGGCTCAGGCGGACCTGCTGTGGTTCGGCGGGATCGGCACCTATGTGAAGTCGAGCAGCGAGGCCAACAGCCAGGTCGGCGATCCGGCCAACGACGCGATCCGTGTCGATGGCGAGGACTTGCGCGTCAAGGCTGTGGGCGAAGGGGCCAATCTGGGCATCACCCAGGCCGGGCGCATCCAGTTCGCGCTGGCTGGGGGGCGGATCAACACCGACTTCATCGACAATTCGGCCGGGGTCGATTGCTCGGACAACGAGGTCAACATCAAGATCGCGCTCGCCGCGGCGAAACGCGATGGTAAATTGACCGAACAGCGTCGCGTCAACTTGCTCGAGAAGATGACCGACGACGTCGCTGCGATCGTACTCGACGACAACCGGCTTCAGGCGCTTGCTCTGTCGATTGCCGAACGCGGCGGATCGCAGGCGACCGGATCGTATGTCCGGCTGGTCGAAACGCTCGAGGATCGCGGCTATCTCGATCGCCGGACCGAAGGCATCGCCGATGGTGCCTCGCTGGTGCGCCGCGCCAATGACGGCCAAGGGCTGATGCGGCCCGAGCTTGCCGTGCTGCTGTCGTCGTCCAAGCTGGTGCTGCAGGACGCGATCGAAAACAGCACGTTGCCCGACGATCCCGCGCTCGAACGCGAATTGTACGCCTCGTTCCCCGAACCGATGCGCAAGAAGTTCAAGGAAGAGATCGCCAACCATCGTCTGCGCCGCGAACTGATCGCGACCAAGCTTGCCAACCGTATCATCAACCGGCTGGGGCTGGTCCACCCGTTCGAACTGGTGGAGGAAGAAGGCGTCAGCCTGGCGCAGGTCGCGTCGGCTTTCGTCTCGGCGGATCGCCTGTTCGACCTTCCCAAGCTGTTCGACGAGATCGAAACCACTCCGATGGACGAGAAGGCCCGGCTCGAACTGTTCGATCGCACGGCCTGGGCGATCCGCACGCATGTCGCCGACTTGCTGCGCAGCGGTGGCGGCGAATGCGAACCCAGTGTGCTGGTACAGAAGCTGTCGAGCGGCGTGGGCAAGATCGACAAGGCCAAGCAGCGCCTGCTCGCCGAAGAGGGACAGGCCTATTCGACCCGTATCCGGCAATCGATGCTCGATGCCGGGGCGCCTGAAAAGCTGGTCGAGAAAATCGCCGAACTGTTCGAGCTCGATGGGGCGATCGGCCTTGTCCAGCTGTCCTGCGAGAGCGAAGTGGCACCGGTCCAACTGACGAAGGCGTTCGTCGTTCTGGGCAAGGAGCTCGGTCTCGACTGGGCGCAGACCGCTGCATCGCAGATGAACCCGTCCGATCCGTGGGAACGGTTGCTGGTCGCCGGGCTGGCGCAGGATTTCCAGCATATGCGGTTGGCATTCCTGCGGCGCGTCGGGCGCGGCAAGCTGGCCAAGGATCCGGTCAAGGCGGTCGAGAACTGGTCCTTCAAGCATGCCGAGGCGATCGCGCAGTTCCGCTCGATGGTCCGGCGCGCGCAGAACGCCATTCCCGTGGCCGCTCCGATGCTGGCGCAGATTGCCAGCCAGGCGCGCAACCTGCTGCTGCGCTAGCCGATGGCGGAGAGCGCAGGAGCGATCATCGTCGGCACCGGCCATGCCGGAGCCCAGTGTGCGATCGCGTTGCGTCAGCGCGGCTATGACGGGCCGGTCCGGATGGTGGGGCGGGAGCAATGCCCGCCCTACGAGCGCCCGCCACTGAGCAAGGAATACCTTGCCGGGGAGAAGCCGTTCGAGCGCATCATGCTGCGCCCGGAGAAGTTTTGGGCGGACAAGGATATCGCGTGGCAGGGCGGCGCGGACGTCGTTGCGGTCGATCCGCAAGCGAAAACGGTCGCGCTCGCAGGTGGAGCAACCCTGCCGTACGAAACGTTGATTTGGGCGGCAGGCGGCGAGGCACGAAGGCTATCTTGTCCCGGCGCTCATTTGCCGGGCATTCACGCCATCCGCCACCGCGCCGATAGCGACGCGCTGCGCGCCGCTATCGAAGACGGCGCGCGCAAGATCGCGGTGATCGGCGGGGGCTATATCGGGCTCGAAGCAGCGGCGGTGCTGCGCAAGCAGGGGCTCGAGGTCGCGGTATTCGAGCAGGAGGACCGGCTTCTGAAGCGTGTGGCGGGGCGCGAAATCTCTGATTTTTACGCTGCCGAACACATGGCGCAAGGCGTCGATCTGCATCTGGGTTGCGAAGTGACCGGAATCGAAGGCGAGGACCGCGTCGAAGCGATTGCGCTCGCTGGCGGCGGCAGCGTCGGCACCGATCTGGTGATCGCAGGGATTGGCCTCATCCCCAATATCGCGCCCCTGCTGACCGCCGGTGCAACCGGAGGCCGAGGGGTCGATGTGGACGAGAATTGCCACACCTCGCTCGACGACGTCTACGCGATCGGCGATTGCGCGCTGCATGCCAACCGCTTTGCCGGTGGCGAAGTCATCCGACTGGAATCGGTGCAGAACGCCAACGACATGGCGAACACCGCTGCCCGCGCAATCACCGGCGATCCGATGCCTTACGATGCAGTGCCCTGGTTCTGGTCGAACCAGTACGACCTTCGGCTGCAGACGGTCGGGCTGTCGACCAACCATGACGAGCGCGTCCTGCGCGGCGATCCGGCGTCCCGCAGCTTCTCTGTCGTCTATCTGCGAGACGGCCAGGTGGTGGCGCTCGATTGCGTCAACGCAACTCGCGATTACGCACAGGGCCGACGCTTAGTCGAGGCTGGTACGAAGGCTCCGATCGAGGCGCTGGCCGATCCCGAGATCCCGCTCAAGTCGCTGCTATAAGTCGCGCTGCCGCCCACTCTGCCGCTTCGGCGACGACGGGATCGGGATCGCTACGCAAGGCTTCGACCGGCTCAACCAGATCTTCGTTGCCGCTATTGCCGGCGGCTATCAGGCAATTTCGCACGAAGCGGTTGCGCCCGATCCGCTTGATCGGCGAGCCCGAGAACAGGGCGCGGAAACCGGCATCGTCGAGTGCGAGGAATTCGGCGAGGCGGGGCGCGACCAATTCGGCCCGCGGCAGGAATTCCTTCCAGCGGTGGGCGGTGTCGGCAAACTTGTTCCACGGGCACACCGCAAGGCAATCGTCGCAACCATAGATGCGGTTGCCCATGGCGGCGCGGAATTCCTCCGGGATCGGCCCGGCATGTTCGATCGTGAGGTAAGAGATGCAGCGCCGAGCATCGAGCCGGTAGGGCTCCGGAAACGCGTCGGTCGGGCAGGCGCTTTGGCACTCGCTGCAAGATCCGCAGCGGTCGTCATGCTCGGGATCCGGGGCGAAAGGCAGGTCGGCGAAAACCGCGCCGAGAAACAGCCAGCTTCCATGCTCGCGGCTGACCAGATTGGTGTGCTTGCCCTGCCAGCCCAGCCCCGCCTTCTGGCCGAGCGGTTTTTCCATCACCGGCGCGGTGTCGACGAACACCTTCACCTGTCGCTCGCCCAGTCCGGCGCGCGCCGCCTCGGCCACCAGCCATCGCGCCAGCGCCTTGAGCTTCTTCTTCACCGCATCGTGATAGTCGCGCCCCTGCGCGTAGACCGAGATGCGAGCCGTATCCGGCTCGTCTTCATGGGCGAGCGGATCGGTCGACGGTGCGTAGCTGGCCCCCAGTGCAATCACGCTCATCGCGTCGGGCCAGAGCGACTGCGGGCCCTGCCGCTGGTGCGCGCGGGTTTCCATCCACCCCATCGCCCCATGCATGCCTTCGCCGAGCCAGCGATGGAGCCGCTGCGCCGTGGCGGGGTCGTCGGTTGCATCGGCAAAGCCTACCGCGTCGAAGCCCAGAGCGCGCGCTTCCTCGCGCACGCGCGCCTGGAGATCGCGTAGCGTCTCCGTCGATGGAGCTTTAACCATTGGCGCGCTAGGGGTCGGCATAAGACACGGGCTAGACAGGACAGGCATGGCACACAAGCTGGCGATCGAAGCGAAGGGTCTGCTCAAGCGGTTCGAAGGCACGTTGGCGGTATCGGGGGTAGACCTCGCCGTGCCCGCTGAATCGATCTATGGCATCCTAGGCCCCAACGGGGCGGGCAAAACGACGACGCTGCGCATGCTGCTCGGGATTATCGACCCCGATGAAGGCACGCGCACGCTGCTGGGGTCGGACGATCCGGTCTCGATGGCGCATGCGGTCGGCTATTTGCCCGAAGAGCGCGGACTCTATCCGGCGATGAAGGCGATCGAAGCGATTGCCTTCATGGGCGCGCTGCGCGGCCTTTCGCTTGCCGAAGGGCGCGAGCGGGGCCGAGAATTGCTCGAGGATTACGGTCTCGGCTACGCCGCCGATCGCGATGTGCGGCAATTGTCGAAAGGCATGGCGCAGACCGTGCAATTGCTCGGCACGCTGGTCCATCGCCCGCGACTGGTCGTGTTCGACGAGCCTTTCTCGGGCCTCGATGCGATCAACCAGGGCAAGCTCGAAGTGCTGATCCGTGATCTCGCCAAGGAGGGCACCACGGTGATCTTCTCGACCCACGTCATCGCCCATGCGGAAAGGCTGTGCGACGAGGTCGCGATCATCGCAGGTGGCCGCGTGCCGTTTGCAGGGCCGGTCGATGACGCGCGCGATCGCATCCGTCCGCGGGTCCGGCTCGAAACGCAGGCGCGCGACGGGGCATGGCGTGCCGCGCTGCCGGCAGGGCTCGAGCCCGAAGGAGCGTTCTGGAATTTCGAATTGCCCGAAAGCGGGGTCGAGCCGCTGCTCCGCTCGCTGATCGAAGGGCAGGCGGGGATCCAGTCGCTATCGATCGAGCGTGCGGGGCTGCACGATGCCTTCGTCGAGATTGCCGGTGAAGCGGCCGCACGCCAGCTCGAAGCGGACATGGCGGGAGAGAGGCGATGAGCGATATCCACGCAACCGATGCCCATACCGGTCGCCTCAGCCGTTGGCAGGCGGCGATGGTGATCGCGCGGCGCGATTTCCTCGCCATCCTGCTGAGCCGTACGTTCATCTTTTTCCTGCTCGGCCCGCTTTTCCCGATCGTGGTCGGCGTGTTGGCTGGCGGGATCGGATCTTCGGTGCGCGACCAGGTCGATCGTGCCGAGCTCGGCGTCATGCTGGCGCCCGCCGAGGCCGCACAGGTCGAGACGGCGCATGCGCGGCTCTTCCCGCAGCTCGATGCGGCACTGCCCGCGATCCAATTGCTGGATTCCGGCGACCCGAGCGCGGCGCTCAAGCAAAACGATCGCAATCTCGGCGCAGTGCTAACCGGTAGTATCGCCAAGCCCGAGCTGATCGGGACCGAAGATCAGATTGTCGCGTGGGAAGGCCCGATCGGACTGTTGCTGGCGGAAGCCAAGCGTCCCGATGCCGTGCCACAACCGCCTTCAATCACTTTGGTCGCGACCAGTTCGAGCACGGCCGATGTCACCCGCTCGCGCCTCGCAACGGCGCAATCGGGGCAGGTTCTGCTGTTCCTGCTGATCATGCTGCTCGCGGGCATGGTCCTGTCCAACCTCGTCGAGGAAAAGGGCAACAAGGTGATCGAAATCCTCGCCGCAGCAGTGCCGATGGAATCGGTCTTCCTCGGCAAGCTGTTCGCGATGCTTGCGGTCTCGATGGTGGGAGTGGCCGTCTGGGGCATCGTCGGCGGAGCGATCCATTATGCGGCAGGCAATTCGATACCGGTGCTCACCGAACCGGCGGTCGGCTGGCCGCTCTTCTTCCTCCTCGGCGTGATCTATTTCGCGATGGGGTATTTGCTGCTGGGCTCGGTGTTCCTCGCGATCGGCTCGCTCGCCACAACCGTTCGCGAAGTACAGACGCTCTCGATGCCGGTTACGATGCTGCAACTGATGGTGTTCTTCTTCGCTAGCTATGCGCTCGCGGCGACCGGAAGCTGGGTCGAATGGGCGGCGATCGTCATCCCGTTCAGTTCCCCTTTCGCGATGTTCGCGCGGGCGGCATTCGACGGTGCGATCTGGCCGCACCTGCTGGCGATCGCGTGGCAGGCGCTGTGCGTCGGCATCTTCGTGACGATGGGCGCGCGACTATTCCGTCGATGGGTGATGAAGAGCGGCCCTCGCGGTGCAAAGAAGCGCAGCGTGTGGTCGCGGGCATTCGGTCCCAAATCGAAACCTACTTGACTCGACCGCGTGGCCGGACCCATTCTCTCCCAAGGGAGAGAGAAAATGGCTACACAGACCAAGCAGGCGCATGCCTATCCGGGTGAGTATCGTTCGGCGCCGACCGCGCATGCGGCGTTGAAGGACTGGCTCGCCGCGCATCCGGACCACGAATTGCGACATCCACATCCGTTCGATGTCAGCCGCTCCGACATTTATCTGGAGGATCGCTGGCAGCCGATCTTCGCCGAAATGCGCGCCAAGGGGCCGCTGCATTACGTCGATGAATCGCCGTTCCGTCCGCACTGGAACGTCGTGAGCCACAAGGCGATCGCCCATGTCGAGGCGCTGCCCGACATCTTCTCGTCCTCGTGGGAGCATGGCGGGATCACGATCCTCGACCGGGCGGACGACGTTGCACCGGGGGAAGAATTCGAGCTGCCGATGTTCATCGCGATGGACCGGCCCGAACATACCGCCCAGCGACGCACCGTCTCGCCGGCCTTCACCCCGACCGAGATGAAGCGGCTCGAAGGCGATATCCGCCAGCGCACCGGGGCCCTGCTCGATTCGCTGCCGATGGGCGAGCAGTTCGACTGGGTCGAAAAGGTCTCGATCGAGCTGACCACGCAGATGCTGGCGATCCTGTTCGATTTCCCGTGGGAGGATCGCCATCTGCTGACCTTCTGGTCGGACTGGGCGGGCGATACCGAGATTGCCACCGTGCGCGAGCTCGACCAGCAGCGGCAGGAGATCCTGCGCGAAATGGGCGGCTATTTCGCCCAGCTCTGGGCCGACCGTTCGAACAAGGAACCGGGGCAGGACCTGATTTCGATGATGCTCCATTCGGACAGCATGAAAGCGATGCCGCCGCAGGAATTCATCGGCAATCTCGTGCTGCTGATCGTCGGCGGCAACGACACCACGCGCAACACGATGAGCGGCATCATCCATGAGTTCCACCGCTTCCCGGATCAGCGCAAGGCGTTCGAGGAAGACGCCTCGCTGATCCCCAATGCGGTGCAGGAGTGCATTCGTTTCCAGACGCCGCTTGCGCATATGCGCCGCACTGCGACCGAGGATACCGAGCTGTTCGGCGAGACCATCAAGGCGGGCGACAAGCTGGTGCTGTGGTATCTATCCGCCAATCGCGACGAAGAGGTGTTCGACGATCCCGACCGGCTCGATATCACCCGAGAGAACGCCCGCCGCCATCTCGCATTCGGCTACGGCATCCATCGCTGCGTCGGTGCGCGGCTTGCCGAACTGCAATTGCGCGTCCTGCTCGAAGAGATGCACGAACGCTGTTTGCGGGCGCAGGTGACCGGCGAGGTCGAGCGGACGCGCGCCAATTTCGTCCATGGTTTCAGGAAGCTCGAGGTAACGCTCGAAAAGTTCTGATGCTCGCGCGGGTGCAACCAATTGCGGCTTTCATCCGTATCTAGGGTCATGGATAGCGCACAACCCAGCTTCACGCGGCGCACGGCGATCGGCCTGACCGGCTCGGTCGCCCTCGCCGGTTTTCTCATCCTCAACGCGACCAATCCGGTTGCCGCGCGCGGTTATAGGATCCAGCGCAGCAAGGCCGAGTGGCGGCGACGGCTGTCCGATAAGCAGTTCTATATCCTGCGCGAAGCGGGCACCGAGGCGCCCTTCAGCTCTTCGCTCAACAAGGAGAAGCGCAAGGGCATTTTCCACTGCGCGGGGTGCAACAATGCGCTCTATTCTTCGGCCACCAAGTATGAAAGCGGCACCGGCTGGCCGAGCTTCTGGAAGCCACTCAAGGGTGCTGTCGGCACGTCGGACGATTATCGCCTGGTTGTACCGCGCACCGAAGTCCATTGCGCCGATTGCGGCGGGCATCTGGGCCATGTCTTCAACGACGGGCCGAAACCCACTGGCAAACGCTGGTGCATGAACGGCGCCGCGATGACTTTCCGCCCAGCCTAGCCTACTTCCCGCGATACCCGCCAGGTCGCTTGACGTTGCCGTCATCGTGGTGATGGTGCGCTCCAGATTGAGCGACGGGGTAAGGAATGGATGCGCTGCGGCGCCCACTGACCATGATAGAGCGCTAGGGCTCGCGGCGTACGCGCCAGACGCGCAAGCTCCCTGCATCGGGAAGGGCGACCGGTTCGAGCCAGTCGGGCACATCGTCCTCGACCAGCTGCGCGGCCAAGCCGCCCGGCGCAGCGCGGCGATAGATCGTGATCTCGTCGAGGTTCTCGCAGAAAGCGACATAATCGATCCCGCGTTCTGCAAACGTCTCCCGAGCCTCTTCGGACGACCCGAGAAACGTGCCGATGACGTCGGCAATCGCAGTGTTGGCGCGGTGGTGGCCCGTCGCGACCACGGCGTGGCGAGTATGGAGCAGGATGTCGGGGCCAAGATCGAGCTGGGCGAAGATCACGCCCGGAGGTTCTTTGTCGAGCGCGGCGAAGGCGGTGCCCACTTCGCAGGTTTCGTTATTCGCATCGGCCGTGCTGCGCTCGCCGGGCATCACGGTATGGGCAAGCAGGACCGGCCCGTCTGGCTGGATGATCAGCAGCAGCCCCGCAGCAGCGACGAAGCGTTTGCCGGGAGAAGGAGAACACACAAACGTGTCGAACGCTCGCCGCACCAGCCAGGCCAACGGGAGCAGGCACAGTACGGCGGCAAACGCCATCGAGCGCCAGACCAGCAGTCCAAGCATGCTCGTGGCAAGAAACAGCAGGAGGTAGTCAGACCACCAGGCGCGCGCTGATCCACGCGCGCGTCGCCAGAGCGTGACGACAGCGGCAAGCGCAAGCGCGAGATGGACCAGCATCGGCACGACGCGGACAGCGGTCTGCTTCCAGACGGGCATGCCTTCGGGTACGCGCGAATACCAATATTCACGCACAAGCGGATCGAGCGATCCGAATGGACTGCCAAGGCATTGCGGCGCGGCAGTGCCGAACGCGATCAGGGCGAGGGCACCTGTCGCGACCAGGAATACGATGTCCGCCACCCGCGACCGTGCCAGAAAGCGGTCGGCCAGCGTTACGCCTGCCGCCAGCACCAACACAGACATGATATGGGCAGGCGCAATGGCGTCGCAAAACGCACTCGCCCCGGTGAGGCTCCTGGTCACGAGAAAGATTAGCACCAGGCCCCCGGCGAGCGCCTGGACGAACGCGGACAGCAAGCGAGCATCGGCACGGCTGCGCAGCCTGCGGAGCAACAGGACGCCGCCTATCGCAGCCGCCAAGGGCAACAATTCGAGCGAGATCAGCAGCCCTGCAGCGCAAGCGATGCCTGCAATCGCACCGCCCATGGCCGGGCGTCGCGCGGCGAGTGCGGCGACGGCGATCGTGAAACAGACCGCCTGCCATCCATGGTGGTCGATCCGCATTGGCGAGAGCTGGAACGCGAGCGGGAAGGCGAGCACCGCGATGAAGCATGCGATCAGCGCGGTTGGCCGATCGAGCACGCGCTGCCCGAGCCATGCGATCGTCGCGACGAGTGCGCCGAAAGTCATCAGCGGCACGGCTATCAACGCGACATATTCTGCCAATGCCGCACCCAGCAGCGGGGTGAGCAGAGCAATCAGGGCGGCGATCGGGAGATCGACCAGTCGGGACCAGTGCATCGGAACCCCGGCGGGCGGATCGATGCGATACTGCATGGCATCGAACCAGCCCTGCCCTGTCAGCAGGTCACGCACCTGCACCATCCTCAGCGTATCGTCCGGGCCGGCCGGCAGGCCGTTGCGCAGACGTTCGACGGTGATGATCGCGAGCACGAGGCAGCCAGCGACCCAAGCCAGCAACACATGCAGCGCGAAGCGATCGCGAAACGGCCGGGCGGCTGCCATGACTGGCTCAGCCTTCCGCGCGGAAGACCACGCGGCTGCGGATCAGCCAGGTTACGACGAAGCTCGCCGCGACAGCTACGAGTTTGCCGAACAGCGGATCGCTTCCCAGAAAATCGAACAGCCCGACGATCCCGGTGGTCAGCGCGAGGCCGACCAGTGCCGATCCCACGAACAGGGCTTTCTGCACATGTCGCCCGCGCGCGCTGTTCGCCACGCGATCCTGAAACACGGCGCGGCTTGAAAACAGCCAGTGGGCCACGATACCGGCGCAGTAGGAAAGGCTGGCGGCGGCCGCAGCAGGCATGGCGACGGCCAGCAGCCCGAGGAACAGGCCCATATCGACCGCCAGCGCCCCAACGCTGGCGGCGATATAGCGCACTATTCGAATATCGATGACGTGGGTCCGGACAGCGCGCATGATCACCCTCTTGCGATCGAGTGGGAGATCAGGCCGCTTCGCGGTTCCGGGCGGGTTCGCAGCAATCATCTTCGCCCACGCGTTCCGGTACCGGCATCAAGGAATTGAGCGCGGCTGCCTGGTCTGCGCTGACGATCTTCTTCGCACCGATTTTTTTCTGGGCACCTTCATCGCCGGACTCGTGATACTCGGCGTCTTCGTTGACACACCAGGTATCGTAGATCCTTTCGCCGGCGACGATATTCTCGACCGTGAGCATCGCGGTCATCATGGCGTGATCCTGGTTGTTGTACCGGTGCATGCCGTTGCGGCCCACGAGGTGCAGCGTCGGATGCTTCGCTTCCAGTTCGGCGCGCACGGCGTCGACATTGGCGGCGTAATCCTCGTCATAGACCGGATAGGCCTTTTCCTGGCGCACGACCGCGCCGCCGATGACCTGGTCCTTCTTGATTAGGCCGAGCTGGACCATTTCGTTCGATGCGAGCTCGACGAGGTCTGCGTCGCTCGAGGCCCACAACCCGTCGCCTTCGAAGCAGAAATATTCGAGGCCGACACAGGCGACGCCATCGTCCGGCACCATCTCGGGCGACCAGGAGCGGAAGTTCTGGACCCGGCCGACCTGGACCTTGCTGTCGTGGATGTAGATCCAGTTGTCCGGGAACAGGTCCCCGTCCGACCGGATCTTGAGCGCGACGGTCAGGAAGTCACGATATTTGAGGTTCGAAGCGTCGAGCGATGCGTCCGGCAGCGGGCTCAACCGTGCCGCCATCTCGCGCATCGGGGCCGAGCTGATGGCGTGGCGCGCGGTGATGACTTTCTCGCCATCGGGGCCGGTCGCGGTCATCCGCCAGCCATCCTTGCCGTCACTCGCGAGTTGCTTGAGCGCGTGGTTCATAAGTACCTCGCCCTTGCCGGTGGCGACGATCTTGTCGCGCGCGGCGTCCCACATCATGCCCGGGCCGAGGCGCGGATAGCGAAAGCTCTCGAGCAGCGTCTTGGCCTGCATCCCGTCATTGGGCTTCTTGTTGAGGCCGAGGCTGCGCTTCATCCCGTCGACGACGGCGCTCCAAAGCGAAAGTCCCTTGATCCGCTGGGCGGCCCAATCGGCACTCATCTCGTCGCAGGGCATGCCCCAGACCTTCTCGGTGTAGGTCTTGAAGAAGATCGAATAGAGCTTTCTGCCGAACTGGTTGGTGGTCCAGTCCTCGAAGCTTCTCACCTTTTCGATCGGGAACAGCTTGTAACGCAGGTAGCTCAGCATGCAGAGCGACGAACGCCACACACCCAGATTGCGCAGCGCTTCGAAGGCGCGCAGCGGGTAGGAGTAGAATTTGCCCTCGTAATAGATGCGGCTCATCCGCGGGCGCTCGATGAAATCGTCCGGCAGGATCTCGTTCCACAGATCGACGACTGCCTGCGATTTGGAAAAGAAGCGGTGTCCGCCGATGTCGAAACGATAGCCTTCGTGTTCGACCGTGCGGCTGATACCGCCGACATAGGTCGCGTCCTTTTCGATGATTGCCACCGAAAGTCCCTGCTTGGTTAGCAGGTAGCCGGCGGTCAGCCCCGCCGGTCCCGCTCCGACGATCGCAACATCCACATCGTAATTCTTGCCAGTCATTCCAGACCCCCGTTTGCGTCACCTGTTGGGGTGTGAAGGGGTTTGGCTAATACATGGTTAAAGCAACGCCGGAATCTGCGCTTCCGGATCTGGTTGAGGGTCGTTTCAGCGAAGATCGATGCGCCGTAGCGGGGCCGCAGGATCAGAGCGGATGCCCTTGCGCGCGCTCTGCTGGCGCTGCAGCTGGTAGACGAGCAGAGCCAGCTCGTCGAACTGGAACGTGTCCTCGAATGCCAGGCCGTAGGTATCGCCGTCCCTCCAGCGGACCTGGGCCGTCACCGCACGCATACCTGTGATGTTGAGCAGCAGTCGTTGCGCTTGAGCCAGTGGCTGCAGGGTGTCGATCCGGGCCCCCTGCTGGGACAAGTTCTCAAGCGTCGCCCTAGCTCTCTGGTCGCCGACTTGAATATCTGTCTCGAGCTCGAGGTTCAACCGCACCCCGCGTTTGGGATAAGGCGTAAGCTCGTTGACCAGCTCTTCGAGCGCGATCTTCTCGGTGAACCTGAAACCGGCCTCGTTGTCCTTCTCCCACACCTTTTCGATCGGATAACGATGCGCCGAAGCAAGCTCGAGCTCCATCTCGGCGTCGGTGGGCAGGGGGTGGAAAATACGGGCGCGGAAGCCGCCGACCGACGCATCGCGCAGGACGCATAGGAACTCGCCCTGCGAGGTAACGAGCTTCGCGGTGCGCATGAGCAAGCGCAGGCGATCTGCCTCGCGCTGATCTTGGTTTTCCGGCGTATCGGCGGAAAAGGACGGGCTCGGGTTGTCGTGACCAGCGAGTCTCTGCACGCGGCGCACCTCCAGATTATATCGAGATGCGTCCGTCCTTCACATCAATGTCAGCGTCTCCAGATAACGGCCAGAAGTTAACAGGCCGTAAAGAATGCAAGATGCTGACAGTGCTAGAAAATTAACCTTGGGCCATGGATGTGGTGCGGGTGGTGGGACTCGAACCCACACGAGCAAGGCTCAGGGGATTTTAAGTCCCCGGCGTCTACCATTCCGCCACACCCGCACAGGGCCGCACTGGCCTAGCGGGCAGCCGTCAAGCTTGTCCATCGCTTGTTTGAGCCAGGCGATGAAGCCCGGCGCACTCAGTCGTTGAGCCGCTCGCGGATCGCCTTGCCCGCCTTGAAGAACGGCACGCGCTTGGCCGGCACTTCGACCGCTTCCCCGGTACGGGGATTGCGACCCGTACGGCCTTCGCGATGACGCGTCGAAAACGCGCCGAAGCCGCGCAGTTCCACGCGGCCGCCTTCGGCCAGCTGGGTGGTGATTTCGTCGAACATGATGTCGACGACGTGTTCGACTTCTTCCTGCTTGAGGTCCGGATTGCGGCGACTCAAGGCATGGACGAGTTCCGAACGGATCATAATGTTGTTCTCCGATTACCAGCCGGTGCGACCCAAATCCGATTGGAAAACAAGTGGGCAAAGCGGGTCCGTGCCAGAGCGATGGCGGTTTCGCAATGGTTCTGCGTCAAATCGGCGCTTCAGCCCAGTGCCATCAGTTCGTCGAAGGAAATGTCGAGCCGCTCGATCCGGTCGCGGATGTCAGGCCATTCCTCATCAAGGAAGCGCTCGCGCTCCCGCGTCAGCAACCCATGCCGCGCACCATCCGCCACGAACATCCCGATCCCGCGCCGCACTTCGACCTGCCCATCCTGCTGGAACTGCTGGTAAGCCTTGGCGACGGTGAGCGGATTGGCTCCCTCCTGCGCGGCGAAGGCCCGGACCGAAGGCAGCATCTCGCCTTCGCGATAGCGACCGTCGATGATCGCAGCGGCGATCTTGTCGCGGAGCTGGAGGTAGATCGGGCGGGAGTCGGCAGCGCTCATGGGTGAGGCAGTGCCATAATACAGCGCGTCGGGTCAAGGGTGGAAAAACGACGCTGCTGCGGCGAATTGGTGAAACAAAATCTTCACTTTGCGCAATTCGTCGCTAGTGTGCCGCGATTGAAGAGGGCGCTTGCGAAACAGGCGGCGCGGGAATCAAGGGATTTTTCATGAAAGATATGGGGCTTTGGAACTATGCCGACTGGGCCGCGCTTGTCGCGGCCGTCGTACTCGGCGCATTTCTCATCGGGGGCGCCTGGGCGATCACCCGCCCGCAGGAAGAGGTGCTTGGCCACCCCAAGGGCCTGTACATGCTCTTCTTCGCGGAGATGTGGGAGCGTTTCTCCTACTACGGTATGCGGGCGTTGCTCACCCTGTACCTCGTCAAGCACTGGCTGTTCGAGGACGGTGATTCGAACCTGATTTACGGTGCCTATACCAGCCTCGTTTACATCACTCCGGTGCTCGGTGGCTGGCTGGCCGACAAGTATCTTGGCCAGCGCAAGGCGGTGCTGTTCGGCGCGGTCCTGTTGACGGCCGGCCACTTCTTCATGGCGTTCGAAGGCAATGGCACGGGTTATGAAAACGATCCGACCATCAACATCTTCTGGCTCGCTCTGGCCCTGATCATCGTGGGTTCGGGCTTCCTCAAGGCGAACATCTCGGTGATGGTCGGGCAGCTTTATCCGCGCACCGACATCCGCCGCGACAGCGCCTACACCATCTTCTACATGGGGATTAACCTCGGTGCCGCCACGGGCGTGCTGATCGCCGCCTATATCGGCGAAACCGTGAACTGGGCGTGGGGCTTCGGCCTGGCCGGCTTCGGCATGCTGCTCGGCCTCTTCGTGTTCGTACTCGGCAAATCGCTGCTTCGCGGAAACGGCGAGCCGCCGGTTCCGGCCAAGCTCAAGGAGAAGGTCGCCGGGATCAATCTCGAATGGCTGCTCTATGGCGTAGGCCTCGTCGGCGTCGCGGTGATCTGGACACTGATCCAGTATCAGGAAGCGGTTGGCTGGATTCTGCTGCTGTCGGGCATCTGCCTCCTCGGTTACGTTCTCCAGCAGGCGCTCTATCGCCTGCCTGGCGAGGACGGGAAGCCCAGCACGGGGTCGACCAGCACGATCTTCTATGCCGGAGTGCTGGTGTTGCTCGCCTCGGCGGGTCTGATGATCGCGCAGGGTGGATCTGGGACGATTTCGAACATCGGCCTGATTGCCGGACTTGTCCTAGTGTTGGTTGCGTGCTTCGGCGAAGCGAAGAAGCATGTGAACTATGCCCGCGACCGTGTGTTCGCGATGATCTTCGTGATCCTGCTGATGCCGTTGTTCTGGGGACTGTTCGAACAGGCCGGTGGTTCGATGAACCTCTATACCGACCGCTATGTCGATCGCGGCGGTATTCCGACGACGTTCTTCCAGTCGATCAACCCGATCTACATCATACTGCTCGCACCGCTCTTCGCCGGGCTGTGGCAGTGGCTCGCACGGACCGGCAAGGAACCGTCGGCGATCGCCAAAATGGGACTCGGCATCGTCCAGATGGGTCTCGCTTTCGTGGTGTTCGTCTGGGGTGCGCAGCAGTTCGGCGTGACTGGTGCCAATGGCGCGCTGCTTACGCCGGTGCTGTTCCTGTTCCTGTTCTATCTGCTGTCCACCACGGGTGAGCTGTGTCTCTCGCCGGTTGGCCTGTCGGCGATCAACCGTCTGTCGGTCCGCCACATGGCGAGCCTGATGATGGCGGCGTTCTTCTTCGGCACCGCCGGAGGGAACTATGTCGCCGGGTTCATGGGTTCGCTGATGGGTGAGGGCGAAGGCGGGGAAATGACCCGTGACGCCGCACTCGACCTCTATCAGACGATGGGTTGGGTCGCGATTGGCGTTGGCATCGTCGTCACGATTATCAGCCCGCTGGTGAAGAAGCTGATGCATCTCGACAAGCTGGCCGACGACGATGTGGGTGACGACCTTGCCGGCCAGGCCGAAGGGCCGGGCGAAGCGCAGGGCGCAGGGATCCATCCGGCGATCGATCCGAAGCGCAGCTAATGCGACTTAAAAAGGGCGCGGGAACTTCGGTTTCCGCGCCCTTTCTCGTTTTCGAAGAGGGGCAAGAATGAAACGTTTCCATCGATTGGCCGTGGGCGTGGGGCTCGCGAGCCTCGCACTGGCAGGCTGTGCCACCACCGGTTCCTCCGATGCCGCCAGCGCATCCGACACCAAGGCCACGCGCGGCCGTTCGGGCGCGGACCCGGCCCCCTATGCCTCGACCTACAAGCCCTATCCGGGCGTGCCGACCGCACTGGTCGGAGCGACGGTCTATGACGGGGCGGGCGGTGAGATCCGCGATGGCATCGTGCTGTTCGCCGATGGCAAGGTGGTCGGCATCGGCGATGCCTCGCTCACGGTGCCTGCCGGCTATACCCGCATCGACGGGACGGGGAAATTCGTCACCCCCGGGATCATCGATATTCACTCGCACCTGGGCGATTACCCGACCCCCAGCGTGCAGGCGCATTCGGATGGCAACGAGGCGACCAGCCCGACAACGCCCGAAGTCTGGGCCGAGCATTCGGTCTGGCCGCAGGATCCCGGCTTCACCCGCGCGCTCGCCAATGGCGGGGTCACCGCACTGCAGATCCTGCCCGGCTCGGCGAACCTGATGGGCGGTCGCTCGGTCACGCTCAAGAACGTGCCGAGCCGCACCGTGCAGGGAATGAAATTCCCCGGAGCGCCCTATGGCCTCAAGATGGCCTGCGGCGAAAACCCCAAGCGCGTCTATGGCAGCCGCGGCCGCATGCCTTCGACCCGGATGGGCAATTTCGCGGTCAACCGCCAGACCTGGCTCGATGCCAAGGAGTATGACGGCAAGCGTCGCGACCTCGCCAAGGAAACGCTGAAGGGCGTGCTCGATGGAGAGATCCTCGTCCACAACCATTGCTACCGCGCCGACGAGATGGCGCTGGTGATGGATATGGCGAAGGAGATGGGCTACAAAGTCACCGCGTTCCATCACGCGGTCGAAAGCTACAAGATCGGCGACCTCCTGCGCGAAAACGAAGTTTGCAGCGCGGTCTGGGCCGATTGGTACGGCTTCAAGATGGAAGCCTATGACGGCATTCCCCAGAACGCCGCGCTGATCCACAATCAGGGCGCTTGCGTGATCATCCATTCGGACGATGCCAACGGGATCCAGCGCCTCAATCAGGAAGCGGCCAAGGCCCAGGCCGCCGGACGCCGCATCGGGATCGATATCGCCGACCACAACGTGATTTCATGGATCACCCTCAATGCTGCCAAGGCGATGGGGATCGCTGACCTCACCGGCAGCCTCGAAGCGGGAAAGATGGCCGATGTGGTGCTGTGGAACGGCGATCCGCTGAGCGTCTATTCGCGGCCCGAAAAGGTCTGGGTCGATGGGGCGCTGCTGTTCGATGCGATGGATTCCAAGCGCCGTCCGGTCAGCGATTTCGAACTCGGCCAGCCCGGTGAAGGAGACGTGAAATGATCCGCCAGACTTTGCTCGGCGCGGTGGCCGCGCTCGCCTTCGCCCTGCCTGCCGCAGCGCAGGATTTCGCGATTACAAACGCCACCGTTGCGACGGGGGACGGCTCGGAGCCGATCGAGAATGCGACGATCGTCGTCCAGAACGGGCGCGTGACCGCCGTCGGCTCCGGAGTGCCGGTGCCTGCCGGCGTGCCTGTTGCCGATGGCGCGGGGGCCTGGGTCACGCCAGGCCTGTTCGCTACCGTCACCGAGCTGGGCCTGTGGGATGTCGGCGCGGTCAGCGAAAGCAACGATACCGGCGCCAGCGGCTCGCCGTTCAGCGCCGCGCTCGACGTGGCGCCCGCGATCAACCCGCAGTCGCAGCATGTTAAGGTCAGCCGCGCGGGCGGGATCACGCATGCCGCAGTCGCCGCCATGCCCGCCAGCTCGATCTTCGGCGGACAGGGCGCGATCATCGATCTGGGCGACGATCCCGATCCGGTCGTGCGTCCGCGCGCGTTCCAGGTCGTCGCGCTGGGCGAAGGCGGCGCACGCCGTGCCGGTGGCAGCCGCGTGTCGGCTCACGCATTGTTCCGCAATGCGCTGCGCGAAGCGCGTCAGTATGGTGAGGATGCATCCATATCCGGAACGGCCTCTCGCGCACCCGAAACCCGGACGGGCGACGACATGCCGCTCGATCCGCGCCTTGTAGACAACGAAGCCCAGCGCGACGACGTGCTGCTCTCGCGTTTCGATGCGGCGGCGCTCGTCCCGGTCGTGAACGGGAGCCAGAAGCTCTACGTGGTGGTCGAACGCGCGGCCGATATCCGATCGGTCCTGGCGCTGCGCGACGAATTTCCTGCGCTCGACCTCGTGCTGGTTGGCGCAAGCGAAGGCTGGCTGGTGGCGGACGAAATCGCGGCGGCGGGCGTGCCGGTGATTGCCGACGGGCTCGACGATTTGCCCGGCTCGTTCGAAGAACTGGGCTCCACCCAGAGCAATGTCGGCCGCATGGTGCGCGCAGGCGTGAAGGTCGCGATCAATGCCAGCGCGATGGAACAGCCGCGTTACCTGCCCCAGTTCGCGGGCAATCTCGTCGCCCTGTCGAAGCTGCCCGGTGCCGCCGGGCTGACGTGGGGGCAGGCCTTTGCCGCGATCAGTTCGGTGCCTGCGCAGATCAGCGGGCTGGGTGCCGATGCCGGGACCCTCTCGGTCGGGCAGGCGGGCGATATCGTGATCTGGGATGGCGATCCGCTCGAAGTATCGTCGGCCCCGGTGCGGGTTTATATCGACGGGATCCAGCAGCCGATGGACAATCACCAGACCCGATTGGCCGAGCGCTATCGCGATCTCGACACCAGCGACCTGCCCAAGGCGTATGACTGGTGAGGGCGCTATTGGCTCTCGTGGCGCTCGCCGCCCCCGTCGCGCTCTGGGCGCAGTCTTCGTCCACCGGTGAAGCGCCGGAATACGATCTTGCCTGGCACAATCGCCAGCAGCTCGCGCTGGCCGAACTCGATGCCGCCGATGGCTGGCGGGTCCTCGAGGGCGGGTTGCGCTATCGCCTGATCGACGGCGACGGTTCGGGTAGGAAACCGACGGTCGAGGACACGGTCACCGTGCACTATGCCGGCAAGCTGATCGACGGGACCGAGTTCGATAGCTCATACGAGCGCGGCGAACCGGCGACCTTTCCGCTCGGACGTCTGATCCCGGCCTGGCAGATCGCGATTCCGGACATGGGCGTGGGCGACACGATCGAACTCTACGCGCCCGCCGATCTCGCATACGGTCCGGTCGGCAAGGGCCCGATCCCGGGCAATGCGACGCTGATCTTCAAGGTGGAATTGATCGACGTCCAGGATTGAGGGGAAAAGACATGGTGGATCCGCTGGCCGAACTCGTCGCTGCAAGCGTGGCCTTCGTCGGCTCGCATTTCGCCATGTCCCACCCACTGCGCGCGCCGATGGTGCGGGTGCTCAAGCCGTTCGGGTTCATGCTGGTCTACAGCGCCGCCAGCTTTGCGACATTGTTCTGGATGGTTTCGGCGTTCGGCAATGCGCCGGTGACGACACCGCTGTGGCCCGGCTTCGGCGATTTCAGCTGGATGGTGGCGAGCGTGCTGACACTGGTCGCGATGGTCTTGTTGGCAGGGAGCTTCGCCGGCAATCCCGCCTTTCCGCAGCCGGGCGCTGAAAAGCTCGCCGCGACGAAACAGCCCAAGGGCGTTTTCGCCGTCACCCGCCACCCGATGATGTGGGCTTTCGCACTATGGGCGGTCGCGCATATCATCGCCGCTCCCACCGCGCGCACGCTGGTGGTGGCGACCGCGATCGGCATCTTGGCGCTGGTCGGGGCGCATCTGCAGGATCGCAAGAAGGAGGCCCTGCTCGGCGATGCATGGGCGGCGTGGGAAGCCAAGACCAGCTACTGGCTGCGCTGGGGCAAGCTGCTCACCACAGGCTGGCTGTGGTGGGCGATCGGACTTGCGCTGTGGCTCGGCATTACGCACGCGCATCAGGCGATGGGCGGATGGGCGGCCGGCGTTTGGCGGTGGGTTTGATCCGACCCTCTGCGGTGCTCGACCGTTAAGCCCGCGCCTCTTCCACGCCCGCACTGTTGTGGCGCAGTGCTTTGAGCACCGTTTCGACGATCTGCGGGGCGTTCAGTCCCGCCTCGTCGTACTGCTTTTCGGGCGCATCCTGATCCTGGAACACATCGGGCAGGCGCATGGTGCGGATCTTGAGGCCGCCGTCCAATAACCCGTTGTCGCTGGCGTGGGTCAGCACGTGTGCGCCGAGGCCGCCGATGCTGCCTTCCTCGACCGTGACGACGACTTCGTGGGTCTTCATCAGCCGGTCGATCAGATCGGTGTCGAGCGGCTTGGCGAAGCGCAGATCGGCAACGGTAGTCGAAAGCCCCTTGGCTTCGAGCTGGTCGGCGGCCTTGCGGGCTTCCTCCAGGCGTGCGCCCAGGGACAGGATGGCGACCTTGTTGCCTTCCTTGACCACACGGCCCTTGCCGATTTCGAGCTTTTGCGGCGTTTCGGGCAGTTCGACGCCCACGCCGTTGCCGCGCGGATAGCGCAGCGCGATCGGGCCGTCGTCATATTCGGCCGCCGTATAGGTCATGTGGACCAGCTCGGCCTCGTCGCCCGCCGCCATCACCACGAAGTTCGGCAGCGTGGCGAGATAGGTGATGTCGAAACTGCCCGCATGGGTCGCGCCGTCGGCACCGACCAGCCCGGCACGGTCGATCGCGAAACGGACCGGCAGGTTCTGGATCGCGACGTCGTGGACCACCTGGTCGTAAGCCCGCTGGAGGAAGGTCGAATAGATCGCCGCGAAGGGACGCATGCCCTGTGCCGCGAGACCCGCTGCGAAGGTCACGCCGTGCTGTTCGGCAATGCCGACATCGAAGGCACGCTCGGGATGCGCCTGCGCAAAGCGATCGACGCCGGTGCCGCTGGGCATGGCGGCAGTGATCGCGCAGATGCGCTTGTCAGTTTCGGCCAGCTTGGCGAGCGTATCGCCGAACACGTTCTGGTATGCGGGCGGACCGGCCTTGGACTTGGCCTTTTCGCCGGTCACGACATCGAATTTGGGCACGCCGTGATATTTGTCGGCGCTGTTTTCGGCGGGTTCGTAACCCTTGCCCTTGGTCGTCACGACATGGACCAGGATCGGGCCCTTTTTGCTGTCGCGCACGTTCTCGAGCACCGGGATCAGGTGGTCGAGATTGTGGCCGTCGATCGGGCCAACGTAGTAGAAGCCGAGCTCTTCGAACAGCGTGCCGCCGGTGGCCATGCCGCGGGCGTATTCCTCGGCCTTTTCGAGGCCCGACCAGACCCGGCGCGAGAGCTTCTTCGCGGCTTTCGAGGCAAGCTTGCGCAGCCCCATATATTCGCTGCTCGAAACCATCCGCGCGAGATAGGCGGACAAGCCCCCCACCGGCGGGGCGATCGACATGTCGTTGTCGTTGAGGATCACCACCAGGCGATCACCCGCCTGTTCGGCATTGTTCATCGCCTCATAGGCCATGCCCGCGCTCATCGCGCCGTCGCCGATCACCGCGATCGCCTTGCCGGGATGGTCGTTGAGCTTGTTGGCGACCGCAAAGCCGAGGCCCGCACTGATCGAGGTGGACGAGTGCGCCGCGCCGAACGGGTCGTATTCGCTTTCCGAGCGCTTGGTGAACCCGCTGAGCCCGCCGCCCTGGCGCAGCGTGCGGATGCGTTCGCGCCGCCCGGTCAGGATCTTGTGCGGATAGCACTGGTGGCCGACGTCCCAGATCAGTTTGTCGTCGGGCGTGTTGAAGATGTAGTGGATCGCCACCGTCAGCTCGACCACGCCGAGGCCGGAGCCGAGATGCCCGCCCGATGTGCTGACCGCATCGATCATTTCGGCGCGCAGCTCGTCGGAAAGCTGGCGCAGCTGTTCTGGCTTGAGCTTGCGGAGATCGTCGGGCGTGTCGACCGTGTCGAGCAACGGCGTATCGGGATTATTGACCATGGGGGAAGGGCTTACATTCCCCTCGCGCGCTTGTCGATTGTCAGGATGCGCAATCGGCGCAGGTGCCGCGCAATTCGATCACCGGGCGGTCGGCGGCAAAGCCGTGATCCTTGGCCGCGTTGGAAAGCGCGCCGGTCAACGAATCGTCGTCGAAGTGATCGGCCTTTCCGCAATCGTCGCAGATCAGGAAAATGCAATCGTGGCGGCAGCCCGGATGCGGGTTGGCGAGATAGGCGTTCGCGCTCTCCACCCGCGCGGCGAGATTGGTGCGTACGAACAGGTCGAGGATGCGGTAGACACTGTTGGCGGCAACCCTTTTTCCGCGCGCAACCGAGACATCCTCGGCAATGTCGTAGGCAGACGAGGGGGTGCGACGGGCGACCAGCGCTTCGAACACGCTGGCGCGCATCTCGGTCCATTGCTCACCCGCATCCTTCAGCGACGTGCGCGCGCCATCGACCAGCGCGTCGCCGGACAGTTCGTGATGATGATGGTGTGAGCCCATGGAAAGGAAAGTAGGCGTTCGCCGACGGCGAAACAAGCGCGTCAGTCGCGCAGGAAGTCCTTGCGGTAATAGTCCGGGAATTCCGCGCGCAATTTGTCGATCATCTCGACTTCCTTGCCCTTGATGTCAGCGACCAGCCGGTTCTTCGGGATCCAGTTCTGGTGATAGGCTTCGGCGGGATAGAACTGCTTGTGATCCTCGATCTTGACCGCGATCGGCTTCGCCCATTTGCCGCTGGCATTCATTTGCTGCACGAAACTGGTTGCCACTTCGCGTTGCTCGTCGGTCAGCGGGATGATCGCGGCGCGATACTGGTCGCCGATATCGGGACCCTGACCATTGGCCTGGGTCGGGTCGATGCCGACGGTGAAGAAGATCCGCAGCAATTCGTCGTAGCGGATGAGCTTGGGATCATAGGTGATCCGCACGGTCTCGGCATGGCCGGACGTACCCGTATTGCTCTGTTCGTAAGTCGCGGTTTCCGCGCTGCCGCCATGATACCCGGTCACCGCGCCGCTGACGCCCTTGGTGTGGCTGTAAATGCCTTCGATGCCCCAGAAACAGCCGCCCGCGAGCAGCGCGGTCTGCAAGCCTTCACCCTCCTGCGCGGTGCGCTGGGCGGTCGGGGCGAGCGGGTTTTCGGGCGGGGCCTGGCAGGCCGATAGCGCAAGACCGATCCCGGCCAGCGCCAGCAAGCCTAGGCGATGACGGCGACCAGATCCTGCCACAGGCCGGGCACCAGCTGATTGCTCATCGCGATTGCGGTGACGGCGAAGCCGGCGGCGAAGGCCTTGAAAAGGTCGGAGGTGAAGAGTCGCATGGGTCATTGGTCTTTCAACGTGTGAACCCGAGATAGGGCACACGTCTTTAGCTTCGGTGAATATCATCGACAGGTTTCGGGCCGTTGCGATGAACGGCTTTGCCTGCTCGACGAAACGAAGATCAGGTGGTGGTCGAACCGCGCCGGTTCAATGGCGGAAGTGGCGCATCCCGGTGAAGACCATGGAAAGGCCGGCTTTATTCGCCGCCTCGATCACTTCGTCGTCGCGGATCGAACCGCCCGGCTGGATCACCGCCGTCGCGCCCGCTTCGGCCGCGGCGAGCAACCCGTCGGCAAAGGGGAAGAACGCGTCCGAAGCGACCGCGCTGCCCACGGTGCGGGCTTCGTCCCAGCCATATTTCTCGGCTGCTTCGGCCGCTTTCATCGCGGCAATGCGCGAGCTGTCGCGACGGTTCATCTGGCCCGCGCCGATTCCGGCGGTGGCACCATCCTTGGCATAGACGATCGCGTTGGATTTGACGTGATGGGCGATGGTCCAGGCGAACAGGCAGTCCTTCAATTCCTGCTCGCTCGGCGCGCGTTCGGTCACGGTCTTGAGGTCAGCGGCGGTGATCGCGCCATTGTCGCGCGTCTGCACCAGCAGCCCGCCGGTGATCGGCTTGACCGAAAGGCCGTCGCGGCGCGGATCGGGCAGATCGCCGGTGACCAGCAGCCGCAGGTTCTTCTTCTTCGCAAAAGCTTCGCGCGCGGCATCGCTTACCGCAGGCGCGATCACCACTTCGGTGAAGATCTTGCAGATCGCTTCGGCGGTAGGCCCGTCGAGTTCGGTGTTGACGCAGACGATGCCGCCAAAGGCCGATACGCTGTCGCAGGCGAGCGCGGCTTCCCACGCATCGTGCAGGCTGGAGGCCTGCGCCACGCCGCACGGATTGGCGTGCTTGACGATCACCACCGCCGGATCGCCCCCGGCGAATTCGGCGCACAGCTCGAGCGCCGCATCGGCGTCGTTGTAATTGTTGTAACTGAGCTCCTTGCCCTGCAATTGCTCGGCCTGGGCGATGCCTTTCGCGTGCGCGCCGACGGGCGTGTAAAGCGCGGCCTTCTGGTGCGGGTTCTCGCCATAGCGCAGTTCAACCGGATTGCGCCCGTTGACCGCCAGCATGCCGGGGAAGGTTTCACCCTGATCGGCAAGGGCGAACCACTGGCTGATCATGCTGTCATAGGCGGCGGTAGCGGCAAAGGCCTTGGCCGCGAGCCGCTTGCGGAAGGCGAGCGAGGTGGTGCCGCCATCCTGCAATTCGCCGAGCAGCTCGTCGTAATCCGCCGGATCGGTGACGATCGCGACATATTCGTGGTTCTTGGCCGACGAGCGCACCATGCTCGGCCCGCCGATATCGATGTTCTCGATGATGTCGTCACGCTCGGCCCCGCGCGCCACGGTGGCTTCGAACGGGTAGAGATTGACCACCACCAGATCGATCGCGCCGATCTCGTGCTCGTCCATCGCGGCGGCATGCTCGGGATTGTCGCGCACGGCCAGCAGGCCGCCATGGACCTTGGGGTGGAGCGTCTTGACCCGCCCGTCCATCATTTCGGGAAAGCCGGTGAGGTCAGAGATGTCGCGGACATCGAGCCCGGCCTCGCGCAGCGCGCCCGCCGTACCGCCGGTGGAAACCAGTTCCACACCCATGCCGGCCAGTGCCTTGCCCAGTTCGACCAGACCGCTCTTGTCGGACACCGAAAGAAGTGCCCGTTTCACCTTGACGTCGCTCACGCGTAAAACCCCTGAATTCAACTCATGCGTTTGAAGGTCCAGGCGAAGCTTGCGCCGCCGCGCGATGCCAGGCCCTGAACCACGATTTGCCGTGCCGGGCGCGGTCGCGCATCGGCATCGACCCGGAAACCTTCTTCGAGGATCACGTCCTCATGGCAGCGGAACTGCCAGTGCGATCCGTCGGGCAGCTGGAGCAATACCCCGTGCCCGTCCGAGCTCGCCATTGCCTCGATCCGGTGATCGAGATGGAAACGGACTGCATAGCCGATCTGGCCGCGCTTGCCCTTGCCCTTGGTCGGCACCAGCGCATCTTCGCCGACGAGCTCGGAACCGTCGTCGCGCAGCACCAGCACGCGGCGATGGAGCAGGCCGTAGCGCGCGGCATAACCGTCGTGGCCGGCTTCGATCCGCGTCGCGCCGCCGCGCACGGTGCGCCGGTCGAGCGTGACTTCGGAAACGCCTTTGCCGATCCCGCCGCGCACGTGGATCGCGGTCGAATTGGCATTGTCGAGCACCAGCGTCGAATGCGCCGCCGTGCCGCGCAGCCCTTGTTCGAGCCGGGCCGGGACGAGCGCTCCGGCGGCTTCGGCACCGCCGCAATTGGTGACGATGCGCTGGCCGCGATAACTCAGCTCGAACGCGAGCGTGGAAGCGCAGGGGAAGCGGGCCTCGCCCTTGGCCGGCGGCGGGGCGGCATCGAGCTGGACCACACTCTCGCTCGCGCGCATCCGCTGATAGCCCCACACGCGCGCATCGCGCAGCGGGCGCACGCGCACGCCGCTGGCGCGGATTAGCCGCGCGAGATCGTTCTCGCGCATCGGCCACGCGCCCTGCCAGCTGCCCAGCCCGTCGTGATTGTGCACCACGCAGAGCAGCGGCGGGACAAGGGATGCGAGCCCTTGCGCCAGCCCTTCGGGCGGATCGCGTTCGACCGCCGCGTAGCATGCGTTGAGGCGGACGATGGTGGCAATCGCTTCGACCTGGTCGGTCGGGCTGCGCGACAGCATGCCGCCTTCTTCGCCGACCGCTTCGCCCAGCGCGCGCACCAGGCCCGCCTCGCCATAGAGGCGGCGCGGCTTGCCATCGGGCAGCAGCAGGCCGGCGGCGGTGATCGCGCTCCATCCGACCAACGCGGCGAGCCGGGTTTCGGCATTGCCGATATGGCGATCGAGCCAGCGCGCCTGCTCGCCGAGGGCGGCGAGGATCTTCGCGCGCTTGGCGTCTTGCGCGGTGGACAGCACCAGCGGAGCATGCACGATCCAGTTGAGCACGCGATGCGCGGTCGCCTCGATACTCCACGCCATGCCCTTGCCCGGCTTGGGCGGGGGTGCGGTATTGGCGGCCAGCCACATGTCGAGCACGCGTTCGGCGGTCGCCGCACCCTGCGACGCGGCGCTGCAGGCGGCGAGATCGGCCAGCCACTGGAACCCGTGGACGTAGCGCGCGACCGGCGCGGTCAGCGTTTCGGTGCCGTGAAAATCGGTTTGCGCGACGGGCAGTTTGAGGCCGAGAATGAGGAAATGCCCGGCCCGCAGCGCCATCCCGGCGGCGGCATCGCCGCGCAGGGGCTCGGTCACCGTGGCGAGAATGCGCGGGGCGCTGGCCTTGCGCAGCGGGCGCGCCAGCACGCTGCCCGAGACGCCGAACTTATAGGCGAAGCGCACCAGACGCTCGATCGGTCCGAGGTCTGGCGGGGTGTAATCGGTGACCACGAGCGCGGTCGAGGGGTTGGCCGGCGGCGGTGGCACCGCCGCACCCGCGCCGGCATCGCGCACGATCGCAGGCGCCGCCAGTACCTCGGGGGCCGAGTTCGTCATCGACACGGCCGGACGTCGCTGCGTCTCGCCGTCATCGTCGGTCTTGCGGGCTACGAAATCGAACAGGGTCTCGCCCATCGCCGCCTATCCCTCGCCACGAAGCGCGCGGATATTGGCAGCGTAGCAATCGGGTCCGCCCTTGAACGTCGCGCTGCCGGCAACCAGCACGTCGGCTCCGGCATCGACGCACAGCGGTGCAGTCCGGGCATCGACCCCGCCATCGACCTCGAGCCGGATGTCGCGGCCGGAGGCATCGATCCGTTGGCGGATCGCCTCGACCTTGCGCAGCTGGCTGTCGATGAAGCTCTGCCCGCCGAAGCCGGGATTGACGCTCATCACCAGCACCAGGTCGACCATGTCGATCAGATAGTCGAGCGTATCGACCGGCGTGGCGGGGTTGAACACCACGCCCGCTTTCTTGCCGAGCGACTTGATCGTCTGCACCGTGCGATGAACATGCGGCCCGGCCTCGGGGTGGACTGTGATGATGTCCGCGCCCGCTTCGGCGAATTGCTCGAGATAGGCGTCGACCGGCGAGATCATCAGATGCACGTCGAACGGCTTGTCGGTGTGCGGACGCAGCGCTTTCACCACCGCCGGGCCGATCGTGATATTGGGCACGAAATGGCCGTCCATCACGTCGATGTGGATCCAGTCGGCGCCGGCTTCGTCGACCGCGCGCACTTCCTCGCCAAGGCGGGCGAAGTCGGCGGAAAGGATCGAGGGAGATATGAGCGGCAAGGCGTCGGGTCCGGTCGCGATTGTGGCTATCGTCCCGATAGGCCACAAGATTGTGTGGCTCCACCTCTGTCTTGCGCTTATCCACCGGGCGAATCGCAGTTTTTCCACTGCCTGTACGGTTAATTGCGCATTCACTGCCGATCTGCTTAGGTTCAAGGCACACTACCGGGTCGCGCATGTTCGCGGCAGGCAGGGGAAACCAATGAAGAAATCAGCAGCTATTCTACCCACGCTGGCGGGGGCGACCGCCCTGTTGGCCTGTGCCTTTGCGGGCGATGAAGCCCGTGCGGCCTCGCAGCAGTGCATCGGCCCGAAAACCGACACGATCGCCCATGTCTTCGTCGACGGTGTGCGCAACGACAAGGGCCTGATCGCGATCACGCTCTACAGCGACCGGAAGAGCGATTTTCTCACCTCGAACGGCGATATCTGGGTCGATCGCGTGCCCGCGCAAAAGGGCACCACGCGCACCTGCATCTATCTGCCCAAACCGGGGACCTATGTGGTTGCCGTCTATCACGACGAAAACGCCAACAAGAAGCTCGACCGCCCCACGCTCGGGGCGCCGACCGAAGCCTATGGGTTTACCAACAATCCCGGCACGCTGTTCGGCCTGCCGCGGTTCAAGAGTGTGCTGACCAAATTCCCCAAATCCGGATTGGGCACGCGCATCACGCTCAACTACCCGTAAGGCGATAGCGCCCGGCCGGGCAGCGGGCCAAATCGGCGCAAACCTTGTTTCCAAGTGCGGCTCCGCTATGGCGTTGGGGCACCAGCAACAAGGACCGGAAACGCAGTGGAAATCGCGCTTACGCAAGACCAGCAGGCCATCGTCGATGCGGTGAAAAAGGTAACCGACCAGTTCGACGACGAATATTGGAGCGGCAAGGAAGAGCGGAAGGAATTCCCGCATGAATTCCATCGCGCCATGGCCGAAGGCGGCTGGCTCGGCATCACCATGCCCGAAGAACTCGGCGGCAGCGAGCTGGGGGTGACCGAAGCGGCGCTGATGATGCACACGGTCGGGCGCAGTTCGGGCGGTTTCGCCGCCGCCTCGACGATCCACATCAATCTGTTCGGCCCGCACCCGGTCAAGCGTTTCGGCACGCCCGAACAGAAGGAACGGATCCTCAAGCCCCTGATCGCGGGCGAGGACAAGGTCTGCTTCGGTGTGACCGAACCCAATGCGGGTCTCGATACCACATCGATCACCACTTTCGCGACCAAGGTCGATGGCGGCTATCGCGTAACCGGTCGCAAGATCTGGACCACCAGCGGCCAGGTCGCGAACAAGATCCTGCTGCTCACCCGCACCACGCCCAAGGACGAATGCAAGAAGTCGACCGAGGGCATGACGCTGTTCTATACCGATCTGGACAAGGATCAGATCGAGGTCCGCCGGATCCCCAAGATGGGCCGCAATGCGGTGGATTCGAACGCCGTCTTCATCGACGATTTCTTCATCCCGGACGAAGATCGGATCGGCGAGGAAGGCGAGGGGTTCAAATACATCCTCCACTCGCTCAATCCCGAACGCATCCTGATCGGTGCCGAAGCGATCGGACTGGGCCAGAACGCGCTCGATCGTGCCGCGCAATATGCGCAGGAACGCGAAGTGTTCGGTCGCCCGATCGGCCAGAACCAGGGCATCCAGCATCCGCTCGCGGAAAACTGGATGGCGCTGGAAAGCGCCTACTGGATGATGCTGCGCGCGGCCTATCTCTACGATACCGACCAGTCCTGCGGAGCCGAGGCCAATGCCGCCAAGTTCCTGGGCGGACGCGCGGCGTTCGATGCCTGCACCCGCGCCGTGATGACCCATGGCGGGATGGGCTATTCGACCGAGTATCAGGTCGAACGGCTGTTCCGCGAAAGCATCGTGCTGCGCATCCTGCCGGTCAGCGAACAGATGATTGCCAATTTCATCGGCCAGTCCGTGCTCGGCCTTCCGAAAAGCTACTGAGGAGCGTTGCGATGGCCGGGGTATGGTTCGACGAACTCGAAGTCGGGCAGATGTTCGATCATGCGATCCGCCGGACGGTGACCGAGACCGACAATCTGCTGTTCACCACGCTGTCGCACAATCCCGCGCAGCTGCATCTCGACGCCGAATACATGAAGGACACCGATTACGGGCGGGTGCTGGTCAATAGCTGCTTCACTCTTTCGCTGATGGTGGGTGTTTCGGTGGGCGACACCACGTTGGGCACGGCGGTCGCCAATCTCGGCTGGGACGAAGTGCGCTTTCCCGCCCCGGTCTTCATCGGCGACACGTTGCGGATCGAGACCGAGGTGGTGGCGCTGAAAGACAGCAAATCGCGGCCCAATGCCGGGATCGTCACCTTCGAGCATCGCGCCTACAATCAGGACGATGTGCTCGTCGCCACCTGCAAGCGCGCCGGGTTGCAATTGCGCAAGCCGGCCGAAAAATACGACGCCTGACCCTGCTCCGGGCGTCGCACGTTTCAGGCGACGTGGCGCTCTTTCGTTAACTCCGCTGTTTGCCCGATGTCGTGCATGCCGACCTCTGCGGCAACCAGCTTGTTTCGCCCCGCCTGCTTGGCGCGGTAAAGCAGCACATCGGCCCGCATGTAGTAATCCTCGAGTGAGCATTCTGCCGCCGCTGCGTCGCTGAACTGGGCGAGGCCCATGCTGGCGGTCACGATCCGGTCGAGCAAATCGACATCGCGCGCGGTCCGCAACGATATCGCTGCCAACCGCCGCTTGGCACGTTCCTCGATATTGTCGCCGCGCATCAGCAGCATGAACTCTTCGCCGCCGACGCGGATCGCTACCGTATCGTCGTCCGGCGCAAGCGCCGCGCCTACCGCCACCAGCACTTCGTCGCCGGTCGTATGCCCGAACTCGTCGTTGATAGATTTGAAATGGTCGAGATCGAGCAGTGCGCAGGCCGTGAAACCCTCGGCCTTGAGATCGCCGAAGCGCAGGTCGATCGCACGGCGGTTCAGCAGGCCGGTGAGCGGATCGCGTTCTGCCAGGGTTTCCATCTCAATTGCCAGCTGGCGCGCCCGGTCGCGATCCGACCGCAGCATCAAAACCCGGTGGGTCACGCCGGTGGCGACCACGAGAATTTCCCACACCATGGCGTAGTACACGATGAAGAAGTCGGTATCGAGAAATCCGCCATGACCCACGCCCTTGAGCGCCATATCGGCCACCAGCACCATCGCAAACGACCAGCCAGCCAGCTGATAGCGGACCCACAGGCTCCCGCGTCGAAGCGCCTGGCCGAAGGCGACGATCAAAACGGCGAGAACGACAAGCTGCGCAGAGCCGAACAGGACGGGGTTCTGCACCACGAGAGCATTGAGCACGCCTGCCACAAGGATCGCGATCCCGCTCCAGCGCAAGGCACTGCGAACACCCGCAGACAGCGCCTCTTGCTCGATGAAGTCGCGGGCAAACTGGCAGGAGGCGAAGACGATCAGGACATAGCCCAATCGTTCGAACGCGAGGAAGACCGATAGATTCCAGGTCAACCAGCTGATCGCGAGACCGCTGGTCATTGCGATGGTCAGGGCCATGCCCGAACACATCAGCGCATACCATGCGACGAAGGCCTGACGCAGCGCGTAGGCCAGCATCGTGGCGAGGATGCAGGGTGCCAGGACGAGCCCCATCAGCAGGGCTGCGAATACCAACTTGGGAACCGATTGCTGGAACTCCTCGACGCTTTCCAACAGGCGCACCCTGGGCGCGTCGCGGAACTTCGCATAGCCATCGATCCGCACGAACACCGGGCCTTGCGGATCGCCGACATCGGGCAGGGGCACGAACACACCGTTCGATTCGTCGATATGCACATCGTCGGGAAGAAGCGCCTTGCTGCCGATCAGGCCATCGCGCGCGACCCGGTATACCTTGATGCTATCGAAGGCGCGGGCCTCCATGGCGAAAAAGCGATAGTCGGCCCTGTCGGTGCCGTCGAAACGCAACCAGTTGAACCGCGCCGAGCCCAGGGCGAAGCTATCGTCGCAGACCCATCGCGGATCGCTGCGAACGTTTTCGACAGAGAGGTCATCCGACGTCGAAAGCACGCAGGAGGGATCGAGTGTTGCGGCCGCAGCGGGCGCGGCCAGACAGGCGCAGACCAGCGCCAATACCATTCCGATCCGGCCGAGAATCGCTCCCATCGGGATCGATTAACAGCGGATGGTTAACGAACAGGCAAGGCTGTCGCGCCTTTTGCCCACGCTCCGGAAGCGTCAGGCGAGTACGTCGTCCAGCGAAGTGTAGTCGTAGCCCAGTTCGTCGGCGACCGCGCGATAGGTGACCTTGCCCTGATGGACGTTGAGGCCTTCGGCAAGATACGGGTCGTTGCGCAGCGCTTCCTTCCAGCCCATCCGCGCGATCCGCAGGGCATGCGGCAGCGTCACGTTGTTGAGCGCATAGGTGCTGGTGCGCGCGACTGCGCCGGGCATGTTGGCGACGCAGTAATGGACGACGCCGTCGACGATATAGGTCGGCTCGGCATGGGTGGTCGGCTTGCTGGTTTCGAAGCAGCCGCCCTGATCGATCGCGACATCGACCAGCACCGCGCCGTTCTGCATGTGGTTGAGCATGTCGCGGGTGACGAGCTTGGGTGCCGCCGCACCGGGGATCAGCACCGCGCCGATCACGAGATCGGCCTGGGTCACCGCGTCGTAGAGGTTCGCGTCGTTCGAAAAGCGCGTGCTGGCGCGCGCTTCGAAGAAGGTGCCGACCTTTTCGAGCACTTCGGGATCGCGATCGAGGATCGTCACGTCGGCGCCGAGGCCGACCGCCATCTGCGCCGCGTTGAAGCCGACCACACCGCCGCCGATGATCGCGACCTTGCCCGGCATCACGCCCGGCACGCCGCCGAGCAGCACGCCGCGGCCGCCATGCGCCTTTTCGAGCGCGCTGGCACCGGCCTGCACGCTCATGCGTCCGGCAACCTGGCTCATCGGCTTGAGCAGCGGCAGCTGGCCGCGCGGTCCGGTGACGGTTTCATAGGCGATCGCGGTTACGCCGCTTTCGACCAGTTCCTTCGTCTGGTCCGGATCGGGGGCGAGGTGGAGATAGGTGTACAGGATCTGGCCTTCGCGCAGCTTGGCGCGTTCGACCGCCTGCGGTTCCTTGACCTTAACCACCATTTCGCATTCGGCGAAGATCGCGTCCGCGCTGTCGACGATCTTGGCGCCTGCATCGACATATTGCGCGTCCGTGGCGTCGATCCCGGCACCGGCCTGGGTTTCGATCCACACTTCGTTGCCCTGGTTCACCAGTTCGCGGGCGCTCTCAGGCGTCAGGCCGACGCGGTATTCGTGGTTCTTGATTTCCTTGGGGCAGCCGACGCGCATTTCAGGTTCCTCTCACAAAACTTGGAGGGCCGATTAGACCCGTTCGGGAGGGTGCGCAAACAATCGCGCATGCGTGGTCGAATCGCTTTCAAAAGAGCGTTCATTCGTTACAAATGCCCACGATTCCCATCACGGAGAGACATTTAATGACGCCGCGCCGAATCGCCTTTGCCACGACCACCGCCATCGCCCTCAGCCTTCCCGTGCTGGCCCATGCGCAGGAGGTGACGATCGTGCAGCCCGGCGGTGTGGGTGAGGACACCAGGTCGTTGAGCGCCGAGGAAGCGGTGAAGCTCGCCGATCCCAGCTTCACCGAAGACGATGTCGCCTTCATGCAGGGCATGATCCATCACCATTACCAGGCGCAGCAGATGGCGGCGCTGGTGAAGGGCCGTTCGGGTGCGCCCGAGCTCGACGTGATCGCCGGGCGGATCGATGCCAGCCAGGGCGACGAGATCGCCTTCATGCGCTCGTGGCTCGCCGATCGCGGGATCGAGGCGCCCGATCCGGCCATTCATGCCGAACATGCGAAGATGGGGCACATGAAGGGCATGATGATGCCCGGCATGGCCACGCCCGAGCAGATGGCAGAGCTAGCCACTCTCGAAGGTGTCGCATTCCAGCAGATGTGGCTCAAGCTGATGATCGCCCACCACGATGGCGCGATCGTGATGGTCGACGATCTGCTCGACCAGCCCGGCTCGGCCTACGATCCGTTCCTCGCCGATTTCGCCGCCGACGTGAAGAACGAGCAGCAGTCCGAAATCGATCGCATGGCCGCGCTGCTCGATACGCTGTCGGAGGATCCGCGCTCCAACCTCGCAGCAGGCTTCCGCGATGCGGGCGAGGCCGCGCTCAACATGAAGTTGGTCTCGGCCCAGCCCAAGGCGCCGGGCTTCTTCGATCCCAACAACCCGGCCGGCCTGCGCCCCGAAAAACCGGCCGATCCCGATGCCGAGGATGTGGCAGAGGTCGCCGAGGCCGATCAGGCGGCGGGCGAAGGCGATGCGCGCGAACCCTCGCTGGTCGAACGCGCGCCGCTGTTCAGCTTCTCCAACACCGACATGGCATTCCAGGGCAACACGCTGTTCGTGGGCAATTACCACGGCTTCCAGGTCTACGATCTGGGCGAGGACGGCATCCCGACCCTGCGCGCGGCGGTGGTCTGCCCCGGCGGGCAGGGCGATGTCTCGGCAGTCGGCAACCTCCTGATCATGAGCGTGGAGCAGACCCGGGGGCGCAAGGATTGCGGCACGCAAGGGGTGCGCGAAGACGTCTCGCCCGAGCGTTTCCGCGGCTTGCGGATCTTCGACATCTCCGATCCCTATCGCCCCAAGCAGGTCGGCCAGGTGCAGACCTGCCGCGGCTCGCACACCCATTCGGTGATTTCCGGCCCCGGCACGGACGGCAAGATCATCGTCTACAATTCGGGCACCAGCTTCGTGCGCGAAGAGAAGGAGCTGGCCGGGTGCGAGAGCGACGACCTCGCTTCAGATACCTCCTATTTCAGCATCGACGTGATCGAGATCCCGGTCGCCAACCCGGCCGCCGCGCGGATCGTCGACAGCCCGCGCGTGTTCGGGCTCGAAGATCGGGTTGCAGGCCTGTGGACCGGCGGTGATCACGGTGACGGCACGCAGGACACGCGCCGCACAGACCAGTGCCACGACATCACTGCCTTCCCCTCGAAGAACATCGCCGCCGGCGCATGCTCGGGCAATGGCATCCTGCTCGATATCTCGAACCCGATGGAGCCCAAGCGGATCGACGCGGTGACCGATGATGGCTTTGCCTACTGGCACTCGGCCACATTCAACAATGACGGCACAAAGGTGATGTATACTGACGAATGGGGCGGCGGCGGTCGCCCGCGCTGCCGGGCGAAGGACAAGCGCAATTGGGGCGCCGATGCGATCTACGACATCGACGGCACCAAGCTCGAATATCGCAGCCATTACAAATTGCCCGCCGCGCAGACCGACAAGGAAAACTGCGTCGCGCATAACGGCTCGATCGTACCGGTGCCGGGGCGCGATATCTACGTCCAGGCCTGGTATCAGGGCGGGATCAGCGTGGTCGATTTCACCGACAGCGCGAACCCGTTCGAAATCGCCTATTTCGATCGCGGCCCGGTCGACAAGGACCAGCTGGTCGTCGGCGGTTACTGGTCGGCCTATTGGTATGACGGCAAGATCTACGGCACCGAGATCACCCGCGGTCTCGACGTGCTCGAACTGCTGCCCAGCGAGTATCTCTCGGCGGCCGAGATCGCCGCCGCCAAGCAGGCGATCTATCAGGATGACCGCTTCAATCCGCAGCAGCAGACCGAAGTGAGCTGGCCCGCCGAGGTCGCGGCGCGGGCACTGGTCGACCAGCTCGCAAGGGCCGGATCGATCGACGGGCAGACCAAGGCCAATTTGCTGGCAATGATCGATGACCGTGAACCCGACGCGGTCTTCGCGCTCCAAACGCCCGCCGGCGAGCATGACGGACTGGCCAGGCAGCGCTTCGCCGACCTGGCCCGCGCGATGGCGGCGCTGTTGGGAGGCTAGGCGGCGATCCACCCCGTATCGGCAAGGAACCAGCGGAGCGCGTCCTCGAACGAGGCGAAGCTGCGTTCCCTGCCGTTGGGGAACCATCGTCCTCATCGAGCGGGACCTTGCAGCTGTCGGGATACCATCCGCTGTCCTCCGCGTGTTCGACGGCGAAGGCGATGCCGTCCTCCGGTTTGCCCAGCCGCGCCATCGCAGCGGCATAGGCGACGCAGGCCCCATTGCGGCCCTTTTCCTCGCTCGCGCAGTCGCGGTGCATGGCGGCGGCGAAGCGGCGGTAGAGCGCGTCGTAGCGCGGCGCGGTCGAGACATCGCGCGCCTCGCCATCGACGATATTGTAATAACGCGGCGGCGCCACGCTGAAGGCGTAGGCGGTGAAGGCGTAGTTGAAGCGCCCATCGGGCCGCAGGAAATCGACCGTCCCGTCTCCATCGAGATCGCTGGGAAAGGCAATCTCGCGCTCTCCGTCGCGCAAGGGGAGCTCGGCGACCCTGGGCGCGCCATCGACCAGCGAGACGACCTGCATCGTGTGGCAGCAATGCATGCCCCCGGTATAGCCCGCGATGACGATGGCCGGGCTGGCATCGGCGGGGTTCAACCGTCCGATGCCGACCGAAAAGCCATAGGTATCGCCGACATTCTCGATCAGCGGGACCGCGAACGGCGCGGCGCCCGGAAATTCGGCGAGGAGCCGGATTCGTGGGACCTCCGTATCCTCGTCCCATTCGTCCTCCGCGGGCAGATCGGGCGGGACCAGGCGCAGCGCAACGCCGTCGCGCGCGATCACGACGTCTGAGCGTTTGCCGTAAGGCTGGACCAGGTCCCAGCTTGCACCGGACACAGCGCAGCCGGGCAGCAGGGCGGCTAGGGAAAGTGCGGCAACGAGCGAGGCATGTTTCATCCGCGCATCGTAGCCCCGCTTGGCCGCTCGTGCGCCGTACGTGTCCTGTCAGTCGGGACTCAGAGCGGATTGCCCATTTCGTCGCGGTAGATTTCGCGGCGGCCGACATGGTTGGCGGGGCCGACGAGGCCTTCCTCTTCCATCCGCTCGATCCACTTGGCGGCGGTGTTGTAGCCCACGCCCATCTGGCGCTGGATCCAGCTCGCGCTGGCCTTCTGGTTCTCAAACACCATCTGGCAGACCTGGCGGTATTGCCGCTCCTTGGGATCGTCCGATGCGGTCACATCGTCGAAGCCGAAGCCGCCATCCTCGGGCTCCTCGGTCACGGCGGTGACGTAGTCGGGCTTGCCCTGGCCGCGCCAGTGCTCGGCTACGCTTTCGACTTCCTCGTCGGACACGAACGGCCCGTGCACGCGGGTGATCGGTTCGGTGTTGGGCTTGTAGAGCATGTCGCCCTTGCCCAGCAGCATTTCCGCACCCTGTTCGCCCAGGATCGTGCGGCTGTCGATGCGGCTGGTGACGTGGAAGCTGATCCGGGTCGGCAGGTTCGCCTTGATGACGCCGGTGATGACGTCGACCGAGGGGCGCTGCGTGGCCATGATCAGGTGGATACCCGCCGCGCGGCTCTTTTGCGACAGGCGCTGGATCAGGACTTCGACTTCCTTGCCGACCGTGACCATGAGGTCGGCCAGCTCGTCGACGATCACCACGACCTGCGGGGCTTCCTCGTAATCGAGCTGGTGCTCCTCGTACATTTCCTCGCCGGTCTCGGGATCGAACCCGATCTGGACGCGGCGGCCGAGCGGCGCGCCCTTGGCCTTGGCGACGCGCACCTTGTCGTTGAAGCTCTTGAGGTTACGGACCGACAATTCGGACATCATCCGGTAGCGGCGCTCCATCTCCTCGACCGCCCATTTGAGCGCGCGCACCGCCTTTTGCGGCTCGGTCACGACCGGGGCGAGAAGGTGCGGGATATCGTCGTAGCTCTTCAGCTCGAGCACCTTGGGATCGATCAGGATCAGGCGGCACTGCTCGGGCGTAAAGCGATAGAGCAGCGACAGCAGGATCGCATTGAGGCCCACCGACTTGCCCGAGCCGGTGGTGCCCGCGACCAGCAGGTGCGGCATCGCGGCAAGGTCGGCGACGATCGGCTCGCCCGAAATGTCCTTGCCCAGGATGATCGGAAGGGCGCCCTTGTGATCGACGAAGGCGGTATCCTCCATCAGCTCCTTGAGCATCACCGTCTGCCGCTCGGCATTGGGCAGCTCGATGCCCATCACCGTGCGCCCCGGCACCGGCGAAACGCGGGCCGAGACGGCGGACATGTTGCGCGCGATATCGTCGGCCAGGCCGATGATCCGCGCGGCCTTGATCCCCGGTGCGGGCTCGAGCTCGTACATGGTCACGACCGGGCCGGTGCGGACGGCGGTGATCTCGCCCTTCACGTTGAAATCGTCGAGCACGGTTTCGAGCAGGCGGGCATTGCGTTCGAGCGCCAGCTTGTCGAGCTTCTCCACGCGTCCGGTCGGCGGATCGGCGAGCAGGGCGACGTCGGGCAGGCTGTAGCTGTCGAACAGGTCGCGCTGGGGCTTGGCGGGCGGCGTCTTGGCGCGCTCGCGCGGGGCGGCCGGTTCCTCGATCGTCGGCGGCTTGCGCGTCGGGCGCGCGGGCTCGTCGACATCGTCCTCATCGGCGATGCGGGAATTCTTCCTTTTCGGGCGCCTCGTTGTCGCCTCGTCTTCGTCGAACTCGCCGGTGTCGAAGCGCGCGGTGATCTGGCGCGTCTGGCGACCGAGGAAGGCGGGAATGTGGAACAGCGGGCTCCAGTCGATCGCGAACAGGCGGGTGACGATCGTCGCGCCCGCGGCCAGCGCCACGAGACCCAGCGCCCCGATGATCCAGCCGTGAAACGATTCGGGCGCCAGCCCTGCCAGCGCCGTGATCGCGCGTGCGCCCAGCAGGCCGGCGATGCCGCCTCCCGATGCGGGCAACGAAGAGCCGCGTCCGTCGATCATCAGCGCGCCGACCGTGGCCAGCAGCACCATCGCGAGCAGCAGCATCCCGACCGGCTTCCAGCGCGGCCACAACCCGCCGTCTTCGGTCGGGCCGGTCCACAGGCCCCGGCCGAACACGAACAGCAAGGGGAGGAACAGCACGCAGACCGGGCCGACGACCATCAACGCGAAATCGGCGATCCACGCCCCGGCGGTGCCCATCCAGTTCTGGGCCGGGCCGCCCGCGGCGGTGGAAGCGGAGGGATCGGTCTGGCGATAGCTGACCAGTGCGAGCGCGAAAAACGCCATGGCTGCGAAGAACACGATCGCGCCGCCGATCTGCAACGTGCGCGTCCATGTCGTGCGCAGCGCCTCGCGCCATTCGCCCTGCTTGCGCCGCCTGACCGCGGTCGATGCCATGTGTCGTAACCCCTTGGATGGAAGCCACACCATGCCCGAGGGCGGATTCCGCCGTCAAGGGAGTGTGTGGTGCAATTAGGACAGTCCGTCGATCGCGCCCCAGCGCGGCCAGTCGATTTCGGCCGCCCGATCCGGTGTCATGCCGCCCAGGGCGATCACCGGCAAAGACGTGCCCTGCGCCAGCATGTGGAAGCCCGCCGGCCCGAGCGTATCGCCTCTCTCGTGCGATCGGGTGGCGAAGACGGGCGAAAGGAACACGCCGTCGGCACCGGCCCGTTCGGCAGCGTCGATCTCTGCGGCATTGTGAGCGGTGGCGAGGTAAAGCCCACGACCGGCGGATCTGTCGCGCCCATACGTGCCATCGGCCTGCGCGAAGCTCTCGGCTCCCCGCGACACGATCACCATATGCCCGCGCGCTCTTGCCCGCCGTGCAAGGAGATCGAAGCGCTCGCGGCGGGCTGCCGGGTCGAGATGGTAATGGCGAAAAACGAAGCCCGAGCCGGCGGGCAGGCGATCGAGCGCGCCCTCGAGCTGCGCATCGTTGCGCGCATCGCTGAGGATCCAGAGGAACGGCAAAGGCTGGCCAGTCGTCACCGGAACGCTATAGCGCGCTGCCATGGAAAAGGCAGATACCCCATTACAGGATGTCGAGGCGCGCATCGCCAAGGCGTGCAAGATCGCCGGGCGCCAGCGCAGCGACGTGACACTGGTCGCGATCTCCAAGACGTATGATTCGGACGCAATCATACCACTGATTGACGAGGGTCACCGCACGTTCGGCGAGAACCGGGTGCAGGAAGCGCAAGGCAAATGGCCCGCGCTGCGCGAGCGCCACGGCGACATCGCGCTCCACATGGTCGGGCAATTGCAGTCCAACAAGGCGGAAGACGCGGCGGCATTGTTCGATTGCATTCATGCGCTTGATCGACCGAGTCTGGTGAAGGCGCTGGGCAAGGCGTTCGACAAGGTCGGGCGCCAGGTACCGTGTTTCATCCAGGTCGATATCGGCGAGGAAGAGCAGAAGGGCGGCGTGGCGATCAAGCAACTCGAAGCCCTGATCGCGCAGGCGCGCGATGCCGACATCCCGCTGCTCGGTCTGATGTGCGTTCCCCCGCTCGAGGTCGAGCCCACGCCCTATTTCGCGCTGCTTTCCAAGCTCGCGCAGGATAACGGGCTCGCCGGCCTTTCGATGGGAATGAGCAGCGATTTCGAAACTGCGGTGAAGCTTGGCGCGACGCATGTGCGCGTCGGCTCCGCGCTGTTCGGCGCGCGCGACTGACACACGGTCAATAGAAAGGGGCGCCCCTCGAAAGGAGCGCCCCGTCAGTTTCCCAGTCAGCGGCTTCGTGTAGCCGATCGGTCGATCAGAACTCGGCGCGCACCGTGACGCCGTAAGTCCGCGGTTCGGCGAGGAAGGCCGAATAGGTCTGCTGCGGCGCTACGAAAGGCGTGTTGAACGCCACCTGCGTGTAATCGGTGTCGAACAGGTTCTGTACGAAGCCCTCGATCGAGAACATGCCGCCGATATCGGTCAGGCCGATGCGACCGTTCACGACCACATAGCCGTCCTGTTCCTTGCCGTAGAGCAGGTCCGAGCCGGTGTTGTAATCGCTCACCATGCGGGCATTGACGTAGAACAGGCCGCGCATTCCGCCATCGCCGATGGCCGGCGTGTACGCGAACGATGCGGTGCCGACGAGTTCGGGTGCGTTCGACATGTTGTCACCGGGAAGCAGACGCAGCGCCGGATCGAGCGGGGCACCCTGGCTGGTGCCAACCAGATCGTCGGCGAAGGTGGTCTCGGCCCAGGTTACCCCGAACCCGACCGTGATGTCGTCTGCGGGGCGGATCGAGGTTTCGAGCTCGATACCGCGCGAGGTCACACCCGCGGTCACATCGTCGGCAGGACACACGCCGGTGGTGGCATCCCCATCGCGATCGCCGCCAGCCAGCGACACGCCGCACCCGTTGATGTTCTGCACCAGATAGAACGAACCGTTGAAGGTGTTCAGCTGGAAGTCGCTGAAATCCTGGTTGAACGCGGCGATGCTGACGCTGAGCATGGGCGTGGCGTACTTGATCCCGATTTCAAACGAATCGACGGTTTCTGCTGCGAATTGCAGGTTTGCCGTGTCGAGGTTGGTCGCGTCGAGCGCGAGCGGATTCGAAAGGGCCGAACGATCCAGATTGAAGCCGCCGGCCTTGTATCCGCGCGAGAACGAGCCGTAGACCAGCCAGTCCGGATCGAGCTTGTAGCTCAGGATTGCGGTGCCGGTGAACTTATCCTCGTCGCGACTGTCGGCGAGCGAAATGCCGTCGAGTTCCGACGTCGAATTGCCTTGGCACGACAGCGCGAGGATCCCGCCGGCGAAAGCCGCCAGCGACGGGACACCGAGCAGCGGCCCGAGCAGTGCACGGTTGGTCGGGCAGACCGTGTTGTCGTTGCCGAACGCGGCATCGAAGTCCTTATTTTCGTTGGTATAACGCAGGCCGAGTGTAAGGTTCAACCCTTCGGTCAGCTCGATGATGTTGTGGGTGAAGAGCGCAAAGTTGTTGCTCGTCTGGTTGTAGACGTCACCCGTGCCGCCGAGATCGCTGATCGATGCCAGGTTGTTGATACCGGCTACGATTGCGGGCGTGGCGGCACCGAACACCGCGCCGCTACTCAGGATCCCGAACGCGGTCGGGCTGAAGCAGTTTGCCTGGCTTGGATCGGGCACGGTGACCGGAAGCGAGGCCTGCAGCGCGATCGCGAGACGGCACGATACGAACTGGCCGTATTGGGTGCCGAAACGCAGATTGTCGCGGACCTGCAATTTCTCGTTGGCGTAATAGCCGCCAATCAACCAGTCGACCGGGCCGACTGAGCCGTTGAGGCGAATTTCCTGCGTGAAGGTGGCGAATTCACGTGCCAGCGCGTCGTCGCCCGGGGCACGATAGAGGATGTCGACCTGGGTGTAATCGGTGTCCGAGGCCTGCCAGTTCGAATATTCGCGATAGGCGGTGATCGAGGTCAGTTCGACGCTGCCGAAATCGTATTTGAGCTCGCCCGAGATGCCGTAATCCTCGGTTTCGCCTTCGAACGTTCGGCCCGGCGTCATGTAGATGTCGCGATTGAAGGTATCCTGCGTGAATGCGCGCGGATCGTTGCCGAGGCCGATCAGGATCGGGACGATCGGGTTGCTGGTCGATGTCAGTGCAGGGCCGCCGGCCGGCCGCGTGAATGGGTCGAGGCCGGTGCTGACGCGGGCGAGTGGCGCCTGCGATGGCTGCACGAAAGTCGCGGCGCAGCAGGCTTCGTCCTTTTGCGAATAATCGCCAACGAGACGGAGGGAGAGCCGGTCGCTCGGTTCGAACAGGACCTGTCCGCGCACCAGGAAGCGATCGCGATTGTTGATGTCGGTATCGTTGACGACATCGGTATAGAACCCGTCACGCTGGAAGTAGATGCCGTCGATCCGGGCGGCGACCGTCTCTCCAAGCGGCGCATTGACGCCCGCTTCGAAGCGCAGCGCATCGTAATTGCCGTATGTTGCCGAGGCGTAGCCTTCGAACAGGAATTGCGGTTCGCGGGTGTAGATCGAAATCAGGCCCGCGGTCGAATTGCGGCCGCCGAGCGTGCCCTGCGGGCCGCGCAGGATTTCGATGCGGTCGAGCGGGCCGAGCTCGCTCAGCGCATTGCCCGAACGCGAGCGATAGACCCCGTCGATGAAGACCGGGACCGAGCTTTCGAGGCCGGGATTGTCACCCACCGTGCCGATTCCGCGAATGCGCGCGGAGCCGTTCGCTTCGTTGCCGGTCGAGGACACGAGCAGCGATGGCGCTACCTGGTTGAGTTCGCGAATGTCGGACGTGCCCGAGCGCTCGAGCTCGACCGCAGAGACGGCAGACACCGCAACCGGAACGTCCGAGAGTTGCTGCTGGCGGCCTTGAGCGGTGATCACGACGCGATTCTGGGGATCGACAACGTCGTCGCCCTCATCCTCTACCGATGCTTCGTCGACATCCTGTGCGATGGCAGGGAGGGCGAGGCCGCATCCGGCAAGAGCGAGCGCATAAAGCGAGGTACGCGTCATCGACACGCGGGCAAGGCGTTTGGTCATCAGGTTTTCCTCTCCGTGGCACCGATGTTCCGAAAAACACGGTGCGCTTTTGTTCCCGGAACGGAGACTAAGCCTCTGATGAGTCGCTTGCCAAGCGTTTTGTTACGGAATTACGACTGGCGATGCAGTCAGGCAACACACCTCGGATATATCCGTTAGTCGCGATAGCCTTGGAGCTCGTCACCCGAGAGGGTGACGACATGCAGCAGGTTGGTGCTGCCCGGTGTGCCGAACGGAACACCCGCAAGTGTGATGAGCTTGGCTCCCGCCTCGCCGAAACCGTGCCGCAGCGCCATCCGCTTGCCCTTGGCGATCATCTCCTCGAAGCTGCCGATGTCGCGGGTGTGGACGGCATGTGCACCCCACAGCAGGGCGATCCGGCGCGCCACTTCGGTGCGCGGCGTCAGCACCAGCATCGGGACCGAGGGGCGTTCGCGCGCGACACGCCTTGCCGTCGAGCCGGAGCCGGTGAACACCACGATCCCCGCCAGCACGACGGTGTCGGCAATCGTCGCACAGGCATGGCTCAGAGCGTCGGCGGTGGTCGCATCGGGCAGCGTCTCAGTAAAATGGACGCGATCGGCATAGCCTGGATCGCGCTCGACCTGTTTGGCGATCCGGTCCATGATCCCGACCGCTTCGGTAGGCCATTGGCCGACCGCCGTTTCGGCCGAGAGCATCACCGCATCGGCGCCGTCATAGACCGCGGTGGCGACGTCGGAGACTTCGGCACGGGTCGGAGCAGGGCTCTCGATCATGCTTTCGAGCATCTGCGTGGCGACGATCACCGGCTTGCCCTGGCGACGGGTAAACTCGACGATCCGCTTTTGGATCGGTGGCACTTCTTCGGGCAGCAGTTCGACACCCAGATCGCCGCGCGCCACCATGATGCCGTCGGCCAGTTCGATGATCTGATCGAGATTCTTGAGCGCAGCGGGCTTCTCGATCTTGGCGCACAGCGCGCCCTTGCCACCCATCAGCCGGCGGCATTCGGCAACGTCTTCGGCCCGCTGGACGAAGCTCAAGCCGATCCAGTCGCAGCCCCGATCCATCGCGAAGGACAGGTCGCGCCGGTCCTTGTCGGTCAATGCCGGCACCGGGATCAGGGCATCGGGCACGTTGACGCCCTTGCGGTCCGAAATCGGTCCGCCGACTTCGGCCGAGCAGAGGATCTCGTCTTCGCTCGCGCGGATCACGCGCAGCTGGATCTTGCCGTCGTCCACCAGCAGGCGCTGGCCTTTTTCGAGCAGGTTGAACAATTCGGGATGCGGCAGTGTGACGCGCTCGTCGGTTCCCGGCTCGTCCTTGCGATCGAAGGTGAAATGCGCGCCGTGCTTGATGAAGGCCTTGCCGCCGTCGAAGGTGCCGACGCGCAGTTTGGGACCCTGCAGATCGGCTAGGATCGCGATGGACCGACCGGCCTTCTTCTCCTGCGCGCGGATCGTCTCGATCGTCGCGGCGTGAAAATCGTGATCGCCATGGCTCATGTTCACGCGGAAGGCATCGGCACCCGCCTTGATCAGCGCGCCGATGGTCTCGCCGTCATTGCTCGCCGGGCCCAGTGTGGCGAGAATCTTCACCTTGCGTCCGCGCGGCTGGGGGTAAGCCATGATTGTCGTCGATCCTTCCATTGTTTCGACACGCACTATGGCAAAGATGCGACGGTTGGAAGTCACATGGGGACGCGGAATCCCGGCAAGGCCGTTTTGCCGGAATTATCCACGATTGCACCTTTCGCAATCCCGGCGCGCCGGGCTAACGGGGCGCCCAACCGATTCACACGACATCACCGGAGACCATCATGGCCGAGAACACCGACGACCGCCTGCGCCTGCTGATCGAACGCATCGAGCGCCTCGAAGAGGAAAAGAAGGGCATCGCCGACGATATTCGCGACGTCTATGCCGAAGCCAAGGCGGTGGGTTACGACACCAAGATCATGCGCCAGATCGTCCGCCTGCGGAAAATGAGCCCCGATGATCGCGCCGAAATGGAAACCATTCTCGACACCTACAAAGCTGCGCTCGGTATCGGCTAAGCCGCTCCGACCGGAACTGCGGGCGCCCTTGCGGCTTGGATAACTAACCCAAGCAGAAAGGGCGCACCGCATGTCTGAGACGAAAACCGATACCGCTTTCATCCGCGAGACCGAAGAGGAACCGCGGATGCCCGGCCACGAGACCGCACTCGACCGCAAGCCCGAATGGAAGCCTCGCTTTCCGGGCTCCGGACGCCTGGAAGGCAAGGTCGCGATCGTGACCGGCGGCGACAGCGGCATTGGCCGTGCGACAGCCGTATTGTTCGCGCGCGAAGGCGCCAAGGTGGCGATCGCCTATCTCAAGGAAGACGACGACGCGCAGATCACCGCCGATGCCATTGCCGACGAAGGCAGCGAAGCCCTGCTTCACAAGGGCGATCTCGGCGATCCCGATGTCGGCAAGGCGCTGGTCGACAAGGTGATCGGGAAATGGGGCCGACTCGACGTTCTGGTGAACAATGCCGGCGAGCAACACCCCGACGAAGACGTCACCGACATCACGCGCGAGCAACTCCAGCGCACCTTCCAGACCAACATCTTCTCGATGTTCTACCTCGTCCAGGCGGCCCGCCCACACCTCAAGAAAGGTGCGGCAATCGTCAATTGCACCAGCGTGACAATGTACAAGGGTGCGCCGATCCTGCTCGATTACAGCGCCACCAAGGGCGCGATCACCGCTTTCACGCGTTCGCTGAGCGAAAACCTTGTCGGCGATGGAATCCGCGTGAATGCCGTGGCGCCCGGGCCGATCTGGACCCCGCTCAATCCCTGCGGCGGTCAACCGCCGGAAGAAATGGACGACTTCGGCAAGGATACGCCGATGGGGCGACCGGGAGAGCCGAACGAGGTCGCACCGGCCTTCCTGTTCCTGGCGTGCGAGGATTCGTCCTACATGTCGGGACAAGTGCTGCATCCCAATGGCGGGATCATCGTAACCAGTTAATTTGTGGTCCTGTCGCTGCTTTCTTGTCAGAAGGGCACACTAGGTTGGTGCGGACATATGGCTGGGGCGCGTAGTAATCAGGCTTCAAGATCTGTTCGACGGAGGCCGCGCCATCGTCGGCGGTCAGAACCTGAACCGGCGCGCTAGCCACTTCCCGCCATAATCTGCCGTTGCGCCGGGGGCCCGGCTCATGCACTTATCCCCGATGCGTCTTTTCTCACTCGCCTTCATCGCCGCGCTGATTTTCCCCGCGAGCGCCAGCGCCAGCGCCGCCTGCCTGCTTCCGGCTCCCGGACAGACCGCGATGGTGCCGGTCACCTCCGAGGATGGCATGCAGACTCTCGTTCACACGCCCAAGGGATACGATCCCGCGCGCGGCCCAGTGCCGCTCGTGTTCCTGCTCCACGGCAGCGGAGGCACGGGTGCCGCGATGCTGCGCGACAGCAAGCTCGCCGAAACGGCCGACGCGCACGGGTTCATCCTCGTTGCGCCCGATGCGGGTATCCCGCTGGAGCGCGGCTATGCGTGGAACATTCCGGGCGTGCCTACGGTGGCGGGCGAAGTGCCGGGGCCTGATGAGCGCGACGATGTCGAATTTATCGCGAGCATCGCCGACGAGCTTACGCAAGGCGGTTGCGCCGATCCTGCGCGCGTCTACGCCACCGGCCTGTCGGGCGGCGGGCGGATGACCTCTTGGCTCGGCTGCGTCGCAAGCACCCGCTACGCCGCCATCGCACCGGTCGTCGGACTGCGCGCCGGCCGTGCGCGGCGCGAGGACATGGCGCAGGTCGATCCGGAAACCTGCACGCCGGAGAACCCCATGCCGGTGCTCGCCTTCAACGGGTTGAAGGACCACACCAACCCGCTCGCCGGGGGGCAGGGGATGCGCTGGGGCTATTCGATGCATGCCGCAGAGCAGCGCTGGGCGCAGATCAATGCCTGCCGCGCGGCACCCACGACGTCGTGGGTCGATCATGACACCTATGAAGAGCGCTACGGCGACTGCGCGGACGGCACGGTTGTCGCTTCGCGTATCGATGTAAACGGCGGACACAGCTGGGTAGTCGATAACGAGGCGATGTGGGCGTTTTTCGAGCGCTACCGGCGCGAGGCTCATTAACTCCGCTTCGCCCCGCGCGACGTCGCCGGTGTAAGGCGCCTCGCCATGGTCATCCATTGGGGTCCGCCGTCGGGATTTAGGTTCCGGGCGCCATCGCTTCGGCCACCAGCACCAGCGCAACGAAGGTGCCGTTATGCAGGGCGTGCAGCAGCATGCTCGACCACAGCCCGTACGTTACGCGGGCGTATGCGAAGATGATGCCGGCGAGGAATTGCGGGATAACCAGCGGCCAGAGCATCTGGTCGGTATCCTCGTAATTGCCGAGATGGATCGCGGCGAAGGCGATGCAGCTGAACCAGAACAGCAGCGGGAAGGCCCAGGTGAACCAGCGATAGGGGCCCCGGTTGCGCAGCCAGAAGAAAAGGCCGGCCCCAAGCGCCACGATCACGAACCCCGCGATGATCATCCCGCCCATGTCGCCAGAGCCAGGCGCCGCGACGAGGGCGCCTGCCAGCAAGAAAACGCCCACCGCTGCGACCGGCGCCCCGAGGAGTGCGCCCAACTTGCCCGATAGCCAACCGCGAAATGCCAGTTCCTCGGCCACCGGCGCGCACAGGACGATCGCGGCGATCCAGCGCGGTCCGAGATCGATCTCGTCGAACGCGTTGCTCGGCATCTCGGTGCCCGCCATCTCGACCGCCAGAAAAGCGCCGAGCATCAGGCACATCAGCACCATGTCGAGCGCGTAGAGCTTGAACACACGCGGCAGCACAGTGGCGGAAAAGCGCGGGATTTGCGTGGGCAGACGGGGCCGCAGGACGAACCGGCCGAGATCGCGGAGCGATGCTCGTGGTCCGATATCGTTCTGAAGACTTGAGGATTGCTCGGTCATGCGGCTATTGCGGCCTCCATTCAGCGTATTCCGACAACCGCTATCGCGAGTTACCATGGCAGGCCATTCCAAATTCAAGAACATTATGCACCGCAAAGGTGCGCAGGATAAGAAGCGTTCGAACCTGTTTTCGAAGCTGAGCCGCGAAATCACCGTCGCGGCCAAGATGGGCGCTGACGATCCGGACATGAACCCGCGTCTGCGGCTGGCGATCAACAACGCCAAGGCGCAGTCGATGCCAAAGGACAATATCCAGCGCGCGATCGACAAGGCGACCGGCGGCGACGAGGAAAACTACGAAGAGGTCCGCTACGAAGGCTATGGCCCCGGCGGCAGCGCGATCATCGTCGAAGCGCTGACCGACAACCGCAACCGCACGGCCACCGCCGTGCGCACGGCGTTTTCCAAGAATGGCGGCAATCTCGGCACCGAGGGCAGCGTTGTCCACGGCTTCGAACGCCTCGGTTTCATCCTCTACCCTGCCGATGCGGGCAGCGAGGACAAGGTGCTCGAAGCCGCGATGGAAGCGGGCGCGGAAGACATCCAGTCGTCCGAAGACGGCCACGAAATCTGGACTGCGGCGGACGATCTCCACCAGGTCGCCAGCGACCTGGAGAAATCGCTGGGCGAGGCCGAGACGGTCAAGCTCGCATGGAAGCCCAACCTCACCGTCGACATGGACGAGAAGGATGCGGGCGTGCTGCTCAAGCTCATCGATGCGCTGGACGACGATGACGACGTCCAGACAGTGTGGGGCAATTACGACATCTCCGACGAGGTGATGGACAAGCTTGACGCATGAGGTTTTTGGTTTGGTGCGCGCCGGACATCCGTCCGTCGCTTGCGGTTCCGGCCCGACTCCCCCTCCCAACCACCCGATCATGGCCCGATACGGTATCGGGTGGTTGGGAGGGGGAGTCGGGCTGGCGCCGAGGTCAGGCGGATGCCTGACCGCACCCGACCAATGACTCTTATCCTCGGCCTCGATCCTTCGCTCAGCTGCACCGGCTGGGGCGTGATCCGGGTCGATGGCTCGCGCATCGCGCATGTCGCGAACGGCCAGGCACCCACGGCGGCCAAGGCACCGATGGCCGAGCGGTTGGCGACACTGCAGGCGGCCATCGCGGAGGTGATCGCTGCTCACCAACCCGATCGGGCGGCGGCGGAGGAAATCTTCGTCAACAAGAACGCGCAATCGACCTTGAAGCTCGCGCAGGCGCGCGGGGCTGTTCTTGCGGCCTGCGGGACGGTAGGCCTGAAGGTGAACGAGCACGCGGCCCGTCTGGTCAAGAAAGCGGTGGTCGGAACGGGCGCGGCGGAGAAGGCGCAAGTTCAGGCCATGCTGAAAGTGCTGCTGCCGGGTGTCGCGCTTGCCGGCGCGGACGCCGCCGATGCGCTGGCGGTCGCGATCGCGGACGCTCATCTCGCGCCCCGCTAGCTTCGCGCACTAGCGGAGCTGGCTATCCTTGGAGCCGCGGCGATTGATTGCGCTGTGGCGCAGGGTACGATCCTCGCCCGATTGGCATTCGACGCATTTGCGCACGCCAGGCACGAGCTCGCGACGCTTTTCCGGAATCGGTTCGCCGCAATCGTCGCAATGGGTCGCGCTCGGCCCGCGGGCGATCCGCGCACGCGCAGCCTCGACGGCGTCGCGCACCGTATCGTCGATCTGGTCCTGTACAGCGCCATCCCGCGCCCATCCGCCTGCCATGTCGCGTCCTTCGTGATTGCGTGGTCCCTGAAAATACAAACGCTGAATACAAACGCTTCGGGGCGATTTTCAGTTCCCGATACGTTCTGCAGCTGTAGAAGGGGGACCATGACGCTCTCGACTAATTGCCCACCCGCGCTAGGGTCCGCGCCATGATTGCGAAACTCACCGGAACGCTTGACGATTTCGGCGCTGACTGGGCGATCGTCGACGTCCAGGGCGTCGGCTATCTTGTCCATTGCTCGGCGCGCACGCTCGAGGCGTTGGGCGCGCGCGGCGACAGCGCGACCGTGTTCACCGATTTGCAGGTCAGCGAAAACGACATGCGACTGCTTGGCTTCGCCGAAGCGTCGGAACGCGACTGGTTCCGCCTGCTGACGCAGGTTCAGGGCGTGGGCAGCAAGGTTGCCCTCGCGATCCTTTCCGCGCTCAACCTCGACGAATTGCGCGATGCCTGCGCCGCGCAGGATGCCGCAATGGTGTCCCGCGCGCAGGGCGTGGGTCCGAAACTGGCGGGCCGAATCGTCAACGAGCTGAAAGACAAGGCCGGCGCACTTCCGGGCGGTGGCGGCATCGCCGGTGTGGCGGCCTCGCCTGCCGGCAGCGCCAGCGCCGATGCGGTGAGCGCCTTGCAGAATCTCGGCTTCAAGCCCGCCGTGGCCGCGCAAGCCGTCGCCCGCGCGCAGGAAGAACTGGGCGATGGTGCGGGCGAGAGCGATCTGATTCGCGTCGCTCTCAAGAAGGCGGCAGGATGACCGAACCCGTCCCCCTCCACACCCCCGACCGACAGCCGGATGATCCCGACGCCGCACTGCGGCCGAAGACGCTGGCCGAGTTTATCGGGCAGGAAGCGGCGCGCGAGAATTTGCGGGTGTTCGTGGAGGCGGCGAAGGCGCGCGAAGAGGCGATGGACCATGTGCTGTTCTTCGGGCCGCCGGGGCTGGGCAAGACCACCCTGGCGCAGATCGTCGCACGCGAACTGGGCGTGGGTTTTCGCGCTTCCTCCGGTCCGGTGATCGCTAAGGCGGGCGATCTCGCCGCGATCCTCACCAATCTCGATGCGCACGACGTGCTGTTCATCGACGAGATCCACCGGCTCAATCCGGTGGTCGAGGAAGTGCTCTATCCCGCAATGGAGGACCGCGCGCTCGATATCATCATCGGCGAGGGGCCGTCGGCGCGCAGTGTGCGGATCGACCTGCCGCCGTTCACGCTGGTGGGTGCAACGACGCGGCAGGGGTTGCTGACCACCCCCTTGCGCGATCGCTTCGGCATTCCGGTGCGGCTCAATTTTTACACCGTCGACGAACTGACCCGCGTGGTGACGCGCGGCGCGGACAAACTCGGCATGGCGATCGACGGCGACGGTGCGCGCGAGATTGCGGGCCGGGCGCGCGGAACGCCGCGCGTGGCCGGGCGCTTGCTGCGGCGGGTGCGCGACTTCGCGCAGGTGAAGAACAGCGGCACCGTGACCCGCTCGGTTGCGGACGAGGCGCTGACGCGTCTCGAGATCGATCGCCTCGGGCTCGATGCGCAGGACAGGCGCTATCTCCGGATGATTGCCGATACCTATAAGGGCGGGCCGGTAGGGGTCGAAACGCTTGCCGCCGGACTGTCCGAACCGCGCGACACGATCGAGGAAGTGATCGAGCCGTTCCTCATCCAGCTTGGCCTCATCGCGCGCACGGCACGCGGACGCTGCCTGAACGAGGGCGGGTGGAAACATCTCGACCTTGCCCCTCCAGCCTTGTCTTCGCGCGACGCTCAGCGAGGCCAGCCCGGGCTGTTCGCCTCCGATGATCAGGACGCTGACTAGGCGAAAATCGTACCAATTTGGGACGAAGCCTGCTATGGCGCTGTCGCTTGGGGTCTGAATCCCGGATCGGGACGAAATGGCAAGGTTAACGCAATTGCGCGTGTGCGTTTACTTTGTCTTTCTGATCCATGACCTAACAAGGCTTGGTCGGTTCATGCCGATTCGAGCCTCGCGGAAAGTACGAGGATAGTATGTCGGTAAAAATGGCCTTGGCGAAACTGGCGGCGGCAGCTGCGGGCGGTGCACTCGTCGGCGGCGGTGCCGTGCATGTTGCGGAAGCGCCCGCCACCGATGCGCCCTCCTACAAATCCGTGAAGGGCCAGAAGGTCAAGCAGGTCAAGCAGGTAAAGCGCCCGATCAAGCGCGCCCGTACCGTGCCGAAGAAAGCCGCGCCTCCGCCGCGCGCACGTGCCATTCCGCCCCGCGATCCTGAACCCGAAACGCAGGTCATCCTGGTGCCCTATGAAACGCCTGTGCCGCGTAGCCGAGCCATGCCTGCAAGCGGCGGCAGCAGCACCCCGATCATTGTCGGTGGATCGTCCGGCGGTGGAGGCTTCGGCGGCGGCTTCTTCGGCGGCTTCCTGGGATCGAGCGGTGGCGGCAGCGTCGTCGTCAACAATGATCTTGGCCAGGGCGATGGCGTCAATATCGATATCGATATCGATAACTCGAATGAGCAGAGCCAGGACCAGCAGCAGGATCAACAACAAGATCAGCAGCAGGAACAGCAACAAGAGCAAAACCAGGATCAGGAACAAAACCAGGATCAGGAACAGGGCCAGGAGCAAGAGCAGGAGCAGACGGGCAACGTCTCGACCAGCGGCGGCTGCATGACCAGCGGTTGCACGCCGCCTCCGCCGCCGCCGCCCCCTCCTCCTCCGCCGCCCTGCACGACCTCGGGCAATTGCACGCCTCCTCCGCCGCCGACTCCGGTGCCCGAGCCGGGCATGATGGGCCTGTTCGGCCTTGCCGCGTTGAGCATGGTCGGGCTGCAGCGCCGCCGTCGCCGCAAGGTCGCCGTGTGCTTCGATATGGATTGAGCTGCCTCAGCCGATCCAGATGCAAAAAGGCCGGGAGCGATCCCGGCCTTTTGTTTGTCAGCTGCAAGTTGCGTCGCGCGCTCAGCGCATCGACAGGCTCCAGGGTTCCTGCCTGTACCATTGGGTGATCACGTATTTGCTCCCCTTTACGACCGGGGTTCCGGCGTGGAACGTGTTGGCGTTGGGAAGGCCGTCGCGCCCCATATTGTTCCAGGTAACGAGCGTACCAGTTTCGGGCGGGATCGGGAGCTCGAGCTCCTTGAAATCGGTCTCGCCGCCGGCTTCGGGCTGGTTGAGGAAGACCATCGCGGTCCATGTGCGTTGCCCACCGCGGCGGCGTTCGGTTTGCCAGTATTCCTGACTTTCGAAGAAGTAGTCGAAGTGGTGCTTGAACTGCTGGCCGACTTCGTAGCGCTGGCCCTGCGTCGTTTCGGCATAGCTGTGGTCTAGGCCGAGAACCGCATCGATCTTCTGCTCGAGCGCGAGCGTTTCGGGTGCTTCGCGATCGAAATAATGCGTCGAGCTTGTGCGAAACCCGTTCACCTCGGTTCCCTTGAACAGGGTCGATGGGCCGACCTTGCGATCGATCGCCTCGCAAATCCGGCGGCATTCGTCGGGCGTCAGAAAACCCGGGACGCGGAACAGGTCGGCTTTGTCGCCGCCCAGATCCTCCGCTTTCGGATTGGCGCGTAGCCTCTCGCGCACTTGGTCGCCGATTTTCGCCAGTTTGGTCGGATCCGCCATCGGATCGCTGCCCGGCTCGGGCTCTCTCGGCGCAGGGGCAGGCGTCGTGGGCGCAAGGAAACTGTCCTGCGCCCCGAACGTGACCTTGATCCGGGAGAAATCGAACATCAGGCGGCAAGCTTCCTCAACACGTAATGGAGGATACCGCCATTGCGATAATAGTCCATTTCGTTTGCGGTATCGATCCGGCACTTGGCGCTGAAGATGAAGGTCGAGCCGTCCTTGCGGGTGACTTCGACTTCGACGTCCGAGCGCGGCTCGAGATTGTCGAGGCCCTTGATCGTGAACGTATCGTCGCCGTTCAGGCCCAGGCTTTCGCGGCCTTCGCCGTCCTGAAACTGCAGGGGCAGCACGCCCATGCCGATCAGATTCGAGCGGTGGATACGCTCGTAGCTTTCCACGATCACGGCACGGACGCCGAGCAGGATCGTGCCCTTGGCCGCCCAGTCGCGGCTGGAGCCGGTGCCGTATTCCTTGCCGCCGATCACGACCAGCGGGGTGCCATCTTCCTTGTGCTTCATCGCCGCGTCGTAGATCGGCATCTGCTCGCCCTTGTAGAGCGTTTCGCCGCCTTCGACACCGGGGACCATTTCGTTCTTGATGCGGATATTGGCGAAGGTGCCGCGCATCATCACTTCATGGTTGCCGCGGCGCGAGCCGTAGGAGTTGAAGTCCGCCTTCGCGACCTGATGCGATTTCAGATATTCGCCTGCTGGGCTGTCTTCCTTGATCGAGCCGGCGGGAGAGATGTGGTCGGTCGTCGTCGAATCCCCCAGGACCGCAAGTGGCTTGGCACCAACGATATCCTCGACCGGCTTCGGCTCCAGTTCCATACCGTCGAAGAAGGGCGGGCTGGCGACGTAGGTCGATCCGGCCTTCCACTGATAGGTGTCGGAGCCGACGACGTTGATCTTCTGCCAGTGCTCGTCGCCCTTGTAGACGTCAGCGTAACGCTTCTCGAACATACCGCGGTCGATATTGGCAGCCCGGTGATCGGCGATTTCCTGATTGGTCGGCCACAGGTCCTTGAGGAAAACATCGTTGCCGTCACGATCTTGGCCGAGCGGTTCGTCGACCATGTCGGTCGTAACGGTGCCCTTGAGCGCATAGGCGACGACCAGCGGCGGGCTGGCGAGGAAGTTTGCGCGCACGTCGGGGCTCACGCGGCCTTCGAAGTTGCGGTTGCCCGAGAGGACCGAAGCCGCAACGATGTCGTTGGAATTGATCGCATTGCTGATCGGCGGGGCGAGCGGGCCCGAATTGCCGATGCAGGTGGTGCAGCCGTAGCCAACGAGATCGAAACCGATCTTGTCGAGGCTCGCCTGGAGGCCGGACTTGACGAGGTAATCGGTGACCACCTGCGATCCGGGCGCGAGGCTGGTCTTGACCCACGGCTTGGGCGTCATGCCCCTGGCCACCGCCTTTTCGGCGACCAGACCGGCGGCGATCAGCACATCGGGGTTGGACGTGTTCGTGCACGAGGTGATCGCGGCGATCACGACATCGCCATCGCCGATATCGTGGTCCTTGCCGTCGACATCGACGCGGTGCGGCTTGTCCTTGTTGTAGAGCGTCTTGAGGTCCGAATTGAACAGCTCGTCGACTTCGGGAAGGATCACGCGGTCCTGCGGGCGCTTGGGCCCGGCGAGCGATGGAACGACCTTGCCCAGATCGAGCTGCAGCGTTTCGGAGAACACCGGCTCGTTGTCCGGCTCGAACCACATGCCCTGCGCGCGCGAATAGGCTTCGACCAGTTCGATCTGGTGTTCGTCGCGGCCGGTAAGGCGGAGGTAGTCGAGGGTTTTTTCGTCGATCCCGAAGAAGCCGCAGGTCGCGCCGTATTCGGGCGCCATGTTGGCGATCGTCGCACGATCGGCGAGCGAAAGATTGGATACGCCCGGGCCATAGAATTCTACGAAGCTGCCCACGACGCCGACTTCGCGCAGCATCTGCACACAGGTCAGCACAAGGTCGGTCGCGGTGACGCCTTCGGCGAGCTTGCCGTCGAGCCTGAAGCCGACGACGCGCGGGATCAGCATCGAGATCGGCTGGCCGAGCATGGCAGCTTCGGCTTCGATCCCGCCAACGCCCCAGCCCAGCACGCCCAGGCCGTTGATCATAGTGGTGTGGCTATCGGTGCCGACACAGGTATCGGGGTAGGCGGTCAGCTTGCCGTCCGGGCCTTCGCTCGACCATACGCCGCGGCCGATGTGCTCGAGGTTCACCTGGTGGCAGATGCCGGTGCCCGGAGGCACGGCGGAGAAGTTCTCGAAGCTCTTCGAGCCCCATTTGAGGAAGTCGTAGCGTTCCTCGTTGCGCTGGTATTCGAGCTCGACGTTCTGTTCGAACGCCTTGGGGTGGCCGAATTCGTCGACCATCACCGAGTGGTCGATCACGAGGTTGACGGGAACCTGAGGATTGATCTTGGCGGTGTCGCCGCCAAGCTTCGAAATCGCGTCGCGCATCGCGGCGAGATCGACGACGCAGGGCACGCCGGTGAAATCCTGCAACAGCACGCGCGCCGGGCGATACTGGATCTCGTCACCGGTGGTCGGGTTCTTGACCCAATCGACGATCTTCTGCGCGTGATCGGTGGAAACGGTGTGTCCGCCATCCTCGAACCGCAGCATGTTTTCCAGCAGGACCTTGAGGCTGAACGGCAGTTTGGAAACATCGCCGAGTTTCTCGCCTGCCGTAGCGAGCGAATAATAGGCGTATTCCTTGCCCGCGACATCAAGCGTTGTGCGAGTGCCGAGCGTGTCCTGGCCGACCTGGGTCATGCGTGTTGTTTCCCTGTATGTAATCTTGCGCTCGCGCGAGGGGCGAAAGCGGCGGAAATGTGTGGCTGCGCGATGCGCGCAGTCACCTAGAAAATCAAGGGGAGAGCCCTTTTGTTCCGGTTTAGACAAGCGCCTGTTCGGGCCGCTTGCGCCGTGTCGCGATCCAGCAGCCCGTCACGATCAAGGCTACGCCTGCGATCGTGGTCGGCGGAACGGCCTCGCGAAAGAAGAGCCATCCGAAGATGCTCGCCCAGATAAATCCCGAATATTCCATCGGAACAAGCACCTGTGCCTCCTCTCGAGCGTAGGCCCAGGCAAGCGCGGCAGCGCCGACCACAGTCAGCAGCGCGGCGCAGGCGAGATCGGTCCACACCGGGGGCGCCGGCAGACTGAGAAAAAACGGGGCACCCAGCGCGAGAACGAGTCCGCCCACCCCGCTATGGAAGGCGGAAATCTCGAGTGGGCCCGCGACCTGCGCCTGCTGGCGACCGAGCACCAGGTTATAGGCATAAAGCAGGGCGGAGACCCCGATTGCAGCGAGACCCCAGGCGGCATCCTCGGTCATCCGCTCGCGCCCGATGCGTCCGCCGACGATCACCAGCGTTCCGGCAAGCCCCAGCAGAGCGGCCCAGATCGCTTCGCGCCGGACACTCTCCTTCAGGATCAGCGCGGCAAGATAAAGCGAGATGATCGGCGCAAAGAACGAGATCGCAATCGCTTCGGCGATCGGCAGCTTGGTGAGCGCGTAGAAGAAGGTCAGCGACATGAATGCGGTCACGAAACCGCGGATTACATGAAACCGTCGCGCGGTCCGCCCGGGCCATCGGCCCCCGGCCGCAAGCCAGACCGGTGTCGCCATCGCAAACCCGAGCGCATAGCGTAGTGTCGCCGCGCTATAGGCCCCGATCGCGAGCGCCGCGCTCTTCATGAAGGCGTCCATCAGCGAGAGGCAGGCGACGCCGGCCAGCGCGGCGAAGACGGGAAACAAATGAGGCGCGCGTAACGACATCGCGTGTCCCATGCGCGGCGAAATGCAGTGGCACAAGCGCGCCGTCCGCGCCAATTCAGTTCCGCGACAGCAAGTGGGGTGCTATACAGGGGCCATATTCAGGCATCGGTGTGCCTGCCTCGGGGACCCATTATGACTTTGAAATCCGCCCTTTCCTTCGGTGCCGCCATGGCGCTTGCACTTCCCGCGACGCTTGCCGCGCAAACCGCCGAGCCGGAAAACGTGCTGCCCCAGCAAGCCGCTCCTGCCCCGAAGGCCGTTCAGCAGACAGGCCAGGATGCCCCCGACATCGAAGAAACATCTCAGGCGGTGGTGCAGGAAATCCCGCCCGAAGCCGATCCCAATCCGGTCGGCGAATGGTCGCAGGCCGATGCGCGCGCGCTGCTCACCGTGGTAGAGGGGATCGGCGATGAAGGCCTGATGCCGTCGGACTACTTCCCGCTCGAACTGGGCGCGGCGATCGATGCCGGACCGGGCGATGAACTCAACGCGCTGGCGAGCAAGGTGTTCGTATATCTGGTCGAGGACCTGCGCGACGGACGCACCCCGATGGATGCACGTCGCCAGTGGTTCGTGGTCGATCCCGATCCCGATCTCATCCCCACCTTCACGGTCATGGAAGCCGCGCTTGAAAGCGGCGATATCGCCGGAGAACTGGCCAAGCTTGCGCCCGAGCATCGCGATTATGCCGCACTCAAGGCCGAACTGGCAAAGACCAAGGATGCAAAGAAGCGCAAGCTGATCAGGGCGAACCTCGATCGCTGGCGCTGGTTGCCGCGCGATCTCGGCCGGTTCTATCTCCTTACGAACGTGCCCGAATACAAATTGCGCGTTACAGTCGGCGACAAGGTGCTGTTCAATTACCGGACGATTGTCGGCAAGCCCGGCCGCACCGCCACTCCGCAGCTGGCCGAAACGGTTCAGGGTGTGGTATTCAATCCGACCTGGACGGTGCCGCAATCGATCGTGAAGGGCGAAGGCCTGGGCGCGAAGGTGCTCGGAAATCCGGGTTGGGCCAAGGCCAATGGCTACACCGCTTCCAAAAGCGAGAATGGCTTTATTACGGTTGTCCAGCAGCCGGGCGCGGGCAATTCGCTCGGGCGGATGAAGCTCGACATGCCTAATCCTCACGCGATCTTCATCCACGATACGCCTGCCAAGAGCTTGTTCGGGCGCGACATGCGCGCGCTGAGCCATGGCTGCATCCGCACCGAACATGCCGACGAACTCGCGATCACGATGGCGATCGCCGGCAAGGGCGCGACCAAGGAAGAAGCGATCGAAATCGCGGCCTCGGGCAAATACACCAAGGTCGCGCTCGAGCGGAAATGGCCGGTTTACATCACCTATTTCACCATGGGCACCGATGTGGACGGCAAGATGAAGACGTTCGGCGATATCTATGATCGCGATGCGCCGGTCCTCGCCAGCCTCGATGCCGCCCGCGTCGGCAATCGCGCGCGCGAAACCGATGAGGAAGTGGTCGCGATCGAGCAGCCGGGAGCCTAGTTTCCCGGCCGCCGGGCGGCCATCCCTCGTCAGTACACTCCGGGATTGTCCCGTTGTTCGTCGCGAGGCGGATCGTCCTGCAGGATCTCGGCCTGCTGCCAGGGCGGGATCACTTTTTCGCCATCGTGGCCGATTCCATAGCTGTCGGCGAGCAGCAGCTTGCCGCCGGCCAGATGCAGGCGCGCCTCGTCGAAATCGGCCGGGTCCATGGCGAAGCAGCCGTTCGAGCGTCCGAGCCGCCCCCAGCGTTCGACATGGCTTTCGCGCGCATACCTAGCCTGGTGCATGACGATCGCCCGGTCGAGCGCATTGGAATTGGTGTCGTCGAGTCCATCGAGGCGGATGGAGACGCCGTAGCGCCCCTCATACCATCCGCGGGTGAAATAGGCGCCGCGGCTGGTGGCGTTCGAACCCTCGACATTGGAAAACCATTTGAGCCAGCCATCGTGCTGCGGGTCCGATCCGGTGCCATGGGCGCAGAGGTAGGAGCGGACGCGGTTGTTGTCGAAATCGACGAAGTGCAGCCGCGGATGCGCCGAGTGCACGCCGAAATCGGCGACGCCGACCACATCGCGGTGCCACAGGATATTGCCGTGCTTGGCGAGGCCTTCCTCGGCGATCGCGAAGAGTTTGCGGTCGCGCGCCGAGAGGCTCGCCGTCTGCGCGGCAAGGCGTGCGGGAAGCGCCAGGGCAGTGCCCAGCGCTATTCCCGCTCCGATGAATTGGCGTCGATCCATAGACCGGCACCATAGCAGAGCGGACGCTGAGTAAACACTGAACGCGATACGCCCGGCCTCGCTTGCGCCGAAACGAGCATCCGATCAGCGCGTCCAGTGCCCTGAAGCCTTCGATGCTCGGTGCTCTACTGACCCATGCACTGGCGGGCCGATGCGATCTGGGTGTCGCGGATCTTGCCCATCGCGCTGCGCATTGTGCTTTGCATCTCGCTGCGATCCACCCCGATCCGCTCGGCCAGTTCCTCGTCATCGATGCCCTTTTCGGTCTGGGCGATCTTGCCGAGAAGTTCCTTCTCTTCCGCATCGAGCGAATCGAACGCCTTGTCGATCATGCAGGTGCATTCGCCATCGGTCAGGCGTCCCGAAGCGCTGCTGATGCAGCTGTCGATCGCTTCCTGTTTAGCCTGCTCGAAACCGGAACTGCATCCCGCCAGTGCGACCGCGAATGCGAGGCCTGTAACTTTCACAATCTTCATCGTCTTGCCTCCTCGATCCCAAACCTGCGCACCAGGTGTATCAAAAGACACTGACGAAACCTGTCAAGCACCCGGCGGCGGCGCGTATCGTTCGAGTTCGGCATAAATCGCATCCTCGCTGCGGCTCGCGGCATTGCGCCAACCGCGGGCGGTTTCGGGATTGAGCAGCGTGCCCTCGGCGTCGACGACGAACACGGTCGGCGTGCCTTCGACGGGATCGATCCCGAAGCGGCGGACGACCCCGAGGTTGCGCCCTTCGCCCGCTTGCGGGTTGCCGACATCGACGAACACGATCTCGAATGCGCGGTTCGCCAGGGCCTGGAAACGTGGCGTATCGAGCCATCCGGCAAAGGCACGGCTGTCGTGGCACCAGTTCGCCCCGAGCGCGACGATCACCCGCTTGCCATTGCCTTCCGCCCTGTCGAGCGCCGCATCGACTTCGGCCATCGCGTCGGCAGAGGCGTCGTAGCTGGCCGCTTCGGGATGGCGCGAGGCGGATGCGGGCGGAACGCTTGCGCAGCCGCTGAGAAGCGCGATCGCTGCCAGCGTCGGCGCAAACCTCACTCGGCGGCTACCGCATCGGCGTTTCCGGCATCGCTCATTTCGTCCTCGATCTGGGCGGCGCGCTGTTCGACGAGGTCGACGATGTGATCGAGCATGTCGCCCGACTGCACGTGGTGATCGGTGACGCCCGAGAGGTAGACCATGTGCTTGCCATTGCCACCGCCGGTGATGCCGATATCGGTCTCGCGCGCTTCGCCGGGTCCGTTGACGACACAGCCGAGCACAGAGAGGCTCATCGGTGTCTTGATGTGCTGGAGCCGTTCTTCGAGCGCCTGCACGGTGCGGATCACGTCGAAGCCCTGCCGCGCGCAACTGGGGCACGAGATGACGCGGACGCCGCGGGTCCTGAGGCCCAGCGCTTTAAGGATTTCGAAGCCGACGCGCACTTCCTCTTCGGGTTCGGCAGACAGCGACACGCGGATCGTGTCGCCGATCCCGGCCCACAGCAGGTTGCCGATGCCGATCGAGCTCTTGACCGTCCCGCCGATCAACCCGCCCGCTTCGGTGATGCCGAGATGGAGCGGGCAATCGACCGCTTCGGCAAGCCCGTGATAGGCGGCGACGGCGAGGAACACGTCGCTGGCCTTCACCGCGACCTTGTATTCGTGGAAGTCGTGGTCCTCCAGCAGCTTGATGTGATCGAGCGCGCTCTCGATCAGCGCTTCGGGGCAGGGCTCGCCGTACTTCTCGAGCAGGTCCTTTTCGAGGCTGCCGGCATTGACGCCGATGCGGATCGCGCAGCCATTGGCCTTCGCCGCGCGGACGACTTCGGCCACGCGTTCGCTTGAGCCGATATTGCCCGGATTGATCCGCAGGCAGGCCGCGCCCTTGTCGGCGGCTTCCAATGCGCGTTTGTAGTGGAAGTGGATATCGGCGACGATCGGGATGGTCGCCGCCTTCACGATCTCGTCGAAGTGTTCGGTCGCATCGGCCGTGGGGCACGATACGCGGATGATGTCCGCGCCCGCATCCTCGCAGCGGCGGATCTGGTCGATCGTGGCGCCGACATCCTCGGTCGGGGTGTTGGTCATCGTCTGCACAGTGATCGGCGCATCTCCGCCGACCGGCACGCTGCCGACCATGATCTGGCGGGACTGGCGGCGTTCGATCGTGCGCCAGGGACGGATATCGTTCAGACTCATAGGCTCAAACCTGAAGCATGGACCGGGTGTGACACAGTCCAGAGGAGAAAAAATCGCGTGGGCTGCACGCCATCGCAGCGCCGATATGGGCGCGATATGGCACGATTGCGACAGTCCGGTGCATGCCGTGCATCCCTAGCAGGTCTGCACGGCTTAGGAAAACGCCTGTGAGGCCGTGCGCCTAGAAGGTCGCGGCGATCGAGAAGGCCAGCACATCGGCATTGCCGGTGCTGTTCGACCGGGTAACCGTCGTCGTCTGCGCCGCGGTGCCGCCGTAATACACGTTCGTGCGTGCGATCGGCTCGCTCGAAACGAAGACGTGGCTGTAGGCGAGGTTCACGGCCAGATGGTCGCCGAGAGCGTAGGTCGCTCCCATGCTCGCCCAGACACGATCGCCATCGGGCACGCGGGTCGAACGGAAGGTGTCGCCGACAGGGCTTTCATCCCACATCGTACCGGCGCGCAAAGTCAGCTTCTCCGAGACATCGTATTCGCCGCCCGCTGCGATCGACATGCTGTCGGCGTAGTTCTGGGGACTGCTGGTCGGCGGGAAGCCGGGCGCGACGAAATCGAGGCGATCGAAATCGCTCCAGTCGTAGAACCGCGCCGTGGCATAGCCGCGCCATCGGCCACCGGGATCGAGCGCCGCCGACAGCGTAAAGATGTCGGGCATGGTGATCGGCGTCGTCGCATCGTACTCGCCGTTGAGCGGGGCAAGCGGCCCGCCGAGATTTGTCACGTCGAGCGTGCCTTCGAGCGTGTGCTTCACCTGCGAACGGTAGTGCGCGCCGAAGCGCACGGCACCGGCCTTGACCAGCGCGCCGACGTTGAAGCCGACGGAAATGTCGTCGCCGCCGATTTCCAGCCGGCCATCGGGCGCGGCCGGCGAAGGGTTGGGCAGCGCGTTGGCGAGCGTGGCGTCGATGTACTGGACATCGACTCCGCCGCCGATCGAGACATTGTCCGACAGTTTGATCGCGACGCTCGGCTGCACGTTGAGGGTGAGGAGATCGGCGTCGAGCGCATCGTAGCGGCCGAAGAACCCGTCTTCATACCCCGAGGAAACGCCGAACGGGCTGCTGACCCCGAGGCCGACCCACACCCGTTCGCTCACTTGCGCACTGGCATAGAAGCTGGGGACCGGGATCGGCTGGTCGAACGGATTGCCGCCCTCGCTGCCGGTGACGGGGAAGGTGCCCGCGACGCCCGGATAGGTGCGGGTGCTGCCGGTGTTCTCCTGCCTCGCATCGACGAACAGCAATTGTCCGCCGCCTTCGATCGTGATCCCGCCGAGCTCGGTCATCCCGGCCGGATTGAAGAAAATGGTCGCAGCACTGTCGGCAGCGGACGCTTCGCCCGAATAGGCGCGCCCGGCCTCCTTGGCGGATTGCTCCTGCACATAGAAACCGCCGGCCAGAGCGGGCGTGGTCGAAAGCGCGCTGGTCAGCGCAAGCGCGGCGATAATGGATTTGTCCGTCTTCATGGTTGGCGCTTTCTGCCAAATTGAATCGCGAAACAACCACTTAAAAAGTGCCCTTTGATTGGCGACCGGCTTGTTGCTTTTGCGCATCACGGGATTGCCAAGCGACACCGCCTCGGCAAGATGCAACCGATGAACGCACCCGACCCGACCGCCGAGCCATCGGCCGAAGACGACGCCGACGGCCCGCTGCTGTTCGGCAGGGTGCTCGACGGCAAGGGCGGGGCCCGCCCGATCAGCTGGGACGAGGCGCAATATTGGGAGCCGCAGCATCCCGAGGAAGTCATGTGGGTGCATCTGTGCCGCGACCGCCCCGGCGTGATCGAATGGCTGCGCGATACGCGCGCCCTGCCCGAGCCGACCTGGGAATTGCTTGTATCCGACCGCACCCGCCCACGCGCGTTTCGCGAAGGCGGTGCACTCGTCGCCACGCTGCGGGGGATCAATTTCAATCCCGGTGCCGAGCCCGAAGACATGGTCTCGATGCAGATGTGGTGCGACGGCGCGCGATTGATCACGTTGCGCAGAATTCCGCTGCAGACGCCGCGCCGGATCCTGCGGGCGATCGATGCGGGCGACGGACCGACCGATTGCGGCGCGATCGTGACCGAACTGGCCGAGCAATTGGTCACGCGAATGAACGCTGCGATCGTCGAGATGAACGATCATATCGACACGCTCGAGGATTCCGATCCCGAAGAAGACGCCGAAGGGATGCTCGAACAGATCACGCTGATCCGGCGCAATTGCCTGGCGCTGAAACGCCACATGGCGCCGCAGCATGTTGCACTCGAGGCGATCAGCCGCGAGGCACCTGCCTGGTTCGAGGATCACGATCGCCGAGAAATTGCCGAAACGATCGACCGGCTGCGCCGCTACCTCGACGATATCGATATTTCGAAAGAAAGCGCGATGGTGATGCAGGACGAACTGCGCGCCCGCTCGCTCGCGGCCAATGAACGCGCGACGTACATGCTCACGATCGTGGCCGGGATCTTCCTGCCGCTCGGCTTCCTGACCGGGCTGTTCGGAATCAATGTCGGCGGGATGCCGGGGCTCAACGATCCCGATGCGTTCTGGGAAGTCGTGGCCCTGTGCGGCGGGATCATGTTTGGGCTGTTTTTCCTGTTTCGGAAACTGCGCTGGTTATGATCAGCACTACGGTGCTGGTCACTTTTCCAAGTCCAGAACCGCGATGGCCTGGGGCAGGGCGTCCTTGAGCTGGGCGATCAGCTGCTTGCACTCCTCGTCCCGCCCCTCTTCCAGACAGACCAGCGCATCGGCCATCTTGCGGTCGATCGCGTGCAGCATGTGGGTGCAATTGCTGGCCGAATGCATCAGCCGCTCTATTCGCTCTTCATGTGTCATGCTGTCCCCCGCGTTCGGTGTCGCCGAGGTATTCGAGAACGAATCCCCCGCCACCGGAATGTAACAGATGAAGGTTCGGGCGGGTTCCCGTCAACGGGGCGAAGGAAGGGGCGCGAAACCTGAATTCCGCGCCCCTTCCATTTGTCGTCGATCTATCGACCCGGCCGTCTTATGCGCCCGGCGGCAGCGGATCGTCCGCGAGCTTGGTGGAACGCTTGCCCGGCGGCTTGGGCGCGGGCGGGACGCCCGGCTTTGCGGCCGCATCGTCCATCTGTTCGAGCTTGCGGGCAGCCCATTCGCGTCCACCCAGGCCGAAGGCCAACGCACCCGCCACGGCGATGCCGATGACGATCGCGGTGAAGGCGGTTTCGGTGATCAGGCTGCCGACGCCGGTGAAGCTCAGCCCCATGAAGGTGAACAGCACGATCGTCGCCCATTTGACGATCGAGGCGGCCAGCGATCCGCTTTCCGCGCCCGAGATGATGCGCGAGAGCATGTTGGCGAGCAGGAAGCCGAAACCGATCACGACCGCGCCGAACACCACCTTGCCACCCAGGGCGAGCACCTCGTTGAGTAGTTCGGTGAGCTCGGGGAAGCCGAGCAGGCGGGTCGCGGCGATGGCGAAGAACAGGATGATCGCCACCTGCACCACACGGGCCAGCACGGCCGAGGCCTTGGTCCCCTCGGGCAGCAGCTCGGCCGCCTGAAGCGAACGATCCACCCCGAAGCCGGCGAGAATCTCCTTGAGAATATCGACCACGAAGCGACTGATGACATAGCCGATGCCGAGCAGGATGGCCGCGCCGATGATCCGCGGGATCGCGTCGAAGATCAGTTGCAGCATGTTGCTGGCCGGGGCCATTACACTGTCGAGATTGAGCGCGTCGAGCGCCAGGATCGAGACGAACACGACGATGATCGCATAGATCACCGTGCCGATCGTCTTGCTGATCGTGGTGTTGCCGGTGACGGTATCGACCCCGCCGCGATTGGCCCATTTGTCGAAATCGACCGTCTGAAGCGAGGTCGTGATGAGGTCGCGCACGATCTTGGCCACCATCAGTCCGATGAAGAAGATCAGGCCCGCCCCCACCAGATTGGGGATGAATTCGACCACGTTGCCGAGCAGCGAATTGATCGGATCGGCCACCGATGCGAGGCCAAGCACGGTCAGCAGCACGAGCAGGCCGAACAGCCAGATCAGCAGGCCCACGATTTCGCCGAGCGATTCCCCGAGCGACTTGCCACTGCCGGTGCCGCGCTGGAAAAAGGCGATCTTGTCGACCAGTTGGGCGAAGGCCCATTTCGCCGCGCGCGCAGCGATCCATGTGCCCAGAAGGACGAGGATGGCGAGCCCGATCTTCTCGAGCACCTCCATCGCCACATTCTCGTCGAAACGATAATTGCCTATTTGCATTGCGAACACTCCCCGTGTTTGTTCTGGGTCAACAATACCATGCGGGCGTGACAGGGCAAAATCGGGTGTGCACAAGTCGTGCGCTTGCCAATTCGCGCACGGCCGCGCAGACCATCGGGCATGCGCAACCTTACCGCCCTGCTCGCCGCGCCTGCCATGCTTCTGGCCGCGCTGTTCCTCACCATGTCGCCCGCCGTGGCGGACGAGGCGCCCAGATGGTCGATCGCGATCCATGGCGGGGCCGGCACGATGTCGCCCGAGCGGATGGATGCCGAAACCCGCGCCGCTTACGAAGCCGCGCTGCAGGCCGCACTCGACGCCGGTGCGCAAGTGCTGGCGGATGGCGGCAGCGCGATCGATGCGGTGACCGCCGCGATCATGCTGATGGAGGACGATCCGAAGTTCAATTCCGGGCGCGGCGCGGTCTACACGTGGGACGGGGTCAACGAGCACGACGCCTCGATCATGGACGGGCGCACGCGCGATGCAGGCGCCAGCACCGGCACCCGCAATGTGCGCCACCCGATCCTGCTCGCCCGCGCGGTGATGGAGGACAGCCCGCATGTCTTCCTGAGCCGCGAAGGTGCCGAGCAATTCGCTGCCGAGCAGGGGCTCGAACTGGTCGATCCTTCGTGGTTCGGCACCGAAGCAAGAAAGCGCGCGCTCGAACGCTACAAGGAGGCGCAGATGAAGGCCGGAGACACCAGCCAGCTTGCGATCGATACCAAGTTCGGCACGGTGGGTGCGGTCGCCCGCGACAAGGATGGCAGCATGGCCGCGGGCACTTCGACCGGCGGGATGACGGGCAAGCGCTGGGGCCGGATCGGCGATTCGCCGATGATCGGTGCTGGCACCTATGCCGACAACCGTGCCTGCGCCGTTTCCGCCACCGGCTGGGGCGAATATTTCATTCGCGTGGGCGTGGCGGCGGAAATCTGCGCTCGCATGCGGATGAAGGGCGAGAGCGCGCAGGTCGCCGCCGATGCGGTGATCGCCGAAATGGGCGAAATGGGCGGGAATGGCGGCGTCATCGTCGCCGGAACGAACGGCGATCTCGCTTTCGCTTTCGACACGGCAGGCATGTATCGCGGTCGCGCGGACTCGACCGGCCGCAATGCGGTTGCGATCTTTGCAAGCGAAGTCGACTGACTCGGGGCTCGCAGCCCTTGCCTTGCGCCGCACTCGCTCCTAAGGCGTCGCGCAAGTTCCCAGCAAGAGAAACGCGACGGCGCCATGGAAAATCGGACAAACACAACCTTCGGATGGGTTCTCTTTTCGGGGATCGTGCTCCTCGGCGGGGTCAGCCTGTCCTCGCACTATTTCCAGGCTGACAAGCCGCATTCGCCCGAGGGCGGAGGCTTCGTCATCGAGGGTGCCGACGATGAGGAAGGCGCGGAGCAGGGCCCGGCGCTTGCGACTCTGCTTGCCGCTGCCGACGTTGCGGCGGGCGAGAAGGTCTTTGCCAAGTGTTCGGCCTGTCACACCGTCGAACAGGGCGGGGCCAACGGCATCGGCCCGAATCTCTACGGCGTGATGGGCGAAGCGATCGCCACCGGCCGTGGCGGTTTCGCGTTCAGCGCGGACCTCAAGGCGCATGGCGGCGAATGGAGCTGGGAAAACATGGACGCCTGGCTCGCCAGCCCGCGCAAGTTCGCGTCCGGCACCAAGATGAGCTTCCCCGGCCTTTCCAAAGCGGAAGATCGCGCGAACCTGATGGCGTGGCTCAACACGCAGGGTTCGAACATCCCGCTGCCCCCGCCCCCGGCCGAGCCTGCCGAAGGGGAAGAGCTCGAAGCTCCGGCGCAGGACAATGGCGAAGCGGGCGCCGAAGTCGGGACCGATCCGGCCGACGCCGGCGCGCTTGCGCAGCCCGATCCTGCTGCGGCCAGCGACCTTTCGGCGAGCGACAGCCAGCCCGAATAATCGCGCTGCGCCGATAGGCGCCAGCTCAACAAACCGACACGCGTGCGCCATCTCTGCGAAAGCAGGGGTGGCGGCATTGCATTATCGGGCGTCGCTGGCGGCTAGTCTCGCCCCTTGAAGCCCTTGGCCACGACATACCATTCGGGCGAACCCTTGCGGCTGGCCTCCGGCTTGGCGTGCTTCACGCTCTTGAAGTGGCGCTTGAGCACCGCAAGCAGATCCTGATCGGTGCCCCCGGCAAAGACCTTCGCGACGAAGGTTCCTCCGTCCTCGAGGTTCTCGATCGCGAAATGGGCCGCGGTCTCGACCAGTCCCGCGGTGCGAAGCTGGTCGGTCGTCTTGTGGCCGGTGGTGTTGGCCGCCATGTCCGACAGCACGAGATCGGGTGGACCGCCCAGCGCGTCGATCAGGGCATCGGGCGCGGCATCGTCCATGAAGTCCATCTGCAACAGCGTCACGCCTTCGATCGGCTCGGTCTCGAGCAGGTCGATGCCGACGATTGCGGCCTTGGGCGCCACTTCGCGCACCAACTGCGCCCAGCTCCCCGGCGCCACGCCCAGGTCGACCACGCGTTTGGCTCCGCGCAGGAGGTTCGCCTTCTCGTCGATCTGCTTCAGTTTATAGGCCGCACGGCTGCGATAGCCTTCCTGCTTGGCCTGCTTGACCCACGGGTCGTTCAACTGGCGTTCGAGCCAGCGGCGCGAGCTTTCGCTGCGACCGCGCGCCTTGCGCACGCGGCGCACCGGATCCTTGCCCGAGCGGCTCATGACGCGCCCTGCTTGGCCGCGAGCTCGGCGCGGGCGCGATCCCCCTCCATGCCGGCTGCCATCATCGAGCGCAGAATGCCCTCGCGAATTCCGCGATCGGCCACGCCGAGGCGTTCGGCCGGCCACAGGTCGAGAATGGTTTCGAGAATCGCACAACCGGCGACCACCAGTTCGGCGCGATCATGCCCGATGCACGGAACCTGCCCGCGCTCCTGTGGCGACAAAGCGGACAGTCGCGAGGCGATGTCGCGCATGCCCTGGCTCGGCATGATGAGGCCGTCGACCGCGCGGCGATCGTATTGCGGCAATTCGAGATGGAGGCTGGCCAGCGTGGTGACCGTGCCGCTGGTGCCGAGCAGGCGCAGGCCGCCTTCGCCGAAGCGGCTCGCCCGGCGCGAGGGGGCAATGCGCTCGGAAAACTCGGCGAACGCTTCGGTCACGGTCGCGCGCATCTTGTCGTAGCGATCAAGCCGCGCCTGCTTCCCGCCTTCGGGTTCGGGCCCGATCTCCTCGGTCAGCGATACGACGCCCCACGGCACGCTCTGCCAGTCGAGAATGGTGGGAATCGTGCCGCCGGTTTCGACCAGCACCAGCTCGGTCGATCCGCCGCCGATATCGAAGATCATCGCGGGCCCGTCTCCATGTTCGAGCAGAACGTGACAGCCGAGCACGGCGAGCCGCGCTTCCTCGCGTGCGGAGATGATGTCGAGCACGATGCCGGTTTCCTTGCGCACCCGCTCGATGAAAGCGGGGCCGTTACCGGCGCGGCGGCAGGCTTCGGTCGCGACCGAGCGCGCGAGATGGACCCGGCGGCGGCGCAATTTGGCCGCGCAGACATGCAGGGCGGCGAGTGTGCGCTCCATCGCCTCATCGGAGAGATTGCCGTTCAGCGTCAGGCCTTCGCCTAATCGCACCACGCGGCTGAAAGCATCGATCACGGTGAAATCCTTGCCCTCGGGACGGGCGATCAGAAGGCGACAATTATTGGTGCCCAGATCGAGCGCGGCATAGGCCTGGCGATGGTGCGGGGTCCGTACGAAGGGGTTCTGTGCCGGACCCATATCGGGTGTCGACGAAGGAGCGGCGCGTTTCTCGACCGTCCGCTGCCGGACATCGCCAGCTGTGCTTTTCGCCCGCTTGTGCGGGGGATTTTCCCGTTTCTGGCCGGGCGGTCGCGAGGCGTTTCTGGAAGCGTTTCCCTTGGACTTGCGACGTTGACTTTTGCCGCTGCTGTCCGACCGCTCCCGGTCCCGTTTTTGTGCCCCGCGCACGGCCGACGGATCGTCTTCCGCCATGATACGCGTCTCTTTTGTTCTTTCGCCCGCCGACACAAGCCTGCGGGAACCTGACAACGAACCTAGGGCAAGCGATTGGAATCGGCAAGTTCGAGCCGAATCGGCCGGCTTCGCGCTCGATCGACGAGGGGATGCACGCACCGTGTTCGACGTGCGGCGCAGCGACGCTTGACGAATCTCCGCCCCGCTCCTAGATGCGCGCCTCCGATTGCCCCGTCGTCTAATGGCAAGACTACGGACTCTGACTCCGTCAATCGAGGTTCGAATCCTCGCGGGGCATCCACTTCCTCTCCCGTGTCATTTTCCCATCGTGCATTTGCTCACGGGCGCGGAGTTGCGTCCCAGCGAGCCAGCAGGTCCTCTGCCGATTCGTTGCCGACGGTTTCCGCGGGCATGCGCACTGCCGAGCGGCTGAAGCGCGGGGCGGGGCGGGGCTGGAAAGAGGTATCGCTCGACAGGAACGAACCGCGCGCTTCATTGGCGGGGCCCTTGGCGGCTTCCTCCAGCGTCAGCACCGGGGTGACGCAGGCGTCGCTTCCGGCAAAGGCCTCTTCCCATGCGCGCATGGTGCGGGTCTTCACGATGTCGGCGATGCGTTCGGCGCGTTCGGGCCAGCAGCGCGGATCGAGGTGGTCGTCGTACGCGTCCGGCTCCAGCCCCAGCCCTTCGACGAAGAGGTCGTGGAACGGCTTTTCGAGCGCGCCGACCGCGATATGACGACCGTCTGCCGTTTCGTAGCAGCGGTAAAAATAGGCACTCCCGTCGAGCAGATTGCCGCCGCGCCCGCCGTTCCACTGGCCCATCTGCATCCAGCCTGCCAGTTGCGTCATCAGCACGCTGATCCCGTCGACCATGGCGACGTCGAGCACCTGCCCTTCGCCCGAGCGTTCGCGTTCCTGCAAGGCCGCCAGCACGCCCATGGCGAGGAACATCCCGCCGCCACCGAAATTGCCGACGAAATTGAGCGGCGGAGTGGGCGGGCCGTCGAAGGGCCCGATCGGATAAAGGCCACCGCTCAAGGCGAGGTAATTGATATCGTGCCCGGCCTCCTGCGCGCGCGGCCCCTCCTGGCCCCAACCGCTCATCCGGGCGTAGATCAGGCGAGCATTGCGTGCTGCGGTATCGTCCGGCCCGAGTCCGAGCCGCTCCATCGTGCCGGGCCGAAAGCCTTCGATCAGCACATCGGCGCGCGCGATGAGATCGAACGCCCGCTCGCGATCGGCGCTGTCCTTGAGGTCAAGTGGCAGGGTGGGGCGGCCGCGATAGATGAAGTCGAATTGCGCATCGCCGCCAAGCGGGTTCTCTGCGTCGCTGCGAACGATCCGGATGATTTCGGCGCCCAGATCGGCGAGCAGCATCGCCCCGAAAGGCGTCGGGCCGAGGCCCGAAAATTCGATTACTCGGACCCCGTCCAGCGGCGCGTTCGTTCCGTTTGCGTTGCCCGTTTTCTGCGCCGTGCCGTCCTGCATTCCACCCCCGATATTCTCGTAAGTTAAAAAATCTACTAGCCAGTATACGCTTTGGCTGGCACTATCGGCAAGCACGACCCGCGAAAAGTGGGCGGCAATGGATTGAGAGGATTGTCAAATGGCTGATGTAACCCCGAGCGAGTTGCGCTTTACCCGGACCGAACGCGTCACGATGGGCATGCCTGCGGGCGAAGCCCTGCTGGACCAGGCTGAGGCGATGGGCTGCACCAAGGTATTCCTGCTGGTGTCGACCACCTTGCGCGAAGAGACCGACGAGATCGCGAAGATCGAATGTGCGCTCGGATCGCGCCACGCCGCCACCCACAGCGGCATCGCCCCGCATGCGCCGCGTACCGATGTGCTCGCCGCCGCCGACGCCGCACGCGAGGCCGGGGCCGATCTGATCGTCTCGGTCGGCGGCGGCTCGGCCACCGATGCGGCCAAGATCGTCAGCCTGCTGTTGAAGCACGACGTCCGCACGATCGAGGATTTCGAGCCGCTGCGCACCTATGTGACCGACGATGGCGAGGTCATCAATCCGATCAAGGTCGGGCCGGACATCCCAGTGATCTGCGTTCCGACGACGCTGTCGGGCGGCGAGTTCAACGCCCTGTCCGGCGCGACCGACGAGGCGACCGAACACAAGCAGGGCTACGAGCATCGCAACATGGCCCCGGTCATGGTGGTTCTCGATCCGGCCATCACGGTTCACACGCCCGAATGGCTGTGGCTTTCCACCGGGGTGCGCTCGGTCGACCATGCGGTCGAGACATTGTCCTCTGACAAGTCCAACGACTTTGCCGACGGTCTGGCCGAAAGCGCGCTCAAGCTGCTGGTCGAAGGCCTCCCTCGCGCAAAGGCCGATCCGACCGATCTCGAAGCGCGGCTCAAATGCCAGATCGGCGCCTGGCAATCGATGATCAGCATTATTGGCGGGGTACCGATGGGCGCGAGCCATGCGATCGGCCATATCCTCGGCGGCACCTGCAACGTTCCGCACGGCTACTGTTCGTGCGTGATGGCGCCCTATGTCCTGCAATGGAATGCCGAGCATGACGACAGCCGCCAGCAGCGCACGCTGGCGGTGCTGGGCAATTCGCATCCGACGGCGGCCGAAGCGCTCGATGCGTTCATCCGCAATCTCGGCATGCCGCGCACGCTGAAGGAGGTCGGCGTCGGCGAGGATCGCTTCCAGCAGGTCTCCGAGTACACGCTGCTCGACATCTGGGGCCGGACCAATCCGCGACCGGTCAAGACGGCCGACGACGTCTTGCAGATCCTGCGCCTGGCATCCTGAGGCGCGGATCATGGCACGAGAGCGCGATTTCACCGATCCTCGCATTCCCAACCGCGACGAATGCGTCCTGCGCTATCTGCTCGACCGCTGGGCGGACGAGCGGCCCGACAAAGCGCATGTCGTTTTCGCCGATGGCGAGGAATGGACGTTCAGCGAATTACGAAAGAAGGTTCGCGCCAAGGCCGCCGGCCTTCGTGAACTGGGTGTCCGTCAGGGAGAGCACGTTGCGATGTGGCTTCCCAACGGGCGCGATGCCCTGATCGCATTTTACGCGATCAATTATTTGGGCGCGGTATTTGTTCCCTTCAACACCGCGTATCGCGGCAACCTGCTTCGGCATGTTATCGCGAATTCGGGTGCACGAATCCTCCTTGTGCATCCGGACCTTCTTCCCCGCCTGTCCGAAGTGGACACGGCGAAGCTCGAGCGGTTGGTGGTCACGACCGGCCAGCTGCCCGAGAGCGCTCCGCTGCCGATGACGGCGTATGACGACCTGGTCGGAGACTCCGAGGACGACTTGCCGCTCGAACGGCCGATCGACCCGTGGGACATCCAGTCGATCATCTACACGTCGGGCACTACCGGGCCGTCCAAAGGCGTGCTGTCGTCCTATCTCCACATGTTCACCAATGCCGGCCCCGAATCCTGGCCGATGGTGGACGAGAACGACCGCTACATGTGCGTCGCGCCGATCTTCCATATCGGCGGCATGGGCCCTCCCTTCGTGATGCTGGCCCGCGGGGCTTCGGTCGCGATGATCGACAATTTCTCGACCGACGAGTTCTGGTCGATCGCCAAGGCGACCCAGTCGACCATGGTGTTTCTGCTGGGCGTGATGGCGACCTTCCTGCTCAAGGCCGATCCGAAGCCGAGCGACAAGGACCACACGGTCAAGAAGGCCTTCATGGTGCCGCTGACCAGTGATGCCCAGGCGTTCCACGAGCGCTTCGGCGTCGATATCTACACCATCTTCAACATGACCGAGATATCCTCGCCGATCGTGTCCGAAGCCAATCCGGACCGGATCGGCACCTGCGGCACGGTTCGCGACGGGGTCGATGTGCGGCTGGTCGATGCAAACGACTGCGAGGTGCCGGTGGGCGAGATCGGCGAAATGCTGGTCCGCACCGATCGTCCATGGGCGATGAACAGCGGATATAACGGCAATCCCGAAGCGACCGCCGAGGCCTGGCGCAGTGGCTGGTTCCATACCGGCGATGCCTTCCGCCGCGACGAGGACGGCTATTTCTACTTCGTCGACCGGGTGAAGGACGCGATCCGGCGTCGCGGAGAGAACATCTCCTCCTTCGAGGTCGAGGCCGATGTCTGTCGCCACCCATGCGTGCGCGAAGCGGCCGCGATCGCAGTGCCGAGCGAATATTCCGAAGACGAGGTGATGATCGTCGTGGCGCCGGTTCCGGGCAAGGCGATCGATTGCAAGGAACTCGCCGAGTTCCTGATCGAGGCCATGCCCTATTTCATGGTGCCGCGATACATCCGCATCCTCGACGAACTGCCCAAGACGCCTTCGGCCAAGGTCATGAAGACCGATCTGCGCGCCGAAGGGATCACCGACGACACCTGGGACCGGGAAGCCGCCGGCCTCCGCGTCAAGCGCGAGAATTTCAGCACCTGAAAAGTCCCGAATCCATCGAGAGGCAGGGCCAACCTGCCCGAACCAAGCAGGACCTAGCACGCAATGACGAACCCGTTCGAAAACCGCCCGATACCAGCTGCCGACGTCGACCAGGACCTTCTGGAAGACGGTATCGCAAAGGCCAACATCCCGGCGCTGCTGATGGTGCTCTATCAGATGACCGGCGAGGAGCGCTGGCTCGAAAAGCCCTATGCGCCGGACCGCTCGCCCGGACTCGACGACAATGACAGCGGCCAGCTGCCCGAGGCCGTGCAGCATGAAATCCGCGAGGCGGCGTGCGAGGCGATCACCGACTGGCTCCAAGGCGCATCGCTCGCGATCCCTCGCCCGAGCAACGCCCGGCTTGCCGAAATGCTGACCGTCGCGATGACCGAACCCGTCCCCGAAGAATATGGCGACATCATCGCCTCGGGCATGGATTACGGGGCCGAAATGCCGGCGGACGATGCGGTGTCCGATGGCAAGACCGCGATCGTGATCGGCGGCGGTGTGTCCGGCATCTGCGCCGGGATTGAGCTGGGCAAGCTCGGCGTCCCCTACACGCTGTTCGAAAAGAACGAGGATTTCGGCGGAACCTGGTTCGAAAACAAATATCCGGGCTGCGGGGTCGATACGCCCGCGCTCACCTACACCTTCTCCTGCCGGCCCAATGACTGGTCGATGTATTTCCCGCTTCGCGACGAGATCGAGGCGTACCTGCTCGACACCGCGAAGCACTTCGAGCTTTACGAAAACGCGCGCTTCAACACCCATGTCGAGGAAGCGCGCTGGAACGATGCCACGGGCAAATGGGATGTCACCATCACCACGCCCGAAGGCGAGCGCGAAACGCACAGCGCCGATTACCTGTTCAGCGCGGTCGGGCTCCTCAACATCCCGAAATATCCCACCATTCCCGGGCTCGAGGATTTCGCGGGCGACGTCTATCACACCAGCCGCTGGCCCGATGATGCCGACGTTACGGGCAAGCGCGTCGCGGTGATCGGCAATGGCGCTTCCGGCATGCAGGTCGCCCCGGCGATCGCCGACGAAGTCGACAGCATGACGATCTTCGCGCGTTCCAAACAATGGGCCGCGCCGTTTCCGCAGTTCCGCAAGACCATTCCGGGGGGCGTGCGCTATCTGATGCAGGTCGTGCCGCTTTACCGTGCATGGTCCGAACAGCGCCTTTCCTGGACGTTCAACGACCGCGTTCACGGCACGCTGTTCCGCGATCCCGAATGGGAACATCCCGACCGTGCGGTCAACGAGATCAACGACGGCCATCGCCGCGCCTTCACCCGCTACGTGAAGGAAGAGCTGGATGACCGGCCCGACCTGATCGAGCACGTGCTGCCCGATTATCCGCCCTTCGCGAAGCGCATGCTGCTCGACAACGGATGGTACCGGACGATCAAGAAAGACAATGTCACGCTGATCCCCGAACACCTCGCCAGGGTTGATGGGAATACGCTGCATTCCTCCACCGGAGAAACGGTCGAGGCCGACGTGATCATCCTTGCGACCGGCTTCCAGACGACGAATGTGCTCGGCTCGTACGACATTATCGGCCGCGATGGCGCGGTGCTGCGCGAGAAATGGGGTAAGGACGATGCCGCGGCCTATCTCGGCACGCTGGTGCCCGGCTTCCCTAATTTCTTCATTCTGCTCGGCCCCAATGTCGGTTCGGGCCATGGCGGCAGCATGATCCGCAACATCGAGAACCAGATGCACTTCGCCGGCGAAGTCGTCCTCTCGGCGAGCGAACACGGCGCGCAGACCGTCGAGGTACGCGACAATGTGTACGAGGACTATCTGCGCCGGATCGACGAGGCGCACGACAAGCTGGTCTGGACCCATCCGGGCACCGAGAACTGGTATCGCAATTCGAAGGGCCGCGTGATCGCGATCACCCCGTGGCGCAACGACGCCTTCTGGCGGATGACGCGCAAGCCCGACGAGAACGACCTGACCTATGACGGGGCGGAAGCCTCGGCGGGCTGACCTGACTGCGATGCGCGCCTATTGCTGCGAGACGCTGGGCCGCATCGCGGATTTCACGCTTCGCGAAGTGCCAGAACCGTGCCCGGGGCCGGACGAGCTGCGCGTTGCCGTCGAGGCCACCGCGCTCGGCTTCGTCGACCCGCTGGTCATGCGCGGCCTCTATCAGGTCAAGCCGCCGGTGCCGTTCGTGCCGGGCGGCGAGATCGTCGGTATTATCGAAGAGGTGGGCGAGGGCGTGTCCTCCTTCGTGCCGGGGCAGCGCATTGCGTGCTGGCAGTTCGGCGGCGGTCTGGCCGAAACGGCAGTGGTCGCGGCCGACCGTGCGGTGCCCGTGCCGGACGGTCTGAAGCCGATCAAGGCGTCGGCGCTGCTGCTCGATTATCTTACCGCCTATTACGGCCTCTTCGATCGGGGCGCTCTCAGGCCGGGGCAGAGCGTGCTCGTGACCGGCGCATCGGGCGGAGTCGGTTCGGCTGCGGTGCAACTGGCGAGCGCGTCTGCGGCCGAAGTCGTCGGTCTTGCCTCGTCGGACGAAAAGCGCGCCATGGTGGCGGCGCTCGGTGCGTCGCTGGTCATCGATTATCGCGACGAGAATTGGCGCGAGGCGTTGAAGGCAGCGTTTCCCGCCGGGGTCGATCGAGTGTTCGATCCGGTTGGCGGTGCCCTATTTGAACCGTCTTTCCGCTCGTTGGCGAAACGCGGCCGGCATCTTGTCGTCGGCTTCGCTTCGGGTGATGGCATCCCCAGCCTTCCGGCAAACCTCCCGCTGCTCAAATCGGGCGAGCTCGTCGGAGTCGATGCGCGCTACCTGTCGGAAAGCGATCCTGCGCGGGTGCGCGAGATCCTGGCGATCGTGCTGGCCATGGGGCAGTCGGGGCGGATCGATCCGCCGATCGCAGATGTCTTCGCGCTGGAGGATGTACGCGAGGCGATCAGTTGCGTCTCCGCATCCGATCGCCTCGGCAAGGTCGTCGTCACGCCCTGAGGGAATTTGGCCCTCAGTTCGTCCTGGTCGCGTGCGGAGGGTAGACGGGCCGAAATCCGTCCTCGTGCCGTTCGACGAATACCGAATGCGGCGCCCCGAAATGGGCCGGCACGATCCGTGCGCCTAGCGCGGCAGCCCGGTCAAGAATCCCGCGCCGCGTTGCGGCCGCAACCTCGCGATCCTCGCAATAGACACTGTTCCAGTCGGGCCGCAGGACCTGCATCGGATGGTGCAGGATGTCGCCGGTAAAGAACGCCACTTCCCCACTGTCTTCCACCTGGAGAACCATGTGGCCGGGCGTGTGGCCCGGAGAATCGAACGCCTGCATGCCTTTGGCGATCGAGTCTCCGGTTTCGATCAGTTTTGCCAGCCCGGCCTCGATGATCGGGGCTACGCTGTCTTCGAAGACGTTGGCGTTGACCTCCGCCCCGGCGAGGGTGCGGTACCGCGATTTCTCCGGATTCCACGCGGCCTCGTCGATCGTGGGGAAATAATAGGTCGCATTGGGAAAGGTCGGTTTCCAACTCCCCTCGACGAGCCGCGTGTTCCACCCGACATGGTCGATATGCAGATGGGTGCAGAAAACCTTGTCGATATCCTCCGGTGCGAAACCGGCCTCGGCGAGCCTGTCGAGGAACTTCCCGTCGAGCTCCCCGAAGATCGGAATGCCCGGTCGCTGCTTGTCGTTGCCGGCTCCGGTATCGACCAGGATCGTCTCGCTGCCGGTGTCGATCAGCCAGCTCTGCAAATAGCCGTAGATCAGGCCGTCCCGCACGAAAGCGGGTTCGAACCCGGGCGCCTGCTCGGCAAACGCTCCGGGTTCGAACTCCGCGAAGAGGCCTTCGGGCGGGCTGAACCCGCCCTGCCATTCCTCGATGCGATAGACCTTGAGGTTTCCGATGCGGAAAGCTTCGCTCATCAGGTCTCTCCCGGCTTCAGAAGTCGTAGCCGAGCGTCACACCATAGGTCCGCGGCGGGCGCAGCGAACCTACCGAAACCGATCCGTAGAGCGGCGCGGCGATGATCGTGTTGGCCAGAACGAATTCGTCGGTGATGTTCTTGCCCCATACCGCAACCGACCAGCTGTCGTCGGGCGAGCGATAGGTGATGCTGGCATTGGCCATGGCAAAGGCACTCTGCTGCGCATCCCGATTGTTGAACTCGGTGAAGAACACATCGTCCTGGAAGTTGAGGTCGGCCGCGAGGTCGATCGATCCGTTGTCGCCCAGTTCGATTCTGTGATCGGCGAAGATCGCCACCGTGAATTCCGGCGCATTGGCGAGGCGGTTGCCCGACAGGTCCGACAAGGCGGGATTGCTGTCGCATGCCGGGAACTGGCGTCGCGAGGGATCGCCCGCCGCGTAGTAGCCATTGCAGAAGTCGGTGTATTTCGCGTTCAAATACGTACCGAAGATCCGCAGCGTCGTGTTCTCTTCGGGTCGGATCGTGGCTTCGACCTCGACCCCGTAATTGCGGGCCGAAGCGGCGTTGATCGTTTCGACGATGCTGTTCTCGTTGACGTAGCCGACCTGGAGGTTGGTGTAGTCGTAGTAGAACGCTGCCGCGCTATAGCCGAACGTGCGATCCGCGGTCTCTCCGCGCACCCCGATCTCGTAGCTCCACACGTTTTCCGGGTCGATCACGTCGTTGACGCTGCCGATGTTGACCACGCCCGATTTGAAGCCCTTGGTGACCTTGCCGTAGAGCAGGGTGCCGCCGGGGGTCTGGTATTCGAGCACGAATTTCGGCGTGATTGCGTCCCAGTCTCCGCTCTTGTCGGTGGGGATATCGATGCCTTGGGAATCGAAGGAGAAGCGGCCGAGACCGGTCCGTTTTTCCCAGTTGTAGCGCGCGCCGGCGGTGAAGGAGAGATCGGGGGTGATCTCGATCGTGCCTTCGCCGTAGACGCCGACGGCCTTTGTCTTCACCGTGCCGCGCTGGAGGTAGAAGCCGTCATCGTAAAGATCGGGTGGCAGGTTCGTGCCGAGCAGAAGGTTGAGATACTGCGCCTGGTTCACGGTGGGCACGCGGACTTCGCCGAACAGATCCTCCTCGAAATACATCGCGCCGCCCAGCAGGGAGAGCGCGCCGAGATCGGCGGTGAAGCTGACCTCCTGGCTGAAGGATTCGCTGTCTTCGGTATAGTCGTTGCGGCCGAACGCATTGATGTCGCTGACATCGAGATCGTCGCGGTTGAACCGTTCGAACTTGCGATAGGCCGTGGTCGAGGTGACAGTGAAAGCGCCCTTGTCGAGGGTGAGTATGCCGGTGACGCTGGTGCCCTTGCGATCGTTGATCGCGTCTTCATCGGAATAGAGGTTCCGGTAATTCACCGGTTCGCCGCGCGCGGCGTAATAGTCGTTGATCGTATCGCCGCCGAGCAGCGGGCCGGGCAGCTGGGCCTCGGGCGTCACGGTCGGGCCGAAATAGTGGAAGGCGTAGTTGAAATCGTCTTCCTTGAAGTGATCGGCCACGATCAGCAGTTCGAGATCGGGGGTGATGTTCGACTGGAGCGAGCCGCGCACGGCGTAGGCGTCGCGGTTGTCGATCGGATTGCCGGTGAACAGATTGGTACCGTAGCCGTCGCGGCGGTCGTATTTGCCGGCGACGCGGAACATCAGCTTGTCGCCCGCGATCGGTCCGCCGACCGCACCTTCGAGCGTGACGGCATTGTAATTGCCGTAGCTTGCCCGGGCATAGCCTTCGAAATATTCGGTCGGACGAGCGGTGACGATGTTGATGACGCCGCCGGTCGCGCCGCGGCCGTAAGTCGTGCCCTGCGGACCTCGCAGCACTTCGATCTGGGCGATATCGTAGAACCCGCTGAGCTGGGCCGCGGGCCGGCTGTTGATCGCGCCGTTCTGGAGAAACGCGACCGCGCCGTCTGCGCCGAGATCGATGCTGGTGAGGCCGATCCCGCGGATGAAGGTGCGGTTGACGCCGAACTGGTCGCCGACCGAGAGATTGGGCACCTCGGCAGAAAGGTCACCGGCATTCTCGATCCCGCCCGCCCCGATCGACGAGGAGTCGATGAGCGAGATGGCGGCGGCCGTGTCCTGCAGCGAGACGCCGGTCTTGGTGGCGGTGATCACCACCTTGTTCTCGGCAGCGACCTCGTTCTCGTCCGCCTGGTCTTCGGTTGGTGCGTCACTGTCCTGTGCGAAGGCCTGGCCTGCCGGGATCAGCGCAATCACTGCGGTCGACGCGAATACCGCGCCCTTGAAGCTCATTTTCATTCTCTACTCTCCCCAAAATACTGACCATCTCTTTTTCTACTAGTCAGTATATGTCGATGGAATTCGGGCCTTATGGCCTCTTATTTTTCTGTTTTTACTTGGGTTTTTCGGCGCCGGCGAGCCTCAGGGCTGCGGCGACGAGTTGGTCGATCACTTCGTCTGCGGTGCGATGCCCGGCCGGCGAATACCAGGTCGGGATCCAGCTGATCAGTCCGCCGATCCACACGGCGACGAAGGAATCGGTGTCTTCGCGGAACTCGCCCGCTTCCACGCCTTCACGGATCAACTCGGCAATCTGGTGGTCGAAGGAATGGCGCAAGCGCAGGATGCGCTCATGGTCGGTGGCGCTGAGGTGTTTCATCTCGCGCTGGTAGACGACGACATATTCCTGCCGGTCGATCACGATCCGGCCGACCTGTCGCACCAGCTCGGCCAGCCGTTCGCGATAGCCTTGGTGCTCGCCGGCGAGTGTCGCCTCGAGCGCGGCGAGCGATTCGCTGATGCCGACTTCGCAGATCGCGGCGAGGATGGCTTCCTTGTTCTTGAAGTAGGAATAGAGAAACGGCTTCGTCACGCCGAGCTTGTCGGCAACATTGTCGAGCGTACAGCTCGAGTAGCCGCGCTCGTAGAAAAGATGGCTGGCGACCTCGACGATGCGATTGGTCTTGAAGGCGACGAATTCGCTTTTGAGGGACGCATTACCTGACGGCGCATCGTCGCGCGTTTTCCTGGCTACAGCTGACATGGCTGCACCATCGCCGATAAGTGGCGTCCTAGCAATTCTCTCTCCTGCTCGGCGGTATTTGCTCCACCGTTCTCACGATCATGGCAAAGAAACCATCTACTGGCCAGTAGTTTTTTTACGGTGTTGGTAGCACCGGGTGATTGATGTAGTCCTTCGACCGGTATCGATGCTTTTCGAAAGTTACATCAGGGGGAGAGAGCCATGGGTCATTTCGGAGACATGCAGAACGCGATCTACAATGCCGGGCTCAGCGGCATTCTGCCCGATTATCCGGTCGATTTCGCAAGCCTTCAGGAGCGTGCTGCGAAAGCCTTGTCACCCTCCATGCTCAACTACGTGCAGGGCGGGTGCGGGGACGAACATACCCAGGATCGCAACGCCGAGGCATTTCATCACTGGGGCATGGTTCCGCGCATGCTAGTCGATTGCACGACGCGGGATCTGTCGGTCGAGCTGTTCGGGACGCGCTATCATTCGCCCGTCTTCATGGCCCCGATCGGGGTCAACGGCGAAGCGGCGCAGGATCGCAAGGGCGATGTCGCCGCCGCTCGTGCGTCGGCAATGACGGGGGTTCCGTTCTGCGCTTCGACACTCTCGAACACGCCGCTGGAGCAAGTGGCCGAGGAAACGGGCGACACGCCCGCGTTCTTCCAGCTCTACACGCCGAAGAACGAGGATCTGGCTGCGAGCCTGATCGGTCGGGCCGAGAAGGCAGGGTATCGCGCGCTCGTGATCACGCTCGACACCTGGGTGACCGGCTGGCGTCCGCGCGATCTCAATACCGCCAATTTCCCGCAATTGCGCGGCAAGGTGCTGGAGAACTATTTCAGCGATCCGGTCTTCCGCAGCCTGCTCGATCGCCCGCCGGAGGAGGACGTTCCCGCCGCCGTGGCGACTTGGGCGGCGACCTTCGGCAAGGTGCTGACCTGGGACGATATCGCGTGGTTCCGCGAACTGACCGACCTGCCGATCGTCCTGAAAGGAATCGGTCATGGCGACGACGCCCGCAAGGCCGTCGATCTCGGGGTCGATGCGATCTACTGCTCCAACCATGGCGGCCGCCAGGCCAATGGCGGGATTGCCGCGATCGACATGCTGCCCGCCGTGGTCGAAGGCGCGGGCGATACGCCGGTCCTGTTCGACAGCGGCATCCGCTCGGGCAGCGACGTGATCAAGGCAATCGCGTTGGGCGCGACGGCGGTCGGCGTCGGTCGGCCCTATACCTATGGTCTTGCCATCGGCGGCGCGGAGGGGGCCACGCATGTGCTCCACTCGATCCTCGCCGAGGCCGACTTGCTGATGGCGGTCAATGGGTATCCCGATCTCGCTGCCGTCCGTGCTGCGGGCGCCGAGAGGACCTGAACGCGATTACCGCCCGGCGAAATGCTCGCGAATATGGGTGAGCACAGAGGGGTATAGCGGGGAATCGAACTCGACCCCGACATGGCTTTCGTCGCACCATTTGACCTGCCCGGTCATCGGCCCGACCGGCCCGATCCTCAGCGATATCGGTTGCCCGGGCGTAAGCGAACCGAGCTTGGGCTCGAACCTGCACCCCTGCTCGGAAAGGTTGCGAATGGTGACTTCGCCCGAACTGTTGCGCGCGATCACGCGGCCCGAGATCACGATCGCATAGCGCTCTTCGCGGCGTTCGATCAGTACGCGGCGCCCGATCGGCGGCTCGATGGAACTGGGGGCCGGAGTCCTGCGAACCTGCATGAGGAATACGCGCATCGCATCGATCACGCTGTCCTCCGGTCCCAGCGCGATGGGCGCGCTTCCCTCGGCGTCGAGCGCCCAGACCTTCCCGTCCCTGATTTCGAAACCTTCCCCAGCCATCCGTCCGGCTCCTCCGCAACGCGAAGCTATGTCCGGAGCGGCACATCGGTCAAGCGCGTTGCAGATCGGAGCCGATTGGACCGGGCTAGAAATACGCATTGCGATCGAGCTGTCCGGTGGCGCGGAGCAGTGCGGCTTCCGCAATCAGCAGGTCGCTGCGTGCACGGGCAAGCGCGAGTTGGGCGCTGCGATAGCTCTGTTCGGCCAGCAAAATGTCGATCGTCGAGCGCAGGCCGAACTCGTATTCCGCCCGCACCCCGTCGAGCGCCAGTTGCGCCGCGCGGAGCCCATCCACACTCGCCTGCTCGCGCCGCCCGGCCGCCTGAAGCGCGGCCCATGCGGTATCGACCGCGCGCAAGGTCTCGCGCGCAGCGGCCTCGACGGCATAGCGATCGGCACGGGACGTCGCTTCGGCTTCGCGCACTTGCGAGGCGACCAGCCCGCCGCTGAGCAGTGGAATGCGCAGGGTCAGGCCGACGCTGGCGGCACTGTCATAGCCGCGGAAATCTCCGCCGGTCTCGCGCAGGCCACGCCCATAGGCCCCGGCCAGGTCGACGCTCGGGGCTCCCTCCGCGCGGGCACGATCGATCCGGGCATCGGACGCATCGGCGATGCGGAGCCTTTCGAGCAGACGCGGATTTGCCGTTTCGGCAGAGGTCCGGGCAGACGCTAGATCGACAGGCAGGAGCGATGGCGGCGGCACATTGGCGGCAAGCTCGTCCGGCTCTTGGCCCACCACCGCGCGGTATCCCGCCCGCGCGCTCGCGAGCGCGGCTTCGGCATCTGCAAGATTGGCCACGACGCTCGATCGCTGCGCTTCGAGCTGCGCGACATCGGTCCGGGTCGCTTCGCCCATGTCGAAGCGCGATTGGGCCTCGTCGACCTGCCGGTCGAGCCGCCCGATCCCGATCCGTGCGACCTCGACCGCTTCCTGCGCGAAAAGCAGGTCCGCATAGGCAGCAACCACCCGTTCGAGCATTGCTGCCTCGCTGTCGCGCACGTTTTCTTCGCCCGCTGCGACGTCGAAGGTGGCGGCGCGAACGGCGCTCTCGACGCGACCGCCGGTCCAAATCGGCAGGGCCGCGCGCAGATCGGCGCTGCCCGCGCTGCCGTAGCCCAGATCGTCATAGCCGCCATTGGCGGTGGCAGAGAGCGTAGGCCGGCCTTGCGAGCGCGCCTGTTTGGGCTGTTCCTCGCGCGCCTCCTGCCGCGCGCGAGCCTCGGCCAGCGTCGGGTTGGTGGCATAGGCCGCCGCGATTGCCTCGCGCAGCGTATCGGCCTGCGCCGGCGATGGGTGCAACAGTAACGCCCCGGCAAGCAGGGCGGCCTTGATCGCGACGCCCCTAGTCATGGCGCAGCGCCCATGCCGGAGCGGTGCGGCTCGCGCGGAGTGACTGGCCCAGCACCGTCAGCACCGCGATCGCGATGGCAAGGAGGCTGGCGCCGATGAAGTAGAGTGGCGACAGCGCAATCCGATCGTCGAAACCCGCCAGCCAGGTGCGCATCGCGTAATAGGCCAATGGCCAGGCGATCAGGTTCGCAAGCACCACGGGCCGCATGAACTGGCCGACCAGCAGCTTGACGATATCGCGCGCCGATGCACCGAGCGACTTGCGTATGCCGATCTCCTTGGTCCGCCGCGCGGTGTTGAAGGAAGCGAGACCCCACAGCCCGACGATCCCGATCAGCACCGCAAGTCCCGCGCCGATGGCGAACAGGCGCATCGTCCTGTCATCATCCTCGTAAAATTGCGTGAGCCGTTGATCGGCGGTTTGCCCGTCGAAAGGGACCTGCGGGATCAGCCGCCGCCAGATGTCGGCGAGAGTATCGTGCAAAGCACGCGGATCACCCTCGAAACGGATCGACGCCACAGTAGTCTCCAGCGATGCCGCGGGGTCTGTGACAAAGACGTAAAATGTCGGCCCGATCGGGTCGCGCGGTCCGGAGAAATCCATGTTCTCGACCACGCCGATGATCGTCTTGGGATTGCCCAGGCCCACTGTCTTGCCAACAGCTTCCTGCGGTGTGGCAAAACCGAGGGTTGAGAGGGCCTCTCGATTGATCAGGATATTGACACCCGATGCCCACGAACGATCGCTGCTATCGTCGACCTGTCGCTTGGCATCAAACAGCCGCCCTGCGAGCAGCCGGGTACCGTAGGCATCGAAATAATGCGGGCCAACCTGCTCCCACATGAGGCTTGGTCCCGACCCTTCTACTCCGGGAAGCTCCACGTTGGTTGCATTGCGATCGCCGCTGCCGCCGACCACCGCGTTTGCAAGTGCCGCTTGCGAGACCTGTGGCAGCGCCCGAACTTCGGTCATGAATGCGCGTTTCTGCAGCGCATCGATCTGGCTGTCCCGGAGGGACAGGACCGCCATCAGTCCTTCTCGTTGAAAACCGACGTCTGTCGCGCGGACGTGGCGCGTCTGCGCCAAGAGCACGGCGGCCCCAATCAGGAATGCTGTGGCGAGGCCGAACTGCAAAACCACCAGCCCTTCGCGCACGCGCGCGCCGGCACGGCCGCCGCCAGGCGAGCGCGAGGACGCAAGCACTGCCGCCGGACGAAAGGCGGAAAGGACAAGCGCGGGGTAAAGACCGGCTAAGACCCCTACCACGATCGTCAGCACAACGAGCGTGGGGACCACGACACCATAAGGAATTGCGAGCGAGAGACCGCCAGCGGCATTGACCAGTGGCAGGCCGAGTTCGGCCAGGATCAATCCGAGCAGAGATGCGACAGCGACAGTCAGGATCGCCTCGGCAAGGAACTGGCGCATGATTGCCGCTCGGTCTCCTCCCAAGACCTTGCGCATTGCCACTTCACGTGCCCGAAGACCGGCGCGAGCTGTGGCGAGATTGATATAATTGATCAACGCTATGAGCAGCGTGAACACGCCCACCAGTCCAAGTGTAACCAGCGTCGTCTTGGCACTCGCACTGGCCGCGCCTTCGGGCTCGAGATGCGCGTCGGCCAGCGGCAAGAGGCGCAAGTTCATTATATCCGACCCGTTCTCTCCGAAATTTGCCCGCCCGCGACGGTCGATGAACTCCGGCATCGCTGCGTCGAACCTTTGCGCCGCCGCCGCATCCGGAAAGCGCAGAAAGGTTTGCAGGCTCGCGCTGCCCCAGTTCCGCCAATACGGATTGAATTCGTCCATATTGTCCAGCAGCGGTATCAGGATCGAGATCCTGAAGTCGCTGTTGGCAGGCAAATCCTCGAACACGCCAGCGACGCGGTAAGCCGTCGTCATGTAAGTCGAGATGGTTAGAGTTTGCCCGATCGGATCCTTATCTCCGAAATAGCGTCGCGCGGCGCTTTCACTGATGAAGACATTGTTCGGATCGGCAAGGCTCTCGCTTCCGCTCCCCTGTGCCATCGGCAGATCGAAAACCTCGAAGAAGGAAGGATCGACCATCGCGACATCCTCGGTCACGGCATTGTTTTTGCGCTGGACGATGCCACCTTCCTCACCGCCCAGGATACGGGTGCCGACGATACCGGGGAAATCTTCCCTGAGCTCGTCCAACAGTCCACCCATGGTATAGGGGTTTGCGCCCTGGAGCGGGCTGGTTTCATCCTTCCACTCCGATTGCACGAGATAGACCTTATCGTAATCCGGCAGCCAAGTTTCATAGCTCGTCTCGAACCGGACATAGAGTCCGAGCACGATGAACACGGCGATGCCGATGGCCAGCCCACCGATATTGAGCGCGGCGTAGAGCTTATGCCGGGTGAGCGAGCGATAGAGCGAGAGCAGGGCGAAACGATTCATCTTGCCAGCCTCCTCAGATTGCGCGCATGGCGCTGGCGACGATGCGGCCGTCGAGCATGTCGATCCGGCGCTTCGCCATGTCGGCGTGGCTGGGGGAGTGGGTGACCATCACGATGGTGGCGCCGCTGTCGTTGAGCGCGGTGAGGATGTTCATCACCTGCTCGCCATTGGCGGTGTCGAGATTGCCGGTCGGCTCGTCCGCCAGGATCAGCTTGGGCTGGCCCACGATGGCGCGGGCGATCGCGGCGCGCTGTTGCTGGCCGCCCGATAGCTGATGGGGGAAGTGGCGTGCGCGGTGCGCTATGCCGACGGTGTCCATCGCGGCAGCGACCCGCTCGGCCTTGTTGCCGGTCACGTCGTTGCGATAGGCGAGGCCGAGTGCGACATTTTCCTCGATCGTCAGTTCGTCGATCAGGTTGAAGCTCTGGAACACGAAGCCCAGCTGCGCGGCGCGGAACTTCGCCAGCGCCTTCTCGTCCATCGCGGCGAGATCGTCCTCGCCGAACCAGTAATGGCCCGATGTCGGCCGGTCGATCGTCCCCAGCGTGTTGAGCAGGGTGGACTTGCCGCAGCCCGAAGGCCCCATGATGGCGAGGAATTCGCCTTCGGCGACTTCGAGATCGATATCGACGAGGGCGGTCGTTTCGACCTCGTCCGAAGCATAGCGGCGCTGGATGTTTTCGAGCTTGATCATGGAAGGGTTTCCTCTGTTCAGCGAAGATTGATGGTGTCGCCCTTCACCCGGGCGAGATTGCTGGTGATGATGCGCTGGCCCGGCTCGAGGCCCGACAGGATTTCGGCCTGGCGCGGATTGCGGCGACCGATTGTCACGCTCACCCGGCGTGCATGCTTGCCATCGGGATCGATCACGAAGACCGACGAGCCACCTTCGGTCAGCCAGCCGCCGGTCGGGGCGATCAGCGCCGGCTTCGACGCGCCGAGCGTGATCCGAACGTCGAGCGTCTGCCCGCGATTGAGATCCTGCTTCGGCATGGTCTCAAAGGTCAGTTCGACGCGGAAGCGCCCGTCCTTCACGGTCGGCAGAACCTTGGATACGGTCAGTGTCGCACCGTCCGGAGTGCGTGCTTTCTGGCCAAGCTCGACCCGGCCGAGGTAATACTCGTCGACCTCCGCCTCGAGCTTCCAGGCGCCTTCGCTGTCGACCTGTCCGGCCGGGTCGCCCGGCGCGAGCGTCTGGCCCGGCTGGAGTTCGAAATTGGTCAGGCGGCCCGCCATCGGCGCGCGGATCGTCAGCGCATCCAGGCTGCCGCGCACGGCGGCGAGATTGTTCTGCAAGCGCGCGCGGGTGGCATCGAGCATCTCGCCCTGCGTCGCGGTGATCCCGGCTTCGGCAGCACGGCCCCTTCGCAGCTGGGCGAGGCGCTGGGTCTGGTAGTCGACCTCTTCCTGATAGCTCTTCACCCCGGCGTCGGAGACGAAGCCCTTCTCGTGCAGCTGGCGGCGAATATCGAGATCGCGCCGCGCGCGGATCAGATCGTATTCGGCTGCGGCGACCTGTCCGGCGCGATCGACTCTTGACCGCTGGATACCGAGATTCTCGCCCGCCACCCCGCCGAGCTGGCTGGCGATCTGGGCTTCCTGGCTGAGCACGGTCAGTTCGAGGTCGGGATTGGCAAGCCGGGTAAGCGGCTGGCCCTTGGTCACCAGCGCGCCATCCTGCACGAGCAGCTCCTCGACCTGCCCGCCACTCATGACGCCGACGAGCGTGGTCGTTGCGGGCACGACACTGGCGCGGACGGGGAGGTAGTCGTCGAACGCGGCACGCGTCACTTCGGCGATCTGGATCTCGTCCGTATCGACGTCGGTCGATCCGCTTGCGGGCATGGCGCGCCATCCGAGCACGGCGATCGCGACCACTGCTATCGCAATCAGGAAGCGCTTGTCGCGCCACCATGGCGTGCGCTTTTTCTTGACCTTGCGATCCATCGCGGCGCCGGGCGCGGGCGAAGACAAAGTGTTGGACTGTTCGGCTGTGTGCGTCATCATGCAACCAGTATCGCCGAACAGGGCTGAAAGACCTAAGTCACTATGATCAAAAGAGATTCCAGCATTGCTCGATCGACCGGACGTCCATCGCCGGACACTGTGTCCGGGAATGGACAGCAAGGCGATGCGTCAAGCGAAAAGACCGGTTTCGCGATTCTCCTGATCGACGACCGGCCCGAGGTTGCGACGGCGATGGAGATCGCCTTTCGCATGGCGGGCCACGGTTTGACCGTGGCGCACGATCCCGAAGAGGCGTTCTCCCAACTTGCGCGAAGCCGGTTTGACGGGATTGTGCTCGATCTCAATTTCACACCGGGAAAGAGCGACGGCGAGGAAGGACTCGCCTGTCTCGAGCGGATCATCGCCGACGATCCGGCCGCCTGCGTGGTGGTGCTGACCGCACATGGCGGCATGCGCATGGCGGTCGCAGCAATGCAGGCGGGCGCGCGCGACTTCGCGGTCAAGCCCTGGAACAATGCGGACCTGATCGCCAAGGTCGAGGCTGCCGTGGCGCGCGAGCCGATCGCTGCGCCGACAACGGAAAGCACTGGCAGAGCCGGCGGTGAACGCCATACCCGCCCGGCGCGTATTCTTGGCGAAAGCGCTGCGATCGAGAATTTACGCCAGCTGATCCGCAGGGTCGCACCGACGATGGCAGGCGTCGCGATCACCGGGCCTTCGGGCGCAGGACGGATGGTGGCCGCTCGTGCCGTGCATGCCGCGTCCGCCGACGCCGACAACAATACGCCGCTGCTGATCGACCTGCGCGAGGGTGATGCGATTAAGCGTGTCGCTGAAGCTGAAGGGAGCGTGATCCTGCGCTATCCCGACCGGCTCGACGACTTGACGCAGGATCGCCTGGCCGCGCAGCTGACGGAGCGCATCCGACCGATCGCGATCACGGACCGCATCGATGCGCTCACCCCCGCGCTGCGCCGCCGGATCGCGACGATCGAGCTACCCGTACCCTCCTTGTCGCAGCGCCGCGACGATGTCTGCCTGCTTGCACGCCATTTCATCACCGATGCGGCCGAGCGGTTCGGGCGTCCCGCGCCGCGCCTGACCGACGCTGCCGAAACAGTCCTGCGCGAAGCCGACTGGCCCGACGAAGTACGCGGGTTAGCGGCGACGATGGAGCGCGCGGTGCTGTTGTCAGACGATGGCATGATCGACACCGGCGCATTGTCGCTTAGTACGCCCGCTGCAGCGGCGTCTCCCGACGAGAGCGGCAGTGCAACCTACGATCTGGACCGCACCGAAAAGGCGATGATCGCCGCCGCTCTGACCGAGCATCACCACAATGTCAGCCACGCCGCCAAGGCGCTGGGATTGAGCCGCGGCGCGCTCTACCGGCGGATGGAGCGCCACGGTCTATGAGGCTCTACTACCGGCGCGGATGGCGCGCAGCAGCGCTGGGCGTGGGCCTGCTCGCGAGTGCGATGGTTGCTGCCTTTGCCTGGGAGTCGGGTCGTTGGGGTCTGCTCACCGGCGCTGCGCTGACCGGGGTCTGGGCGCTCGCGCTGGGTTGGTGGAATGCCGCCTTGGTGCCTTCTCGCCCGCCCGACGGTGAGACCGAAGGAGCGGAGGAAGATGCGGCCGTGCATCGGCTGCTGCTCGATGCCGCACCGACTCCGCTGATCGCACTGGATCGCGACACCGCCCGGGTTCTTAACCGTGCCGCGCGCGCGATCTTCGGCACTGACGACCGGATCGTCCCGTCTCCTGCCGCCCTGCTCGACCCTGCTGCCGCGACGCTGCATCATGAAGGCCGGATTTGGCGGATCGACCGGGTCGAGGCGTCGACCGGGGTAACGGTCGCCGCGTTGATCGATGTCGAGCGCGAGGAACTCGCTGCCGAGGCGCGCGCGAGTGCGGACCTGATCGAGGTGCTCGGTCACGAACTGCTTAATGGTTTATCGCCAATCGTGTCGTTGGCCGAGAGCGCGCAGACCGCCGCGGCGCAGGAGCCCGTGGACACGGCCTTGCTCTCCGAAATCCTCGGCCCGCTCGCCCGCCGTGCCGAGGGTCTGCAACGCTTCGCAACCGATTACCGGGCGCTCGCCCGCCTGCCGGAACCGATCCTCACGCCAGTGCCGATCGAGCAGTTTGCGCAGGATCTGGCGCAGCTCTTTGCCAGGCGCTGGCCCGATACCCCGCTAACGCTCGAATTGGGGGAGGCGGGCGAATGGGCCCTCGATCGCGACCAGATGCACCAGGCCGTCTGGGCGCTGCTCAACAATGCCGCCGAAGCCGCGCGCCTGGAGCACTCACCGCAGGTGGACCTCATGTTTCTGTGCGAGGACGACCGTCCGACCATCATGGTCACCGATAATGGCGCGGGCGTCCCGCCCGAAAGCGCAGCGCTGATCTTCCGCCCGTTCCACACTACAAAGCCCGAAGGCTCGGGCATCGGCCTCTCGCTCGCGCGCCAGATCGTTCGCGGACATGGCGGATCGCTCGAACTGGTGGGCGCGGACCCAACCACATTCCGGGTTCGATTGACTGCGCAGGCCGAAAGCATGCGGGTTTCGGGCCCTGCCGATCAGGCTGCCTCACCGACAGACTTCCGCAACGGCTGAGCTTTCCGGTGGCATTTCAGCCGGTGCTTGAAAAAATGTCGTACGATTTCCGGTCGCTCGATGCCTGCCGGGCCAAAAGTCGGGAGCGGGGCGAACGAGACCGGTTGCTTCGGGCAATCTATTCGGGCAGCCACGCCGTCCATCGGGATGCCGCCGGCGTTCCGATTTCGTCGAAACAGGACTGAACTGTCCTGTGTCGCTATTTCAAGGCCAGGCCCGGCCACGCCATGATCGGCGCGGTTGAATGTCCTGTCCTGCCACTAACGGGTGAATGCGGTCCGCCGGAAAATTGACCATGAACGATCCGCACAAGAGACCTGATACCGGCGAGCGTGCGCCGTCGAAGGCTGCGACACCCGCAGAAGAGTTCTTCAAGCGATATCGCCTGCCGCTTACCCGGTTTTTCTCGAAACGTGTGGGCGCCGATGCCGATGTGGACGATCTGGTGCAGGAGGTTTTCACGCGGATTTATTCGCAGGACCGGCAGGGCGGGCTGGAAAATCCCAATGCCTATATCTTCCAGGTTGCCGCCAATCTCGTGCGCGATCGTGCGCGCCGTAGCGCGACCAAGCAGGTCTTTTCGCGCTCTTTGGAGCTAGATTCTGCCGATCGCGTTGAGGAACTTTCGCCCGAGCGCGTCTTGCAAGGTAAAGAAGCGTTGAAGGCTCTCCAGCGTGCCTTGGGTGAATTGCCCCAGCGCACGCGGGCAGTATTTCTGCTACATCGCTTCGAAGGGTTCAAATATAGGGAGATCGCCACACGTTTGGGCATTTCGACCAGTGCGGTCGAAAAACACATGATGGCCGCAATTCGACATGTGGCCGAACGGGTGGATAGGGACGATGGGTAACGCCGACACCGCAATTAAAGGGCAAACAGCTTCCGTTTCGGAATGCGCGGCCGGCTGGATTGCCCGGCTGCAGTCCGAGTCGTGCTCGAGCGAAGACTGGAGCCGCTTTCGCGCATGGCGTGCGGCGAGCCCGGAGCACGATGCGACCTTCAACACGATGATGAACACCTGGGACGGGCTCGACGAGTTCGCCGAGGATCCCGACATCATGCAGATGCGTATCGACGCCATGTCGCTCGACGCGGCGAACGCATCGCGGCCTGCCTGGCTCTTTCCGCTTGCTGCCTGCCTCGTGCTGATGCTTGCAGGCGCGCTCGCCTTGGCGATCCCTTCCATTTATGCGTCCAAGACCGGCGGAGACATTCCGGCGGTCGCATCGTCGTCCTCTACTGCCGCGGAAGGCGAAAGCCTTGCATACACGCAAGTCTACAGCAGCGGGGTGGGCCAGCTATCGACGGTCGATCTGCCCGATGGCTCGACGATCGAACTCAACACCGACACCGTGGTCGAGATCGATTTCACGCCGGGGCAGCGCCATCTCAATCTGGTCCGCGGCGAGGCAGTGTTCGAGGTCGCGCACGATGCCGACCGTCCGTTCGTGGTCCAGGCGGGCGACAGGCGCATTACCGCGCTCGGTACGATCTTCTCGGTACGCAAGACCGGCCAGGAAATGATCGTCGCCCTGATCGAAGGCAGTATTGACGTCGAGCCGTTCGAGCCCGGCGCGCGCGTCGGCTCGACCGCCGGTGTTCGCCTGACCCCAGGCCAGCAGGCCCGTACGGCTGGCACGGCACGTGACATCGAAGTAACCAAGGTAAATGTCGACCGCGCGTTGAGCTGGCGGACCGGGCGCCTGATTTTCGACAACGACCGGCTGGCCGATGCCGTCGCGGAAGTGAACCGGTATTCCGAAAGAAAGCTGGTTCTCGCCGATCCGGCCCTGGCGGACATGCGGATCAGCGGTGCGTTCACGACCGGTTCGGCGGAAAAATTCGCGGCCGCTATTTCGGTTGCATTGCCGGTTTCGCTCGATCCGCGTCGCGGCGGATCGAAACTTTTGCTTCGGAAAAAGCCTGCTGCGAATTCAACGCGGTAAGTCTCGGCCCGCCCGTTGGCGAGGCCTGAGAGCTACAGAAAATCCCGGATTTCGATGAGGTGGATGCGCGGTGGCGCGTCTTACGGTTGTGACACGCAGATAGCGTTTTTCAGGACCAAGGGGGCTCCACACCAAAATGAACAACAAGATTTTTCATTGTGCGCTGCTGGCAGGGGTTGCCGGTGCCAGTCTCACGACACCGGCGCAGGCGCAGGAAGCACGCGAGCAGAACGAGCATCGGCAGGTCGATTTCGACATCGCCGCGCAGGATCTCGATGGTGCCCTGAGTGATTTCGCAAGCCAGTCGCAGGTGGACCTCGTTTATTCGCCCGATCTCGTGGCTGGAAAAGACAGCCCAGGTGTTGCCGGGCGTTACTCCGTGCCTGCGGGTCTCAAGATCGTGCTGAAGGGCACCGGTCTGTCCTACACCGAGGTATCGGCCGAGGTGTTCGCGCTGCGCATGGCTGATGGTACGGGCAAAGGCTCGTCGGCCGATGCTGCGATGACGCCTTTCGGTGGCCGCATCACCGATTTCGCAACCGATGCCCCGCTTCCCGGAGCGCGGCTGACGATTCCCGGAACGGAACTGGAAACGGTCTCCGACCAGGACGGCCGGTTCTATTTTCCCGCGATCCCGGCAACTGCCGAAGTTCTCGTAGTCGAGTATCTGGGCGAGGCCACCCGCGAGGTCGCCATTCCCCGCGATGCCGCCACGCGCCGGAATTTCGCCGCTGCGGTGGGTGTGGCCGAGAACAATCTGGTCGTGCGAGGTTATCGCAGTTCGCTCCAGCGCGCGCTCAACCAGCAGATGAATGCGTCCAACAATGCGACCATCGTCTCGGCCGACCTGCTGGGCAGTTTCCCGGCAGAGAACGTGTCGGAAGCACTCCGCAGGGTGCCGGGCGTGGCCTTCGGCCGGTCCGCCGATACCGGCGAAGGGACGAACATCACGGTACGAGGCTTCAGCTCCGAAGCGATCAACATCCAGCTCAACGGAATCGAACTGCAAGGGACCGGTTTCGAACGCACGATCGACCTGAGCGGATTCCTGGCCGAGAATATCTCGCAGATCACGATCCACAAATCGCTGCTGCCGAGCATGGAATCGAATGGGTCGGGCGGTCTGGTCGAGATCGAAACCAAATCCGGCCTCGACTATGGCGACTTCCAGGCTTCGCTCGGCTTCGAAGGGGAGGCCAATTTCGATCGCGATTATGGCGAGGAATGGCAGGCCAACGGCACCATCGCCAAGCGACTGACCGACAATTTCGGGATCGCGGCGACCGTGCAATTCCGCAAGACCGACCGTCGCAACTACAACGCCGATATCAACTCCACCCTCCCGGCGGTGCTGCCGGACGGGTACAATTATCTGTTCTACGTCCCGGCAAGCCAGCAATTCCCGTTCGATGAAGGGATCGACGATCGCCTTATCACCGGGGTCAGCATTCTGCGCCGCGACCGCAAGGTCGAGGACCTGACCGCTTCGATCAACGCCGCATGGGAAATCGGCGCGAACACGAAGCTTCGCTTCGACGCGCAGCGGATCCAGCAGAACTCGGAACTATATTCCTCGCGCACAACAGGCAGTTTCCTCACCACTGGGGTCAACGACATGCCGATCCCCGAACTGGACGGAGAGACCCGTCGGCGCACGGTCCTCAGAGCTCTGCGTCCCAATCTGGCGCTCAACACGATCGACCAGACCTACACGCAGGATACCCTCAGCCTGCGCGGTCAAACCCGCCTCGACAACTGGAAGTTCGACTACAAGGCCGGGTATGCGCGTGCGACGACGAAATCGGACAATTACAATGTCAGCGCGCTGGGCAATTCGAATGCGGCGCTGGCCGATCTGATCGATGCGGCGACAGCGGTGACCAATCCCGATGGCACCGGAAACCCGCGATATGTCGATGGCGGCTTCGTGACCTTGGCCAATGGGCTGCCGCTCCTTTCGCTGACACAGCTGGGCTACGATCTCCTCAATGCGTCCGATCAGTATAACCTGACGACCGCCTCGCGGACCGGCACCAACAGTCCGACGGAATCCTATACGCTGGAGGGTGACATTCGGTATGCCCCGACCGGCTCGTTCCTGCAGTACATAGCTTTTGGCGGCAAATACGATCGCAGCTCGCGCAAGAGCCAGGACGATCTGTTCGCCAGTACCACCACGGGGAGCCTGGCGTCGCTCGAAAGCTACTCAAGGATTTTCGGTACGGATACGTCGATCGACTATTTCGGCGGCGACCTGTTCAACAATGCCGACCTCGCCGATATCGGCGCAGGCGGATACGTCTATCCCTTCCTGTCTCGGGCCGGGCTCGAACAATTGTTCGGCACTCTTTCGTCGCTGACGCAAGACGACCCGAACACCCCGTTCAACGAGGAGCGGTTCACCTACAAGAACAACAGCGATCTCGATCCGATCACCGATTCCGATGCGCAGACACCGGCGGAAACCGTCGAAGAGAAGCTTGCCGCCTACGTCGAGGGCAAGCTCGAGTTCGGTAGGTTCGATGTCTCCGGTGGAGTGCGGATGGAGCGATTCACCCGTTCCGGCACCACGCTGACGGCTCCTTCAGTGCGGACTGAGGACAATTTGGAGATTCCCCGTGATGTGTTCATCGGAGCGAATCTCGTGCGCTTCGAGACCACCGGAGGGACGCAGACGACCTTTACCCCCAGCCTCTTGCTCAACTATCGCCCAGCCGAAAACATCGTGGCCCGGTTTCATTACAACCGCACCACCGTGAATCCGGATTTCCGTCTTATCCGGCGCAGTCGGGCGGTGTACGTGGACCTGCGTGACAGTCAGAATCGCGTCACCATCCGCGAGGCCAACCCCGACCTTCGCCCCACGACAACCGACAATTTCGAATTCGACCTGTCCTATTATTTCGAGGATTCGCCGGGCATCCTGCGTGCCGGTTTCTTCTACAAGAACGTCCAGAACAACTTCACCAACGTGTTCTTCCAGGATGGAGACGACAGCTCTGTTCGCGACGATGTTGTCGCCTATTTCGGCGATCTCGCGACGCAGTTTCCTGAAATCGTCGCGTTCGACGCCGATACGGCTTTCCTCCGCAATCGACCGGAAAATGGCGAAGGCGGCAAGATTTACGGATTTGAAGCCGAAGTGATCCGCCAGCTGGATTTCCTCCCCGGCTTCCTGAGCGATTTCGGTATTCTCGGCAACGTGACCTACACTGCAGCGGATTTCCCGACCCTGCTCTCCGGTCGCAACGACGATGGCACGCTCGATCAGTTCACCTTCGATCGCGCGCTCAAGGACCAGTCGGCCTGGGTGTACAACGCCTCGCTCAATTACCAGCGCGGCGGATTCGAAGGCCGTCTGATCTACACGTATCAGGATGCTTCTCCCGAAGCGTTCGAGGTCCACGGCCTGGACACCATCGTGCCGTCCTACAGCACGCTGGACCTGCGGTTGAATTATCACCTGCCGACCAGTTTCGCGGACGTCACCTTCTACCTGCAGGGTGATGACCTGCTGCGCGATCCGACCGATGGCGATCTGCGCTCGGCGACATCCTCGATGTTCAACGAGAGCGGGGCGAATTTCCTCTTCCCGGACAACTACCAGTTCAACGGAGGCAGAACGATCACCGTCGGCGCACGGATCAGTTTCTGATGTCCACCTGACCCCTCCGGCTGCGCATGCAAGGCATTGGTCGGGCATGCGCAGCCACCCCAATCTGCAAAAATCAAAACACTGGAGAGTGCCAGCCCATGCCGGTCACGAAAACCAACCTTCGTTCTTCCCCTGTTTGCTCGATCCTTGCGCTGGCTGCCGCCAGCCTCGCGAGCGTGGTCAGCCCCGCTTTCGCGCACCAGTCTGCTGAACCGGCATTCGTCCAGGATTCCAGCGATCTGAAAGCGGACGAGCGGGTCGTGTATGGAGAGCTAGAGAACGGCCTGCGCTATGCGGTGATGCGCAATGCTACGCCCAGCGGGGCTGGTGCTATCCGCATGCGGATCGACACCGGATCCTGGGACGAGACGGACGCGCAGCAGGGCATCGCACATTTCCTCGAACACATGGCGTTCAACGGATCGACGAATGTCCCCGAAGGCGAGATGGTCAAACGGCTTGAGCGCTACGGTCTCGCCTTCGGCGCCGATACCAATGCGAGCACTGGGTTCGACCAGACGGTCTACAAGCTCAACCTTCCCAATGTCGGCGAAGAGCTCCTCGACGAAGCGTTCTTCCTTATGCGCGAGACGGCCAGCAATCTGCTGCTGGACGAGGAAGCGATCGATCGCGAACGCGGCGTTATCGCCTCGGAAAAGAGCAGCCGCGACTCCCTCGGCTTCCGCTCCGCGATCGACAATCTCGGCTTTTTTACCAAGGGGAGCGGCAGGATCGACCGGCTCCCGATCGGGACCGACGAAACCATCGCCACCATGCCGCGCGAGGAGTTTGTCCGTTTCTACGAGGGGTACTACCGGCCCGAAAACACGTTCATCGTGTTCGTCGGCGATGTCGAGACCGATCTCGCGATCGCCAAGATCCGCGAGTATTTCGGCGACTGGAAGCCCGCGAGCCCGGCGGCGGAAAAACGACCGCTTACCCCTGCAGCCACCGAAGCTGGCAGGATCGGATACTACCAGGATCCCGAGCTGCTGACCTTCATCACTATCGGCACGCAGTACCCGTACGAACTGCAAGAGGACTCGGCAGACAGGCGCCGCGAGTACATCGTTCGGACCATCGGCAACCGAATCCTGGACCGCCGGCTGACCAAGCTGGTGGACGAAGGCAAGGCGCCGTTCCTGTCCGGATCGGTCACGCGCTATGCCCAGCGCGAAATCGTCGACGGCATGCTCATCCGTGTACGCAGCGCGACCGACAAGTGGCAGGAAAGCCTTGCCGTGGGCGATCTTGAAGTGCGACGCGCGCTTGAGTTCGGCTTCAGCCAGGCCGAACTCGACGAACAGCTCGCGCTCTATCGCCGAAGCCTCGAAACGGCTGTCGAGCGCAAGGACACGCGCAAGACCTTCGCCAGTTTCGAATACAACTATGTCGACGCGCTCGCCAGCGCGTTCGCGGCCGATCGGGTGTTCACATCGCCCGACGCCGACCTTGCGCTGTTCGAGGATCTGGAGCGTACGATCTCCGTGGAGCAGGTCGAAACCGCCTTCCGCGAGGCATGGAGCGGATACGAAACGCCGTCGATCTATCTTTCCACCAGCCTCGAACTGGACGATCCCGAAGCCCGGATCGCGCAAGCCCTGAAAGGTGCGCGCAAGGTCGCCCCCGAAGCGCCGCCCGAACAGGAAATCGCCGCCTTCGCCTTCACCGATTTCGGCACACCGGGCGAAGTGGTGAGCGAAACCTATGTCGAGGATGCGGACGCCTACCTCGTCAAGTTCGCCAACAATGTCCGCCTCAACCTCAAGCAGACCCCGTTCGACAACGGGAACATCTACATCCAGGCCAATATCGGCGACGGCTATTTCTCCATGCCGGCAGGCAAGGACGAAGGGTTCCGCCGACTGGCTGAGAACCTGCTCTCGCGTAGCGGCGTGGGGCCGCACACGTCGAGCGACCTGCGCACGATGTTCGCCGGCAAGCGCGTCGGCGCGCGGCCCTATCTGCGCACCGATGGCGATGCGATCCGCATTCTCGGGGCGACCGACAGCGGCGATCTTGGCGAACAGCTGAACCTGATGGCGGCCTATGCTGTGGAACCGTCTTATCGCGATACGATCGAGGAGCAGTATTTCGATCAGATGCGGGCCTGGTACCCGACCCACGATTCGGAGCCGGCTTCGGTCATCAGCAAATATGTCCCTCGGCTCGTGCGTTCGGGGGATCCACGATACGGCTATGGCGATCTGGATTCTTTCCTTGCGCCGACGCTGGAAGAGGTTCGCGAATGGCTCGATCCGCAGCTCAAACAAGGCCTCGTGGAAATCACTGTGGTGGGCGATTTCGATCGCGAGGAGATGATCGCCCAGGTTGCACGCACCTTCGGCGCGCTGCCAACAAGGGCGGACAGCAAGGGCGACTATTCCGAAGCACACATGCTGGACTTCCCCGAGCGCCCAGACGAAGTCACGACCCTCTATCACAACGGGACACCCGATCAGGCCATCGCGCGGGTCTACTGGCCCGCACCCGACGGGACCGATCCCGTAGTCCGCTACCAGCTGAATGCGCTGCGCAGCATTTTCCGCAACCGCATGACCAAGGTCCTGCGCGAGGAACTGGGCTCGACCTATTCGCCCGGTGCCGGTGTCGAAGCCGATCCCGAATTCCCCGGCTACGGCTACATGGTGGCCAGCGTCACGGTCTTCCCCGACGCGGCCCGCGACGTGCTGCCGGACATCGAAAAGGTCGGGAGCGATCTCGCCGCCGGGCCGATCGACGAGGATGAATTGCAGCGCGCGATCACGCCGCTGCTCGAAGACCTGCCGAGCACGCTCGAGGACAATTCGTACTGGATCGGCGTGCTGGGCGATGCGCAGACCGGTGGTCGCGGATTGCTCCAGTTCCGGACCCGCGAGGACGCTTATCGCAGCGTGACGGTCGACGACCTTCAGGCACTGGCGAGAGAAATCTTCCAGCGTGAAAATGCGTTCCCGGTCTTGGTTCTGCCTTCGCGAGAGGACGACGAGTAGGGGGACTTGCGGCGCGCAAGGGCGTGATCACCTGACAGCAAACGTCCTGCCTCCGCCGACTAGCCCGCGAGGAATGGCTCGCGGGGTGGCAGCCGGCGGTGCGGGCGCGAATCTCGACGGGATCGAAGGACCCCGATCATGCGTCAGGTCCAGCGAGTAGCAGAGGGCCGTTTACCGTTCGTATCAGGAGGGAGATCTCCGGCGGCTGTTCTGTCGCTTCCAAGCCATCTTCGGGCGGACGGAACCTGCTCATCTGACTTCGCGGGCGTCACTCGCAAAAGATACGGACCTTCCAAAAACCATCTGTTTCCGCGGGTTTGATGGGTGTGGTCTAGAGGTCCAACCTTGCGGGCGCAGAGATGAAATGAAAGTTAACGATTACCGCTTTGAAAATTAACCAAATTAAGTTTCTTGGATCATAAGTTAACCCTTAAAGTATATTTTAAGTTTAGTGGATTGGTTAACATTTAACCTCCAATCATTGATGTTCGATCATTTTTGATTGGGAGGCGAGTATGCTTCTTTCGGCTATCGGCGTCTTGTTGCTCGCCTTGACCGTCCTGGACGCGTTGCTCACGGTCCTCGATGCTGGCGGCAGAAGCATATTTTCGGCCAAGGCTTACCGTCTGTTCTGGTGGTGCTGGCGTCATCTCGCAAAACTGCTTCCCTATGCCGTTGCCCAGCGCGCCCTGAGCCTGGCGGCACCGCTGATGATTGCGCTGATCATCTCGCTTTGGATCGGCGGCATCGTCACCGGTTTCGCGCTGATCTTTTACGGTGGATTGTCGGTCGGCGATTTGGTCACCGGAGGCGGATCGCAACCCGGCCTTTCGGCAGCCTTTCGGCTCAGCTGGGTCACGCTCTCCACGATCGGTTTCGTCGAAATCAGTCCGTCCAACATGGCCTATTCGGTCGCCGTGGCGCTGGAAGCCTTGCTCGGCAGCGTCATCCTGACCTTCTCCATCACCTACTTCCTCAGTGTCCACCGGAGCATCCTGGATTACGATCGCCTCGTCGCCGACCTGCATCACCGCATGGATCGGAACGACGATCCGATGGAGACCGTGGCCGAGCGACTTTCTGCGGACAACATGGAGGGCCTCGAGCGCTGGCTCGAGCGGTTGCATGACGGCCTTATCGGCATGCACCAGGGGCTCAGCCGCTATCCCATCGTCTATTTCTACAGGCCCCAGGCCCGCGAACGCAGCCTGCCCCGGACGTTGCAGGCCCTGGGCCGGATTGCAGACGGTCTGACCTACTGCCTGCCGGAGCCATCAGGCCCTGGTTCCAGCCCTGCCCTTCGAGCACTGAAGGCCGGCATGGCCGATCTCGTGAGCGATCTTCGCGAAGCGTACGTTCCGGTGAAGACCGAGGGTCATCCGAAGCCGGTATCGCGCCCGGAATTCGAAGCGGCGTTGCGCGGCGCGCCTCTGGCCGTGGTTCCTTCGGTGCGCCGGTACGTCGAGATCTCCTCAACGCTGGGCAGGCTAACCGGACACACGATCGACCCGGGTCGCGCGTATGACCGGTACCGCAAGTGGCTCCCTGCCGCGCAGCGGACGCAGGCCTTCGTTGCGGCCGTCAGCCACGATCTTGGCTATGACGAAGATCTGCGTCCGCGTCGGTCTTCCTACCTTCTGGGACTGTTGAGCCGCGGCCCGAAGCAGCGCCCGCAGCCGCTCCAGATCAAGGGCACCGGGTGATGCACATCATGATCAACTATTCGGCCACGCTCGGCCGGATCCGGATGCTGCTGCATCAGGCCTTCTGGATATTTCCGATGTTTGCAATCATCGGCGGAATTCTGACGGCGACTTTCGTTACGCGGCTGGACTTCACGACGTCGGCCAGCCTCGGGGGATTGCTCGATACCGGCGGGCCGGTCGGCGCGCGCAATCTGGTCGAAACCGTCGCTTCCACCTCGTTGACAGTGGTGACGATCGCCTTCTCGGTTACGATCGTCGCCTTGCAGGTCGCGGCCGCCCAGTACTCGCCGCGCGTCCCTCGCCAGTTCATCCGCGACCGGGCGACGCAGCTGACGCTGGCGGTGTTCATCTTCACCTTCGTCTATTCCCTGGCCGTGCTGCGCTCGATCCGCGAGGACTCGCAGATCGTTCCGCAATTCGCAGTGACTCTGGCGTTTGTGTTCGCGCTGATCAGCGTCGCCGCATTCGTCTATTTCATCCACCACATCGTCCACGCGATCAGGATCGAGCAAATCTTGCGGAGCGTGGAGAAACGCACCGTCGCGGCGGTGAAGTCGAATTACGAACTTCGCGCCGATGACGATCCAAAGCCTGCGCTGCCCGAAATTCCCGCGCGAGCGGTTCCGGTCCTCGCGACGTCCTCCGGCATCATCCAACGCATCAATGCGGACCTGCTGCTCGACTTTGCGGCCGAGCACGATCTCGTCATCGAATATGTCAACATGCTGGGCGACCAGGCGGTGATGGATACCGCCCTTGCCTGGGCCTGGACCCGTGATTGCGACGCGGACTTCCCCGATATCGAAACGGAGTTGCGCAAGCGCATCGTCAAATCGCTCCAGCTGGGGCGTGAACGGAGCGTGCAGGCGGATGTGGCGTTCGGGCTGACCCAGTTGGTCGACATCGCCTTGCGGGCTGTATCGACCGCGATCAACGATCCGACGACGGCGTGTGCCTCGATCCGGTCGGCAGAGATCGTCCTGGTCCAGCTGTGCAAGCATGAGCTGGGCGATGTGTTGCTGGAGGACGAGGATGGCACCGTGCGCGTCGCTGTGCCCAGGCGACCGTTCGAAGCCTATCTCGACATGGTTGTCACCCCCCTCAGGCATGCCTGTCCCGACGACATCGCGGTGATGCTGCGTCTCTCGGAAATGCTGGAGGATGTCGGCCGCGCATCGGTGGAAAGCGACGAACAACGCGAGCATGTTGCCCACCAGATAGAGCTGGTCGAGCGCGCTGTGGACCACGCGGTGCACGAGCAGGAAGATGTCTCGAAGGTCCATTGCGCCGCCGAGGCCGTCGAGACCGCATTGGACGGCAAGCCGCCGAGCCTGTCATGAGAATGCATCCCACCGCCACGGTCCGCGCCGCCACGTTCTTCCTCATCGGAGGCGTGACCAGCACGTTGTTTTACTGGGTGGTGGGATTGGCAGCCTTTCTGCTCGCGGTGATATTCTCGGCACGGTTCTACACCGAAGTCCTGTGGTTCGATGAGATCGGCTATCTCGACGTCTATCTGACCGTTGTGAAGACGAAGATCTGGATGGGAGTGGTGCCCTTCCTCTTCATGTCGTCGATGGTCGCAGGCAACATGCTTCTGGCGCAGCGACTGGCGCGTCTGGATCGCGTGATCTCGGCCGACGAGCGCCGCGTGGACAGCTGGCGCCGGAGCGTCGAGCCCTATTTCCGGCCTCTCGTGATAACCGTGGCGCTGATCTGCGGGCTGGTCGTCGGGTTGCAGACTTACCCGCACTGGCAGACCTACATCCTGTGGGCCAACAAGGTCGATTGGGGCCGTACCGACCCGCAATTCGATCGCGACCTCAGCTACTTTATGTTCGAGCTGTCGCTCCATGTGCTGATCAACCACTGGCTGTTCGTGTGCGTGCTTGTCGTGCTGATCCTGACTTTGGCGACGAGCTACATCTGCGGTGGCATCCGTCCGCAGGCCCCGCATTCGATGCTGCCCTTTCAGGTCAACCTGCACATCTCGGTGCTGGTCTTTGCGCTGATGGCGCTGCTCGGCTGGGGCATGCTGCTGGATCTGCACTTGCTCAGCTATTCGGAACGCGGAGTGGTAACGGGGCTTGGCTTCACCGATTCAAACGCCAGCCTGCTCGCGTACAAATTCGTCGCCGCGGCGGTGGTGGCCGGGTTCATCATGTTCCAAGTGAATATCCGGCGCCCGGGATGGATCATTCCGACGATCGTGGTCGTGTACCTGATCCTGATCGGGCTCTCGATCATCCGCTTCTATCCCAACCTGTTCCAGCTCATCATCGTCGAGCCGCAGGAGCTCGAACGCGAGCAGCCCTATATCGAGGATCACCTGCAGTTCACCCGCTACGGGTTCGGCCTCGACAAGGTCGAGCGGCGCACTGCCGGCGTCGCGGAAACGGGTAACGTCGCCGCCATCGAGAACGACCGGCAACTCCTGGAAACGCTGCGTCTGTGGGATCCTGCAACGCTGCTAATCAATTTCCGCGAGTTGCAGGCGTTCCGGGCTTACTACGATTTCACCGATATCGACGTCGATCGCTACATGATCGATGGCCAGTTGCAGCCGGTCATGATCGCCGCCCGCGAGCTCAAGATTGGGAACCTTCCCGAGCATTCGCGCCGCTGGCAGTCGGAGCGGCTGATCTATTCGCATAGTTACGGCCTCGTCACGGCTTCGGTTTCCGAAGCGACCCCGGCCGGCCTGCCGGTGTTCCTCACCGGCGATCTCCCGAGTTCGGGACCCGGTGCGCTCTCGGTGCGCAATCCGCAGATCTATTACGGCGAGAATTCGCCGGAGTTTTCGATCGTCGGAACCGAGACGGTGGAACTCGACCGGCCGCGCGAGGGACGCAGCTTCGGCAAGCACACCTATGATGGCGGCGGGGGCGTGCCGATCGACAGCATCTTCGACCGTCTCCTGTTCGCGATCCGCTTCTGGGACATCCGCCTCGCGCTCACCACACTGCTGACCGATGACAGCCGCGTGCTCTATCACCGGGACGTGCGCGAGCGGGTCCAGCGCGTGGCACCCTTCCTCGAGGTGGACGCCGACCCCTATCCGGTCGCTGCGGAGGGCCGCATCAAGTGGGTCGTCGACTGCTACACCATCAGCGACATGATGCCGTATTCGAAGCGCATCGACCTGAGCGACTTCTCGCAGATATTCCAGGGCAAGCAGAAGGACTCGGGGATCATCCCGGCAGAATTCATCCGCCTGCTGGCACGGCGCACGCAACGCGCAAACTACGTCCGCGGAAGCGTGAAAGCCGTGGTCGATGCCTATGACGGCAGCGTGGTCCTCTACGTTACCGACGAAAGCGACAAGGTGCTGCAAACGTGGCGCAAGGCCTTTCCGCAAGCCTTCAGACCGGTGGCCGAGGCGAGCGCCCAGATCAAGGCGCATTTCCGCTATCCGCAAGATCTGTTCCAGATCCAGTCGATCATCTGGGCCGACTATCACATGCGCGCGTCCGATGCCTTCTACGCTCGCGAAGGGGCGTGGCGCATCCCCCACGATGCCAACTTCATTTCGCTGCGCCGCGAACGCGCCAGGCCCGAGCACGAGCAACGCAACGTCGATCTGCGGCCTTATTGGCTCAAGACTCGCTTCCCCGGTGAAGAACGGTCCGAATTCGCGATCGTCCAGCCGTTCAGCCCCGAGAGCCGGAACGTCCTTTCGGGCTATCTGGTCGGCGGTAGCGATGGCGACCGCCTGGGTCGTCTGACGTCCTACAACTTCTCGCCCGACACCACTATTCTCGGGCCGTCGCAGGCGCAGGCCCGGATCGACCAGGACGCCAGGATTTCGGCCTGGATGACCTTGCGGATGCAATCGGGTTCGCGCGTTTCGCGCGGCAGGCTGCTGGCGATCCCGCTCGACAATGCGGTGATCTATATCGAGCCGCTGTTCGTTCAGGCGGACAAATCGAGCGTGTCCGAACTGCTCGGCGCGCAGCTCGCCAGCGTTCCGGAGCTCAAGCAAGTCGTGATCGTGTTCGGCGACCGGGTGCTGATGCGCCCGACGCTGAAGGAGGCGGTCGCCGCGCTGTTCGACGATGCCGACGCCGCACTGCCCGGAAGACCGGAATCCGATTCAGGCGGAGCGATCGACGAGCCGCCCGCGCAACCGATCGAAAACGTCGACCAGCTCGAGAGGGAAAGGTAATCCACCATGCTCACGGTCATCCTCATCCTGGCCATCGTGGTCATCCTTGCCAGCCTGATCGTCGCGGCGCTGCGGCGGCACGACAGCAACAACTATTTCGATCAGGACCGCCAGCCTTTCTACGCCGAGCCCGACAAACTGGTCGAAGGCGGGCTCCTTTATTCGCAGAAGAACTACGAGGGGAACGAGGAGCACACCTACACGGTGACCCCGGCGGGAGAGGCGGGCCTGCGCGCCTGGCTGCGCGAGCCGACCAACGATCCCGGCTTTCTGCAGGCGAACTATGCGGGGATCGTCGACCGCCACGAACCGCGCGACGTCGCCAAGGGCAGACGTTCGATCCACCTGGCGCGCAAGGCCGAATACGAGCGGCTGGAACAGCTGCTGATCAACCGGCCCGAATGGCGATACGCGCTCGCTGCGAGCCGTCTCGGCATCCGGTTCGAGCGCGCCTGCCTCGATTTCTGGAACGACGTCGCGTCGGAGCACTCGCTCGACGACCCGGCCGACGAAACGGAGGAATAGACGCCATGTTGCTTATCGTCCTGATCATCGCCTGCATCTTCGTTCTGCTGGCCTACCTCGTCGTCACCGTGCGGCGTCACGACAAGCATGCCTATGCCGATCGCGACCGCGATCCCTTCTACAGCGAGATGGCGCGGCTGGCGGCGGCCGGGCTGCTCTACGAGGAGGAAGAGCGGCGCGTCGGTCGCCCGCGCCACTCCTTCATCGTGACTCCCGCCGGGGAGGCCGCGCTGAGGACATGGCTGCGCGAACCGATGAACGACCCGGGCCTGCTGCGGCTCTATTTCGCCGGCATTGTCGGTCCTGCCGACGTGGTCGCTCTGGCCCGCGAGCAGGCAGGCAAGTGTCGCGAGCGAATCGAGAAATACGACCGCGTCGACGACCTGTTCGGCCGCAAGCGGGGGTGGGACGAGGAACGCGCGCATCTCGCGCTCGGGCAGCGGTTCGAAAGCTTCTGCCTCGAGTTCTGGGAAAAGCAGATCGACCAGCCGCTCAACGCGCAGCTGTTCGCCGACGATAGCGGAGACAACGAAGACAGCGGAACGAAACAAGACGGGCGCGATGCCGACGATACCGAGGACAAGGGCTAGCGCACTCAAGGGAGGTCACGTCCAGCAGAGGAGGACACAATGAAACTTTCGACACAACTCGCCACCCAAACGGGCGCATGTGCCCTGGCGCTGAGCCTGGCTGCTTGCGGCCAGGCACGCTCGGCCGAACCGAGCCAGGCAGATGCTCAGGATGCCGACCAATCGGTCCGGCAGGAGGGGGAAGTGACCCGCAAAACCAGCACCGCAAAGATCGTGCGCAAGTCCGGCGATACCGGTCCGCTCGAAGAGGTGCCCGCGATCGAGGCCTTCACCGGCGAAAGCATCGAGCCCGATCCGGCCAGTGGCATCTACCAGAAGGGGCGTGGGTCGACCGCGCGGATAGACCTTTCGGGTAACGGCAACGCGGGGGCAATCCGCCAGGCCGATGACACCGGTGACGGAGCCGATGGCGCGTCGGCGACGATCGCATTCGGCAATGACAGCGCGCTCTCCACCGATAGCACAGCCTATATCGACCAGCGCGGTGACAAGGGCACGGTCGCGATCAACCAGCAGGGCGACAGCAATTTCTCGCTCGGCATCCAGCGGGCCAATCTGGATGGCGGCGGTACCGGCGCCGAACAGACCCACACTCTGGCAGGGCACGATCACCGCAGCGAGATCATCCAGCGTGCCAGCGCGACGCAGGCCGACGTCACCTTGTCGCAAGGGGGAGACAGCACCGGACTGGTCTTGCAGACCCAGCCCGGCGCAAAGGCGTCGGTCGCGATCAAGAACGGGCCGGGAAGTCGCGCAAAGATCGTCCAGGCGGGCAGCGGCAGCGGAAGCGGTGCCGACACCGATATCGACGGTGCGAACAACGAGACCGAGATCACGCAACGATCCGACGCGGGCAGGCAGGAAGCGGGTGTGACCCAGTCGGGCACCAAGTCGCAGGTGCGCGTGGTGCAGGATGGTGCGCATGGCAATGTCAGCTCAATCAACCAGAACGGGAGCGACGGCGATGCCGTGGTGCTTCAGAAGGACTCGCCCGCCAACAAGGCGCAGATAGACCAGGAAGGCGGATCGTCGCGCAGCCTGCGGGGCACCGTCGAACAGACGGGCGCAGGAGGAGGCAACGAGGCCGACATCGACCAGACCGGCCAGACCCACTCAGCCGTGATCAAGCAAAGCGGCGCGGGCGGAGGGAGCGTCGCCGGGATCGACCAGTCGACCGATGGCACCGACGAGAACGAGGCGCTGGTGGAACAGAAGGTCGACGCCGGGTCCGGCACGGACACGGTCGATATCGACCAGGGCGGCAGTGCCAACAGTGCCGAGGCGCGGCAGACCCGCGCCAGTGGCGGAACCGGCAGCAACGCCACTATCACCCAGCCCGGCATGCGCGGCAAAGCCACGATCGCGCAGGACGGTCCTTCGCTGAAAGCGCAGATCGACCAGAACGGCAATGCGAACGAGAGCCGCATCACGCAGACCGGATCGGGCGCGGCAAGCGAAGCCTCGGTGAAGGCCGGCAGCGGAACCGACAACAACTCCGCCCGCATCGAACAGACGAGCGGCGGCACCATCGCCGCGATCGACCAGATCTCGCCCAATAACAGTGCCCGGATCAAGCAGGACAATCCCACGCCGTCCACCGGAACCGTCGAAGCCGATATCGACCAGAGCGACGATGTGCAGAACACGGCCCGGATCGAGCAATCGGGACCGGGTACCGTGCGAAGCGCGTCGCTCACGCAATCGGGGAAAGAGAATGACGGCCGGATAAACCAGTCGGGTGCGGGCAACGGCATCACCGCGAATGTGCAGATGGCCGGCGACCTCAACACGGTCCGCATGAGCCAGCTCGCGGAAGGGAGTGGCAATATCCAGGCCGAGCTGCAGCAGCAGGGAGAGGAAAACGAGATCGCCTACGAACAGCGCGGCAGCGAGCTGGGCGCGACCGTAATCCAGAATGGCGACGGCAATGCCGTCGATGTGGTGCAAAGCGGGAGCGGTTACGATGTGAGCATCACGCAGAACGGCGACAACAACAGCTTCAGCATCTCCTATTCCGGCCCGGCCGAGGGCGGTGGCGGCTTTTCCATCGTGCAGAATGGCGGGGAGACCCGAGATGAAAAGTAGCATCGCGCTGGCGGTTATGGCCGCTGTCGTCGCCGCCGTGCCCTCGGGCATGGCGGGTTGCGGCGAGTTCGACGGGTCGTTCTGTGTCGATGCCGGTGCGGCCCGTCACGGCCTCGTCATCACGCAGGGTGGCACGATCGAATTCGACACCACCCCGGAAGGGCTACGGCTGACCGTCAACGACAGTCGCTCCGGCGCGCAGACGATACTAGACCTGCCTTCGTCGAAATAGCATCGCCGGCTCGGGCGCGGGTCAGACGCCCAGCCGTCGCCGCAATTCGGGAGCCTGTGCCCGGGCTACGGGGCTGCGATGGCCGGTGCCTTTGAGCACGAGTTCGAGGTCCTGCCCACGGTGGCGCTTCTGGAAGCGATCGACCTGGCGCAGATTGGCGATGGCCGAACGATGGGTGCGCAGGAACAGGTGCGCGGGCAGGACCGAATGCCACCAGCGCAACGGGCGGTCGTCCGGGACGGTCTCCCCGCTCGCCAGGTGGATCATCGTGCCGCTGCCATCGGCCTCGACCGCGCAGATATCCTCGGGATCGACGCCGCGCGCCGAATGTCCGCTGCGCAGGTAAAGCCGTGCCAAGGCATCGGTTTCTGGCGCGATCCGTTCGCGCGTCAGCGCCGCTCCCTCGATCCGGCTGACACCGATCAGGGCGGCAATCTGGGTGAGTGCGTGCACTTCGCTTTCGGTCCAGTCGCGCTGCTGACGGGTGCAATCGAGGCCGATCAAGGCGATCAACCCTTCTTCCGCCATCACCGGTACCGTCAGCGTGCTGCGAATACCCTGCAGGCGGAACTCGCGCTGCATCGCGCGCATCCCGCGTCCGAGCAATTCGATATCGTTGATCGCCAGCGCCTGCCCTTCTTTGAGCGGCAGCAGCATGTCGCCGAGCATGGTAACGGGGACGTCCTGCAGATCCTCGACATGCGACGTGATCCCGCTGGCGCACCATTCATTGGTGTTTCGCATCGTCGTGAGATCGTGGTTGAAACGGAGCACCCAGGCTCTGTCAGCGCGCGCCGAGCGGCCGATGAATTCGAGCATTGCGGCGAGACCCGGCTCGAAATTGTGCGACATGAGCAGGCGGGCCGCCACCACTGCCCAGCAATCGGGGCCGAGCATCTCGGGCAGCTCGTCGAATTCCCACACCGCGACACCGCTGCCGAGGCGCGGATGCGTGCCGGTGTGCATTTCCACTTTGGGATAGCGATGTTCGAAACCCATGTTTTGCCTGCGAACTCGGGTGGAAGGAAAGATTGCGAATCAATCTCATAAGCTGTGGCGCGCCAATGGGAAACATCTTCGCGCCGTCAATGCCCCGAACACGCCGTTCTCCGCGTTAAAATCCGCTTAATTCTGCAGCTCAGCACCCCCAGTTGCAACTCGGCATCCGATCGTTGCGCCCGGCAATGCATACTCGCACCCTTGGGGCGGACAGGAGCCTTTGCGGCTCCGAGGGGGCGGCATTCGGGGGCCCGGGAGACAGGCCTCCGAATGTCACTCGGACATGATTGGGCAAGACGATCGGGGGTCGCCGTGAGTGCTTCAAACCTGCGCGCCGGGGCGCGCCTTTTGGCCGTGGCCGGTGCAATTGCGCTGGCCGGATGCGCGGCAAAACCACCGGTTCCGGCGCCTTTCGCGCTGGCCGGCGGCAGTTTCGTCGACCTGACGCACGATGCCGACGAAGACGGCATTTTCTGGCCCACAGCCGCCGAATTCCGGCTGGAGGAAGTGGCCCATGGCGAGACCGAAGGCGGCTGGCATTACAGCGCCTACAACATCTTCACCGCCGAACATGGCGGCACCCACCTCGATGCCCCGATCCACTTTGCAGAGGGCGGACAGGCGACGCACGAGGTGTCAATCAGTCGTCTGATCGGCCCTGTTTTCGTGCTCGATGTGACCGAACAGTCGGCGGCGGACCGCGACTACCTCGTCTCGGTCGACGACCTGCGCGCTTGGGAGGCCGAACATGGCCGCCTGCCCGATGGCGCGATCCTGCTGGTGCGCACCGGCTTCTCGAGATTCTGGCCCGACAAGGCCGCCTATCTCGGCACGGCGGAGCGCGGCGCGGCTGCCGTGCCCAAACTGCATTTTCCCGGCCTCTCTCCCGAGCTCGCCCGCTTCCTGGTCGAGGAACGCTCGGTCGGTGCGGTCGGCATCGACACCGCCAGCCTCGATCGCGGCCAGTCCACCGACTTCATGGCGCATCGCATCCTCGCCGCGGCCAATGTGCCGGGGTTCGAGAATGTCGCGCAGCTCGACCGCCTGCCCGCAACCGGCGCCACCGTCATTGCGCTGCCGATGAAGATCCGCGGCGGCAGCGGCGGCCCGCTGCGCATTGTCGCGCACCTTCCCGGAGCACCCATTCGCGGGCGCTGACCCGCGCATCCGACTTCATACCTTTTTTCCATCGTCACGGAGACACGACATGACCCGCACCGCCACCACCCGCCTGCTCCTCGCAAGCACCAGCCTCGCCGCCCTGTGCGTCGTCGCTTCCCCCGCCGCGGCGGACGAGACGCCCGATTGCAACGAAGGCACCGAGGAAACGGCGACCGAATGCGGAACCGATGCCGAAGCGAGCGCTGGCAAGACAACTGCCGTCGGCGTGCTCAGCAAGGCCAACGCCAGCCTCGCGACCGCGATCGGACACAACAGCCACGCTACCGCCAGCAGCACGACCGCGATCGGTGCCAGTGCCAATGCGACGAAGACCGAAAGTACGGCGATCGGTACCAATGCTTGGGCACTCGGGGAGAAGAGCACAGCCACGGGCGCGGGCAGCACAGCAAACTCCGCCTATGCGACGGCAACCGGCCAGAACAGCCGGGCCACTGCCGCGAACGCGACCGCAACCGGCCAGAACAGCTGGGCGACAGGAAACAGCAGCACGGCCACGGGGGCCGACAGCAGCGCAGGCGGACTGGCCAGTGCGGCATACGGCGCCTCGAGCAATGCAGCGGGAGAAGGGGGGACGGCTGTCGGCTATCTGAGCTCGGCAGCGGGCGATTACGCCCTGGCAGCGGGATATCGCAGCCGAGCGAATGGAGAGGTAAGCGCGGCCCTGGGCTTCGGTGCCACGACGGCGGCCGGGGCGGAGTTTTCCGTAGCCTTGGGCGCGCGTTCGCAGGCCACCGAAAGCAACACCGTCTCCGTCGGTGCCGACGGGTCGGTCGATATCAATGGCGACGGGACGATCAATGCTGACGACGTCCTGACCCGCCGCATCGTCAACGTGGCCGACGGCGTCGATGACAGCGATGCGGCTACGCTGGGGCAGGTCCGGGCGATTGCCGATAGCGCAACGGGCAGTCCTTATGTGGCAATCAACGGTGCGGGTGCGGCAGCGGTGGCAAGCGGCGAATTGTCCGTCGCTATAGGATCGGAAAGTCGGGCCACTGGCACCCAGGCTTCAGCTGTTGGTCATTTCAGCAAGGCGACGGGCCAATACAGCACGGCGATGGGGGCTGGAAGCGAAGCCGAGTCGATCGAGTCCACCGCAATCGGCGCATATTCTTGGGCGCCAGCGAGATCGAGCACGGCAACGGGATATGACAGTTCGGCGGTGGGCGAATATTCCACCGCGACGGGAACCGGGAGCCGCGCGACCGAGACATTCAGCACTGCGCTCGGTGCCAATGGTGAGGCGCTCGCAACTGGAGGCGTGGCGCTAGGGGCCAATGCGACCGTGGCCGCCGCTGCAGCTCGGGCTGTGGCGCTGGGGCAGAACTCGCAGGCCACCGAAGCAAACACCGTGTCCGTCGGTGCCGACGGCTCGGTCGATGCCAATGGCGACGGACGGATCGATGGGGCCGACGTGATCACCCGCCGCATCGTCAATGTGGCCGACGGCTTGGACGCCAGCGATGCGGCGACGCTGGGACAGGTCGAAGCCGCGACGGCCAGCCTCGACTATTTTGCCGTCGGCGGGAGCGGCGATGCAGCAGTGGCAAGCGGGCCCTCCGACCAGGCGATCGGCCGGGGCAGCAAAGCGGCCGGCGGATCGAGCACCGCCACAGGTCGAAGCAGCGAGGCGAGCGAACTTGCCAGCACCGCCACAGGCGCAGATAGCAAGGCCACCGGCGGATTCAGCACCGCTACAGGCGCGAATAGCTCGGCAGGCAGGCTGAGCACCGCTACAGGCATGTTCAGCTCGGGAGTCGATGTGGCCACCGCTACAGGCGCGTACAGCGAGGCGAGCTACGCAGGCACCGCCACAGGCGTTTTCAGCAAGGCGAGCGGCCACTACAGCACCGCCACAGGCTATTTCAGCGAGGCTGGTGCGGAGCTCAGCACTGCGCTCGGGGCGGATGCGACCGTCGCCGCCGATGCGACCAATTCCGTGGCGCTGGGGCATAACTCGCAGGCCACCGAAGCCGACACCGTTTCCGTCGGTGCCGACGGCTCGGTCGATATCAATGACGACGAAAAGCTCGATGGGGCCGACGTGATCACCCGTCGCATCGTCAATGTGGCAGAGGGCGTGGCCACCAGCGATGCGGCCACGCTGGGACAGGTTCAGGCGCTGGTCGCCGATGCCGGTGGCGGCAGCAGTCCCTATATCGTCTTCGGTGGGACGGGCGGTGCGGCAGTGGCAAGCGGGTCCACCTCCCAGGCGATCGGCCGGCGCAGCGAAGCGACCGGCGACTACAGCACTGCCACAGGTCTAAGCAGCGAGGCGAGCCAATATGCCAGCACCGCCACAGGCGCATTCAGCGAGGCCAGCGGCGAAAACAGTACGGCAACTGGTACCTTCAGCTCAGCAACCGGTAAGAGCAGCACCGCTACAGGCGTGAACAGCTCGGCATTGTCCGACTATAGTACCGCGACGGGCGCAGACAGCAGCGTAAACGCGAGTTATGGCACAGCCATCGGCTATTCAAGCCGAGCAGGCGATACATATTCTACCGCGATCGGGGCACAAAGCGATGCTGACAGCGAATACGGCGTCGCACTGGGATACGGGTCCGAAGTATTGGGCGATGCGACAGGGTCGCTCGCCCTCGGCGCCCAGTCGCGCGTCGATTCCGGCATAGCTGGCGCGGTCGCGCTGGGCTACGGCTCGGTGGCGACGCGGGCGAACACGGTCTCGGTGGGCAGCGCGGACTTGCAGCGGCAGATCGTCAATGTCGCAGCAGGGACCGATGCGACCGACGCGGTCAATCTCGGCCAGCTGAATACCGTGGCCGCCGCTGCCGCGACGGCGCAGTCATCTGCGAACGCCGCTCAGGATACGGCGGACCAGGCGCTGGCCAATGCCGCCACGGCGCAGGGAACGGCGGAAGCCGCTCAGGGGACCGCGGACGAAGCGCTCGCCAGTGCCGGGACCGCGCAAACCATCGCCGAGGCGGCGCAGGATACGGCCGATCAGGCGCTGGCCGAGAACGACGCGCAGGACACGCGGATCGCGGACAATGCTTCCGCCGCCGCCGACGCGCAGGACGCCGCCGATGCGGCGCAGGGCACCGCCGACACCGCGCTCGCCAATGCGCAGACCGCGCAGGACAGCGCCGATCTGGCGCTGGTCGAGAACGACGCGCAGGATACGCGGATCGCGGACAATGCTTCCGCTGCCGCCGACGCGCAGGACGCCGCCAATGCGGCGCAGGGCACCGCCGACACCGCGCTCGCCAATGCGCAGACCGCACAGGACAGTGCCGATCAGGCGCTGGCCGAGAACGACGCGCAGGATACGCAGATCGCGGCGAATGCCGAGGCCGCTGCTGCCGCGCAGGACGCCGCCGATGCGGCGCAGGACACCGCCGATACTGCACTCGCCAATGCGCAAACCGCGCAGGATACGGCCGATCAGGCGCTGGCCGAAAACGACGTGCAGGACACGCAGATCGCAGCGAATGCCGATGCCGCCGCCGCTGCGCAGAACAGCGCCGACGTGGCGCAGCAGACGGCCGATACGGCTCTCGGGAATGCTGCCGATGCCCAGGAAACTGCCGATCTTGCGAGGTCGGAAGCCAGTTCGGCCCGTGCCGAAGCGCTGGCCGCGCAGGACATGGCGCAACAGGCCGGCTCGGGTGCCGAGGAAGCGCAGGAAACTGCAGACACGGCCCTCGCCAATGCGGCCACGGCGCAAGGCACTGCCGACCAGGCGATCGAGCAGGCGACCACCGCCCAGCAAAGCGCCGATGCCAACACCGAACGCTTCGCCGCGCTGGGTTTCGGCACCGACAATTCGCCGGACATGAGCGGGCAGAACGCGATGGCCATCGGCTGGGGCAGCACGGCGAGCGGCACCGAATCGGTCGCGATGGGTTACCAGGCGACGGCGAAGGACGGGGCGGCGGTCTCGATCGGATCGCGCAACATCGCCTCGGGCAACGGGGCCGTCGCGATCGGCGATCCCAACGTCGCAACCGGCGAAGGCGCGGTCGCGATCGGCAAGGACAATATTGCCACCGGCAATGGTGCACTGGCGCTCGGCAACACCAACAATGCGGTGGGCGTGGGTGCGATCGCGATGGGCAATGCCGCCCAGGCCACTGCGGATGGCGCCGTGGCGATCGGCAATGGCGCGGTCGCAACCCAGGCCAATCAGATCGCACTCGGCTCCAGCCAGAGCACCTATACCTTCGCCGGGATTGCGTCCGATGAAAGCAATGCCCGCCAGTCCGGCCCGGTCTCGCTCGTCACCACCGACGCGCAGGGCAATCTGGGGACCACCACGTTCGACCTCAGCCGGTTCGACGGGATGGACGGGCGGCTGTCCTCGCTCGAAGGCAACGTCTTCGATCTCTATCAGATCGCGGCGAGCGAGCGGCTTGCCAACAATCGCGGGATCGCCGCCTCGGTCGCGCTGACCGCCGCGCCGATGCCGTCGGCACCGGGCCGGGTCAGCTACACCGCCAACACCTCGGTCTATCGCGGGCAGGCCGCCATCGGCGCATCGATCGCCGCGCGGGCCAACACCGAGGAACCCTTCGCGATCACCGCGGGCGTCTCCTATGCCGGCGGCAAGAGCACCACGGCGCGCGTGGGCGTGGTCGGCGAGTTCTAAGGGGGCTTTCAGGGTTCGCCGGGTCTTTCCGACCCAAACGGCCCGGCGATGGGGCGCGTGACCGGAGAACACTCCGGTCGCGCGCCTTTTTCGTTGCAGGCGGAGCGCGCCCTCATCCACATCCCTCCATCCACCGGAAAGGCGCGGGGAGGACTGCCATGTAACCGGTTGCACCGCGCGCCGCTTTCGCGCAGGTGCTTAGCATCGATGTGGGAGAGCAGACGATGACCGGACCGACCCGAAGCCCTGCGCGCATGCTTCTTTGGCTGCTTGGCGCGCTGGCTGCGCTTGGCCTCGCTTCGGGCGCGGCGGCGCAGGACGAGGTGACCCATCGCCAGTGCTCCCCCGATGGCGAATTGTGCTTCGAAATCGGGACCGAACAGACGATCCCGGTCTACCGCGTGCTGCGCGACGGGGAGGAGGTGATCGCCCCCTCCAAGCTCGGCTTCATGCTGCGCGGCGCGGGCAAGTGGCAGAACGGGGTCGCGCTGGGCGATCCGACCCGCGCCAGCCACGACGAAACCTGGGAACAGCCGTGGGGCGAAAGCCGCCTGGTCATCGACCGGTATAACGAGATGCGCGTGCCGATGACCGAACGCGGCAAGACGCAGCGGCGGATCGACCTGGTCGCGCGGGTGTTCGATAACGGCGTCGGTTTTCGTTACGACTTCCCGCGGCAGGACCAGCTCTCCGATGCGATCATCGACGGCGAGCTGACCGAGTTCGTGCTTGCAGGCGGTGATGCCGAAGCCTGGTGGATTCCGGGTGGCGAATGGAACCGCTACGAATTTCTCTACAATGCCACCCCCGCGCGCGAGGTCGGCATTGCGCATACGCCGATCACCTTCCGCCGCGCCGATGGCCTGCATATCGCGATCCACGAGGCCGCGCTGGTCGATTACAGCGCGTTCTGGCTCCAGCGGATCGAGGGCCAGCGCTTCCGGACCATGCTCGCGCCTTCGTCGGGAGGGTGGAAAGTCCGCCGCGAGGCCCCGTTCCACACGCCTTGGCGCGCGATCCTGATCGCCGGGGATGCGCCCGCGCTCTATGCTGCGGCCGACATCGTGCTCAACCTCAACGAGCCCAATGCGCTCGGCGATGTCAGTTGGGTGCGCCCGCACAAATATGTCGGCATCTGGTGGGCGATGCATCTCGACACATGGAGCTGGAACGACGGGCCCAAGCACGGCGCAACAACGCAGCACGCGATGGACTATATCGATTTCGCCGCGCGGCACGGCTTCAAGTCGGTCCTCGTCGAAGGCTGGAACAAGGGCTGGTGGAGCGAGAGCGGACGCAACTTCGAGTTTGCCGAGGCCTATCCCGATTTCGACATGGACCGTGTCACCGCCTACGCGAAGTCGAAGGGCGTGGAGATCATGGGGCACCATGAAACCGCCGGGAATGCGGGGCTCTACGAACGCCAGCTGGAAGAGGCCTACGACTATTACCAGCGGCACGGCGTCCATTCGGTGAAGACCGGATACGTCGCCGATGCGGGCGGCGTGCTGCGCGAGGACGCCGACGGGACCGAGCAGTGGGAATATCACGACGGGCAATACATGGCCCGCCACCACCTGCTGGTCGCCAAGCGCGCGGCGGCGCACGAAATCGCCGTCAACGCGCACGAGCCGATCAAGGATACGGGGCTCAGGCGCACCTACCCCAACCTCGTCAGCCGCGAAGGTGCGCGCGGCACCGAATACATGGCGTGGGGCGAGCCGCCCAACCCGCCGAGCCACGAGCCGACGCTGGTCTTCACCCGCATGCTGTCGGGCCCGTTCGACCTGACACCGGGCATCGTCAGCCTGCAGGGCCGCGAAAGCCTGCTGCCCAACACGCTTGCGCGCCAGCTGGCCGATTACGTGGTGATCTATTCACCGATCCAGATGGCGGCCGACCTACCGGAGAATTACGCCAAGGCCCCCGACGCGCTCGCCTTCATCGAGCAGGTGCCGGTCGACTGGGAGCGCACGAAGGTGCTTTCCGGCGAGATCGGCCAATATGCAGTGATCGCCCGCCAACGGCGCGGCGGGGACGACTGGTGGGTCGGCGGCGTGACCGACGCAGACGCGCGCACGGTCGATCTCGATCTGTCGTTCCTCCATCCAGACACGCGCTATGTCGCCGAGATCTGGCGCGATGGCGAAGGTGGCGGGATCGACGGAAATCGGTTCGCGATGGTGCGCGAGACGCGCGCAATACGCGGCGGCGACCGGCTGGCAATCGAGATGCTGGCGGGCGGCGGGTTCGCAATGAGCCTGCGCCCGGTCCGCTGAACGCGCGGTCCGGCGCGATCAGCGGTGCGCGTGGTGTCCCGGACCTGCGGCCCGAAGCGCATCCCGGCGTCCCTTGGCTGCAGCTGCGCTATCGCCTGTCGCTGCCTCGACCGCAGGACCGTCGCTGTCGCGATATTGTGTGCGTAAGGTTGCGAGCTTTTGTTTCATGCGCGCGACCACTTTGGCCATAGCGGGATCGTCGATGCGGTTGTGCATTTCGGACGGGTCGGTCCGCAGGTCATAGAACTCCCACTGGTCGATATCCCCGTAGAAGCGCATCAGCTTGTAGCGACCCTGCTTCACCCCGTAATGGGCGCGCACCGAATGGAAGCCCGGGTATTCGTAGTAGTGGTAGTAGATCGCATCGCGCCAGTCGGCCGGCGCCTCGCCATCGACGACCGGGCGCAACGAGCGGCCCTGGATCGTATCGCGCGGCCCTAGCCCGGCGAAATCGAGAAAGGTCGGCGCATAATCCACGTTCTGCACCGGCGCGGCAATGCGTGTGCCCGGCGCGATCTTCCCGGGATACTGCATCACCAGCGGCGTGCGCAGGCTTTCCTCGTACATGAAGCGCTTGTCGAACCAGCCGTGCTCGCCGAGGTAGAAACCCTGGTCGGAGGTATAGACGACGATCGTGTTGTCGGCTTGGCCCGAGGCTTCCAGCCAGTCGAGAACCCGGCCCACGCTGTCGTCGACCGCTGCCACCGTGCCCAGATATTCGTCCATGTAGCGCTGGTACTTCCAGATCGCCAATTGGCGCGGCGTCATGTCGGCTTCGTTCATGGCATCGTTGCCGGGCTGCAAGGCGCCGAAATAGGCGTCGCGCTGGGCGTCGGTCATCCGCGCGAAATCGTCGGGCCAGGGGTTGTAGCGAACCTCGCTCGAACCCTCCTCGACCGTCATCTTGAGGTCGTGGCCTTCGTACATGTCGCGGTAGATGTTCATTTCCTGCGCAGCGGCGGCAGGCCGACCGTCGTAGTGGTCGAAATAGTTGGTCGGTACGGGGAATTCGGTGCCGATATATTTCTGCACGTGGCGGATCGCGGGCATGAAATTGCGATGCGGCGCCTTGTGATGGATCAGGATCGCGAAGGGCTCTTCGCCTCCCGCATTCTTCTCCAGCCAGTCGATGCTGTAATCGGTCACGATATCGGTGGCGTAGCCTTCGACCACCTCGCGCCCCGACGGCGTGATGATGTCGGGATTGTAGTATTTGCCCTGATCGTCGAGCACCGCCCACTCGTCGATCCCGGCCCCCTCGGGCGAATAATTGAGATGCCACTTGCCGAACAGTGCGGTCCGATACCCCGACTGACCCAGCTCGCGGACCCAGTTCCACGATGAATTGTCGAACTTCTGCCCGTTCTGCGTGAAGCCGTGCATGTGGCTGAACTGGCCGGTCAGCATTGTCGCCCGGCTCGGCCCACATAGCGAATTGGTGACGTAGCTGTTCTCGAACAGCGCCCCGTTGGCCGCGATGCGATCGATGTTCGGGGTGGGGGCGAGCCGCCCGATTGCGGTGCCGTAGGCCGAGATCGCCGTCTGCGCGTGATCGTCCGACATGATGAAGATGATGTTCGGACGATCACGCGGCGTAACGGCGTCTTGAAAGCTCCCAGTCTGGGGTGACGAAGGCGGGGATGGTGTCGCACACCCCGCGAGAGACATTGCGAGAGTGGCGAAAACCGCTGCGCAACGTCTCATCATTATCCCTACTCCGTCAGCCTGAAGGTCACGGGCGTGGCCGCTTCGGCGCCTGATGACGGCGCGATCCACAAGCGGAACTCGCCCGGCTCCCAGCCATGCGACATGTCGCCGCGGGTGAAGGCAAGGTCTGCGGGCTTCAGGGTGAAGCTTACGGTCCGGCTCTCGCCCGGCTGCAGGGCGATCTTTTCAAAGCCCTTGAGCTCCTGCACCGGCCGGGTGACCGACCCGACCAGATCGCGCACATAGAGTTGGACGACTTCCTCGCCCGCAACGTCGCCCGTGTTGGTGATGGTGGCGCTGGCAGTGATCGAACCGCCTGCCCCCATGGTCGGCGCGCTGAGCGTAGCCGGCGAGTATGCGAAGCTCGTGTAGCTCAGCCCGTATCCGAAGCGGTAGAGCGGGTCGTTGGAGGTATTGAGATAACGCGAGACGTATTTCGCGCCCGGCTCGCCCAGCTCGATCGGGCGGCCGGTATTCTTCATGTCGTAATGGATCGGCACCTGGCCGACCGTGCGCGGGAAGGTGACCGGCAGCTTGCCCGAGGGGTTGTAGTCGCCATAGACCACATCGGCGACCGCATGCCCACCCTGCGTGCCCGGGTACCAGGCGTGGAGGATCGCAGGGACGTTGTCGTTCGCCCAGGTGACCGAGTTGGGTCGACCGCTCATGAGTACCAGCACCACCGGCTTACCCGTGGCGACCAGCTTCTCGAGCAGCGCCTGCTGGTTGCCGGGCAGGTCGAGCGAGGTGCGGCTCGCCGCCTCGCCGGTCATGTCCCACTTCTCGCCCATCGTAGCGACGATGACATCCGATCGCTCGGCCAGCGCCAGCGCTTCGGCGAAACCGTCGGTCTTGCCTTCGTCGGCGAACTCGTAGCTCGCGCCCTTGGCGTATTCGACGCTCACGCCATCGCGCGCATTGGCCTGCATGCCTTCGAGTACGGTGACCGGACGCGTCCCGCGGTCGCCCGCTGCGGCCCAGCTGCCGATCATGTCGGGCTTGCTGTTGCCGAGCGGGCCGATCACCGCGATCCGCTTCGCCGAGGCGGCGAGCGGCAAGGCGTTACCCTCGTTCTTGAGCAGGACCATCGACTTGCGCGCCACGTCGCGCGCCGCTTCGAGGAATTCGGGCTTGTAGAGAGTCGCCTTCTCGCGCGCTTCATCGGCGTAGCGGTAGGGATCTTCGAACAGGCCCAGCCGGTATTTCATTTCGAGGATACGGCGCACCGCCCGGTCGACGGCGGCCATCTCGACCTTTCCGTCGGCGACCGATTGCGCCAGATGGTCCATGAACACCGCGCCCTGCATGTCCATGTCGACGCCCGCGTCGAGCGCCTGTTCGCCGGCCTGCTTAAGATCCTTCGCGTAGCCGTGCGGGACCATCTCGTTGATCGATGTATAGTCGGTCACGACGAAACCGTCGAAACCCCACTGGTCGCGCAGCACGTCGGTCAGCAGATAGCGGCTGCCGCTGGCGGGAACGCCGTCATATTCGTTGAAGGCGGTCATGAAGGTCGCGACGCCCTCGTCCACCGCAGCCTCGAAGGGCGGCAGATAGACGTCGCGCAGGGTCCGCTCCGAAATATCGACCGTGTGGTAGTCGCGGCCCGCCTGCGCGGCGCCGTAGCCGGCGAAATGCTTGGCCGTGGCAAGGATCGTGTCGGTCGCGCCCAGATCGTCGCCCTGATAGCCGCGAACCCGTGCGCGGGCGACCTGCGAGCCCAGATAGACGTCTTCCCCGGCCCCTTCGGAAATACGGCCCCAGCGTGCATCGCGCGCAATGTCGACCATCGGTGAGAACGTCCAGTGCAGGCCTTCCGCCGATGCTTCCAGCGCCGAAACGCGCGCGGCCTTCTCCACCGCCGTCATATCCCAGCTCGCCGCTTCGCCGAGCGAGATCGGGAAGATCGTGCGATGGCCGTGGATGACATCGTATCCGAACAGCAGCGGGATGCCGAGCCGGGTTTCCTCGACGGCCAGACGCTGCAATTCGCGGGTGTAGGCCGACGTATAGGCATTGAAGATCGCACCCACACGGCCCGAGCGGATATCCTGCTTATAGGTATCGCGCATCGTTGGCCCGGTCGATTCCCAGTCGCTGGTCAACAAGGTCAACTGGCCGACCTTGTCCTCGATCGTCATTCGCGCCATCAGCGCGTCGATGGTGCGGTCCATCTCCGGGTCGGGTGCGGCCCAAGTTGGCTCTGCAGGTTCGACCGGAACAACCTGTCCGCGCGCCTCTGTCGCGGCAGTCACCGGCGACGCTTCCATCGCAGCGGTCGCACATCCCCCCAGCACCGGCAACGCTGCAAGGGCCAGAAGCCGTACGCCAATAAGTGTCATCGTCTCTCCCATCTGTCGCCTGTTGGCGATCCTGTTGCGGCGCTCCGATCCAGGCAAGCGCCAATCCATTCAAGTGCTCTATACAGGCAAGATGAAACCGGTTACAAGACCGTTCGATTCGACCCACAGTATGGGCGAATGCGAAGGCCCTCGATTTGAGGGTAGCATGGGGGAGAGAGTATGACCTCGAAGGTTTCGAGCTGCGATTCGTTTGATTCGTTCCGGCTGCGGCGGCTCGCCGCAGCATTGGCATTCACCACTGCCGGCTCCGCGCTTGCGGTAGCGATGGCGGTGCCGGTCCACGCCCAGGAATCCACCGCTTCGCTGCGGGGTTCGGTTAGCGGCGCAACCCAGATTACCGCGGTCGACGTGGCAACGGGTTCGCGGCGCACCCTGGATGTGTCCCAGGATGGCCGATACAATTTCCCGCAGCTGCGCCCGGGGATCTATTACCTCGAAATCACCGGTGCCGACGGCCAGGTGCGGCGCACCGACGAATTCACGCTCCAGATCGCGCAGAACGCAGAACTCGACTTCGACGATATCGCGCAGGAGGAGACCGTTGCGGATCCGTCCGGTGCGCCGGGCGCAGAGAATGTCATCATCGTCACCGGTGGCCGGCTCGTCACCGACGAAGGCGGCGAGGTCGGTGCCAATATTTCGCAGCGCGAAATCGAAACTCTTCCGCAAAACAACCGCAACTTCCTGTCCTTCGCCGACCTGGCGCCGGGCGTTTCGGTCGAAAACCCCGATGGCCAGTCGCGCATCCAGGGCGGCGGCCAGAACAGCCGCACGGTCAACGTCTATATCGATGGCGTCGGCCAGAAGGATTACGTCCTCAAGAACGGCATCACCGGGCAGGACAGTTCGCAAGGCAACCCGTTCCCGCAGCTGGCGGTGGGCGAATATCGCGTGATCAGTTCGAACTACAAGGCGGAGTTCGATCAGGTCAGCTCGGTCGCCATCACCGCAGGGACAAAGTCCGGCACCAACGAGTTTCACGGTACAGCCTTCGTCGATTACACCGACACCGGTATGCGCGAAGAGACGCCGCTGGAAAAGTTTGGCGGGCGCGAGAAGGCGGAAACCAAGGATATCCAGTTCGGTGGCGCGCTTGGCGGACCGATCATCGAAGACACGCTTTTCTTCTTCGCAACTTACGAAGGCAAGCGTCGCCGTCTGCCTGTGGTGATCGAACCCGGCGCCGACTTCCCGGTCAGCTTTTTCCCCGCGGAGCTGCAGGATCTTTTCGGACCGACCCAGCAGGAATTCAACGAAGACCTGTATTTCGGCAAGATCAGCTTCCTGCCCACCAGCCGTGACGTGTTCGAAGTCTCTGGCAAGTATCGCAACGAGTCCGGGGTTTTCCTCGGGAATGGCAGTTCGGCGGTGGAAACGGCAGCGTCGCAGGATGTGGATGAGAAGCGCTTCCTCGTTCGTTGGGAACACAGCGGCGATGATTTCGTGAACGACCTGAAGGGGACTTACGAAAGCGCTTTCTGGTCGCCGCGTCCGCAGAACTTCACGCCCGGCCAAATCTATACGTTTGGCGGGGTCAGCCCTGTTACGGGCCAGAATCTTGTCCGCCCGCAAATTCTCCGCATTGGAGGAAGTGCGAACTTCCAGGACAAGGGCCAGGAAGGCTACGCGATCCAGAACGATTTCACCTGGACCGGTTTCGAGGACCACACGATCAAGGTGGGCGTGAAATCGAAGTGGGTGCGGCTCGACCGGGTCGAGCAGAACTTCTTCAATCCGCAGTATTCCTACAACGTGAACCTGACGCCGGGTGGCTTCAACACGACCATTCCCTATCGGGTTCAATTCGGGGCCGGCACCGGTCAGGGCACGCCCTCGGTCATCTCGGACAACTGGCAGTTCGGTGTGTACATCCAGGACGACTGGTTCGTGACCGATCGTCTGACGCTGAACCTCGGTATCCGCTGGGATTACGAGGAAACACCTTCCTATCTCGACTTCGTCACCCCGCCGGAAGTCGTCGCCGCCGTTTCGGAGGCAAACTATCCCAATATCTACCAGCCTGGCGTCGAATACGATATCAACGACTACATCTCGGACGGCACACAGCGCAAAGCCTTCACCGGCGCGTTCCAGCCGCGTATCGGCTTCAGCTACGAGATTCTGGAGCTGGGCAAGCTGACGGTCTTCGGCGGCTACGGACGCTCCTACGACCGTAACCAGTTCGATTTCATCGCGCAGGAAGTGAGCATCAACGCGTACAGCACACGCGAGTTCAACTTCATCACCGGCGATCCGAACAACACCTGCAACCCAAGCCCGACCTGCGTTCCGTGGGATCCGGTCTATCTGACCGAAGCGGGCCGGCAGCAACTGCTCGACAACGCAGGCGTCGGTGCTGGGCGCAGCATTCGCCTGATCAACAACGATCTGAAGGTCCCGTATTCGGATCAGTTCAGCCTCGGCCTGCGCAGCGATTTGAACCGGCTGGTAAACGTCGAAGTCGGCTACCGGCATATCAAGAGCCGCGACGGGTTCGCCTATCTTCTCGGCAACCGTCGACCGGACGGCTCGTTCTTCACGCCGGCTCCGGCCACTCCGGGCTCGCCGTTCGGCTTCGCCCCTCCGGGCTGGGGCTCGATCATCATCGGCACCAACGGTCTGAAGACCGATGAAGACGCGTTCCACTTCAAGCTGGCAAAGCGCTATTCTGCGGAATCTCCCTGGAATCTGGCCGCGACCTACACTTACACCGACGGCACCGAGAACCGGGCCTTCGGCGAGTATTTCTCGTTCGATTTCCCGACCCTGGACGATTACACCGTCAAGACTTCCAGCGGCCTGCGCAAGCACCGCCTGGTTATCGCCGGTGCGGTCGACCTGCCGACCGAAACGACGATTTCCGGCAAGTTCGTGCTATCGTCGCCTCGGTACCTCAACACCTTCGTCCGGACGCCCGGCGGCACGCCGCCGGTCGAGGTCGTAACGGTCGAAACCGCGGGCAATGGCGATCGCTGGGGCTTCCGTCAGCTCGATCTGGCGATCACCCAGAACATTCCGCTGAATTTCCTGGGCGACCGGACACGGGTCTATGTGCGTGCCGATATCATCAACGCATTGAACGACCGCAACTACAACAGCTTCAATTCGGTGACGGGTGAGCGCAATCCCAATGCCCTGGGCACCGACGGTCCGCCGCGGACGATCAAGCTCTCGGCCGGCTTCGAATTCTGATCCTTTATCCTGCGCCGCCGCTTCCTTAGGGAAGTGGTGGCGCTTTTCTTTTGTTCTCGGGTGATCGCCATTTCCCTTCGTATCGCTCTGCTCGCCCTCTCTCTGTCCGGATGCGCAAGTGCGCCACTCGCTGCGCCCCGTGCTGCCACCGATGCTTCTACCGCGTTAGGACAGGCAGCATTTGCCGAGGACCTGACCAAGCGGACCTTCGCGTATTTCTGGGAGACCACCGACACGGAGCGCTGTCTCGCGCCCGACCGCTGGCCATCCAACCCGTTCTCCTCGATCGCGGCGACCGGCTTCGCGCTGACCGCCTACGGGATCGGCGCGGAACGCGGATACGTATCCCGCGAAGACGCGGCCGCGCGCACGCTCGATTGCCTCGAATTCTACTGGAACGCGCCGCAGGGCCCGGCGGTCGAAGGCGTTTCTGGCCACAAGGGCTTTTTCTACCACTTCCTGAAAAACGCGGACGGCACGCGCTTCGGGAACACCGAACTTTCGACGGTCGACACCGCGCTTCTGCTTGGCGGCGTGTTGTTCTCCCAGAGCTATTTCGATCGCGACAATCCGACCGAAGCCGCGATCCGCGATCTCGCCGAACGGATCTACGCACGGGTCGACTGGACCTTCGTGCAGCGCGAGAACAGCGCCATTCCTTCGGCAAATGGCGGAAGCGGCAAGGCGATCGCGATGGGCTGGTATCCCGAACGCGGCGCGGGCGGCGATTTCGGGACCCACGACTGGGTCGGCTACAACGAGGGCATGCTGGTTTACATCCTCGCTGCCGGGTCGCCCACGCACCCGATCGGCAAGGAAGCCTGGGACACCGGCTGGGCGGCCAATCTGGAGAAAGACTGGGCCTCTTACTACGGGTACGAGTTCCTGCAGTTCGAGCCTCTGTTCGGCCACCAGTACAGCCATGTCTGGGTCGATTTCCGCGGCATCCAGGACGAGTTCATGGCGTCCAAGGGTATCGACTATTTCGAGAACAGCCGCCGCGCGACGCTGAGCCAGCGCGCCTACGGTGCGGACAACCCGAATGACTGGGTCGGCTATTCCGATCAGCTATGGGGATGGACCGCATCCGACGGACCGACCGCGGCCGCCAACGGTCGCGAGGTGAATGGCCAGCCGCGTACCTTCATGGGTTATTCCGCCCGCGGCGTCAGCGCCGAACGCGTCGTCGACGACGGCACCATCGTGCCCACGGCGGCAGGGGGTTCGATCGCCTTCGCGCCCGAGGTGACGCTGCCCGCCCTGATGAACATGCGTGCTGCCTATGGCGAGCGTCTCTATACGCGTTACGGTTTCAAGGACGCGTTCAATCCCAGCTACGTGTTTGTCGATGTGGGCAGCAGAAGCGGCACGGTGGACGCGCAATCCGGGTGGGTCGCGCGCGACCATCTCGGCATCGATCAGGGGCCGATCCTGGCCATGCTCGAAAATCATCGGAGCGAGCTGGTCTGGCGGACGATGCGAAAGAACCCACATGTCCGGCGCGGGCTCGAACGGCTCGGATTTACCGGCGGCTGGCTGGAACAGCCGGGCCCAAAGTAAGCCGGAGCGACACCAGGACCGGGTAATGGTCCGACGGCAATCGGCCGCCCCAGTGCTGTGTTACGACGGCGTGGCCGGTAACGGTCCAATCCGAGGTCGCGAAGATATGGTCGATCGGCGCGGCGGCGTTTCGCATGATGTCGAAGCCGGTGAAGGTCCCGGTCGGGCCATAGGGCGGAGACACGCTCGTCTCGCGCGTGTCGGTCAGTCCCGCCGCTTCGTGTCCGACAAGCCGCCGATAGGGCTCGCTTGCGGGATCCGAATTGAAATCGCCCATCACGATCGTCGGCAGGCCGGCCCCGGGTCCAGTCGCGACCCAGTCGGCGATCAGGCCGGCGCCTTGCGCCCGCGCTTCGCTGCCGACATGGTCGAAATGCGTGTTGAGCGCGCGAATATCCTGACCGCTTTCCCTATCGTGCAGGATCGCCCAGGTCGCGATGCGCGGAAGCGCGGCGTCCCAGTCCTTGCTCGGCTCGCCGGGCGTGAGCGAAAGCCAGAACGTGCCGGATTGCCGGAGCTCGAAGCGGTCTTTGCGGTAAGCCAGCGGGGAGAATTCGCCCGCCTCCTTCCCGTCGTCGCGCGCCACGCCCACCATCGCAAGGCCGGGCAGGGCCGATGCCAGATCGTCCTTCTGTTCCAGCAGCACTTCCTGCATGCCGAGGATGTCCGGCGCTTCATGCTCGATCAACGCCGCAACGATCGCCTTGCGATGGCGCCAGGCATTGTCTCCGTCTGCATCGGTTGCCAGTCTGATGTTGAACGTCATGGCCCGAACCGTCGTCGCTCCCGGCTGAGCAGCTGCAGGCGGATCGACTTGGTTCGAGGCGCAACCGGCCAGCGCCGCTAGAAGCAGCCCCGCAAAGGCAAGGGGCAGGAAGCGCAAGGCGGGTCTGCCGCGAGCCGTAGTCACTGTTCGGACGTCCGGCGCTGCTTGAGGAGCCAGAGATACAATTCCGCCTCTTCGTAAGCCGGATCCCACGAATTATGGCCCAGGTCCGGATAGATCGTGAGGCGCGACATCCGCCCGCCACAGGCCCGGATCGCGCGCGCCATCGCGAAGCTGCCCTCCGGCTCGACCACGTCGTCGCGATCGCCGTGGAAGGCCCACACGGGAATATCGGTTAGCGCGCAGGCCGTCGCCGTATCGCCGCTCCCGGCCACCGGTGCCAAGGCCGCAAAGCGACCCGGGTCCGCCGCGCCCCACCGCCAGGTCGCACGGCCGCCGCGGCTCAGGCCCGTCAGATACACCCGGTCCGGATCGATCGGGAGTGTCGCGAGCGCGTGGTCGAGAATGCGTTCGAGCTTCGCGATGTCCCAGTCCTGATCCGCAGGCAATAGCGGGGAGATCAGGATGAACGGAAAGTCCGGGTCACGGTCGGCGTGCTTGGGTGGCCCGTGGCGCTTGACCGCATCCACGTCGTCGCCGCGCTCGCCCGAGCCATGCAGGAACACCATCAACGGCCATTTCCGTTCGGGATCGGCGCTCGAGACCGCGCGCGGCACGAACAGCTGGTACGGATAATTGTCCTCATCGACGGCAGGTTGTGCGTGCTGCCCCGCTTCGGGTTCGGCCGCTGCGACCGGCTGTCCAGCTGCAGCCAGCGCGAAGCACGCGGCGACGACGACATGGCGTAGGACGAGAATTGCGCGCGGTTTCATCGGAGCTACTCCTTGATGTAATCGGTTTCATTGCCAGTCATGCCCGATCCCGGCTCCCGACGATACAATTGATCTGCCGTTTCAGTCCCGCTTCTCTCGGTCGATTTTGCAGGTCGACCCCCGAACGGCCAGCGTAGGCTTAATGACCAGGCTGTCTGTCGGCCCCTTTTGCTCGCCTCCCATCGCCTGCAGCAGAAGGCGGGCGGCCGAGGAACCCAGTCGCATGATGTCGGAGTGGGCCGTGGTGAGTTGCGGCGTGACATAGCGAGCGAGAGGAATATCGTCGAAACCGGCCACCAGAATGTCCCGCCCCGCCTCGATTCCGGCGTCGCGCAATTCCGCCATCAGGCCGACCGCCATCATGTCGTTACCTGCAAACACAGCATCGTATTCGAGCTCTTCGTGAAGCAATCGCCGGGCTGCTTCACGCCCCGCCTCTTCGTGAAAGTCGCCCGGCAGGACCAGTGGCTCATCCTGCCCCAGACGCGCGCGCAAAACGTCGCGAAAGCCTCGCTCGCGTTCGCCCGCATCGCGGTTGCTCTGAGGACCGGCGAGATGCAGGATCCGGCGTGCGCCGCAATCGATCAGGTGTTCGGTGACAAGCTTGGCGCCCGCGTAATTGTCCACCGTAACGAAAGGGATGGTCCCATTCTCGGCCCCCGCGCTGAGCAGCACTGTGGGAATGTCACGCAGCAGCGCGTCGGGGATGGTCTCCGCCGAGGAATCGGGCGGCATCACGAGCAACCCGTCGACCCGTCCGCGCATCGTTCGCAGGGCCTGCCCGGTTTCGACGGCGCTGCCATGCATATTGCCCAGGAGAAGTGTCTTGCCTGCTGCATGCACAACCAGATCGATCCCGCGGATCATCTCCGAAAAGAACTCTCCAAAGAGGTCGGGCAGGACAACCCCGATCGTATCGGTGCGCTGCCGCGTCAGGCTTCGCGCGCCGCTATGCGGGACATAGTCGAGCTTGCGCGCCGCCGCTTCGATCCGCTCGCGCGTGGGCCGGGTGACATTGGTCATCCCGTTCAGCGCACGCGATGCGGTCGCGACAGATACCCCCGCGGCTTTCGCAACGTCTCTGATTGTCGTCATCCCAAGCCCTGTTTTGATTCGCCCCCGAGCGCAGCCTAGCGCCGCGCGACGGTCGCCAGCAAGGCCGACTCGGTAATTGCCGTTCCCGCGAGAGAAGGGGGAACCAGCACGGTGCGCTCATCGGCGCCCGTAATCCGTCGAGTTCGACAGGGATGACGGGTCAGCAGCGGTGGACAAGCGACCTTACAGAGCGAGAGGCGGGCGCCTAGAGTCCGCCGAACCGGCCCGCTTGATAGTCGCGGATAGCCTGCGCGATCTCCGTCTCGCTGTTCATCACGAAGGGACCGCGCGCCACCACCGGCTCGCCGATCGGGTCCGCGTGGCCGAACAGGATCCGGCAACCGCCATCGCTCGACACCTCGACGCCATCGTCGTCGTCGCTAACTTGCGCTAGCGTATGCTCGGGCACGCTCTGGCCGTCGATCTTCGCCTCGCCGCCAATCGTGTAGAAGAACACGTTGCGCCCGGCAGGTGCGGGCAGGGCGGCGCTGCCGCCGGGATCGACCGAGACGATCGCCAGCATCACATCGGTCAGCGAGTGGATCGGCGCTTCGTCGGTGCCGGATACCGCGCGCATCGTCGCACCTTCGCCAAGCTCTGTTTCGGGGATGTCCGACGCCGCCACCGGGACATAGGCAGGGTCGGTCATCTTCAGCCGACCGGGCAGGTTGACCCATAGCTGGAGGATTTCGAGCGGACCGCCGGTGCGCTTGAACGCCTCGGGCGAAAGCTCGGCATGGACCAGCCCGCTGCCCGCGGTCATCCATTGTACACCACCCGCCTCGACCACGCTGGCGCCGGAGCCGCTGTCGTGATGGGCGAGGCTGCCCTCGAGGATGAAGGTCACCGTCTCGAAGCCGCGATGCGGATGCGGGCCGAAGGGCAGTCCGTGATTGTTCGGCAGGTAGGTCTGCGGTCCGTGATGGTTGAGGAACAGGAACGGGTCGACTTGCGACAGTCCCGGCCCAGGCACGGGCCTGCGCGTCACCAGATCCTGGATATCGTCGCGCATCGCGCGGTGGAGCGAGACCATTTGGCGGCTGCTCATGCCGGCATCCCCGGAACCAGCGGCTCGGGCCCGGCGGGCACGATGCCGTTCGGATTGATCCGCTCGTGGCTCTCGTAATAGTGATGCCTGATGTGGCGGAAATTGACCGTCTCGGCGATTCCGTCGAGGTCGTAGACCCGGCGTGTCAGCGCGGCGAGGTTCGGGTAATCCGCGATGCGGCGCAGATTGCACTTGAAATGCGTGTGGTAGACCGGATCGAACCGGATTAGCGTAGTCCACAGGCGGATATCCGCCTCGGTCAGCCTGTCGCCCACCAGCCAGTCATGGCCTTCGAGCCGCTCTTCCAGTTCGTCGAGCACGGCGAATAGCGGGGTCACCGCTTTATCGTAGGCATCCTGCGTGGTCGCGAAGCCCGCCTTGTAAACGCCGTTGTTCACGGCATCGTAGACCCGGTCGTTCAGCGCATCGATTTCTTCTCGCAAGTCTTCGGGATAAAGATCGAGATCGTTGGCGCCGCACCTGTCGAACGCGGTGCCGAGCATGCGCAGGATGTCCGCGCTCTCGTTGTTGACGATCGTTTCGGTCTTCGTGTCCCACAGCACCGGGACGGTGACATGGCCCGAATAGTCGGGCTTGGCGTGGGTGTAGAGCTGATGGAGATGATCCGCGCCGATCGCGGGATCGCCGGTCACGCATTCGCCCTCGCGGAACGACCAGCCGCCCTCCTTCATCAGCCAGTGCACCACGTTCAGCTCGATGGCATCGGTCAGCCCCTTGAGGTGCCGCGCGGCGTTGGCGCGGTGTGCCCATGGGCAGGCGAGGCTGATATAGAGCCGGTAGCGCCCCGGCTCGGCGGGGAACCCGCCATCGCCGGTCGGGCCGGGCGATCCGTCGGGCGTGATCCAGTTGCGAAACGCGCTTTCATCACGCTCGAACTCGCCGCTGTCCTCGTCGTTATGCGCCCATTCGTCGTGCCAGGTGCCGTTCTTCAGGAAGCCCATCGCTTAAAGATCCTCTGCCGAGAAGGGAAACTGGCGCTTGCCGTGCTGGACCGAGATCCAGTGCGTGGTCATGAAGGCCTCGATCGCCCAGCGCCCGTTGAACCGCCCGACGCCCGAGTTCTTGACTGCGCCGAAGGGCGCGAAGGGGCTGTCGTTGACCGGCTGGTCGTTGATGTGCGTCATCCCTGCTTCGATCTGCTTGGCAAAGGCGAGCGCGCGGCCCTCATCGCGGCTGAAGACCGAACTCGACAGGCCCATCTCGGTGTTGTTCGCAAGCTCCAGCGCATGCGCTTCGTCCCGCGCGCGCTGGATCGGTGCGACGGGGCCGAAGATTTCGTTCGCGACGAGGCAGTTGTCCTCGCCCACATCGGTGAAGACGTGGGGCGGGATGACGAGGCCGTCGGGCTCTCCGCCGAGCGCACAGGTCGCGCCCTGATCCTTTGCCTTGCCGATCATCTCCATGATCCCGTCGAACTGGTCGCGGTTCGCGACGGGTCCGATGAAGCAGTCCGCCGCATCGCGCTTGCCGACCGGCAGCTTCTTCACCCTTGCCACGAACTTCTCGACGAATTCGTCATGGATCGCGTCTTCGACGACGATGCGGTTGGCGATCATGCAGATCTGGCCCTGGTGCATGAACTTGCCCCACACGCTCGCCTCGACCGCGTAGTCGATATCCGCATCGTCGAGCACGACGATCGGAGAATTGCCGCCAAGCTCCAGCTCGAGCGACTTGATCCGATCGCCGTCGAGCGCGGCCTTGCCGACGCCGCGCCCCACGGGTGTGGAGCCGGTGAAGCTGACCACCGACGGAATCGGGTGGCGCACCAGCGCATCCCCGATGTCGGAACCGCCGCCGGGCAGGACGGAGACGAGGCCCTTGGGTAGGCCCGCTTCTTCGCAGATCGCGGCGAAGATCGTGCCGCCGGTAACCGGCGTGTCGCTGGCGGGCTTGAGGACGACGGCGTTGCCCAGCGCGAGCGCCGGGAAAAGCGTGCGAGAGGTCAGCTGGAGCGGGAAGTTCCAAGGGCTGATCAGCGCGACCACACCCGCCGGCTGGCGATAGGCGCGGCTTTCCTTGCCCGGAATCTCTTCAGGCAGGATCGCGCCTTCGACCATGTAGGGCAGGGCCGCCGCTTCCTGCCGCGCGACCTGGGTCACCAGCATCAGTTCGAGCGCGGCCTTCACCTGCGTCCCGCCGACCTCGCGCACGATCCACTCTGCGATCTCGTCCTTGCGTGCCTCCAGGATGTCTCCGATCGCCAGCATCTTGGCCGCTCGCGCGGATGGAGGCAATTCGGCCCATTCGCGCTGGGCTTCCGCGGCGGCATGGCAGGCCTCGCCGACGTCTTCCGGCTGGGCGGTCTTCATCGAGAAGATGACGCTTTCGTCCCACGGGCATATGTTTTTCAGCGTGTCGCCTTTTCCGGTGCGCCATTCACCGGCGACGAAAACGCGGTCGAGTTTTTCATAGGGTTTGGACATACGGGACGAACGGGCAGGGCCCACATTCGTTTCGCGCCGCGCTCGCGAAATCTGCCGTGATTTGTTCGGTGCCCAATGAGCTCCCTCAGACAAGAGAGACGACGTTGTGGGGACAGAGGACCGGCTGCTTGCGCACCAGACCTTCAACGCACTCGCACACTCAGGCACTTAGAAACGCGGGCCCACTCGATACCCACGCAAACCTTCCACCAGTTGCATTCAACCCGAGATTGAGCCGTGCTGCCCTACTTAGACCCTGGTGAAAGTTCAGCCGTGCATGCCTGCATCGACAAAGCAGCCGAATAAAAATATCATATCGCATGCTTTCGGACCGAACCTAGGCGGTGGCCCTTAAGAACGGGCGCTCGACTGGTGGTTGTTCTGGCTTGCGGGCGTGGAGGATCCATCCCCTGAAAAGGTGAAGCAATACCAGGGCTGGCGAGGTTGCGCGAGCAGCAGCAGAACGTCTTGATGCAGCCCCGCCCACCCTTGCTGGATTGGCGTTCGGATCCCGTTCCCGGAACGGCACAGCCGCCGATACTCGATGACACGCCCGCGGTACGGGATAAGTAATCCAAAGGACCCTCCAGTTAATCCGCTGTTCGGACACTCCTCCGCTCTCATGCCTTGGCGATAAACGCGACCGACGGCGCGTACGGCTCGGAAGGCGCAGCAGGCCCGTCCAACGCACAGTGGCATAGCCTAGCCGACGGATCGCGCCCACTAGTCTGCGCGGGAAAGCCGGACAGGCAGAAGCGGCTCCAAAAGCGGCTTGAACGGTCTGCGCAAATTACCCGGAAGGAAGGCTTCCCACTTGATGCCCACACAGCGAACACGCCGAACGCCAATTCGCTCAATCGCGGCGCAGGACAAACCTGGGAGAGGTGGTGCCGCTTACTGGACTCGAACCAGTGACCCCATCATTACGAATGATGTGCTCTACCAACTGAGCTAAAGCGGCGCCCGTTGGAGCGCGGGCCAATAGCGTCGCGCCGGGCGCTCGGCAAGCGCAAAGCGGGTTTCATGCAATCTATGGTTGACCTTGCTGCCCGAACGCCTATTTGCAGCTGCACTGTAACAATGTGCTGTAACGCTGTGACCGACCCGATGATCTCCGAATTGCCACCCGTGTTGCCCAGCCGCGACGAAAGCGATCTGCGCGCGGGGCTCGCCGATGCACTGCTGGTGCCGGAAACGCAGGCCGATATGCTCGCCCTGCTGACCGATTTGTGTACTCCGGCCGAATTGCATTCGCTGGCCGAGCGCTGGCATGTCGCACAGCTGCTCGACGGGACCGACCTGTCCTATCGCGACATCGCCGAAGGCACCGGCGTCTCCCCGACGACCATCACCCGCGTCGCGCGCTTTCTGAGGACCGAACCCCACCAAGGCTATCGCGCCACCATCGACGGCCTGGCCGCAAAGGAAATCCGCAATGTTCGCTGACCGAGACCGCTTGCACATCGCGCTGCAGAAATCGGGCCGCCTGTCCGACCGCAGCCGCGACCTTTTGAGCCGCGCGGGCCTGCGCATTCAGGACGGCAAGAACCGGCTGACCGCGCGGGTCGAAAATTTCCCGATCGACCTGATGTTCGTGCGCGACGACGACATCCCGACGCTGGTAAATGACGGCGTCTGCGAATTCGGTGTAGTGGGCGAGAACGTACTGCGCGAATTCGAACTCGGCCGCGAGACCATGCGGATCGAGACGGTGGCAAAACTCGGCTTCGGGAGCTGCACGCTCAAGATCGCGGCGCCGATCGGGTTCGACTACGCCGGGGCGCAGTCGCTCGCCGGACAGCGCATCGCGACGTCCTATCCGCGCATCACAACGCAATGGCTCGCCGATCAGGGCGTCGAGGCCGAAGTGGTGGAAATGAACGGCGCGGTCGAGCTCGCGCCCAAGCTTGGCATCGCCGGGTTCATCTGTGATCTCGTTTCCACCGGGCAGACCCTCGAGGCGAACAATCTTGCCGCAGTCGATCTGGTGATGGAAAGCGAGGCCGTGCTGGTGCGCGCCAAGCGCGAATTTCCGGCAGAGATGGAAGAGCTGTCCGAGAATATCCTCACCCGGATCGACGGCGTGCTCGCCAGCGCGGGGTCGAAATACATCCTGCTGAACGCGCCAGGAGAGGCGCTGGGCGAAATCCAGCGAATCCTTCCCGGCGCCGGCAGCCCCACCGTCACCCCGCTGCACGGCAAACCGGGCCAGTTCGCGGTCCACGCCGTGTGCCAGGAATCGGTGTTCTGGGAGACATTGCAGGAGCTGAAAGCCGCCGGTGGCTCGGCGATCCTGGTCATGCCGATCGAAAAGATGATGGCCTGATGCGAAGGATCGTCTGGAACCAAGCCACAGCGAGCCAGCGCGCCGACGCGCTCGCGCGGCCGGACCTGCGCGCCGATCCTGCGATGCGCAGGCGGGTGACCGCGATGCTCGATGCGGTGGCCGAGGGCGGCTGGGACGCGGTTGCGACGCTCGCGCGCACGATCGACGGAGCTGCGCCCGAACGTGTGAGTGTTGCGCCGATCGCCGCGCAGGCGCGTGCGGAACTCGATGCCGAGGCGGTCGCCGCGATCGAACTGGCGGCGAGCAATATTCGCACCTTCCACGAAGCCTCGCGCCCGCAGGACATCGCCGTCGAAACGATGCCGGGCCTGACGGTGCGAAAACTGTGGCGCGCGATCCCGCGCGTCGGCCTCTACGTGCCGGGCGGCGTGACGCCGCTATTTTCCAGCCTGCTGATGCAAGCGCTTCCGGCGCGCGCTGCCAGGGTGGAGGAACTCATCGTCGTGACGCCGCCGCGCAAGGATGGCGGCCTCGATCCAGCACTCGCGCTCGCTGCCGAGCTATGCGGCATCGACGCGGTGTGGACGCTGGGCGGCGCGCAAGCCGTGGCCGCGATGGCATTCGGTGCGGGTGAGATACCTGCCTGCGACAAGGTCTGCGGGCCGGGCAATGCCTGGGTCGCCGAAGCCAAGGCGCAGATCGCGGCACGCGGCATCGCGATCGATCTGCCCGCCGGACCCAGCGAATTGATGGTGATCGCCGATGCGGGTGCCAACCCGCGCGTTGTCGCTGCGGACCTGCTGGGGCAAGCCGAACACGATGCCCATGCGCAGGTCCTGCTCGCGACCGATAGCGCCGAACTCGCACAGATGGTCGAAGCCGAGGTCGAACGGCTGCTCGAAGAGCTGCCGCGTGCCGATCAGGCTCGCGCCGCGATCGACAATTCGCGCATCGTCCTTGTCGAGACGCTGGCTGACGCGGTGGGTATCGCCAACGACTACGCGCCCGAACATCTGTCGCTCGCCGTCGCAGCGCCCGACGCGCTGATCGACGATATCGTCAATGCCGGTGCAGTGTTCGTGGGCTATCAGGGTGCGGAGAGCTTCGGCGATTATTGCGCCGGATCGAGCCATGTCCTGCCGACCGATCGTGCCGCGCGGGCATGGGGCGGCATCTCGACCCACACTTTCATGAAGGCGATCAGCGTGCAGCACATCACGCCCGAACGCGCCGCCGCGCTTGCCGCGCCGACCGCAGCGATGGCGCGCCTCGAAGGGCTCGAAGCGCATGCCCGTTCGGCCGAGATGCGGGGGAACGTCTGATGAGCGGTGTGTCCTCGCTAGCAGAGCGCCTTGCGCGCCCGGAAATCCGCGCCCTCGCACCCTTCGATATTGCCGATACCGGCCCCGATCCCGATGCGATCCTGCTCGACAGTAATGAGAGCCCGTTCGCGCCGCTCGCAACGACCAGCGCGGTCAACCGCTATCCCGAGTCGCAGCCTGCGGCGCTCCGCGCGCGGATGGCAGCGCTCTATGGGGTCGAACGCGAGAACCTGTGGGTCACGCGCGGCGCCGACGATGCGATCGAATTGCTGATCCGCGCCTTCTGTCGTCCGGGAGAAGATGCGGTGGCGTATTCGTCGCCGACCTTCACCGCCTATGAGCGGTTCGCCGCCGTGCAGGGCGCGCGGGTGCTCGACGTGCCGCTCGATGACAATTTCGATTTGTGCGTCGACGCCTTGGCCGAAGCGATCGAGGCCGACGGCAAGGTCAAGCTCGTCTTCGTCTGCTCTCCCGCCAATCCGACCGGCAATGTCGTGCCGCCGGAAACGATCCGCGCGCTGGCCGATCGCCTGCCCGAAACGATCGTGGTGGCGGACGAGGCCTATATCGAATTCGCCGATGTCGAGAGCCTCTCGGGCGAAGCGGCGACGCGCGAGAATCTCGTGGTGCTGCGAACCTTGTCCAAGGCCTACGGGCTGGCGGGCGCCCGGATCGGCGCATTGGTGGGGCACCCCGATACCGTTGCGATGGCCTCGCGCTGTTCGCCTTTCTACCCGCTTCCGGTGCCGAGCATCGATGCGGCGCTCGCCGCTTTGGCGCCGTCGCGCCGGGCGTTGCACGAGCGACGGATCGCGGAACTGCTGGACGAACGCGCGCGGCTCGCCGCAGCGCTCGAGAATGCGCCGGGTGTTGGGTCGGTCCGCGTCGACGGAGGCAATTTCCTGTTTCTCGAAGTCGCCGATCCGGACGCGCTCGCCGATACCCTGCGGTCGCGTGCGATCCGGGTCCGCTTCCGGCCGCAGGCTGCACCTGGCGGCGTAAGGCTGACCGTCGGCACGCGCGAAGAAAACGACGCGGCATTGGCTGCGTTCGGAGTTTCGGGGTCGGGCGCGGGGTCTCCTTCAAGGCGTGCCGAAGTTGTGCGCGAAACGAAGGAAACCAGGATCGCACTCGCGCTCGACCTCGATTCCGATGGCCCGCGCCGGGTCGATACCGGCAATGCGTTTTTCGATCACATGCTCGATCAGATCGCCGCGCATGGCGGCTTTGCGCTCGATCTTACATGCCAAGGCGATCTGGATGTCGATGCGCACCACACGGTCGAGGATTGCGCCATCGCATTGGGCGAGGCGTTGCGGACGGCACTCGGCGACAAGCGCGGGATCGGGCGCTACGGCTTCGCGCTGCCGATGGACGAGGCCGAGGCAAAGGTGCTGATCGACCTGTCGGGTCGCCCCTACGCCAAGTGGGAAGGCGATTTCTCCGCCAGCCATATCGGCGACTATCCGACAGAAATGACGGCGCACATCTTCCGCAGCCTGGCGGATTCGATGAAGGCCGCGATCCATGTCGAGGTCGAAGGCGACAACGATCACCACAAGACCGAGGGTGCGTTCAAGGCTTTCGGGCGCGCGCTGCGACAGGCGATCCGGCTCGAGGGCGACACCCTGCCCAGCACCAAGGGCATGCTGTGAGGCGGCAATGAGACTGGCAATCATCGATCTCGATTACGGCAACATCGCCTCGATCCGGCACGCCTTCGCGCGGCTGGGGGTGGAGGCGGACGTGACCGCCGATCCCGACGCGCTGCGCGCCGCGAGCCATGTCGTGCTGCCCGGCGTGGGCGCTGCTGGGCACGCGATGGAGCGCCTCGAAGCGCGCGGACTGGTCAATACAGTGCGCGGACTCGATCGGCCGGCGCTGGGCATCTGCCTCGGCATGCAATTGCTGTTCGCAGCCTCCGACGAAACCGATCGGGCCTGCCTCGGCATCCTGCCCGGCGCCGTCGGCGCGATCGAACCCGGTCCCGATCGTCCGGTGCCGCATATGGGCTGGAGCGCGCTGGCCGTTACCGACGATGGCCTGGGGCTGGCCGAGGGCGACTATGTCTATTTCGCGCACAGCTTCGCCTGCCCCTCGGCGGAAGCGACGGTTGCCACCGCGCAATACGGCGCGACCACGATTCCCGCTGCGATCCGCCACGAAAACTGGTGGGGCGCGCAATTCCATCCCGAACGTTCCGGCGCGGCCGGGGCGCGTTTCCTTCAAGCCTTTGTGGACTGGCAGCCATGATTCTCTACCCCGCCATGGACCTGATGGACGGCGCGCCGGTGCGCCTCGAACAGGGCGATTTCGACGCACGCACCGATTATGGTGCCGATCCCGCCGCGACTTTGGCCGGCTTTGCCGAGGCCGGGGCCCAGTGGGCGCATGTGGTCGATCTCGACGGAGCGCGGGCGAAGGAACCGCGCCAGCATGTTCTGATCCGCACACTCGCCAAGGACGCGGCGCTCAAGCTCCAGGTGGCGGGAGGTTTCCGCTCGATCGAAGATGTCCGCGCGATGCTCGATGCCGGCGCGGCGCGCGTCGTTATCGGGAGCCTCGCGATCCGCGAGCCGCGTTCGGTCAATCGCATGCTCGACCTGTTCGGGCCCGACGAGATCGCGCTCGCGCTCGACGTCAAGCTGATCGATGGCGAACCGATCGTCGTCACCGCCGGATGGACCGAAACCAGCGGCGTGACGCTGTGGGATGCCGCCGCGCGCTTCCCCGCCGGACGCCATCTGCTGCTGACCGACGTGGGTCGCGACGGAATGTTGCAAGGGCCCAACTTCGAACTGCTGGCCGAGGCGGGCAAGCGCTTGCCAAGCTGGAAGATCCAGGCCTCGGGCGGGGTCGCCACGCTCGACGATCTGCGCGCGCTGGCAACCGATGGCGCGGTGGTGGGCAAGGCTTTGTGGGAAGGCCGTTTCGGCCTGTCGGAGGCGCTCGATGCCTGCGCGTAGGATCATCCCGTGCCTCGATGTGAAGAACGGCCGCGTGGTGAAGGGCGTGCAGTTTCGCGACCACCGCGATGTCGGCGATATCGTCGAGAATGCGACCCGGTATTCCGCCGAGGGGGCGGACGAGCTGGTGTTCTACGACATCACCGCCAGTCCCGAAGGGCGCAGCGTCGACACCGGGTGGATCGAGCGGGTCAGCCGGGTGATCGACATTCCCTTCGCGGTTGCGGGCGGGATCCGCGATCTCGCCACCGCCGGGGCGGTGCTCGACGCGGGGGCGGACAAGGTGTCGGTCAATTCGCCCGCGCTGGCACGCCCCGATCTGATCGACGAACTGGCTGCGGCCTTTGGCGCGCAATGCGTCGTGATCGGAGTCGATTCGATGCGCGGCGAGGGCGGCTATCGCGTCTGGCGCAACACCGGAGACCCGGATCGGGCGGACGAAACTGTCAATCATACGCTTGATTGGCTGCGCGAAGCGTCTGATCGGGGCGCAGGAGAAGTGGTGCTCAACTGCATGAAGCAGGACGGTGTGCGCGACGGCTACGATTGCAAGCATCTGGCCGAAGTCGTCGAGGCGGTCACGGTGCCGGTGATCGCCAGCGGAGGCGCGGGCGCGCCCGAGCATTTCCGCGCGGCGTTCGAACACGGCGCGAGCGGCGCGCTGGCGGCGACGGTGTTCCATGATCGCTTGATCGCGATCCCCGACCTGAAACGACAATTGCTGGCCGACGGCATCGAGGTGCGACCATGACCGAGAACGACATCGACAATCTGGCGTGGGACAAGATGGATGGCCTGTTGCCCGCCGTGGTGCAGGACGATGCCACCGGGCAGGTGCTGATGGTCGGCTATATGGACCGCGCCGCGCTCGCCGCGACGCTGGAGAGCGGAAAGGTCACCTTCTTCAGCCGCTCGAAGCAGCGCCTCTGGATCAAGGGCGAGACGAGCGGGAACGTACTCTCGCTCGTCTCGGTCATGCCCGATTGCGACGCCGATGCGCTGCTGGTGAAAGCGACCCCGGCGGGGCCGACCTGCCATCTGGGCACGCCCTCCTGCTTTGGTAACGAAGGGGCGACGGGCCTCGCCTTTCTCGCTCAGCTATCGCGCGTCATCGATGCGCGAGCCGGGGACTCGCCCGAGGGCAGCTACACCGCGCGGCTGCTGTCCGGAGGGCGCGAGAAAATCGCCCAGAAGATTGGCGAGGAGGGCGTGGAAGTCGCGCTCGCCGCCGTCACGCGGGACGATGACGGGCTGACCGACGAACTTGCCGATCTCGCCTATCACATCGCGGTGCTGCTCAAGGCGCGCGGCCTCGGCTGGGACGATATCGGCGAACGCTTGCGTCAGCGCCACGAAGCGTAACGCAACGAAGCCTAGGCGGCTTCGCTCTCGGTGCTGTCGTCGAGCTCGTGTTCGAGCCGCCCGATCATGTCGCGCGGACAAACCTGCCAGAATTCGCCCAGTGCATCGTCCCAGCGATCGAGCAGGTTGGCGGCGCGGGTGCTGCCGGTCAGCTCGACATGCCGGGTGAGGTGGTCCTTCAGGCGCTCGGCCCAGTAGTTGCTCGCCACGCGTTGCCACAGGATCGATTCGGGGTTGGCGCGCCCTTCGAAACCGCCGTCGCGATCCCACACGAAAGCCATGCCCCCGGTCATGCCTGCGCCGAAATTGCGCCCGGTGGATCCGAGGATGACGACGTCGCCGCCGGTCATGTATTCGCAGCCATTGGCGCCGCAGCCCTCGATCACCGCGCTCGCGCCCGAATTGCGCACCGCGAAGCGCTCGCCTGCCCGACCCGCGACATGCAGGCGACCCGAGGTCGCGCCATAGAGCACGGTATTGCCGACCAGCGTGTCGTCGCGATCGCTGCCGTTCGCGTCTTCGGGCGATCGCACCGCGATGGTGCCGCCCGAGAGGCCCTTGCCGACGTAATCATTGGCGTCGCCCCGCACGGTCAGGCGGATGCCGGGCACCAGGAACGCGCCGAGCGACTGCCCTGCGCTGCCGGTCAATTCGATGTCGAATGTGGCATCGGGCAGACCGTTCGCACCGTGATGTTCGAGCACGGCGGAAGACAGCCGTGTGCCGACCGCGCGATGGGTGTTGCGCACCCGGTAGCGCAGGCTTGCCGCCTCTCCGCCCGGGAGGCGCGACCCGAGATCCTGCACGATCGCGCCGTCGAGCCCTTCGGGCACCGGGTTGCGATGCTCTTCGATCGCGAAGATATTGCGACCCGGTTCGAGCGGGATTTTCACCAGCAGCGGGTTGAGGTCGAGATCGTCGAGATGCTCGGCCCCGCGGCTGACCTGGCGCAGCAATTCGGTGCGTCCGACGAGGTCGGTCAGTTTGGCGACGCCGAGCCGGGCGAGTGTCTCGCGCACGTCGCGGGCGAGGAAATCCATCAGCGCGACGACTTTTTCGGGCGTGCCGCCGAACTTGGCGCGCAAGGCTTCGTCCTGCGTGCACACGCCCACCGGGCAGGTGTTCGAATGGCACTGGCGCACCATGATGCAGCCCATCGCAACGAGGCTCATCGTGCCGATGCCGAATTCCTCGGCCCCCAGGATCGCACCGATCACCACGTCGCGCCCGGTCTTGATGCCGCCATCGACGCGCAGCTTTACCCGGTGGCGCAGTCCGTTGAGCGCGAGCACCTGATGCACTTCGGCGAGCCCCATTTCCCATGGCGTGCCGGCGTATTTGATGCTGGTCTGTGGGCTGGCCCCGGTGCCGCCATTATGGCCCGAAATCAGGATCGTGTCGGCATGGGCCTTGGCAACGCCGGCGGCAACCGTGCCGATCCCGGCCGCGCTGACCAATTTCACGCAGACCCGCGCACGCGGATTGATCTGCTTCAGATCGTAGATCAGCTGGGCGAGATCCTCGATCGAATAGATGTCGTGATGCGGAGGGGGAGAGATCAGCGTCACCCCCTCGGTCGAGTGGCGCAGCCGCGCGATCGTTGCGTTGACCTTGAAGCCGGGCAATTGCCCGCCTTCGCCGGGCTTGGCCCCCTGCGCGATCTTGATCTCGATTTCTTCGCAGGCGCGCAGATATTCCGCCGTTACGCCGAAGCGGCCGCTGGCGATCTGTTTGATCGCGCTGTTGGCGCTGTCGCCGTCGGGGCGCGGGTGATAGCGCTCGGGCGCTTCGCCACCTTCGCCGGAGACCGCTTGCGCGCCGATCCGGTTCATCGCGACCGACAGCGTCTCGTGCGCTTCGGGCGACAGCGCGCCCAGGCTCATGCCCGGCGTGACGAAGCGCTTGCGGATCGCATCGGTCGGCTCGACCGCTTCGAGCGAAAGCGGCTCGTCGGGCAGCGCGAAGCCGAGCAGGTCGCGCAGGTAGAACGGCGGCTGGGCTTCGAGGCCCTGGGTGAACTTGCGATACAGTTCGAACTTGCCGGTGCCGCAGGCGCTTTGCAGCAGGTGCATCAGGCGGGCCTGCCAGACATGGCGTTCCTCGCCGTCGCGCTGGCGATAATAGCCGCCGATCCGCAACCGCGCGGAGCCCTTGGCATAAGCGGCGCGGTGCCGTTCGGTCAGGTTGAGGTGGAGCGAGGCATAGCCTTCGCCCGAAATCTTGTTGGGCATGCCCGGAAACAGATCGTCGGTGATTGCCCGGCTTAGGCCCACCGCTTCGAAATTGTAGCCCGCACGATAGCTGGAGATCACCGAGATCCCCATCTTGGCCATGATCTTGAGCAGTCCGTCGTCGAGCGCCTTGCGGTAATTGCCGATCGCCTGTTCGCGCGAAACTTCGCCCAGCAGGCCGCGTGCATGCAGATCGACCAGCGCGGCTTCGGCGACCCACGGATTGACCGTGGTCGCGCCGACGCCGATCAGCACCGCGCAATAATGCGTGTCGAGGCATTCGGACGAGCGGACATTGACCGAGGTGAAGGATCGCAATCCGACCCGCGTCAGATGCGTATGCACGGCAGCGGCGGCGAGGATCATCGGCACCCCGATCCGATCGGCCCCGCAGGCCTCGTCGGTCAGGAACAGCTCGGAATGGCCCGCCCCCACGGCGGCTTCGGCCTCTTCGCGGATGCGGGCGATCGCGGCGCGCAGATCCTCCGCGGTGCCGTCGGCCGGATAGGTGCAGTCGATCGACGCCTGCGACGCGCCGAAGCCCGCCCGCAGGCGCTGCCAGTTCGCGCTCGAAAGGATCGGGCTTTCGAGCACCAGCACGTGATCGTTCTGGTCATCCTCTTCGAGGATGTTGGCCAGATTGGCGAAGCGCGTGCGCAAGCTCATCACATGCCGTTCGCGCAAGCTGTCGATCGGCGGGTTGGTGACCTGCGCGAAATTCTGGCGGAAGAACTGGCTGAGCAGGCGCGGACGGTTCGAGATCACCGCGAGCGGCGTGTCGTCGCCCATCGAACCGATCGCTTCCTTGCCCTCGGCCCCCATCGGCGCGAGGATCAGCTCCATATCCTCTAGCGACATGCCCGCGGCGATCTGGTGTCGCGCCAGCACATCGTCGGCGGGAAGCTCGACCGAATCCGCCGGAGGATCGGGGAGATCGGAGAGCGTTCGGAAGCCGCCGACCAGCTCGTCATAAGGGGCTTCGGCGGCGATCCGGCGCTTGAGCGCCGCGTCGTGCAACAACTCGCCGCGCGCGAGGTCGATCGCGATCATCTCGCCCGGGCCCAGACGTCCGCGCTCGGCCACCCGATCGGAGGGCAGATCGACCATGCCGCTTTCGGAGCCGACCACCAGCAACCCGTCATCAGTGCGGGCATAGGCGAGCGGGCGCAGCGCGTTGCGATCGAGCCCGGCAACTGCCCATTGCCCGTCGGTCATCGCCAGCGCGGCGGGGCCGTCCCACGGCTCCATCACCGAGGCCATGTATTTGTACATCGCCCGGACATCCTCGGGCATGTCGGGCGCGTTCTCCCACACTTCGGGGATCAGCATCGATTTCGCGGTCGGCGCTTCCTTGCCCGATCGCATCAGCAATTCGATCGCCGCATCGAGCGAGGCGGTGTCCGATGCGCCGACCGGGATCACCGGCTTGATGTCACGCTCGACCCCTTCGAAGGCGAGGCTCGCCATCTTGATCTCGTGCGTGCGCATCCAGTTCTTGTTGCCGCGGATCGTGTTGATCTCGCCATTATGCGCCATCGTTCGGAAGGGCTGGGCCAGCCACCATTGCGGGAAGGTGTTGGTCGAATAGCGCTGGTGCAGGATCGCGACGCGGCTGGTGAAGCGCGTGTCCAGCAGGTCGGGATAGAACTGCGTCAGGCTCTCGGCCAGGAACAGGCCCTTGTAGACGATCGAGCGGCATGACAGCGAACAGATGTAGAAATCGCGCAACTGGGCCGCGACGATGCGACGCTCGATCCGGCGGCGAACGAGATAGAGCTGCTTTTCGAACTCGGCGCGCGATTGCTCGTGCTCGCGCGGGCCCGCGATCATGACCTGTTCGATCCCCGGGCGGGTCTCCTGCGCCTTGCGCCCGATCACCGAGATATCGACCGGCACCTGCCGCCAGCCATAGACGGTATAGCCGGCCGCGATCAGCTCGGCCTCGACGATCGTGCGGCAGGCATCCTGCGCGGAAATATCGGCGCGCGGAAGGAAGATCATGCCCACCGCCAGCCGTCGTTCGCGCACGCGGTGGCCGCTGTCGCGGATCGCCTCGGCGAAGAAATCCGTCGGCAGGTCGAGCATCAGGCCCGCGCCGTCGCCGGTCTTGCCGTCCGCGTCGACGGCACCGCGGTGCCAGACCGATCGCAGCGCCTCGATCGCGGCATCGACCACGCGGCGCGAGGGTTTGCCCGAAATTTCGCCGATCAGGCCGACGCCGCAGGCATCGCCTTCGAATTCGGGACGGTACATGCCCTCGGCGGCGAGCCGGGCGGCGTCTTTGCGATGATCGGTCATGCTGCTTCGGCGTCCGTCCGGTTGGCCGTCAGATAGGCCTGCATCGTTTCGGCCACATCGCGTCCGTCGCGCACCGCCCAGACGACGAGGCTGGCCCCGCGCGCGATGTCGCCCGCGGCGAACACCCCGTCGAGCGAGGTCATCATCGTATCGGACGCGCATTCGAGCGTGCCCCAGCGATCGACCGCGAGATCGTCCGCCGCGAACAGTTCGGGCAAGGGCTCGGCTTCGAAACCGAGCGCGAGGATCACGAGATCGGCATCGAGCGCGAAGCTGGTTTCGGGATCGACCACCGGGCGTCGCCGCCCGCTGGCATCGGGCTCGCCCAGCGTCATGCGATCGGCGTGGACGCGTTCGGCCCGGCCATCGCCCTCGATCCGCGCGGGGCCGGACAGCCACAGGAATTCGACGCCTTCCTCTTCGGCATGGGCGACTTCGGCGCGCGAGCCGGGCATGTTGTCGCGATCGCGGCGGTAGAGGCATTTGACCGAGGCCGCGCCTTGCCGGATCGCGGTGCGCACGCAATCCATCGCGGTATCGCCGCCGCCGATCACCACCACGTCCTTGCCTTCAGAGCCCAGGGTGCCGTCGCGATGTTCGGGCACATCGTCGCCATAGCCGCTGCGGTTCGAGGCGGTGAGATAGTCGATCGCGCGGACCACGCCGGGCAGGTCGGCACCATCGACCGTGAGCGCGCGCGACTGGTAGACGCCGGTCGCGATCAGCACCGCATCGTGGCGCTTGCGCAGCTCTTCGAGTGAAATGTCGCGCCCGATATCGACCCCGCGATGGATTTCGATCCCGCCCTGTTCGAGCCGTTCGACCCGGCGATCGACCACCGTCTTGTCGAGCTTGAAGCCGGGAATGCCATAGACCAGCAAACCGCCGGGGCGATCGTGGCGATCGTAGATATGCACCTCGTGCCCGGCCTCGCGCAGATACTCGGCCGCGGTCAGCCCCGCCGGTCCGGCACCGACCACGCCGACGCTTTGCCCAGTGGGGGCGGCAGGTTCGAGCGGCGCGACCCAGCCTTCGGCCCAGGCCGTATCGCCGAGGAATTTCTCGACGCTGCCGATGGTGACCGCATCGTGGCCGGTAAACTCGAGCACGCAATTGCCCTCGCAGAGCCGGTCCTGCGGGCAAATCCTCCCGCAGATTTCGGGCATGGTCGAGGTGCGGGCGGAAAGATCGTAGGCCTCGCGCAACCGACCCTCGGCGGTCAGGCGCAGCCAGTCGGGGATATGGTTGTGCAGCGGGCAGTGCGATTGGCAGTAGGGCACCCCGCATTGCGAACAGCGGCTCGCCTGTTCGGCGGCTTCGGATTCGCGCCAGCGCGCGGTGATTTCCTCGAAATCCGCACGGCGCGCGATCGCATCGCGCTTGGCCGGGTAACGTTGTTCACGATCGACGAAACGGAGGGTGGAATCTTTAGCTATGGGTGTTTCCTGCGAGTTGAAATAAAATTACACAAAAGCGGTCGCGCACGTTCACTTAGTGTTTCAGCATTGGGGCGGTCGCGTCAATCCAAAATGCTGCAAATGCGAAGGTATGCGATGCTGGTTGGCGCCTCACACCGCTTCGGTCGTCGCCAATGACGCTAGGGCCGGCTATGTCTCGAGCGCGCTCGCTGCGAGGCATGCACGCAGGAATTTCGTCACGGCAGAGATCGCGGCGGTCCGATAGTTGTCGGCGTGCTGGACGAGCCATACCGGTTGACGCATCGCACCATCGCCTACCCGGTCCAGGCCGTCGGCGAGGAAGGTCGGCAGGGCCGCGAGCCCCGCTCCCGCACCAGCGGCGGCGAGCTGGCTTGCGAGTGATGTGGCGGTGATCGCGACACGCGCTTCGGGATACAGCCGCTTCAGCCACTGCGACGCTTCCAGGTCGAGATGGCCGTCATCCCACGCGATGAGCGTGTCTTCGGTGTGCTCACCGGCAAGGTAGCTGTCGGATGCGAACACTCCGCTTTCCATGGTCGCAACGCGTGAAACGACATACGGCCCGGTCTTCGGGCGGACGAGGCGCAACGCAATATCCGCCTCGCGCCGGCTGAGATTGGCGGTGCGTATGTCGGTCACGATTTCCAGTCGGAGGCCGGGATAGCGATCGAGGAACGGGCCGACCATGGGCAGGATCAGGCTGTTGGCGAAGTTCTCAGCCGTGGCGATGCGAACGCTGCCGGTCGCCGCCTGATCGCGATCGCGGCCCATCTCGGCGAAGGCGCCGATCGCGCGTTCGGCCTCCTCGGCGCGCACCAATAGATCGCGTGCTGCCGGGGTCGGCAGATAGCCCCTCGGCGTACGTTCGAACAGGAGCGAGCCGAGTCGGTGCTCGAGGCTCTCGATCTGGCGCGAGACCGAGGATGGCACCACGCCCAGCGCCCGCGCCGCGCCACTCAGCGTACCGGCGCGCATCAGAGCGAGGAACACCGGCACGTTGCTCCAGTCGAGCGCTTTCGATTTTTCGAAAGGCGCTTCGCGTTTCATCCCGTCTATTTCCATAATTCGAAATGGTACCGTCTCGCGCAATACAATCAACCCAAACCCAATCCCGGACCAATCAATGCAGACGAGGTACCACCATGACCAAAGCAGCCATCGGACGCCGTGAACTCTTCGCCATCGACGGCGCACGCGGCGATCAGACCGAAGCGTGGATCCGCGCGGCATCGCCGGCATTGGCCGATACGCTGATCGAACACGCATTCGGCTCGATCTTCGCCCTGACCACGCTTTCGCGGCGCGAGCGTGAAATGGCATCGGTCGCGATCCTTGCGGCCATCGGCGGCGCGGAACCGCAATTGCGCCTTCATGTCGAAGCCGCGCTGCGTGTGGGCGCCGATCGCGACGAGATTGTCGCGCTGGTCGAGCATCTGTCGGTCTATGCCGGCTATCCGCGAGCCATCAACATGCTGCGCATCGTGACCGAGGTGTTCGAGGAGCAGGCGATCCCCGCGGCGCTTCCCAGCCGTACGGTCACAATCGGAAACATGACGACGCGCATGTTCGACAGCGGCGGTGACAAGCCGGTGATGGTGCTGGTGCACGCGCTGGGTCTCGATTGGCGGATGTGGCGCGACGTCATCCCGCCGCTTTGCGACCGCTATCGCGTCGTCGCCTACGATCTTCGCGGCTTCGGCGGTGCGGTGGAGGCCGAACCGGCGAGCGGGGCCGCCCACTACGCCGCGGATCTTGCCGAACTGATCGAAAGCCTCGATGCCGGGCCGGTGAGCGTGGCGGGACTATCGCTCGGCGGAACGATCGCATTGGAACTGGCGCTCGCGCGGCCCGAGCTGGTGCGTGGGCTTGCCATCATAGCCGCCACAGCATGGCCGTTTCCCGCCTTTGCAGAGAGAGCGGACGCCGCGCGCGATCACGGGGTTGCCGCACAGCTTCGATCGACCCTGACGCGGTGGTTCAATCCCGCCGACCTGGCCGAAAACGACTGGTCCGTACGCTATGCGCGCGATTGCGTCTTGCGGGCGCAATTGCCCGGCTGGTGCGCGGGCTGGAACGCGCTGGATAGGCTCGACATCGCCGATCGGCTCGGAGAGATCACGTTGCCGACGCGCGTTATCGCGGGCGAATGCGATGCGTCGACCCCGCCCGGACTGATGGAGAAGCTGCTGACCATCCCCGGAAGCCGGATGGACGTTATTCCCGGTGCGCCGCACATGCTCGCGCTCACGCACGCCGCGCAATTGTCTGCGCTGCTGCTCGACCTGGAGAACTAGGTCGAAGGCACTTCCAGGCGCTCAAACAGGCGTCTGGAAAGAGTGGAGGCCCGAGCCGGAATCGAACCGGCGTGCAAGGATTTGCAGTCCTCTGCGTAACCACTCCGCCATCGGGCCTCAGGGGTGGTGAGGGCGCGCACTAACCGAGCGCCGCGATTATGGCAATCGCCTATTGGCGCGCCCGGCAGGCGACGTCGTGGACGCTGTGGCGGGCCGGACAGTCGGGGCATCCCGGATATGACGGACCCGTTTCGGCATCGGAAAGGATGCGGAGCAGTTTGGCGACCGGGCGGGGAACGCCGATTCGCCCGTCGAGCCACAGGCTGACGGTCGAACGATCGACGCCGATCGTCTTGGCCAGCTCGGTCTGCGTCGAGAGGTTCATCCGCGCCATTGTCGCGCGCAGTTCGGTTGGGTGCATGGAGGCAAGGGCGGGGTCGTTCACTGGCTGTCCTTCCCTTCCTCGTTCAGGCGGTCGCGCTGCGTGCGGTGCAGCATGAGGTCGGCAAAAGGACCGGCATGAATATTTCACGCGTACATCGCGACGTGGGATCGAAAACAGAATGCTTATTTAGCAATGACTTAACCCCCGTATTGGTTAACAACGACCCTGATTGACGAAACCTTTCCCGTTGTGCGATGCACAATAAATGACAAATCGGTTACGATGCAAGCGACGTTTTCGTTCGCCCAAGTGCCGTGTTGTTGAAATTTAACTGCGCAAAGGGGGGTGCATGAAACTGCTCATCGCAATCGTGAAGCCGTTCAAGCTGGAGGCGGTGCGCGAAGCGCTCACCGAAGCCGGTGCCAAGGGACTGACGATATCCGAGGTCCAGGGCTACGGCCGCCAGCGGGGCCATACCGAGATCTATCGTGGAGCCGAATACTCGTACGACTTCGTGCCGAAGATCCGCATCGAATCGGTCGTGCCCGACGATGTCGCGCCCGGCGCGATCGAAGCGGTGATCGCCGCCGCCCAGACCGGATCGATCGGCGACGGCAAGATCTTCGCGCTCGATGTCGCCTCCGCGGTTCGCATCCGCACCGGTGAAACCGACGAACACGCACTCTGAGAGGGGCCAGACATGATGTTTAGCTTGAGAAAAATTGCTGCCGCCGGGTTTGCCGCATTGGTGGCGACGCCCGCCTTTGCGATGGAGGCGCCTGCGGATACCGGCCCTGCCGTGGCTGCAGCCGAAGCCGCAGCGAGCATCGCCAAGGGCGATACCGCATGGATGATCGTCGCCACCGTATTGGTGATGGCGATGATCGTGCCCGGCGTGGCGCTGTTCTATGGCGGCCTCGCGCGGACCAAGAACATGGCGTCGGTGCTCACCCAGGTGCTGGGCGTCGCCTCGCTCGCGATGCTTATCTGGGTGACCTATGGTTACTCTCTGGCATTCGGCGGCGACAGCCACGTGGTCATCTCCGACTTCAGCAAGGTGTTCCTGAACGGCGTGACCGCGGATTCGGGGGCGGCGACCTTCAGCGACGGGGTCGAGATCCCCGAATACATCTTCATCGCCTTCCAGATGACCTTCGCCGCGATTACCGCCGCGCTGGTCGTGGGCGGCACGATGGAACGGGCCAAGTTCTCGACCATGATGGTGTTTACCGCCATCTGGCTGACGATCGTCTATTTCCCGATTGCGCACATGGTGTGGGCGACCGGCGGCCTGATCTTCGAATGGGGCGCGCTCGACTTTGCGGGCGGAACGGTGGTCCACATCAATGCCGGCGTCTCGGCGCTGGTCGGCTGCCTGATCCTGGGCAAGCGCGTCGGCTACCAGAAAGAACCGATGCCGCCGCACTCGCTGACGATGACGCTGGTCGGCACCGGCCTGCTGTGGGTGGGCTGGTTCGGCTTCAACGGCGGTTCCGAACTGGAAGCCGACGGCGTGGCCGCGCTTGCGGTGCTCAACACCTTCGTCGCGACCGCTGCGGGCGTGCTGTTCTGGATGCTGGGCGAGAAGCTGACCGGCCACAAGGGTTCGCTGCTGGGCGGCTGCTCGGGCGCGATCGCGGGCCTCGTCGCGGTGACCCCGGCGGCGGGCAATAGCGGCCCGTTCGGGGCGATCCTGATCGGCGGGATCGCAGCACTGGTGTGCTTCTGGTTCGTCACCAGCATCAAGCCCAAGCTGGGCTTCGACGATACTGCGGACGTGTTCGGCATTCACGGGCTCGGCGGGATCGTCGGTTCGCTGGGCACCGCGTTCACGATGCTGCCGGCGCTCGGCGGTCCGGGCGATGCCGATTACGCTGCCGGTGCGCAGTTCGTGATCCAGCTGCAGGCCGTGCTGGTCGCGATCGCCTGGGCCGGCGTGGGGGCTGCCATAGCGTTCTTCATCGCCAAGGTCCTGACAGGCGGACGCGTGCCCGAAGATGTCGAGCGCGAAGGGCTCGACCTCGGGGAGCATGGCGAACGCGCCTACAATTACTGACCGACGGGAATGGCCGCGATCCCGGCACAGACCGGGACGCGGCCCCAGGGGGCGGAGAGGAGACGATACCGAAAACAACAGGAGTAGCGTTATGCGTACGGGAAATCTCTTCGCCTCGAGTGCCCTGGCAGTCTGTGCCAGCCTTGCCCTGGCCGCACCGGCCGCGGCCCAGGATGAGGACGAGAGCGATGCCAGCGATCTGACCATCAGTGGCAGTGTCGACCTGGTCTCCGATTACCGCTTCCGCGGCGTGTCCTTTTCCGATGAAGATCCGGCGATCCAGGGATCGATCAATCTCGAACATTCGAGCGGTTTCTACATCGGTACCTGGGCATCCTCGCTCGAAGACAGCGGTTTGTATGGCAGCATCGAAGTCGATCTCTATGCCGGTTACGCCACCGAAATCGCGCCCGGCACGGGGCTCGATATCGGCCTGCTCTATTACGCCTATCCCAATGGCGACAGCGCATTCGGTGACGCCGAATATTTCGAACCCTATGTTTCGCTCACCCAGGCTCTCGGACCGGTCGACGCGACGATCGGTGCTGCCTATGCACCGAGCCAGGATGCGCTGGGCAATGCCGACAATATCTATCTCCATGGCGGGCTCGACGCACCGTTGCCGGGGACCCCGATCAGCCTGTCGGCGCATGCCGGCTATTCCGATGGCAGCCTCGCCTATGTCGGAAGCTATTGGGACTGGTCCTTGGGCGCGAGCGCGGACATCGGCCCGCTGACGGTCGGCATCGCCTACATCGACACCGATCTGCCCGACGTGCCCGGGCAGGATACAGCCGTGGTCTTCTCGATCAGCGCGGGATTCTGATCGCCTAACATCTTGTAACGGCGGCGGCGGACCGGCATGTGGGCCTCCAAACAGGAGACCCGAAATGAAAACCCGCGCCGCCGTCGCCTTCGAAGCCAAGCAACCGCTCGAGATCGTCGAACTCGATCTCGAAGGGCCCAAGCCGGGCGAAGTGCTGGTCGAAATCATGGCCACGGGCATCTGCCATACCGATGCCTACACGCTCGACGGGCTCGACAGCGAAGGCCTGTTCCCCAGCGTTCTCGGTCATGAAGGCGCCGGGATCGTGCGCGAGGTCGGCGCAGGCGTGACGAGCGTGAAGGAAGGCGATCACGTCATCCCGCTCTACACGCCCGAATGTCGCCAGTGCAAAATGTGCCTGTCGGGCAAGACCAACCTGTGCAGCGCGATCCGCGAGACGCAGGGCAAAGGCCTGATGCCCGACGGGACCACGCGGTTCAGCTACAAGGGCAAGCCGATCTATCACTATATGGGCTGCTCGACCTTCTCGAATTTCACCGTTCTGCCAGAGATCGCGGTCGCCAAGATCCGCGAGGACGCGCCCTTCCACACCAGCTGCTATATCGGCTGCGGCGTGACGACGGGCGTTGGCGCGGTGGTAAACACCGCCGATGTGCGCCCCGGCGACAATGTCGTGGTCTTCGGCCTCGGCGGGATCGGCCTCAATGTGATCCAGGGCGCGCGCATGGCGGGTGCCGACCGGATCGTGGGTGTCGACATCAACCCCGACAAGAAATCCTATGCCGAGCACTTCGGGATGACCGATTTCGTCAATCCGAAGGACGTCGACGACATCGTCGCCTATCTCGTCGACCTGCTTGATGGAGGGGCCGACTATTCGTTCGATTGCACCGGCAACACCGATGTCATGCGCCAGGCGCTAGAATGCTGCCACAAGGGCTGGGGCACCAGCATCGTCATCGGCGTGGCGGAAGCGGGCAAGACGATCGAGACCCGGCCGTTCCAGCTGGTGACCGGCCGCAACTGGCGCGGTAGCGCGTTCGGCGGGGCCAAGGGCCGCACCGATGTGCCCAAGATCGTCGACTGGTACATGGACGGCAAGATCCAGATCGACCCGATGATCACCCACGTGCTGAAGCTGGAAGAGATCAACAAGGGCTTCGACCTGATGCATGCGGGCGAAAGCATCCGTTCGGTCGTGGTATACTGATGACCTCGGCGGCGACGCCCAGGAAGGTCAATCTGGCGGAGAAATTCGCCAGGTTCGACGATCACTGGGCGCCGCGTATTGCAGGCAGATACAACAGCAACGAAATACGCCTCGCCAAGGCGGCGGGTGATTTCCAGTGGCACAGCCATGCCGATACCGATGAGATGTTCATCGTGATCGAGGGCACGCTGCGGATGGAATTTCGCGACCACGTTGAAACGCTGGGGCCGAGCGAGTTCATCGTCGTTCCGCGCGGGGTGGAGCATTTTCCGCGCGTACCGGAAGGCGAGGCGAAGCTTGTCATCATCGACCCGGCGGACACCGCCAATACCGGCGATCCGGCCACAGCCTATCGCCCTACCGACATTTGAGGAGAGACCCATGTTCAATCACATCATGATCGGCACCAACGACATCGAGAAATCGAAGGCCTTCTACGAAAAGGTCCTCGCCGTGCTCGGCGTCGAGACGACGTTCGAGAACAGCGCCGATAGCGGCCACAAGCGCGTGTTCTTCAGCCATGACGGCGATATCCTGGCGCTGAGCGAGCCGATCAATGACGAGATCGCGACCTGCGCCAACGGGATGACGATCGGCTTCAAGTGTTCGTCGGCCGAGCAGGTCAAGGAACTGCACGACGTCGCGATTGCCAATGGCGGCACCAGCATCGAAGACCCGCCCGGCCTGCGCGAGACCAGCATCGGCTCGGCGCATCTGAGCTATTTCCGCGATCTCGACGGACACAAGGTCTGCGGGATCTATCGTCCGAAATGAGCGCCGATGTGACCATGGAAACCGTCAGCGAGAACAAGGCCTTCGGCGGGACGCAGGGCGTCTATTCGCACGCTTCCGAAGAGACCGGGACCGGGATGAACTTCGCGGTCTATGTCCCGCCGCATGCCGACGGCGCGAAGCTGCCGGTGCTGTGGTTTCTCTCGGGCCTCACCTGCACCCATGCCAATGTCATGGAGAAGGGCGAGTATCGCGCGGCCTGCGCCGAGCACGGCGTGATCCTGGTCGCGCCCGACACGTCCCCGCGCGGGGACGACGTGCCCGATGCCGAGGATGAATACGATTTCGGCAAGGGCGCGGGTTTCTATGTCGATGCGACCGAGGAGCCGTGGGCGAAGCACTACCGCATGCGCTCCTATATCGAGCGCGAATTGCCCGAACTGATCGCGGCTCGTTTCCCCGCCGATATGGACCGGCAGGGCATCACCGGCCACTCGATGGGCGGCCACGGCGCGCTCACCATCGGCTTGCGCAATGCCGATCGCTTCCGCTCGGTCAGCGCCTTCGCCCCGATCGTCGCGCCGAGCCAGGTGCCATGGGGCGAGAAGGCGCTCGGCCGCTATCTGGGTGACGATCGACAGGCATGGCGTGAATACGATGCGGTCGCGCTGATCGAGGACGGCGCGCGGGTGCCGGAATTGCTGGTCGATCAGGGCACGGCAGACCAGTTCCTCGAGGAGCAGCTCAAGCCCGAATTGCTCGCGGCGGCTTGCAAGGATGCGGGCATCGAGGCCACCATCCGCATGCAGGAGGGCTATGACCACTCCTACTATTTCATCTCGACCTTCATGGCCGATCACGTCGCGTGGCATGCGGCGCGGCTGGGATAGCCATGCATCTGGAGCACGATCCCGCCAATCCGGCGGCCGAGACCATCGCGTTCGACGATTTCCTCAAGGTCGATATCCGTGTCGGCCGGATCGTCGCGGTCGAGGATTTTCCCGAAGCGCGCAATCCGGCGTTCAAGCTGACGATCGATTTCGGCCCGGCGATCGGACACAAACGCTCCTCCGCGCAGATCACCACGCTTTACGATCGTGAGGCGCTGGTCGGCAGGCTGGTGGCTGCGGTGGTCAATTTCCCGCCGCGCCAGATCGCCAACATGATGTCCGATGTTCTGACGGTCGGCTTCCCGGACGAAGACGGAAATGTCGTCCTCTTCGCTCCGGATCGGGACGTCCCGCTGGGCGCGCGGCTGTTTTGACCTCGCCTCAGGCGATGTACCGCGCGTAGATGATTCCCAGAACGACTGCATTATGCACTGCGTGGGCAGCGATCGGCGCGGCGAGTTTGCCGGTGAACACGAACAAGCCGGTATAGATCAGTGTCGGGATCAGGATCGTGATCCAGTCGAACCCGTTTTGCGGCAGGTGGCCGACCATGAACAACACGATCGATAGCGTCGCGGCGACCCAAAGGCCGAGGCGTTTGTCATCGAACACCGCACGCAGCACGTTGATGGTGAAACCGCGATTGAAGATTTCCTCGGTGATGCCGCCGCCGATCACGCCCCACACGAGGTAGCCGACCAGACCGATCACCTGGCTGTCGATATTCTCGATGATCCGCGCGACATTGGGCTCTTCCGCGCCGCCATGGGAGGGGATCAACACCAGCATTTCGAACAATGCCCAAGCGAGCCCGATTGCGCCGCCGATCGCAAACTGGCGCGGCCATTCGCTGAAATCCCACCCGATCGAGCGGAACGAGCCTCCGAGGCTGCGCACCGCCCACCACACCAGCGCGGTGACGCTTGCCAGCTGGAACAGCCCCACCCAAGCGAGGTTTAGCCCGGTCAGTCCGCCGCCCACCTTGAAGATTCCGAAAAACAGGTTGGGCGCGATGAACAGCGCATAGCCGCCGATCAGCACGGCGATATAGGTTAGCAGAATACGGCGCTTGCTCGCGGTGAAAGGCATCGGTTTTCCTCCCTCGGTGTATTGCAATAGTAATACAGCGCACGGAGGCCGGTCAAGTCGGCTGTGCCGTTCTGTCGGTTAGTCCTCGAACTTCCCCTTTCGCTTCGCCATCTGGCTGGCGACGGCTTCCATCTGGTTCTTCGTGCCCATCAGCCGTTGCTGGCGGACCGATTCCTCCATCAGGATTTCGTCCGGCGTATGGTTCAGGTAGCTGCCGAACAGGCCCTTGGCCTCGCGGATCGCGTCGGGGCTGCGATCGGCGATGGTGTGGGCGAGTTCGGTCGCGCGGGCGAGTGGCTCGTCTGACACCTCGGTCGCCAGGCCCAGCTTCAGCGCCTCCTCGCCGGTGAATTCTTCATAGGTGTAGACCAGCTTGCGCAGCACGTCGTCGCGCACCGTGCCCTGCCACAGGAGAAAGCCACCCATATCGGGCACGATGCCCCATTTCAGTTCCATGATCGCCATCCGCGTTTCGGGATGGGCGATGCGGATATCGGCTCCGCTGGCGATCTGAAGTCCGCCGCCGAAGCACACGCCGTGGACCGCCGCGATCACCGGCATCGGCAGCTTGCGCCAGCCGACCGAAACTTCCTGGTACTTGTTGGCATTGCCATAGGTGCGTTCGGTGATCGGCGTTATTTCATTCTCGCCGACCGTGGCCATGCTCGCGAGATCCAGGCCGGCGCAGAAGGCGCGCCCTTCACCCGAAAGCACCACCGCGCGCACGCCTTCGGATTTGGACAGCGCGAATTGCGCACGCAGGATCGCTTCGAACATGTCCGGATCGAGCGCGTTCATCTTGTCGCCGCGCACTAGGCGTACCTGCGCGACGTGGTCTTCCACCTCGATCGTGACGCGTTCGTTGTTATCGTAAGACAGTTTCATCGGGCATGCTCTCCTTGCCCGTACTCTCGCCCAGCCATGGTCCCGCGTCCAGACCCTTCAGCCGGTATCGACCGCTGCGATCGGTCTGGAGCATCGCGTCGAGGGCGTGGTGGCGGAGCTTCGCCCGGATGCGAAAGGCGTGGACGGCAACCGAATTGGTCTCGGGCTCGTGATGGACGTCCCACACCTCGCGCAGAAGCTCGGTACGGCTGGCCCCGACATCGCCGACTTTCGCCAAGTGCCACAACATCGCAAATTCGCGCGGATGGAGCACGAGTGCAGCAGACCCGACGAAACCGTCGCGGCGCTCGAGATCGAGTGTGAGCCCGCCGACCCTGCGATAGCGGGGCAGGCTGCAGGCCCGTTCCAGTGCGAGGCTTGCACGCGCCGCCAATTCGCCCAGCGATGTTTCCGGACTGAGCACATCGCCAAAGCCCCGGCGCAGCAATTGCGCACGATCCGGCGAGGATGCGACGCCAACCAGAACAGTGCAGGCGCGCGGATGGGAGATACGGCATTTGCCAATGAAATGGGCATCATCCGCCAGGATCACCGATCGATCCGATTCGGTGCCAGGCGGTTTGTCGCCATCGCTTGCCCAGCCGCAGCGTCGCAAGTCCCATTGGTGCGGCAGCGCGCGCGGCGAAATCCAGAGAAACGCTGCCCTTGAGCGGGGCGGAAGGAGGCGATCGTTATCGTCCAACGACCACGAACCATAGCCGTCGAAACGCGATCGCTAAGCGATAACGGGTCCGTTTCGGACCTCTCGCGAAATCGGCCTCAGCTCGCGAGGAATGCCTTGAGGTTGCGCGCGGCCTGGCGGATGCGCTGCTCGTTCTCGACCATCGCGATGCGCACGAAGCCTTCGCCGCGCTCGCCATAACCGACACCGGGAGCGACCGCGATCTTGGCTTCCTTCAGCAGCAGCTTGGAGAATTCGAGGCTCCCCATGTCGCGATATTTCTCGGGCAGCGGAGACCAGGCGAACATCGAGGCGGGCGGCGGCGGCACATCCCATCCGGCTCGCGAGAAGCTCTCGACCAGCACGTCGCGCCTTTTGTGATAGATCGCGCGGGTCTCGGCCGCGTAGTCGTCGCCGTGGTTCAGCGCCGCCGCGCTCGCCGCCTGGATCGGGGTGAAGGCGCCGTAATCTAGATAGGATTTCACCCGTGTCAGCGCCGCGATCAGCTGATGGTTGCCGACGGCAAAGCCCATCCGCCAGCCGGCCATCGAATAGGTCTTCGACAGGGTGGTGAATTCCACCGCGACATCCTTTGCGCCTTTGGCCTGCATGATCGAAGGCGTCGGATTCCCGTCGTAATAAAGCTCGGTATAGGCAAGGTCGGAGAGGACCCAGACCCGGTTCTCCTTCGCCCAGTCGACCAGCCGCTGATAGAATGCGGCATCGACCACTTCGGCGGTCGGGTTCGAGGGGTAGTTCACCACCAGCACGGTCGGCCGCGGCACGGTGTGCGAGATCGCATTGTCGAGCGCGCGCCAATATTCGTCGTCCGCCGTGGTCGGCACCGCGCGGATGGTCGCGCCGGCGATCAGGAAGCCGAAGGTGTGGATCGGATAGGAGGGATCGGGCGCCAGCACCACGTCGCCAGGCGCGGTGATCGCAGTGGCGAGGCTGCCGAGCCCTTCCTTCGAGCCGAGTGTCACCACGATCTCGGTCTCGGGATCGAGCTCGACATCGAAACGGCGCTGGTAATAGCCGGCCTGCGCTTTCCTCAGCCCCGGAATGCCGCGCGATTGCGAATAGCCATGCGCCGACGGCTTGCGCGCGACTTCGCACAATTTGTCGATCACGAAATCGGGCGGTGGCCGATCGGGATTGCCCATGCCCAAATCGATCACGTCCTCACCGCCCGCGCGCGCGGCGTGACGCATCGCGTTGACCTCGGCGATCACATAGGGCGGCAGGCGGCGAATGCGGTAGAAATCGTCGTTCATCCCTCCACCCATAATCGAAACTCGCGCCGCCCGGAACGGACTTTGTCGCGACGCACTGTTTCTATAAGAAGCACGGTTGAGGGGGAGAGGAGCGCGTATGTCGGGGAACGATACAAAGGGTAGCAAGGGCGATAGCGGGGACGAGACCGGCTTCGGCAGCGATCCGTTCGGCATGGACGGCTTTGCCAAGCTGATGCAATTCCAGGCCGAGGCCGCGCGCGACATGTTCGGCCAGTTCCTGCCCGGAGCCGGGGCCGAGCCGCCCAAGGTGCCCGACATAAACCACTGGACCGAGCTGGGCGGGCGGGTCAACGCGATGTGGACCGACTTCCTCCGGCACCAGACCGACAAGGCGCGCGATCAGGCCGCAGCGTTCGATCCCGCGCAGTTCGCCACGCTGATGCAGGGGTGGGCGAAGTCTCTGCCGACGGTCGATATGAAAGCCCAGCAGAAAGCCTGGGGCGAAGGCCTGGCGATCTGGGACAGCGTGATGAAGGGCTTCACCGGTCGCGGCGACGAGGCCGGCGAAGCGTCCGAAATGCCGAAGACAGATCGCCGCTTTGCCGATCCGGCATGGCGCGCCCACCCTGCCTATGCGCTGCTTCACCAGATGTACCTGATGCTCAGCGAATACTGGCTCTCTACGGTCGACAGTATCGACGGGCTGGATCGCGAACAGCGCGAGAGCCTGCGCTTCGCGACCCGCGCGATGACCGATGCGATGAGCCCCGATCATTTCCTGATGACCAATCCGGTGGTGCTGGAAAAGACCATGGCGACGGGAGGGGAGAACCTCGTCAAAGGTCTGCGCAATTTGATCGAGGATCTGAAGAAAGGACAGCTGACCCACACCGATCCCGATGCCTTTACCCTGGGCGAGAACATCGCGACCACGCCTGGCAAGGTCATCCACCAGACAGATCTGTACCAGCTGATCCAGTATTCGCCTTCGACCGACAGCGTGCTCGAAGTGCCGCTGGTGATCTTCCCGCCATGGATCAACCGTTTCTATATTCTCGACCTGACCGCGAAGAAGAGCTTCATCAAATGGGCGGTCGACCAGGGGATCACGGTGTTCGTGGTCAGCTGGAAATCGGCCGACGAAAGCATGGCCGACGTGGTGTGGGACGATTACATCCGCGCCCAGATCGAGGCGATCGATCATGTCCGCGAACGGCTCGGCGTGCCGGCCGTCCATACGATAGGCTATTGCGTCGCCGGGACGACGCTGGCCGCGACGCTGGCGATCCTCGCGCGGCGCGGGGAGGCCGACCGGGTCAAGAGCGCGACCTTCTTCACCGCGCAGGTCGATTTCGAGAAATCGGGCGAGCTCAAGAATCTCATCGACGACCAGCAATTGGAAACGGTCGCCAAGCTTTCGCCGCAGGGTTATCTCGATGGGCGCTATCTCGCCGCGACCTTCAACATGCTGCGCGGCAAGGACCTGATCTGGAATTACGTCCTCAACAACTACCTGTTGGGCGAGGACTATCCGGCCTTCGACCTGCTGCACTGGAACGGGGATGTCACCAACCTGCCGGCGAAATGGCACGGCGACTATCTGCGCAATCTCTATCGCGACAACAAGCTGGTGGTGCCCGATGCGCTGCGCGCTGACGGCACCCCGATCGACCTCACCCGGATCGAAACCCCGGTCTACATCCAGGCGGGGCGCGAGGATCATATCGCCCCTGCCGAAAGCGTCTGGCGATTTACCCGTCACCTCAAGGGCGACACGACCTTCCTGCTTGCGGGCTCGGGCCATATCGCCGGGGTGATCAACCATCCCGATGCGGGCAAGTACCAGTACTGGCTTGGCGATAGCGGCGCCGACACGTTCGACGATTATGTCGACGGTGCCGAAGAGCATCCGGGCAGCTGGTGGCCGCACTGGGTTGAATGGCTGCGCGCAATCGACGATGCCGAAGTCAAGCCTGCCGGAAAGCGCCGGCCCGGCGGCAAGGGCGACAAGGCAATCGAGGATGCGCCGGGCAGCTATGTGAAAACACGTTAGGGACCGAAATCTGATGAAACCTGCATTGTTCGCGCTGGTCGCGGGCGCGATCTTGCCTCTTCCCGCTGCGGCGCAGGAGTTTCGCGACAGCCCGTTCCTTGCCTTCGAATGGGAAGGCAAGCTCACCGCCGACGTCACTCTCGCCGATATCGACGGGGACGGCGATCTAGATGTGCTGGCGGCCAATGGGCGTCACTGGGCGCAGCAGGACTGGGCCTATCTCAATCTGGGCAATGGCCGCCTGCTCGAAGCGTGGCCGATCGGCACAGGCCTCGGCGCGAGCTATACGGTGGTCAGCGGCGACTTCGATGGCGATGGCGATCCCGATCTGGCGGTGGTGCGCGATAGTTTGCCCGTACTGGTCTATGCCAATCGCAGCGCGGAGGGCTTCGTCGAAGTCCAGTCGGTGGCCGGCACCGGCGGGGCCGCGCGCGGGGCCGTGATCGCCGATGTCGATGGCGACGGGAACGAGGACATCGTCGTGTTCCGCCGGCGCGGAGCCGATCTGCTGCTTCGTGGAATGGGCGACGGACGCTTCGCCGAAGCCGAGGAGATCGACGGATCCGGCGACGGGACGACCGGGGGTGATGCGGTCGATCTCGACGGCGATGGCGATATCGACCTGGTGCTTGCTTGCCGCGACGATAACGCAACGCAGGTGCTCGAAAACACCGGCGGAGGTCGCTTCACCGTCCATACGCTCGAAGGCAGCACGGGCGATCACCGCAAGGCGCTGGCGCGCGATTTCGATGGCGACGGTATCATCGACATCGTGCTCGGCGGCGCGGACGGATTGATCGAACTGTTCGTGGGTCGTCAGGGCTTGCGCTATTCCGCTCCTGCCACCGTGTTCGCGGGCGAGGGTGCTGTCCAGGCGCTGGCCGTTGCAGACTTCGACGGCAATGATGCGCCGGACCTCGTCATCGGGCGCGAGGGCATCAATGTCCTGCTCTCCGGCGATGGCAAAGGCGGGTTCACGGCCACGGAGTTGCCCGGCGGCGACGGCGACACATACGGCCTCGCGCTCGGCGACATGAATGGCGACGGGAAAACAGATATCGTGGTCGCCAATTCTGAGTCCGAAAACGCAGTCATTCTAGCGCGATAGGTCATTCCTCACCGGTTATTGTGCACTGCACAAAAACCTTGACTCGGGCCGCCTCAACCATTATTGTGCAGTGCAACATAGACGTTCGGAATGTTTCCGGGCGTATGCACTTAATCAGTAAGCGAGGCACCATGGCCGACCACAACACCACTGCCGAAACCCCGATCGCCGACAAGGTGGCCGAGGCCGTTGCGGCCGACGTTCCGGCCCAGGCCAAGGCTGACAAGCCCGCTGCAAGCAAGATCGCCGCCGCCGTAGAAGCGGCGAAGCAGGAGAAGGCAAAACCTGCGAAACGCAAAGCCGCTGCCCGGAAAAAGGCCGCGCCGAAGAAAGCCGTGAAGAAGGCGGCGCCCAAGGCGAAGAAGCCGGCAGCCACCAAATCCAACGAAACATCGAAGAAAACCAAGGAGCCGACAATGGCTACGAAGAAAACCACCACCAAGACCAACGCCGCCGATCAGATGACCGGCAAGGCCAAGGAAATGTTCGCCGACCTGTCGACCCGCGCCCAGGGCGCTTACGACAATGCCCGTGAATATGCCGGCGAAGCCGTCGAATTCTCGAAGGGCAATGTCGAAGCCATGGTCAACAGCGGCAAGATCCTCGGGGAAGGCCTCCAGGGCATGGCCAAGGGCGCCGTCGGCACCGGTCGCGACGCGGTCGAAACGATGACCGCCGACGCGAAGGAATTCGCCGCCGTGCGCAGCCCGAGCGAACTGGTCCAGCTCAACAGCAAGATCGCCTCGCGCAATTTCGACGCCATGGTCGCCCAGACGTCGAAGAACGTCGAAGCGTGGACCAAGCTCGCCACCGACGCATTCGCGCCGATCCAGGATCGCGTTTCGATTGCCGTCGAAAAGGCGCGCAAGGTCGCCTGAACCATTCGTTCGGACCCAAGCCGGTCCGAAACAGGTTAGTGCGGCCCGTCCGGCGACTCCTCTCCCCGCCGGTCACCGCATGAACCGCAGGCCGGGTAGCGCAAGCTGCCCGGCCTGTTTGCGTTCCGGTATGGCTCGGCCGTGACCGCTGCGGTGCCCGTTTGGAAACGCGCAAGGTTTCCCTGCGAAAGTGTCACCACTTGTTTTTCGCCGCTTCGATAAGATATTCTCACCACCGATGATCCAGACCATCCCCCTCTACGCGGCCAGCAAGCCGCCCAAAGGCCCCGATACCGACGACGAAACCGGTATCGCGACCAAGACGCGTGCGAAGCCCAAGCGGCCGAGCCAGTTCAAGGTGCTGCTGCTGAACGACGATTACACGCCGATGGAATTCGTCGTGATGGTGCTCAAGCGGTTCTTCAACATGGATATGGAAGAAGCGACGCGAGTGATGCTGCATGTCCACCAGCGCGGCGTCGGGGTATGCGGCATCTTTCCTTATGAGATCGCCGAAACGAAGGTCAACCAGGTGATGGACGCGGCGCGTGAGAACCAGCATCCGCTCCAGTGCACGCTCGAAAAGGCCTGAGCCACGCATGTGTAGGCGATCGGTTTCGTCTCCCCCTAGTGACGAAGCGCAAATGAGGTTCTAGGGAGACACTCACTCCTCCCTGCTACGGGCTCCCCTTGTTCAATTTCATCCCCGCCCTCGACCGTTATATATTCCGGCTGGTGTTCTGGCCGATGATCGGCGTGTTCGCGCTGGCGGCCTCGCTGCTGACGCTCGACAAGATGCTGCGGCTGTTCGATTTCGTCGCCAGCGAAGGCGGGCCGGTGTCGGTGGTGTTCGAGATGCTGGCGAGCCTGATGCCCGAATATGCCGGACTCGCGATTCCCCTGGGCGTGTTGCTGGGCATCCTGCTCGCTTTCCGCAAGCTGGCGATCAGTTCCGAGCTCGATACGATGCGCGCGGTGGGCCTGTCCTATGGCCGCCTGCTGCGGATGCCCTATGCGATCGCGCTGGCGATGATGGCCGTGAACCTCGTCGTGGTCGGCTGGCTCCAGCCTCTGGCGCGCTACAATTTCGAAGAGCTCGAATACGAATTGAAATCGGGCGCGCTCGGCGCGTCGATCAAGGTCGGCGAGTTCACCACGATCGAGGACAAGACCGCATTGCGCATCGAACGCAGCGAAGAGGACGGACGCCGTCTGCTCGGCGTGTTCGCCCGTGTGCGGAGCGATGAGGGCGATCTCACCATCTCCGCGACCGAGGGGCGCTTCCTCCGGCTCGACGAAAACCCCAACACGATCGTGCTGCGGCTGCGCGATGGGCAGATCATCCAGGAAGTCGAGGGAGGGAGCCCGCGGGTGCTCAACTTCTCGCTCCACGACCTGCCGATCGACCTTCCCGCGCTCGAGCGGTTCCGCGAACGCGGCGGCCGCGAGCTCGAATACGTTCTACCCGAATTGCTCCGGCTCGGCTGGGCCCCGGACACCGACCAGCAGACCCGCGACGAGATTCGCGCCAATTTCAGCTACCGGCTGGTCGAGGTGATCATGATGATCTTCCTTCCGCTGCTGGCACTCGCTTTGGCGATCCCGCCCAAGCGATCGACATCGGCGCTCGGCGTGTTTGTCGCGGTGGTGATGGTGGTCGCCTATCACAAGGTGAACGAATGGGGCGCCGGGGTCGCCGCACTGGGCCGGATCGATCCGTTGCTCGCATTATGGCTCCCATGCGTGCTGTTCGCATTGCTGATCTGGTGGATGTACTGGCGCACCGCCCATGTTCCGGGCGCGCAGGCTATCGACGGGCTCGAAGTGGTGTTCGCCAAGTTCGTCAAATGGCTGAAGTCGAAATTTCGCCGCCGCCGCAAATCGGATGCGATGACGCGCAACGACGCCCGCTTGGCCGAAGGCGACGAGGCTACCCATGCAGTTTGATTTCTTCCCCTCGAAAACGCTGACGATCTATCTCGCGAAGCTTTTCGTGGTCCGCGTCCTCGCCGTGCTGCTGATGCTGGTGCTGGTCCTGCAGGCGCTCGATCTGCTGTCGCAAAGTTCCAAAGTACTCGCCTATGAGGGCAACGGACAGGCCGAGCTGCTGCGCTATATCGGCTATCGCATGCCGCAACTGGTGGCACGTTTCCTGCCCTATTCGGTGCTGCTGGCGACGATCGTCACATTGATGACGCTCAACCAGAACTCGGAAGTGGTGGCGATGAAGGCGGCGGGTCTGTCGGCGCATCAAGTGCTTGCGCCGCTCCTGTTGGCCGCGATGGTCGTCTCGGCGGTGAGCTTTGCTTTCAACGAGCGGATCGTGACCCGTGCCTCTGCCGCGCTGAGCGCGTGGCAGGCGGTGGATTACGGTCCGGTGCCGGAGGAAAGCGGCGTGCGAACCAGCGTCTATTTGCGCGATGGCGACAATATTCTCGCCGCGCGGACACTGTCCGGCGAAGGCGATGCCATGCGGATGGCGGGGGTCGAGTGGTTCCGCCGCGATGCCGAAGGCCGGGTGGTCGAGACGATCTCGGCTCCGCGCGCGACCTACGCTTCGCCCGGATGGCTGTTCGAGGAGCCGCTGCGCTTCGATGTCGCCAGCGCGCAGCAAGTGCCGATCGACCCGGTCCTGATCGCCAAGGGAGTATCGCCCAGGCAGGCCGAGCTCGGCAAGATCGATCCGGAATCGATGTCGATCACCCAATTGGGCGCGGCGATCGACGAACTGTCGGATTCGGGCCGCAGGACCGCTGAACTCGAGAGCAAGTGGTGGCACAAGCTGGCCGGCCCGCTTTCGGCCTTGCTGATGCCGCTGCTGGGCGCGATCGCGGCTTTCGGGCTCGCGCGTTCGGGTCAGCTGTTCATGCGCGCTATCATCGCGATGCTGCTCGGTTTTTCCTACTTCGTGGTCGACAATGCTGCCTTGGCGATGGGCAATTTCGGAGCTTATCCGCCCTTCGTTGCGGCATGGGCCCCGTTTCTGCTGTTCCTCCTGATCGGCGAGACCGTACTCGTCCGCACCGAAGAGTGACCGACTGGGCGCTCCGCTTGGCGCGTCCCGGCGATGCGGCTGCCTTTCCCGATGTCGAACGCAGCGCAGCCCGCGCCTTCGCGACGGTGGAGGGGCTCGAAAGCCTGGTCGATGCCTGGCCGATGCCCGAAGAACGGCATCGCCTGCTGATCGCCAAGGGGCACTGCCTCACGGCGCTGGTCGACGAAGAGGTCGCGGGGTTCCTCGCCGGCGAACGGTTCGGGCGGGCCTTGCACATCTGGGAGATGTCGGTCGCCGACCCATTCCAGCGGCGCGGTATCGGAGCGGGACTGGTGCGAGCCTCGACCATCGATGCTGCGAATGTCGGCTGCCAGAGCGTCACCCTGACGACTTTTGCCGATGTGGCTTGGAATGCGCCGTTCTACAAGCGGTTGGGGTTCGAGCCGATCGATGACCTTGCTACGTGGCCGCGGCTCGCCGGGCTGCTCGCGGACGAGCGCGCCAGTTTCGGCGCGGTCCATGAACGGGTGGCGATGGTTCGCTTTTCAGGCCCCTAGGAAGCGCTGCGAATTCAGGGCCGCGGGCGCATGGTCGAGCGCGAGAGGCGAACGACCAGCGGACGCAGTCCGGGATAGTTCGCACCGTGATAGCTCGAATCCACCTCGAGACCTTCCTTCAACCGACGATGGGCCTCTCCCAGCGAATGATAGGGCATCGATGGCATCAGGTGGTGCAGCGCGTGATAGCGCAGGCCGACCGGCGCCCACAGCACCGCGAGCGGAGAAGGCGGCGGAACGTTGACCGAATCGAGATATTGCGCGGTCACTGTCATCGCTTCGCCATCGTTCTCCCACAGATGCGCAACCAGCGTGCGTATCTGGTTGGCCAGAGCGACGGCCGAAAACACCCCGAGCGCGACCAGCAGCGGCTTCCAGCCCAGCCAGAACGGGCTCGCAAGGACGAACCACGACCACAGCGTGCCGCCGATTTCCTGTTTGAGGACGCGTGGCTTGAGATCGCCTTCGGGCGGGCGGCGGCGAAAATCGGGATTGATCGAAAGCGCGGAAAAGCGCTGCCACACGATCTGGCGCAGCGGCGGGAAAATCACGCTCAGCGGGTTGAGCACCGCATAGCGGAACAGCAGCGCAACGGGGGCCAGCAACGCGACCAGCACGAAGACGGGCAGCGACCACCAGTTCATCAGCGCCAGCGGCAGGTATTCCGGATCCTCGATCGTCCCGTACTGCGTGCGCTTGTGGTGCAGCGTGTGGACGCCTTCATACATGAAGGACGGAGTCAGCAGCGGCACGCCGATCAGCCAGTTCCAGGCGGTGCGGAAGCCCGGCAGGGCGTTGCGATGGAGGTGGCTGATTTCATGGATGAACATCAGCGCACGGTAGATCGCCAGCATCGAGACTATGCCGAATGCGATGGCCGCCCAGAGATTATCGACCAGGATCGCACCGGCCAGCGCGGCATAGCCCACTGCGACCGAGGCCAGCATGTCCGGCCAATAGATGCGCGGATTGGCCGTGCCGAGGTCCTTGGTGATCGCCATGGCCGCGCGCAGCATCGGTTTGTCGTCGGCGATCCGTTCGCGGACCGGCGCGGCATCGCGCGGCAAGGTGCCTCGAGCGGCAAGGGGGGTGGTGGGTTCGCTGGCCATGTGCAGATCCGTCAATTGCGTGGGTGCGCCGTTCGCGCTCGCTTGACAAGCGAGCCTTCGCATCAGCAGGGCTAACCCAGGCTGAACGAGAGGGCTCGAATGAGCGACCAGATAAGGATCGAAGCGGTTTCGGGCAAGCGCGAGCTCTCCGCATTTATCGATTGTGCCTATCGGCTGAATGCATCTGACCCGAACTGGATCGCGCCGTTGCGCAGCGAGATGGTCGAGTTGCTGACGCCGGGCAAGAACCCGTTTTTCGAGCATGCGCGGGTGCAATTGTTCCTCGCACGCCGGGGCGGCGAAGTGGTCGGCAGGATATCGGCGCATATCGACGAGTTGGCGCTGGGGCAGCCTCCGGAGCAGGGCATGGGGCCGGGTACCGGCAATTGGGGGCTGTTCGAAGCGGTCGACGAGACGGTCGGCGCAGCTCTCATCACGCGTGCGGAGGAGTGGCTTCGCGAGCAGGGCATGACGCGCATTCTCGCCCCGATCTCGATGTCGGTGTGGGAAGAGCCAGGCCTGCTGGTCAAGGGGAACGACCATCCCCCGACGGTAATGATGGGGCATGACGATGTGCGTTACCAAGGCTGGATCGAAGCGCTCGGGTATGGTCGCGCGAAGTCGCTGCTGACCTATGAGCTCGACATCACACAGAAATTCCCGCTCTTGCTCCAGCGCATCATCGCCAGTGGCGAGCGCAACGAAAAGATCGTGATCCGCAAGGTCGACAAGTCGCAGTTCGAGCGTGACGCGCGGATCATCATGCACATCCTCAACGATGCCTGGTCGGACAATTGGGGATTCGTGCCCTTCACCGAGAAGGAGATTGCCTACACCGGCAAGAAGCTGAAACCACTGGTGTTCGCGGATCTGATCATGATCGCTGAGCTCGAAGGCGAGCCGGTGGCGTTCATGATGACCCTGCCCGATGCCAATGAAGTGATCGGCGGCCTCGACGGATCGCTGCTTCCCTTCGGTTGGCTCAAGATGTTGCGCTGGCTTCGCAAGCCTCGGGTCAAGACGATGCGGGTGCCGCTGATGGGCGTGCTCAAGAAGCTGCAGAGCTCGCGGATGGCGAGCCAGCTCGCTTTCATGATGATCGAATATATCCGCCGCGCATCGGTCAGCGAATACGGAGCCACTCGCGGTGAGATTGGCTGGATCCTCGAGGACAACAAGGGGATGATCGCGATCGCCGAAGCGATCGAGAGCCGGGTAAATCGCGAATACGTGATCTACGACAAGGCACTTTAGCAGCTTCGTTGCGGGAACGAAGCCGCGCGACCCGGCGTTCGGAAACAAAGCGGTATGGGGCCGCTGAAGGTTCGGGATTCGCGCTGCTCATGGGAAAGCCTGCTGCTTCGGGAAAAACTGCACGACTGGGTTCGATCCTGGTGGTGGAGGATGATCCCGTGCTCGCTTTGAACCTCGAAGCGGTGCTCAAGGATCGCGGTGCCAAGCAGGTCATGATCTGCCAGACCACCCAGCAAGCGCTCGAGGCGCTCGACGAGGCCTCGTTCGACGCGATCGTTCTCGATGTCCATCTGGCCGATCGCAGCGATGGATGGACCGTGGCCGAACTGGTCTGCGAACTCGGGCCGCGCCCGCCCGCTTTCATTTTCGCGACCGGCGCGCCCGATGCGATCCCCGATGAAGTCGCAGAACTCGGCATCGTGTTGGAAAAACCCTATGAGCCGCACGCCTTGGTCGACGAGATCGAGCGGCAGCGCAATTCGGGCGGCGTCCTCTCGCGCCTGCGCGATATTATCGCGCGGCGTTAGAAATCGACCGCACAGGTCACTCAAATGCATTATCGAAGCTTGAGCAGCACGCTGTGCTGATTGGCGCGCCAATACCGGCGTTGTCTGATCTAGAGTTCGGGAAAGACCGCAGGACGGAAAAAAAGGCCTCCATTCTCTTGGAATGGAGGCCTTTCGGGATCGTATCACCAGCCGCTTGGACGGGAGGGGGGTCTCGGCGGTGACATGAGGATAATGAGCGAACGCGAGAGGGGTTCCCGGCGGGCCCGAATTTTCGCGGAAAAATGAATTAAGTGCCTTTAGTCAAGCGCTTACAGGTAGGGGCGAGGCGCCCCGTTTAGTCCGTCGAACTTGGCGTAGTCGCAGGCGGCATCCATATCCTCGATGATGATCGTGTCGCTGTCCCAGTGCAGCAGGTTCGATTGTCGCAGCGCCTGCATGGTGCGGTTGGTGTGGACCAACGACAGGCCGAGCATATCGGCGATCTGCCTTTGCGTGATCGGGATCGACAGCCGCGCTTCTCCATTGTCTTGCGCGAGGCCTGTCTGGATGCCGCGCTGGACGAGATAGACCGCAAGATAGGCGACGCGTTCATGCGCGTTGCGTTTGCCCAACGCCACGAGATGGCTTTCGAGCGCGGATTCTTCTTTTGCTGCAAGCCAGATCACGTCGTAGGCGAAATGCGGCTGCCGGGCGATCAGATCGCTGAACTTGTCACGCTGGAACACGCAGAGGGTAGCATCGGTCAGCGCCTCGACCGAATGCTCCATATTCTGGTCGATTGCCGCCTGGAGACCGACGAGGTCGCCGGGGAACATGAAATTGACGATCTGGCGACTGCCATCCTCCAGCTTCACCTGCCGCAGCAGAACACCATCGAGCACGGTGTAGATATGGGGGCTTGGCGCACCCTGGTTGAGGAGGGCGGCATTGCGGCTGAGCTGGAGCTCGCCTTCCTTGAATTCCTGCAGGATGGCGACGCGATCCGGATCATGGGGGCGCAATCCCTCGCATGTTTCGAGCGGACACGCATTGCAGGGGACCCAACGCGATCGGTCGGACTTGATCGTATGCACGCTGTTAGCTTCCCCCTGCTTTGCAACGACCGAAGCCAACCGCTATTGATCCGTCAAGGAAAAATGGCTCCGGATTTCCGCGTTGGCGCAAGGGCTTTCCACAAAGTGCGCTAATCGCTACGCGGCGGGAACGCCCGTGCGCGAGGCGCGTTCAACGGGCGGACAACACATGCCCGGGAAGGGACTATACGAATATGACGATTGGCGAAGAAATTGCCGCCCACCTGCCGTACCTGCGCCGCTACGCCCGCGCACTGACCGGATCGCAAGCGACCGGCGATGCGTTCGTTCGCGCGACGCTCGAAGCGGCGCTGTCGGACGACGATTTGCGGGATTCGCTGCAGGGGGGCCGGGTGCCGCTTTATCGCGCATTCAACAAGGTTTGGGCGAGCGCCTATATCGACGATCGCGATGAAAGCGCGTCGGATGCGGATACCCGCGAAGGCGCGGTTCAATCGAGCCTAGCTGCGGCCACGCCGGTTAGCCGACAGGCCCTGCTGCTCACCACGCTGGAGGATTTCTCCGACGAGGAAGCGGCCGAGATCATGGACATGGACGAAGCCGATGTCCGCCGACTGGTGCAGGAAGCGATCGACGAAATCGATCGCGAAAGCGCGACCAGCGTGCTCATCATCGAAGACGAGCCGCTGATCTCGATGCAGCTCGAAGATCTGGTGAAGAACCTCGGTCACGATGTTTGCGGCACCGCCGCGACGCGCACCCAGGCACAGGAAGTCGTCGCCGAAAAGCGTCCCGGCCTCGTTCTGGCCGATATCCAGCTGGCCGATGGCAGTTCGGGTCTCGACGCGGTCGACGATATCCTCGCGCTGGGCGATGTTCCGGTGATCTTCATTACCGCCTATCCCGAGCGCCTGCTCACCGGCGACCGGCCCGAGCCGACCTATCTGGTGACCAAGCCGTTCAAGGAATCGACCGTGCGCGCGGCGATCAGCCAGGCGCTGTTCTTCAACGACAACGACGACGACTAAGCGCCAAGCGAAAACGCCTCACGGAGATTGGAAATTGGAAAAGGGTCGGTGCACTGCGGTGTACCGACCCTTTCTATTGCATGGGTCGCGCTGGAGTTACTTGCCTTCGGCAGCAGGCGGCGCTGCGGGAGTGCGCGGGGCGCGCAGTCCGAACTCGGCCGGTGTGCGGACCGGCACGGTAAGCGTACATTCGACACCCTCTGGCTCGAACCGCAAATCGACAGGGTTGCGCAATTCATGTGCGACGATCTTGCTTATTAGCTGGGTGCCGAACCCGCGCGCGCGGGCTTCGTCCTGCGGGACGGCAGGGCCGCCGCATTCGCGCCAGTGTACCCGGACCAGATTCTTTGCAACCAGCTCCCACGTAACGTCCAGCTCTCCATCGGGGACGCTGAGCGAACCGTATTTGGACGCATTGGTCGCCAATTCATGGACTGCAAGACCGAGCGAGAGTGCATCGTTGGGCGCGAGTTCGACTTCGGGGCCGTCGAGCCTCAGCTGTCCGCCCTTTTCCTGTCGGTAGGGCGCGATCTCGGCGGCGATCACCGCGCCGACGGGGGTGGTTCCCCAGTCGGATTGGGTCAGCAAATCATGGGTCGCCGAAAGCGCGCGGATCCGTCCGCCGAGGCTCTCGGCAAATTCGTCGATGTCTTCGGCCCGGCGGCGGGTGAGGGAAATGATCGACAGCACATTGGCCAGGGTATTCTTGACCCGGTGGTTCAATTCGCGGGTGAGCGTGTCGCGAATCGCGTTCTGCTCTTCGAGCCAGGTCAATGCTTCGCTGTCTTCGGTCGCCTGCGCCGTCAGGAGGCGCGCGATCGCAACGATCAGGATCGATGCCAGCAGCCCGAATAGCAGCGTCGCTAGCGAGAGGTTGGACAGAGCCCGCGTCGCGGGAGTCGAAATGTGCAGACGCCATTCTCGCGCTGCCACGAACAGCGTTTCGCTGGTGATCTCGAGATCGGCTTCCATGTCGACCGCGCCGGCGCGCGCCAGCAACTCCGGCTGCGGACCGCTTTCGTCACTCAGTTCGACCGATACCCCGTCAAGCGCTTCGCTTTCCAGCGCATCTTCAAGGAAGCCGCGTGCCTCGAACGGGCTGAACACATAGCCGGTCAGCTGGCGGTAGCCGAACTCGCTATCATAGACCGGCATCACCAGCATGAAGCCGGGGCGCGCGTCCCCATCGGGAGTGTTGCCGAGATTGATCGGGCCGCTGGCGGTCGTGCGGCCGGTTTTCTCTGCACTTTCGAGCGCCGCGGAGATCTGGGCGTCGGAAGAAATGTCGTAACCGACGAGATTGCGGTTGGAGAGCGTGGGCGGATTGATGAAGCGCACCGGCACGATATAGCCGTCGGCGTCGTCGCGCGGACGCTCGACCATGAAATCGGAGCGCCCACCATCGCGCACGGCATCCTGAAACGCCTCGATATCGTTGATTGCCACCCGCGGTGCCCAGCCGATACCCACGACGCCGCGATAGCGCGCATCTTCGCGCATCTCGGTGAAGAATTCTTCGAACCCCTGCGCCTCGAGCTCGTCTTCGGCGCCGACATAGGCGGCGCCTGCCCGCAGGTAGGCGACAGCGGTGAGCGATTGCGCTTCGAGCGCCGCGCCGAGCGCCTCTGCGGTCTGCTCGAGTTGCGCGCGATCGCGCTCCTTTTCGCTTTTCTCGATCGCGAAAACCGACATCAGCGATACAGCCAGAATGACGAGAAAAATCCCGATTGGGGCCGCGCGCGGAAAGCGCACATACCATCTCGCGGCGCGTCGCCCAGGCTTTATGAAAGGATTGCTCGCCGCCATCGATTGTTGTTTCTTGTATCCCGAATAGCCGACGCGCCTCCGTTTGGCGCACAGTTAACGTGTGGTTCGGGAACCGCGAAGCTTGCTTTTCGTTCCTCAAGTCACCAGTTAGGCGCCAAGAAAAGCGCCGCGCTGGCGAGTGAATTGGGATAGGCGCGCACTAGCGCCAAGGGAACAGGACGGACCACGCCGGATATGGCATCCAAGGATACCAAGCCTTCAGGCAAGTCGCACGACGATAAAGCGGGCGACGACAAAAAGGCGCGCGATGAGCAAAGCGGGCCCGAGTGGGCGCGCGGTCTGCGCGATCTTTACGACGACGTGGTCGAGGAACCATTGCCCTCCAGCTTCCATGATCTGCTCGCTAGGTTGGACGAACCCAAGAAATGAGCGAGCGTACCGCACAAGACGCCGCGGACTTCAAACGCGAACTGACCGAAGTCATCCCGCATCTGCGTGCGTTTGCACGCGGCCTTTGCGGACGGCCCGACATGGCCGACGATCTCGTGCAGGAAGCGCTGATGAAAGCCTGGGCGGCCCAGGAACGGTTCGAGCCGGGCACATCGATGCGGGCGTGGACCTTCGTGATCCTGCGCAATGCTTATCTCACCGACATGCGGCGCAATCGTTTTCGCGGCGATTACGACGACAAAGTCGCCGAACGTATTCTGACCGCCCCGGCCGGACAGGAAGACCCGCTGCACCTTTCGGACATGCATCGCGCGCTGCTGACCCTGCCGCCCGAACGGCGCGAGGCGCTGTTGCTGGTGGGCGCAGGTGGCTTTTCCTACGAGGAAGCGGCTGAAATCTGCGGATGCGCGATCGGCACGATCAAAAGCCGTGTGGGCCGTGCCCGCGCCGCGCTCAATTCGATGCTCGCCGATGGCGATATTCCCAATCGATCGATCGATGATGCCGGCGCACACCGCGCGATCCTCGAAGAGCTTGACGATGTCGCCGCCGGCGACGGCGTAACCGGCCGCAACTAGGCTATTGGACCGCGGTTAAGGTTCCGGCTTGCAAGCGGAACCCGCGCCGCGCATTGGTGGCGTTGGGCGTAACACGGAGGCGATCGCCAGATGGCCGGAGAGACGGTGAAACCGGGGAGCAGAGAAGAGGGCACACCCTCGGGCCAGCAACCCGCGTCCGCGTCTCCGACGAACCCTGCGCCTTCACCCACACGCCGCCTACTCGCCGAACAGGAATTGCGCCTGATCTCGACGCTGGTCGTGATGCTGGGCGTCGGGCTGTTTCTCGCCCTGCCATTCGTGCTGTCGATCGGCTCGGTGGTGTTCCTGCCGATCACGACGGCCTTAATCCTGACGATCATCCTTTCCCCGCTGGCCGACAAGTTCGGCGAGTGGGGTGTGCCCAACGTGCTGTCCTCGCTCCTCTCGATCACGCTGTTTCTTGCGCTCCTTGTCGCCGCGCTGCTGACCGTGCTGCAACCCGCGCTCGACCTGATCGACCAATTGCCCGCTTTCCTCGCGCGGATCGGCGAGCGCATCATGCAATTGCGTGGCGCTTTCGCCTGGATCGCCGATGCCGCGGCACAAATGGAACGCGTGCTCGGCAGCCCCAACGATCGCGAAGTGGTGGTCGCGTCGCCATCGCTGATCCAGCAACTCGCGCTCGCCACGCCTAGCGTGCTGGTCGAGACGCTCGTCACCTTCCTGATGGCGTTTTTCATGATCGAGGCGCGCGGGCGCTGGCGGCGGCAATTGCTGCTGGGCCGCACCGATTACGGCGCCAGCCTCAAGGCGGCGCGCGTGCTGCGCGACGTGCAGGATCGGGTGGCCCAGTATTTCGCGACTGTCGCTACGATCAATTTCGTCATTGGAGTGATCGTGTCGATCGGCGCCTGGAGTTTCGGCATGACGGCCCCGCTGATGTGGGGCGGGCTCGCCGGGCTGCTCAATTTCCTGCCCTATCTCGGGCCGATGGCGATGACGGTGTTCCTGACGCTTTATGGCCTGTCGAGCGACGGCAATGTCGCGGTCGCGCTGATCCCGGCTTTTGCCTATATCGGCCTGCACACGATCGAGGCCAATGTGGTGACACCCTCGGTGCTTGGCGTGCGCTTCACGATCAACCCGGTCGTGATCCTGATCGCGATCAGCTATTTCGCCTGGATCTGGGGCGTGGTCGGCGCGCTGCTGTCGGTGCCGATCGTCATCACGCTCAAGGCCTTGTTCCAGCATATCGGCAAGCCCAACCTGCTGGGCTTCGCTTTCGGCGAGACGCTGTTTCCGCAAGCGGCCGAGCGCGTCGATCCCGCATAGAAAACGGCGCGCCGTCCGGTGGGACGACGCGCCGCTTGAAGTTCGGTTGGGTGATCAGCCGGGGTAGGGCCAGGTTTCGCCGCGGGTCAAATTGCCGGCCGCGAATTCCCAGTTGAGGTGGTTGTCGACCACCGCGTCGAGGTAGCTCGGGCGCGCGTTCTGGTGGTCGAGATAATAGGCGTGCTCCCACAGATCGATAACGAGCAGCGGGTTGCCGCCCTGATCGGCCACTGTGTCGGCATCGTGGCTGTCGACCACTTCGAGCTTGCCGCCCTTTTCGACCAGCCAGACCCAGCCGCTGGCGAAATGGCCGGCGCCCTTTTCCTTGAGCTTCTTCTTGAGCGCATCGAGCGAACCGAAGGCTTCATCGATCTTGGTGGCGAGATCGCCGGTAGGATCGCTGCTCTCGGGCGTCAGCGAGTGCCAGTAGAAGCCGTGGTTCCAGGCCTGGGCCGAGTTGTTGAACAGCCCCTGGTCGCTGCCACGCGCTGCGGCGACGATCTCGATCAGCGACTTGTCGGCGTGATCGGTGCCTTCGATCGCGGCGTTGGTCTTGTCGACATAAGCCTTGTGGTGCTTGCCATGGTGATAGGAAAAGGTTTCGGCCGAGATGGCGGGGGCGAGCGCGTCGTCGGCGAAGGGAAGGGGGATAAGGTCGAAAGCCATGAGATCTCCGTCTCTTTACTGGTGTTGATCGCGGGATATTCCGTTTGCGACGGGCGCGATCGCGCTCGCCACTCATGTCCCCAACGCATGAAGCGCGCGAGGGTTGCAAGATGAATCCACCAGACGGGTGACATCCATGGCAAAACCGCGCATGGGACGCGGCATGCGGGTTTGCGCAGCCAAGGATAGAGACAGGCAAAGGCCGGATATGACACGACAATATTTCGGGACCGACGGCATTCGCGGTCGCGTCAACGCCGACAAGATGACGGCGGATATGGCGATGCGCGTAGGCCAGGCGGCGGGCTGCCATTTCCTGCGCGGCGGCCACAAGCACCGGGTGGTGATCGGCAAGGATACGCGCCTGTCGGGCTACATGATGGAAAGCGCGATGGTCGCCGGTTTCACCAGCGTGGGCATGGACGTGGTGATGACCGGGCCTTTGCCGACGCCCGCGATCGCGATGCTCACGCGCGAGATGCGCGCCGATCTCGGGGTGATGATCTCGGCCAGTCACAACCCCTATGAGGATAACGGCATCAAGCTGTTCGGCCCAGACGGGTTCAAGCTTTCGGATGAGGACGAGGCCGCGATCGAGGCGTTGCTGGCCAAGGGATGCCAGCTTGCCGACGCGGCCAATGTCGGACGCGCACGGCGGATCGACGATGCCCGTGGACGCTATATCCACGCGGTGAAGGGCTCGCTGTCGAGCGCGATCCGCCTCGACGGGCTCAAGATCGCGGTCGATTGCGCCAATGGCGCGGCCTATCATGTCGCGCCCTCGGCCTTCTGGGAGCTGGGCGCGGAAGTCGTCACCATCGGGACGAGCCCGAACGGCACCAATATCAACCTCAATGTCGGCTCGACCCACCTTGCAACGATCCAGTCGGCAACCGTTGCGAGCGGGGCCGATATCGGCATCGCGCTCGATGGTGATGCCGACCGTCTGATCGTGGTCGACGAGAACGGCAAGGTGGTCGACGGCGATCAGATCATGGCGCTGATCGGCAGCGAGTGGGCTGCGGACGGGCGCTTGCGCGGCGGCGGTGTGGTCGCGACCATCATGTCCAATCTCGGGCTCGAGCGCTCTCTCGCCGGCAAGGGGCTGGACCTCGTGCGGACCAAGGTCGGCGATCGCCACGTGCTCGAGACGATGAAGGCGCGCGGCTACAATGTGGGCGGTGAACAGTCGGGCCATATGATCCTGCTCGATCACGCCACCACCGGCGATGGCACCGTCGCCGCCCTCCAAGTGCTGGCCGCGCTGGTGCGATCGGGCAAACCGGCGAGCGAATTGCTGCATCAGTTCGATCCGGTCCCGCAATTGCTCAAGAACGTTCGCTACGCATCGGGCAGCAAGCCGCTCGAGGCCGACGCCGTCCAGTCGGCGATCTCGGCGGGCGAGGAGCGTCTGGGCGAGAACGGCCGCGTGGTGATCCGCGCATCGGGCACCGAGCCGGTGATCCGCGTGATGGCCGAAGGTGACGACGACACGCTGGTCGAGGATGTGGTCGACACGATCTGCGGCGCGGTGGAAAAGGCGGCGGGCTGATGCTCGCCATGCGGCCCGATTGCGAACGCTGCGGGGCGGACCTGCCCGCGCATCTGGGCGGCGGGTTCATCTGCAGCTTCGAATGCACCTTCTGCGCTTCGTGCGCCGACGAGCTCGACGAGCAATGCCCCAATTGCGGCGGCGAACTGCTCGACCGGCCCACCCGTGCGCCCGACCTGCTCGAACGGTATCCGGCCAGCACCGAACGAAAGCACCAGGCATGAGCGACGCGCCTCCGCGCATTCTGATCATCGCCGGGTCCGACAGTTCGGGCGGCGCGGGTATCCAGGCCGATATCAAGACCGTCACCATGCTGAACGGCTATGCGATGACGGCGATCACCGCACTGACCGCGCAGAACACCCAAGGCGTCCGCGCCGTCGAGCCGGCCTCGCCCGGTTTCGTGCGTGAACAGATCGCGGCCTGCGTCGAGGATATCGGCGTCGATGCGGTGAAGATCGGCATGCTGGGCGGCGCGGAGATCGCCGGGGTCGTCGCCGATGCGCTCGCCGAGATCGATGCCCCGATCGTGTTCGATCCCGTCATGGTCGCAACCAGCGGCTCGGCGCTGGCGGACGAGGCGACGATCGCCCAGTTCGCCCGGCTGATGGAGGTCGCCACACTGGTCACGCCCAACCTGCCCGAGCTGGCCGCGCTGACCGAAATGCCGATCGGCACCTCGGTCGAGATCGCGGAGGCCGCCGAACTTCTGCTCGACCGCCATGGCTGCGCGGTGCTGGCGAAGGGCGGCCACGGCGAAGGCGAGCAGATCAAGGACATCCTCGTGACCGAGGAACGGGCGGCCAGTTTCCAGGATCACAGGATCGACACTCGCCACACCCACGGCACAGGCTGCACGCTGTCGTCTGCGATCGCCACGCTGCTGGGGCATGGCCAACCGCTGGAGCATTCCGTCCAGCTTGCCCGAAAATTCGTGCGCAAGGCGATCGCGGCTGCGCCCGGTTTCGGCGCCGGACACGGCCCGCTGGGTCAGCAGGCGGTGCGCCGACTGGACGACTAGGTGGACCACCGACCGGGGGGTTTTGCAAAACTCCGCCATCACGCTTTCGCTGCTTCCGCCCGGACCGACGCCACGATCGCATCGTAGCGGCGGAGGACCCGCAAAAGCGCGGAATTGTCGGGTTTCCGGCGGATCGCGGTGAAGCGCCCGGCATAGATCACCGGCTGCACCCAGCCGGTTTCAACCCGCTCGACCAGCGTAGGATTTGTAACCTTCCGCCAATCGGTTCCGGGGCGCGCGATTTTCCCCCTGCCGGGCGGTACGAAGATATAATCCCAGGCGAAGGCGAAACTCTCCGCCCCTGCGCGACGCCGCAGCCGATAGGCGCCCATCCGCGACACGCCGACGCGCCGCGCTGCGACGGTCACCGACCCTGTGCAATACAGCTCCGCCAGGAACGCACATTGCCGCAACTCGCTCCACCCGTCGCGGCGATGCCGCAGCGGAACGGGGCGAAAGAACGGCGGCTTGCGACGCACTCGATGGGCGGGGGCTTTAGGCATGCGCCGAAGCTACGTCCGGCGCAGGCGTGTAGGAAAGTGGTTTTGGAGAGATGGCTGCTCGTAGGGTGGAAAGCGGACCTAGTTCGGTGCAGCAATGTCCTGTCGCCAAGTGACCCTATCGCCCCAAAGGCGGATAGTTCTTGGCTCATCGTCCAAGCGCAGTTCAAACCAGAAAACGTCGCCCCAGAGGACCTCACTTCCGTTTGTCATGCCCCTAAAACTAAGCCTGCATCCGTATCGATTTCAACGTTCAGAACGTCCCAGAGCATTTGATGCCCATGAATGGTGGTTTGGATTTGGCCGTCCCAGTCATCCAAAGGACGAAACTCTAGTTTGTACCGACCTTCAGGCGGTCGAACCACTGCTCAAAGGGTGGAGGAACTTTCGCTCGCATGGGAAGACCAATGCCGGTCAATTCCAGTGTCCGCAATGGGGTCGAAAGCGGACATGGCCTTATCCGTTAATCTCGCGACACGCCCGAACCGCTTGCCACGCCTCGTCAGCCATTTCGCACCAGTTGATGCGATCACGCCTGAAGATCGAAATCGAGATCGCACGGAACTGGTCAGGCGCGCGCTCGCGTGGCAAAGGCCTTGGTGAGAGGTCCGATGTCGCGTTTGATCCTGTTCAACAAACCCCATGGCGTGCTGTGCCAGTTTACCGACCGCGGCACGCAAGGGTCGAAGCGGCCGACCCTGTCGGACTTCATTGCCATTCCCGATGTGTATCCGGCCGGGCGGCTCGATCGCGATAGCGAGGGCTTGCTGCTGCTGACCGATGACGGGCGGCTGCAGGCGCGGATCGCCGAACCCAGATTCAAGATGCCCAAGACCTATCTGGTGCAGGTCGAGGGCGATGTGGCTGAAGACAGTCTCGACCAGCTGCGCAAGGGCGTGCGCCTGAAGGATGGCATGACCCGGCCGGCGGAAGTCGAACGGATCGAAGATCCCGACCTCTGGCCGCGCGATCCACCGGTGCGCTACCGCAAGTCGGTGCCCGATTGCTGGCTCAAGCTCACCATCCGCGAAGGCAGGAACCGCCAGGTGCGCAGGATGACCGCAGCGGTGGACCACCCCACCCTCAGGCTGGTGCGCTGGTCGATCGGGGACTGGTCGGTCGACGGATTGTCGCTGGGTGAGTGGCGCGAGATCAGCGTACCCTGACGACGGGCCCGACGCGCTAGTCTTCGCTTTCGAAAGCCAGACTGCCCTGGTCGAAAAGCGCCTGGAGCAGTTCGAGTACAGGCTGCGAAGCTACCAGCTCGCGGTCGAGTGTGAAGCGTTCGTTGGCGCAGAGCAGTTCGGCGAAAGAGGCTACCTCGTCCGAACATTCGAAGCTCTGCCCATCGACGAACAGCGACACCGAACTGGGGCCGCGCCGGACGAAGGAAAAGCGGCTGGCCGGATTGCGGATCAGCGGCAATCCTTCGGCAATCGCGGAGCGCAATGCTTCGAGCGGGGTAGGCTCGTCCGGTTGCCAGTCGATATCGGGATATTTGGGCGTCGTGGTGTAGCGGCCGAACCAATCGGCAAAAGCGGCGGGATCTAGCATCTTTTCGGCGATCATCGCATTCAGCCGCTTGAGCGCGGCCTCGGGAATCTCGCCTTCGTTGGCTTGCCGCTCCAGCCCCGGATCGCGGTACCGGGAATCGTCCCGCAGATTGGCGAGCACATCGTCGCAATAATGCGCGATCAGTTCGCTGCTCGAAGGCGCGCGAAAGCCGATCGAGTAAGTCATGCAGTCGTCGCCCACCGCCACGCCATTATGGGCAATACCCGGCGGCACATAGAGAATGTCGCCAGGCTCCAGCACCCATTCCTCGCTTGCCTCGAAATGGGCGAGCAAGCGCAAATCGTCATGCGGGAGCAGTTCGGTGCTGGAGTCGCACATCGGGCCAATCTGCCAGCGGCGCTTTCCCGCCCCCTGGATCAGAAACACGTCATACTGATCGAAATGAGGGCCCACGCCGCCACCGTCGCTGGCGTAGCTCACCATCACATCGTCGATCCGCCAATTGGGGATGAAACGAAACGGGGTGATGAGCGCGGCGACCTCGGGCACGTGGTGATCGACCGCCTGCACGAGCAGCGTCCACCACTGGTTTTCGAGCTGGTCGAAACGCGATTCAGGCAACGGGCCATGTTCGACATTCCAGCCGCCCTGCGGCGCGACGTTTTCCTGCCGGATCAGGCGCGCTTCGATACCTTCTTCGCAAGCGAGGCCGGCCAGCTCATCCCCTTCGAGCGGGTTGCGCCAATGGTCCCACGGATTGCGGATGAGCAATGGCTTGCGCTGCCAGTAATCGCGCAGGAAACCGTCGATGTCGAAATCTCGAAATTGCATAATTGCTCACGTGGAAAATCGCATCCCGACGGTTGTGCGACCAGGATGATCCCGCCGAAAGCGGCGGGGCGCGCCACCTTATGCGCGCTTTCCACGCGAAAAGCAGCCCCTCGGTGACGATCCGCGACGTCGTTGCCGCAGTGTACGAGCGGGCTCCTGAAGGAATTCACGGAAATGAGTTGATGACGCTGACCGGGCTGAAGTCCGCCTCGCTCTGTCAGCTTCTGATACGGATGAGTGATCGCGGCTTGCTCGCCCCGAAATGGGCGGCGGCGGCGCCGCTTCGAGAAGCGCAGGTGGACCACCGACCGGTGGGTTTTGCAAAACTCGCGCGTCATGCTTGCGCCGCCCGGTTATCGTCCGCTCCCGCGATCGCGTCGCAGTGGTGGAGGACCCGAAAAAGTGCAGAATTGTAGGGTTTCCGGCGGATCGCGGTCAGCTTTCCGGCATAGAACAGCGGCTGCACGAACCCGGCCTCGACCCGCTCGATAACCGCAGGATCCGTAACCTTCCGCCAGTCGGTCCTAGGCCCAGCGCGTTTGCCCAAGCCGGGCACGACAACGATGCGGTCCCATGCATGCGCGAAAATCTGCGCCCCCTCGCGCCGCCGCAGCCGATAGGCGCTCATCCGCGACATCCCCACCCGCTGCGCGGCAGCCGTCACCTATTCGGTCAGATAGAGCTCGGCGAGGAACGCGCATTGCCGCACCTCGCACCGCCCATTGCTACGATGGCGCACCGGTGCGGGCCGGAACCGCGGCGGCTTGCGCCGGACACGATGAGCAGGGGTTTTTGCCATGTGCCGAAGGTAAGCTCGGCGGGAGTGTGTAGGAAAGTTGTTTTGAGGAGGTGACGGCTATCGCGAGCAATTTAGATCATTGCCGAATGAACGGCTGTCCAGTGTCTTCCTCGTAATCGTATACGTTCCATGGCGCAGGCAATCCGGGCAAGTGAGCCTCAAAACACGCGATGTGGCACCACCATGTCTTGGTGACTTCGTTACGTGTTCCAACGGTCATGCTTGTCGGATCGACTCCCGAATAGTCGAGCTAGCCGCAAAAACAGCAGGGCGTGATGGGCTTCACTTCATCGCTCATCATCTGACTCTGATTTAGAGTTACATGCGTCGCAAGTGAGTATGACAATCGTAACCGAGTTGAAGCGGAATCAGCCGAAGACGAAGCCACGCTAGGATTATCCCTGCAGCAGTCGCTGATACCTTACCTCGTCATTGCGAGGAGCCGGAGGCGACGCGGCAATCCATCAACCGGCATTGCATTATTCGGCGCCGGTAGATGGATTGCTTCGCTACGCTCGCAATGACGAATTTATATCTCGTAGAACTCGGAAATCGCCGCCCACGCTTCGTCGGCGGTTTCGCACCAGGTGATGAGGTCGAGGTCCTTTTTCGAGATCGTACCTTCATCGGCCAGCGCTTCGAAGTTCACCACGCGGTTCCAGAAGTGTTCGCCGAACAGCAGGATCGGCATCGGCTTCATCTTGCCGGTCTGGATCAGGGTGAGAAGTTCGAAGAATTCGTCGAACGTGCCGAAGCCGCCCGGGAACACCGCGACCGCCTTCGCGCGCAGTAGGAAGTGCATCTTGCGCAGTGCGAAATAGTGGAAATTGAGCGACAGATAGGGCGTCACATACGGGTTGGGCGCCTGCTCGTGCGGCAGGATGATGTTGAGCCCGATGCTCTCCGCCCCCGCCTCGCTGGCGCCGCGATTGGCGGCTTCCATGATCGACGGGCCGCCGCCGCTGGTGATGACGAACTGGCGCTTGCCATCCTCGATGATCGCCTTTTCGCTGACCATCTTGGCGAGCTTGTAGGCCTCGGTGTAATACTTGCTCTTGGCGACGAGGTTCTCGACCACGCGGCGCTCGTCCTCGGGCAGGTCCTTCGCACTTTCGAGCGCTTCTTCGGCGGCTTCGGGCGGGGGAATGCGGGCGGAGCCGTACATCACCAGCGTCGATCCGACACCGGCTTCGTCGAGCAGCATTTCGGGCTTCAGCAGCTCGAGCTGGAAGCGGACCGGGCGCAATTCCTCGCGCAGCAGGAAGTCGGTGTCGCGGAAGGCAAGGCGATAGGCCGGGTGCCGCGTCTGCGGTGTGCCCGGCACGGCCTTGTCGGCGAATTCGGCTTCCTGCGAAGCATGGTAGAACTTGTCGTTCGAAAGTTCGGACTGTTTCTTTTCTTCGTCTGTCATGCCCTTCGCCCTAGGCAGGCGCGCGCCCGGCGACAAGCGGCAACGTCTCTTGCGCGCGGCCAAACGACATGCGCGCGCTTGAGGCGCGGCGCGCCACGTTCTAGGCTTGCACCAAAGGAGAGAGGATCATGGCAACCGCAGCTAAAGCGCAGGACAATTGCAGCCCCGAGGAATGGGAGGCGCGCGTCCAGCTTGCCGCCTGCTATCGGATTTTCGAGCATCTCGGTTGGTCGGAATCGATCTACAACCACATCTCGGTGAAGGTGCCGGGAGAGGATGGAGCGTTCCTGATCAATCCGTTCGGACTGCTGTATGACGAGGTGACGGCCTCGAACCTCGTGAAGATCGATGTCGAGGGCAACACGCTGTCGGGCAATTATCCGGTCAATCGTGCGGGCTTCACCCAGCATGCGCATTTCCATCGCAATATCGAGGATGCGCACGCGATCTGCCACGTCCACACCACCGCCACTATGGCGGTGTGCAGTATGGAAGACGGGCTGCAGCCCACCAATTTCTATGCCTGCAGCTTCATCGGCCAGATCGGCTATCACGATTTCGAAGGCGTCACGATCCGGCCCGAGGAAGGCGATCGGCTGCTCGCCAATCTCGGCGACAAGCGCATCCTGATGCTGCGCAACCATGGCCCGGTGGTGATCGGCAAGACGATCCCGCAGATGTTCCAGACGATGTGGGCGCTCCAGCGGGCCTGCGAAATCCAGGTCGCGACGCTCTCCATGGGCCAGCCGCTGCATGTCTCGCAGGACGTCGTCGACGTGCACCAGCGCGATATGCAGGTGATGCAGGGCGATAGTGGCGGCGGCGTGTTCGATTTTGGCGCGTGGATGCGCAAGATGGACCGGATCGACCCCGGCTACCGCGACTAGGCCCGGCTCCGACCGACCCGAATGGCCGCCGTTCCGCTCACCATCAACGACCGCCCGCTCGGGATCGACATGGATCCCGAGACCCCGCTGCTGTGGGCGCTGCGCGACGAGGCGAACCTCACCGGCACCAAGTATGGCTGCGGTAACGGGGATTGCGGATCCTGCATGGTGCTGATCGACGGCACCGCGCTCAGGTCGTGCCTCGTCACACTGGGAGAGGCCGAGGGGCGCTTCGTGCAGACGATCGAGGGCCTGTCGCGCGGCGGGCTCCATCCGGTCCAGCAGGCGCTGGTCGATGAAGGCGCGATCCAGTGCGGCTTCTGCACCCCGGGTGTGGTGATGGCGATCGTCGGCTTGCTCGCACGCAGCCCGCGGCCGAGCGAAGAGCAGATCGCCGAGGCGATCCCCAATATTTGCCGGTGCGGTACCTATCCGCGTATCAAGCGCGCTATCCTGCGCGCCAGCGGCCAGCGCATTCCCCGGGTCGAAGCCCGTCCTGCGCCAGCCGAAGCCACGCCGGACACCGCGCCTGCGCCTGGTTTCGAGATCGCGCCGGGCGAGGAGGCCTAGCTCTTCATTATCGCAAGGCGGGGCTGTCACCGCGCCTTTGGGGCTCGCTTCAACGAATTCTCTGGGGACCTAGAACCGGATCCGCGCGGTCACGCTGGCATTGAGCGGGCGCGCGGGCTGGATGTTGTTGTCGCCATGGGCCGAGGCGTAATAGGTCTCGTCGAACAGGTTCTCGACATTGGCCTGCAGCGACAAACGCTCGGTCGGGTTCCAGAACACCGCGAGGTCGACGCGGGCATAGCCGGGCAGCGTCACGGCATTGCTGAAGCTCGCATACTGGTCGGATTGGGCGATCAACCCGGCACCGAAGCCAAAATTGTCGGTCAGATCGTAGCGCGCCCAGGCCGCGACGTGATGCTCGGGCAATTGCTGGAGGCGCGTCCCGGCAGCGGCGAAATCGCTGTCGCTGGTGATCTCGCCATCGAGATAGGTATAGCCGAGATTGACCTGCAGCCGGTCGGCCAGCTCGCCCGCCACCGACAGCTCGACGCCGCGCACCCGGCTCGCACCGGTCGGCACGGTGACGGCCGGATCGGCAGGATCGGCGGCGCGGGTGTTCGAGCGATCGAGCTGGAACACGGCGGCGGTCACGAACAGGTCTGCCGCAGGTGCCCATTTCGCGCCCACTTCGATATTTTCGAACTTCTCCGGCTCGAGCGCGGCGGTGGTGGTCGACAGCGCGTAGAACTGGTCGCCCGATTGCGGGAGGAAGCTCTGCGCGTAGCTGGCATAGAGCGAGACGCCCTCTGCCGGGTGATAGACCACGCCTGCGCGCGGGCTGACCATCTCGTCCTCGCGCGCGATCGTACCGCCGCCGATCAGATCGGTGGTTTCGAGGTCGAAGCGATCGTAACGCAGGCCCGCGATCACTTCGAAAGCGCTCCCGATATCGAGCTGGGCCTGGGCATAGGCCGACTGGGTCGACAGATCAGATTGCCGGTTGCGGGTCAGCGGAGTGGTCGACACGGCGGGGATGGCCAGCGTCTGCGCCAGCGGTATGGTCACGCGGGAAACCGGGCCGGTGGCGCTGGCGAATTCAATCCCGTTGCGGCCGTTGCGGGTGTCCTGCCAGGCGGCCTCGACGCCGCCGAGCAGCATCAGCTCGTAGCCTTCACCCGCGATATCGTAGACGAGATTGCCCTGGCCGATCCAGTTGCGGCGCTCGGTCTGGTCCTGATAGCCGCCCAGCGTCACCGTGGTGGCGGTGGCGGAGGAGGGCACGACATTGGCGTAGACCTTGTCGAAGTCGGCGAATTTGAGCGAGGCATTGGCGGTCAGCGCGGGCGACAGTTCCAGATCGAGCCGGGCGCGGGCATTGTGGGCCTGCACTTCGGCATGGTTGAACTCGCGGCTTCCGAACAGCGTCTCGTCATAGCCTTCGATCGGGCGGCCGCCGAGCGAGGGGACGCCGCGATCGGTCAGCCGCTCATCGTCGTCATAGCTGTAATTCAGCGTCAGCGCGGCTCCGGTTCCTAGGCCGATGGTTGCGGTCGGCGCGATGCCGATGAAGCGGCCGCCGTAGAACTGGCGATGGCTGTCGAACTCCTGGTAGATCGCATTGACCCGCGCGCCGCTATCGGCGCCGAACGGCAAATTGGCATCGACCGCGCCATGGAAGGCGCCGAAGCTGTCGACCGATCCTTCGAGCCGGGTGAACGCATCGCCGCGATTGGCGACCTTGCTGACGCGGTTGACCACGCCGCCGCCGCCGCCGCGGCCGAAGATCAGCGCGTTAGGACCCTTCAGCACTTCGACGCGCTCGATATTGTAGAGCGGACGGTAATATTGCGCATCGTCGCGCAACCCGTCGAGATAGAAGTCGGCGCTGGTTTCCTGTCCGCGGATGAAGACTTCGTCGCGGTGGCCTTCGCCGGTTTCGAGACTGATGCCCGGCACGAAGCGAAGCGCCTGGTCGAGCCGGGTCGCATTCAGATCGTTCAGCAGGTCTTCGGTCAGCACATTGACCGTCTGCGGCACGTCGATCAGCGGAGTCGGCGTCTTGGTCGCGGTCGATCCGTCATCCTCGGCATAGGTATCGCGCTTGCCGAGGATGGTGAGGTTGCCCGGTGCGTAGTCGGGATCGCTGCCCGATTGGGCTGCGGGCGCGTCGGCTGACGGCTCGGCATCGCGCGCATGAGCGGCTCCGGACGCGAGCATGGCGGTAAGGGCGAGCGTCGAGGCGGCGGCGCGAAGGTACATTTTAGAGAGCCATTCCAATGATATCGATCCGCCCGATCGCGAATCGTTCGCCGCGCTCTATTGCGAGCGATTATCATGTACAAGCCCTTGCGGGCGACGATCGGCACAACCACGTGGCCGCCCCGATCGCCGCCCGCCTCGGTCTCAATAGTCTCCGTTCGCGCCCGCGACCTTCGCCGCGGCCGCAACGCCGGGCGCGGTGGCTTCGGTGATGAGTGTGCGTGCTTCGGCGATCGCGTCGGCCTCGCTCATCTCGCCCGCCTGGATCGCGTTGCCCATGGTCAGCAGGCGCCCGCTGATGACGGTGCCGGTCTGCGCTTCCTCGGCAATGGTGATGCCGCCATTGGCCGCGGCGACCTCGTCCCACATGCCGCGCACGGCTTTCCAGTAATCCCTGGTCGCCGCCCAATAGGCATCGGCGGCGCCGGTGTTGTAGCCATCGAAGCGGGTGTAGGTGTTGAGAACGTATTCCTGCACCACCGGGGCCAGCCCGTCTTCGGCATTGGCATCGGGCATCATCTTGGTGTTGTCCTGCCAGTGGATCCAGCCGGTGGGGGTCAGCTGATGGCGGTTGATCCCTTCATAGCGATCGTAGACCGGATCGCGCACCGCATCGCGGCGGGCGAGCGGCCGCGTGGTCCAGTTGGAGCGCCAGCGGCGAATGCCCTGGCTGTCCTGCCATTCGCCCCATCCGGCATAGCGGGGGCTGTCATCGACCTGATAGACGGTTTGCGACCAGCGCCCGTTGCGCAGCCGCTCGGGCATTTCGACCCATTCCCATGTGTCGGGCCCGGTATAGGTGAGGATCTTTTCCGGTTCGTATTCCCAGTCCTGCCGCCAATGCTTGATGACGAATTCCTCGCCCTCGTCGCCGACCACGAGCAGGTGCTGGAGAACGATCCTGGTTCCGGTATCCTCGATCACGCGGACAGATTCATAGCCGCCCGAAATCTTGCGATCGAGCGGTTCGTAGCCGTCCATCCACGGGGTCGATTCCTGCATGTCGAAGCGCACCTTGTAGTCGCCCGCCATGGCGAGGATGGTTTCGCGGTCGCGCTGGAAATGCGCTTGCTCGACCGCTTCGCCGCGATCCTTGATCGGACCGTCGGCCATGGCCGGCGTGCCGACCAGCGCGGTGGCAAGCAGCGCCGACCGGATGAGATTTTTCGTGAGTTTCATTGGTGTCCTCCCTTAGAACCGGAAACTGAGCGAGACGCTCGCATTGCGACCGGGCCGGGTGTAGGCGTCGGTCGTGCTGGATGTTGCCGACAGGCCGCGAACGTCCTGCCAGTAGGCGTATTTTTCATCGGTGATGTTGAAGATCCCGGCGCGCAGCTTCAGCGCATCGGTGATCGCGAGATAGGCCGTCGCATCGACGACCAGGAACGCACCGGGCCGGTAGCATTCGGTGCTGCAGGCATCGATCGTGTCTTCGATATCCTTGCGGGTGTGGTGGATGACGATCAGTTCGCCGCCGAAGCTTCCGCCGGGCGCGGCATAGCCGATCCCCGCGACGAGGTTCAGCGGATCGATCGAATCGAGCGGCCGCGGGTCCGAGCCCGGCGTGGTGATTTCGCCATCGGCATAGGCGATCGCGAAGCGCCCGTGGACGCCGTTGTCGAACCGCAGGCCGGCCTTGGCCTCGACCCCGCTGATCTCGACCGAATCGTAGTTCACATATTGGTATTGCGCCGGGTCGGACGGGGTGAACGATCCGCCGACCACCTGCTGGCTGATGAAATCCTCGTATTCGGCGGCGAACCCGACCACCTGGAGCGAGAGCGTATCGCCCGCATAGCGCACGCCGCCTTCCCAGCTTTCGCTCCGCTCGGGCCCCAGGTCGGGATTGGGCAGCGAGGTGTAGCCATAGGCCAGGTTCTCGAAGAAATTGTTGACCTGGAACGGCGTGGGCGCGCGGAAGCCCTGCGCGTAATTGCCGAACGCGACGACGTCTTCGGCGAGGCGTGCTGTCACACCCAGCTTGGGCGAAACGCGGCTGTCGCTTTGCGCCGCGCCGGCAAAGCCCGGCAGCAGCGGATCGTCGGTCGGATCGAGATCGTAGAAGTCGAACCGCAGTGCCGGGAAGATCGTCAGCGCTCCATCGAACAGCGCGAATTCGCTGGCCAGGAACACGCCGCCCAGCATGAAGTCGGTCGCCGGGAAGGCCCGGGTCGGATAGACTTCGCCCGCCGGGGGTTCGGTCCCGTCGCGCAGGCCTTCCTGGCGGGTGAAACTGACGTCTCCGCCCAGCGCCAGCGTGGCGCGGAACGCATCGCTGCCGAGCACGCTGCGGGCTTCGGCGGCAAGGCCGAAGACTTCGTTCTCGAACGTGTTGAGCCGCTCGCGATCGGGGCGCGGTGTGGCGCCTATGGGAGAGCGATCCTCGTCGGTGAACTGGACGTCCTCGCCGCTCTGGTAATAGGCGGCGAGATGGGCGTAATCGATCACGCCCTCGCCGCTCGCGGAGCCGGAATAGGTCCAGTCGAGCGACACCCTGCCACGCTTGGTCGTGTCGTGGGCGGTCAGGTCGTCGACGGTATAGCTCGGGCTGGGGCCGAACAGGAATTGCGGCCCTTGGCCAGACAACACATCGGTATCGACTTCGCTCTCGATATACTCGCCGGTCAGCCGGAGGCGGTGCGCGCCGCCCTCCCACACCAGCTTGCCGAGCACGGCGTTCGACTCGCCATCCTGCGGGTTGGGCAATGTGCGGCTTTCGCCGATGCCGCCGACCGTGCCCTTGTTCTCGAGCTCTGCAAAATCGCGGCGCGTATAGGCGAGCATGGCCGAGACATCGCCGAACAGGCCGGCCACTGCCGCCGTCTCGGCGAACTCCTCGTCGGCGCTCGAATAGGACGCGCGGGCGAAGCCGCCGATCGTGTTGCCTGCATCGACGAGGTCGACCGGATCGCTGGTGGTGAAGCTGATCGCGCCCGCCAGCCCGTCGCTGCCGTAAAGCGCAGAGGCGGGGCCGCGTAGAATCTCGACCGACTTGACCAGGCCGACATCGGTGTATCCACCGCGGCCCGCCTCCTGTGCGCCGAACGTGAAGCCCTGCGGGGTCCGGATGCCGTCGACTTGGATCAGCACGCGATTGCCGCCGATCCCGCGAATCACGAAATCCTCATTGCGGGCCCGCCCGGTGGTGCCGAGCGCGGCGCCGAAGCGGGCCGGGCGGCGCGGTACCGATACGCCGGGTTCGTAGCGCACCAGGTCCTTGATGTCGGTCACCAGCTCGTCGGCGATCTGTTCGGCATCGATCACGGTGACGGTCGCCGGAACGTCTTCGGCTTCGACCGGGGTGCGCGTTGCGGTGATCACGATCTGCGTATCGGATTCGGCACCCTCCGGCGGCGGAGCATCCTCCGCAGCGATGAGCGCGGAAGGCGACAAGGCGCAGGTCAGCAAGAGAGCGGTGCGGAGTGGGTGAAGGGTCATGGCATCCTGTTGCGAGTCGTTATCAATAAACCATCGGCTAGTGATAATGAGTCGCAAAAGCAACCCGCCAATCGCACTTGGCGTCGATCGGGCGTCCGGCTAGGGCGCGGGCACGGTTGGGATAGCCCATTTATGGAGAGCGAAAATGAAGGCGACGATCTGGCACAATCCGAAATGCGGCACTTCGCGCAACACCAAGGCGATCCTCGAGGAACGCGATGATGTCGAGCTGACCGTGGTCGAGTATCTCAAGAATCCGCCTACCCGCGAAAAGCTCGCCCAGCTTTATGCCGATGCCGGGATCACGCCCAATGAAGGCCTGCGCCTGCGCGGCACCGATGCCGAGGAACGCGGCCTGCCCGATGCCAGCGCCGACGAGGTGCTCGACGCAATGGTGGCGGAACCGATCCTGATCGAACGCCCGCTGGTCGAAACCGAGAAGGGCGTGCGGCTGTGTCGTCCGAAGGAAAAGGTCGAGGACATCCTCTGACCGGTCAGTCGTCGGCGTCGTCGAACACCTCGTCCGAGCCAATTCCGCGCCAGCCGAGCACCAGCACCGCGACGCACAGTCCGGCGATCACGCCGAAGCCGACCACCGGATCGTGGTTGTAGAGCCACACGCCGAGCGCCGGTGCTAGGATATAGGCCGCGCCGCTGAGCGAGGCGACGATGCCCGCGACTTGGCCTTGCTCGGCGCGCGATACGGCGAGCGAGGCTCCTGACGTAAAGCCGGGCCGGAACAGGCCGAAGCCGAGCGACGCGACCGAGAAGCCGAGCGCGATCGTGTGCAGGTCGTCGGCCACCGCGATGGTGAGTACCCCGACCAGCGCGAGCGCCATGCCCCACAGCGTCGATCCGCGCGGGCCGAGCGTCAGCATGGGAATCAGGCCCCATTGCGCCAGCAGCGTGGCAAACGCCCCGGCCATGAGGACGAGCCCTGTCGGTGCGGCACCGAGCTCGGGCGTGGCGCGCAGGCCCAACCGGTCGAGGATGAGAAAGCCGATCAGGCCCAGGATCGCCGCCTGCGCATGGCCGCCGATCAGGCCGGCGATCAGCCACGGGCGCAGCCGCCGGTCGCGCCACGAGAGCTTGGGCGGATCGGGATCGGGCACCACGCCAGCGACGACGCCGTCATACTCGTTGTCTTCCTCGCCCATTCGCGGGTTCGATCCGGCGCTGAACGGCGCGCTCACCACCCGGCTTTTGGCAGCATAGGCGGGATCGTCATTGGGCAGGCGGAGCCGCAGCAGCGCCAGCACCGCAATGCCGATCAGCGCGGAGGCGATGAACGGGCCGATCAGCCCGACCACCGGGAAGATCAGCAGCGGCGCGATCGCCGGGCCGATCACGGTGCCGAGGCCGAAGCTCGATGCGATCAGCGCCAGCACGCGCGTACGGTTGGCGCGGGGCGTGCGGCTGGCGACATAGGCCTGCACCGCCGGCGGCGCAGCCGAACCGAGACCGCCGTAGAACGAGCGGAACGCGGCGAACAGCAGCAGCGTCGCGGTCGCGCCGAGCCATCCGTTGAGGCCGAACCACAGGATGAGGCCGCACAGCGTGAAGCTGGCGATGAACCCGCCCAGGCCCAGCGCCATCATCGCCTTGCGTCCGCGCCGGTCGCTGCGCGAGGCCCAATAGGGGGCGGTCATGACCCACAACAGCGCCGACCAGCTATAGGCGAGGCTGATCCACACATCCTCGACACCCAGCGCGGTGCCGATCGACGGCATTACCGATTGCATCGCCGTATTGCCCGCCGCGGTGACGAGCATGACCATGAACAGCAGGGCCATCCGGTCGCGCGGAATCGCGGTGTGCGAGGCGTCGATGCCGGGGGAAGGGGTGCGGTCTGCCATGGGATTTCTGAGCTAGGCCGCGCAGCGCGACCTTGCAACGCTGGCGCGCACCTGCCAATCAGCCCCCGCAACGGGGTATGTGGGAGTTTATATGTCCGGTCGTGATGCCGCGCGCGAGGCGCCTATGGGTGGTCTGCGCCGCAAACTGGAACGCACGCTCGGCGCGTGGGGCGTGTTCTTCAAGGGATTCGTGCGCGAGCCGGTGATGGTCGGTTCGATCATTCCGTCGTCGCGCTTCACCGTGAACAAGATGCTCGATCCCGTGAAGTGGAACGAATGCGACCTGTTCGTCGAATATGGTCCGGGCGTCGGCACGTTCTGCCAGCCGGTGCTCGACCGGCTGAAACGCGATGGCACGCTGATCGTGATCGACACCAACCCGCTCTATATCGACTACCTGAAGCGCACGATCACCGACAGCCGTTTCCACGCGGTGCTCGGCTCGGCCGAGGATGTCGAGGCGATCGTCAAGGCGCACGGGCACGACCATGCCGATTACGTGCTTTCGGGCCTGCCGTTCTCGACCCTGCCCGATGGGGTGGGCGAACGCATCGCCGCCGCCACCGGCCGCGTGATCCGCAAGGGCGGCGCGTTCCTGGTATATCAGTTCTCGAGCGCGGCGCGCGACTTCATGGAGCCGCATTTCGACCGGATCGACAGCGGTTTCGAACCGCTCAACGTGCTGCCCTGCCGCCTGTTCTGGGGCTGGAAGGGCTAGGCCTTACTCGCCCGATTTGGGCACGCCCGCGGCGCTCGCCTTCGGCGCGGCAAGCTGGCGGTAGATCATCGCGACGCAGGCGATCACCACCACGGTCACGGCGCTTTCGAGCACCGCGACGACGATGGTCGTGAGGTTCTGACCGATATCCGCGCCCGCGATCGCGATGAAAATCAATCCCAGGATGCTGCCGACAACGGCCAGCGCGATCATCGCCCCGATGGCGATCAGGATGATAAAGAAGAAAATCCTGAGGCTGTTGCCCTTGGTGATCGCAAACGAGCGCTTCAGTGCACGAACCGGATTGAGATCGCCTTCCGCCATCAAAACCGGCCCGGCGAGCATCATGCGCATCGACAGCCAGATCGCGAACGGGATGGCGAACAGGACCAGCAATATGGCCAAGCCCCCTATGCCGAAAATGAGTCCGAACAGCAGACCGATCGGCAGGCCGACCAGAAGCGAGGCTGCTACCATCGGAAAAAACCCTCTCAGCGCATCGTGAAGCGCCCCGCTCACCGTCCGGTCGTCGCGCGAGGCGGCTAGCCGATAGATCGACAGCGATCCGAGCGTCGAAAGGATCAGCGCGATCAGGTTCACCCACCAGGTCTCGCGCCAGAACTCACCGATGATGTCGAGCTGTTGTTCGAGGGTCGCGCCATCCGGTATTTCAGGCGGCTGGTAGAGAACCCCGAAGATCGCCGAGGGCAGGAAGAAGGTGAGCCCGCCGATCACCATCAGCAGGCTGGCATTGTTGCGCACGAAGCGGACGCCCGCCTGCCATGCCTTGTCGAGATCGAGTTTCATGCACTTCCTTCCGTTTGCCCCTTGATAAGCGGTTAGAGCCGCGCCACGCAATCGGCGATGGAAGAGAATGCCGATATTGAATGGCTCGCCGAGCGGCAGCCCGTCCCCTATCGCGCGGCGCTGGCCGAGATGACCGCGCGCAATGCGGCGATCCGCGAGGAGGGCGCGCGCGAACTCGTCTGGCTGCTCGAGCACCCGCCGGTCTACACCGCCGGAACCAGCGCGGCGGAGGATGAATTGCTCGATCCGCGCTTCGAAGTCGTGACCGCTGGACGGGGCGGGCGCTACACCTATCACGGACCGGGGCAGCGGATCGGCTATGTCCTGCTCGACCTCACCAGGCGCGCGCGCGATGTGCGCGGCTTTGTCCACGCGCTCGAAGGCTGGGTGATCGCGACGCTGGCCGATTTCGGAGTCGAGAGCTGGCGCGCCGAGGGGCGGATCGGAATCTGGACGCGCGACGTTGACGGGGCCGAAGCCAAGATCGGCGCGATCGGCGTGCGGGTGCGACGCTGGGTCACGATGCACGGCTTTTCGGTCAATCTCGATCCGGACCTGTCGCATTTCACCGGCATCGTCCCGTGCGGGATTGAAGAATATGGCGTGACGAGCCTCGCCCGGCTTGGCAAAAGCGTTTCGGCAGAGGAATGGGACGCGGCGCTGCTGCGCCATGCCGACGAATTCCTCGCCGCGCTGGGCAAGCCGTGCCCGCCGACGCAAACCGGAGTGAACGCATGATCCGCTACGCCCTGCCACTGCTGGCGCTCGCGCTTGCCGCTTGCGGAGAGAAGGATACCGAGGTTGCGGAAGGCACGGCCTCAGGCGAGGTCCTGCCCGGCTCGATCAGCGACGACATGATCGCGCTCGACCAGCTGCGCAGCGAAGCGCCGTCCGATCCGACCGGGGAAAGTGTTCCGGATACGGGAAGCGACGATGATGCTGTCGAGGCGGACGATGTCGGTGGCGACGCGCCCGCTGCGCCGGCGCCTGCCGCCCCCGCGCCGGAACCATCGGCCCAACCACAGCCGAAGGCGCAAGCTCAGCCCAAAGCCGCGCCGAAGGCAGCCCCCAGCGAAGCGCCGCCGCCGCCGGTCTCGGTCCTGCCGAAGAAGACCGACGACAACTGAGGCTTCGCCCGGAAAATTATTCCGGTCTAGCTGTCCATCCCGAGAATGCGCCGCGCCAGCTGCAAATGCGGCTGGTCGAGCATCTTGCCGTCGAGCGACAGCGTGCCGACACCCGGCTGGCTGGCGAAGGCGGCGACGATACGGCGCGCGTCCTCGACTTCTTCCTCGCTCGGCGTGAAGGCGCGGTTGATCACTTCGACCTGCTTGGGATGGATCGCGAGCATTCCGGCGAAGCCATCGGCGCGGGCGTTGCGGGCCGCGTTTTCCAGGCCTTCGAGATCGGAGAAATTGTCCCACAGCGTGTCGATCGCCGGGATTTTCAGCGCATGCGCGGCAAGCAGCATTTGTGAGCGGACCATGCGGAACGCGTCGGTCCAGTTGCCGTCGGCATCGCGCTTGCGCGACGCGCCGATCGCGGCGGAGAGGTCTTCCGCACCCCAGGTCAGCCCGCCCAGGCGCGGCAATTGCGCGCTCGCATATTGCGGAATGCCGAGCGCGGCCTGCGGCGTCTCGGTCACCAGCGGGAGGATGCGCGTGGTGCCCTTCTGCGCACTGCCCGCCTGTTCGAGCTGGTAAAGCTCACCCGCAACCTGGCTGATGCTGTCGGGCCCGAGCGCCTTGGGCAGCACGATACCGGCAGGCGCCCCCGGCATGACCGCGCGCAGATCCTCGGCCCACCACTGGGTGTCGAGCGCGTTGATGCGGATCCAGCGTTGCGGCGCCTCGGGGGCTTCGGCCTGGGCGTGGGTGCGTTCGAGCCAGTCGCGCGCCATCTGGCGACCCATCGCCTTGTTTTGCGGCGCGACCGAATCCTCGAGGTCGACGATGATGACATCGGCCCCCAGATCCATCGCCTTGCCCAGCTTCTTCTCGCTGTCGGCGGGGACGAACATCCAGGAGCGGTGCTGTTTCATCAGGCGGCCTCTTCGTTGAGCGTGGGGTAATCGATATAGCCTGCGGGGCCGGGCAGATACCAGCTTTGCGGCACGTTGACGTTCTCGGCCAGATCGGCGCCCTTCTCCAGCCGCACATCGAGATCGGGATTGGAGATATAGGGGCGGCCGAAACTGATCGCGTCGCAGCGACCCAGCCGCACGTCGCGATCGGCATCTTTGCCTGCATAATCGCTGTTGAAGATCAGCGGGCCGGTGAAGATGTCGCGGATCATTGGGCCCTGCTTGGGGACCCCGGTTTGGCCGAAGGTGCCATCGACGCCGGGCTGGCGCAATTCGAGATAAGCGATGCCCAGCTCTTCGGCGACGCCCGCCGCGGCACCGAACGTGTCGGCCGGGCTCAAATCGTCGCAGCCTTGCGTTTCGCCATTGGGCGAGAGGCGCAGGCCGACCCGGTCGGCACCGATCTCGCCGATCAGCGCGCCCAGCACTTCGCGCAGGAAGTGGGTGCGGTTTTCGGTCGAGCCGCCATATTTGTCATCGCGCAGATTGGTCGAGCGGCGCAGGAACTGGTCGACCAGATAGCCATTCGCGCCGTGGAGTTGCACGCCGTCGAACCCGGCTTCCATCGCGTTTGCCGCGGCCTTGGCATAATCGGCGACCACGCGCGCGACCTCGTCGGTACCGAGCGCGCGGGCGGGCTGGTAATCCTGCCGGCCGGTGGGCGTGTGGGCATGGCCGGGCGCGCAAGTGGCCGAGGCCGAAACCGGCGGTTCGCCGCCGAGGAAATCGGGATGGACCAGGCGGCCCATATGCCACATCTGCAGTGCGATCCGACCGCCTGCATCGTGAACGGCGTCGGTCACCATCTTCCAGCCTTCGACCTGCTCTTCGCTCCAGATGCCGGGCGCGGCGGGCCAGCCGAGGCCTTCGCGGGTAATACCGGTCGCTTCGGACAGGATCAGGCCCGCGCCTGCGCGCTGGCGGTAATAGGTCGCCATCATCTCGTTCGGGACCGAGCCGGGCAGGGTCGCGCGACCACGTGTCAGCGGGGCCATGAGGATGCGGTTGGGGATCTCGATCGCCCCGAGCTTGATCGGCTGGAAAAGACTGTCGTTCACGAGTGGCGGGTCCTTTTGTGACTTGGCTTCGCTTGGTGCTCGGCTACGGGAGCGAGATGGTCAATGCAACGCAGCAGACAAGGGCGGGATCGCAGGAGAGCGTGGCTGCCTCCTCATCGACCAGCCTCGCCTTCGCGGTCCTGCTGATCGGCAATGCGACGCTCGCTGCGGGGCCGTGGTTCGTGCGCATGGCCGACAGCGGACCGGTCGCCGCCGGGTTCTGGCGGTTGCTGATCGCCCTCCCTTTCCTTGCGCTGCTCGCCTGGCGAGAGCGCAGCGGAGAACCATTGCCGAGCCGTGCGATCGTGTGGCTGGTGGCCGCCGCGGGCGTGTTCTTCGCGCTCGATCTGGCGAGCTGGCATGTCGGGATCGAGCGCACCCGGCTCGGCAATGCGACGCTGTTCGGCAATTCGGGCAGCATCCTGATCATGGCCTGGGGCCTGATCCTGCTGAAACGCTGGCCGAGCGCCAAGGAATGCGCGGCGGTGGTCGCGGCGCTCGGCGGTGCCGCGATCCTGCTGGGGCGAAGTCTCGAGATCGATCCGCGCTATTTGACAGGGGACCTGTTCTGCATCCTCGCCGGGTTGTTCTACACCTTCTACATCCTGTTCCTCCAACGCGCGCGGGCCGCAGCGGGGAACTGGATGCTGCTCACCATCGTGAGCCTCGCCGGCGCGCCGATCCTGCTCGCCATCGCGCTGGCTTTGGGAGAGCCGGTGTGGCCGGACGATTGGTGGCCCAATATCGGGCTCGCGCTGTCGAGCCAGGTGATCGGGCAGGGGTGTCTGGTATACGCGCTCCGGTTCTTCCCGCCACTGGTGATCGGGATGGCGCTGCTGACCCAGCCCGCGATCGCGGCGGCCATCGGCTGGTTCGCTTTCGGCGAAGCGATCATGCCGGTCGATGCGCTGGGCATGGCCTTGGTGGGCGGCGCGTTATTGCTCGCCCGTTCGAGCAAGGCCGCCGATCCGGCGCGGATCGTCGATGAAGTCGTGTCCGATGAGGACGACGAGGATCGCTCACCCTAGGAGAAGGCGTGGTCGAACCTTGCATAGCGCGCTTCGACCGTTTCCAGTTCGGGGCCGAGCAGATGTTCGCGGGCCTGCCGCACCAGCAGTTCGCCTTCATCGCGCAGGATTTTCTCGCGGCTCTCGTTCTTGAGCGATCCGCGCGCATTGAGCAGCGCATCGAACATGGCGAGCGCGGCGATCCGGTTGGTCGCGACGCCAGAGCGGATCGAACCGAAGCCGCGGCGGACGTAATGCGAGAAATCGTCGTCGAGCGTGACGACGCGATCCTCATGCGGATCGTCGTGGCCGTTCACCCGGATGCGCAGGTCCCGCCCGCCCAGCTCTGCGGTGGCTGCGCCCAGCCAGTGTAGCGCGGTGATCGCGGTGAAAGGATCGTTGATCCCGGGGGAGAGCGCGCGCAGCCCGATCTCGACCAGTTCGTCGATCAGGAATTGCAGGTCCTGCCCCGGCGTACGGCGGCTGCCGAGCGCGAAACAGTCGCGCACTTCGCCATCGGGGCATTCCTCTTCGGCGTCCTCATCGCTCTCATCCGCCCAATAGGCGATGATCATCTCGTTATGGACGAAATCGCCGGTCCGCACCGCCATCACGATATGGCAATCGCGGTCGCCCGCGATCTGGTCGAGCGCATCATAGTCGATAATCTGGATATAGCCGGTGCCGTGGGCGCGGATCGGGATGCCTTCGGGCCGGTTCTCGGGCTCGATCCCGCTATCCTTGTCGGGGAACCGGTCTTTAACCTTGGCGATCAGCCGCGCGCCGATATCCTTGAGCACGGTGTTGATCCGGATCGAGGCGGGGATGTGGTTGAGGAAGAACACCAGCACGGCCACCGATAGTCCCATCAGCGCGTAGGCGACCAGCAGCGACAATTGCGGGACGAAGCCGGGAAGCGACGTTGCCACCGCATCTTCTATACTGGCGGCCGCCTCGTCCTCGGCGCGGACGGAGCGCAGCACGGTGATCGCGTAGACGAAGGTCGAGATGAAGATCGCGAGGCTGAACTGGTTGCCGCGATCCTCCATGAAATTGGTCAGCAGGCGTGGTCCGTAATTGCCGCTGGCATAGGCCACCGCCGCGATCGTGATCGAGAACACCGTTGCCGCAGTGCCGATCATGCTGCCGGCGATCACGGTCAGCATGTTCGATGCCCCTTCGGGCCGCGCGGGGATGATCTGGGGCAGGTCGGTCAGCCGTTCGGACCATCCGATCCGGTCGAGATAGATCGTGCCCAGTGCAAGGAACAGCGCGAGGACCGAGAACAACGCGGGCAGGAACCAGTAGCTGGCGTTGATGTCCTGCCACCACTGGCGAAGCTTGGTCATGCCGCCACCTTCAATGGCGATGCTTCGTCGAAACGGGCAAAGGCAGTTTTCACGGCGTTGCGGTCCTTGTCATGTTCGGCATTGTCCATTGCGTGCTGGCAGATCTCCTGCGCCCGCTGCTTGAGATAGTCGCGCAAGCCGCAAGGGGCGTCGTCGCGTTCGAGGAGGGCATAAAGCCGCCCGAAATTCTCGATCATGCGGATCGAGACCGAGGGGTAGTCGGCGGCGGCCTGGCGGAACTGGTCGAGCGGAGCATCGAACAACCCGCGGAAATCCTGTCCCGGCAGTTCGAACCGCGGATCGTCTACCCAGCAGGGCATCATCCCCTCGTCGATCCAGTTTTCCGCCTGGCCCGCCATGGCGGTGGCGAGCCGGTCGGCACAGGCGAGCGCGGTGTAGAAATCGTTGATCCCGGGTGAGAGTGCGCGCGCCGCGATCTCGACCAGCAGCCGGATTTCGAACACGGTAGACTGAGCCCCCGAACGGAACGCGCCGAGCGGGATCGCCTTGCTGATCGCGTTGACCTTGTCAGGTTCGCTTTCGAACATCGCGATTGGCTCGCCGCGCAGGACATGGCTGCCCGGTGCCGCACACAGGCGCGCCCTGGCACAGCTGCTGCCCAGCAGTTCGGCGATGCGTTCGAGGTCGATGCCCTCGACATAGCCTTCGCGTGGTGCGGGCAGGAAATAGCCCCATTCCCCCGAGTAAGGCGGATGGGGTTCGAGCTTCACGCTCACCTGCGCCGCAGCGGTGCCGATATGGTCGATCGAGCGATCGATGAACATCGTGCGCCCCAGATCGTGGATCGCGACGCCGAGCATGCTGATATTGACGAGTTGCAACACCAGCATCGTACCGAGTGCGAAATGCGGCAAGTCGATCACAGGGCTTTGCGGGTCGATCCGCGCGAGGACGAAGATCGAGAAGACGAGGCAGAAGGTCAGCCCGGCCATCGATAGCCGTACCAGGCCTTTCTGGAGCCAGCGATCGACCAGCCGCACGCCGAGATTGCCGGCAGCCAATGTCAGCACGATCAGCGTGATCGACCAATAGAGCGTGAGAAATGCCGCATCGACCCCGACGATCGCGATCGTGAGGTCCTGGGCAGTGTCGGAGGATGTCAGCAGGCCGAGGCCGCGTTCGTGCATCCACGCGCCCGCTCCGGCGCGATCGGCGACCAGCACCAGCGCGGCCACCAGCGGGGCGACCAGCACGGCGACGGCGGGCAACGACCAGTAATTCGCCACCAACCGGTGGAGAATCCATGCTCTCAGACCTTTGAGCGGTGTCCCGCCAGCCAAGCGTTGCTCCCCTGTTGCGTGCGCTTACCGGGGATGAACGCGCGGGAGGCTCAAGGGTTGCCTACTCGGTTTCGCTTTCGCTGCCGATCTCGCGATTGAGGAAAGCGAGCAGCATCGCCGCGCGCTTGGCATCTTCCTCGTGATCGGCACCGACCGAGTGGCCGCCTTCGCGATATTCGTGGAAGTAGAAGGTCTGACCGAACTGTTCGAGCTTGGCTGCAGCCTTGCGCGCATGGCCGGGATGGACCCGGTCGTCGAGCGTCGAGAGATAATAGAACACCGCCGGATAATCGGGATCGGGCTGCATATTCTGATAGGGCGACCATGCGCGCATGAAGGCCCAGTCCTCGGGCACGTCGGGATTGCCGTATTCGGCAATCCACGAAGCGCCGGCCAGCAGCTTGTTGTAGCGGCGCATGTCGATCAGCGGGCTGCCGCTGATGATCGCGCCGTAAAGGTCCGGCCGCTGGTTCGCGACCGCGCCCACCAGCACGCCGCCATTCGAGCGGCCCGAGGCGGCAATCCGGCCCGGCGTGGTCAGGTCTTGCGCCACCAGATCGTCGGCCACGGCGTGCAAATCGTCGAAGCTGTTCTGGCGCTTTTCACGCAGCGCTTCCTCGTGCCAGCGCGGGCCATATTCGCCGCCGCCACGGATATTGGCGAGGACATAGGCATTGCCGCTTTCGAGCCAGAAGAGGCCCAGCGGACCGCTGCGATAGGGTTCGGCGGTAAGATATTTGGGCGTCTGCGCCGCGCGGAAACCGCCATAGGCGTGGATCAGCGTGGGCAGCGGTCCAGCAACGCCCTTGGGGCGGAGGAGGTAATAGGGAACCTTGGTTCCGTCTTTCGACGTCGCGAATTTCTGTTCGACTTCGAATTTCGAGGGATCGAACTGCGCCGGTTCGCTGGCGATCGCGGAGGGCGTGCCGTCGCTCGACACCGCATAGAGCGTCGGAGGGGAGAGCATGCTTTCGACCGTGACGAAGGCGGTGTCGCCCTTGCCGCTGGTCTGCGCGATCTGGATCGTGCTGTTGGCCGGCAGATCGATGTCGCGCTGGGTCCAGCCCTGCGCGCCGGGGGTGATCTCGATCAGCTTGCCCGAGACATCGTCGAGCACCTTGACCCAGAGCTTGGTTTCGGAGGTCGCAACGCCTTCCACCGCCTGGCTTTCGCTGGGGCGGAACACCACCGTGGGCGTTGGCTTTTTGCCTGCCGCGATATCGTTGAGATCGAATGCCACCAGCGCCCCGGCAGGCGCGGACCAGCCCGCAGACGATGCCGCAACCGAATTGAGGCGAGCGATGACCTGCCCGTCCAGAACGGATTCGAACACCATGTCGTTGGTGAACGGCAGCCCCACCAACGTGCCGTCATCTTTCACCAGCGAATATTCGTTGGTCCAGAAGCTCGGGCTGCGATTGACGAAGCGCCAGCGCGTGTTCCCGTCGAGCACCGAGAAGCCGCTGATCGAGACATCGGCCTGCTCGCCTTCTGCGATCTGGGTCGCATCGGCGAAATCGGTCCCGCGTTTCCACACTTTGACGAGACGCGGATAGCCTGAATCGGTCAGCGATCCCTCGCCCTCGTCGGTGCCGACGAACAGCGTGTCCTCATCGAACCAGGCGACGTTGGATTTGGCCTGCGGCAGGGTGAACCCGCCTTCGACGAAGGTGCCGGTGGTGAGATCGAATTCGCGCACCACGTCGGCATCTGTGCCGCCGGGGCTAATCGAGACGAGGCAGCGTGTATATTCGGGCGCAAGGCAGTTCGCGCCATGCCAGACATAGCTCTCACCTTCGTCGCGGCCCAATTGGTCGACATCGATCAGCGTGCGCCATTCGGGATTGCCTGCGCGGTAGCTTTCGAGGCTGGCGATCCGCCAGATGCCGCGCGGATTGTCCGCATCGCGCCACAGATTGGTGACCATGTCGCCATAGATCGCGCTGGGCATGGCGATCTGGCGGGTGTCGTCGAGGATCTGCTTGGCCCACGCCTTGGCGATCGGATACTCCGGCTGCGCAGTCAGCACCGCCTCGGCTTCCGCATTCCATTCATCGACCTGTTCCAGCGCCCGCTCGCCCTGGATTTCCTCGAGCCAGATATACGAATCCTCGGCGTCGGTTTCCTGCGCGGCGATGGGGGTGGCGGCGCAAACAAGCGCGGTGGCGAGGGCTAGGCGTGCGATCATTGTGTGTTCTCTCCGGAAGTTATCCCAAGCGACTCTGAATTGCCGGGTGGCCTTTCGGGCCGTCTGCGACTCCGTCTGCGGCTCCTCGCGATGACGATTTGGGGATCAAGCCCTGCCCAGATCGCCCTTGCCGATCGTGCCACTGGCCATTTCGAGCATCTTGTCGAGGCTCTGCTTGGCCTTGAGGCGCAGCCCTTCCTCGATCTCGATGCGGGGTTCGAGGTCGCGCAGGCAGGTGTAGAGCTTTTCGAGCGTGTTGAGCGCCATGTAGGGGCAGATGTTGCAATTGCAGTTGCCGTCCGCGCCGGGCGCGCCGACGAAGTTCTTTTCCGGCAGCGCCTTTTCCATCTGGTGGATGATGTGCGGCTCGGTCGCGACGATCAGCGTCTCGCCTTCGAAAGTGCGCGCGAATTGCAGGATGCCGCTGGTCGAGCCGACATAATCGGCGTGGTCGACCACATGCGGCGGGCATTCGGGATGCGCGGCAACGGGGGCGCCGGGATATTGCGCCTTCAGCTTCAGCAGCTCGGTTTCGCTGAACGCCTCGTGGACGATGCACACACCCGGCCACAGCAGCATGTCGCGATTGTATTTGCGGTTGAGATAACCGCCCAGGTGCCGGTCGGGGCCGAAAATGATCGGCTGGTCCTCGGGGATCTGCGAGAGGATCGTCTCGGCGCTGGAGCTCGTCACGATCACGTCGCTCAAGGCTTTCACCTCGGTCGAGCAATTGATGTAGGTCAGCGCGATATGATCGGGGTGCGCCTCGCGGAACGCGCGAAACTTGTCGGGCGGGCAGCTGTCCTCGAGGCTGCAGCCGGCATCCATATCGGGCAGCACGACGATCTTTTCCGGGCTCAGGATCTTGGCGGTATCGGCCATGAACTTGACCCCGCAGAACGCGATCACATCGGCATCGGTCTCGGCCGCCTTGCGCGACAGCTCCAGCGAGTCGCCGACGAAATCGGCGAGGTCCTGGATTTCCGGGCGTTGATAATAATGCCCCAGGATCACCGCGTTGCGCTCTTTGCGCAGACGGTCGATCTCGGCGAGCAGGTCGTCGCCGGTGGGCAGTTTGGTGTCGATTGCGGTCATGTCGTCTTTTCCCGTCTGGCGCGGTGTGGCAGCCTCTATAGAGCCAACGGGGCGATGTGCGAGCAGGTTCCTGCGATTGGCAAATCCACGCCGTCTGCGCTATCGCGCCGATCCCCGCACGACGTGGCCGCATGATAAACGACGGAGAAAGCGTGAACGATCCAGTCCTGACCGAAGCCGAACTTCCCCCCAAGCGATGGCGGATGGACGTCAATCCGCCGGTATTCTTCATCTCGGCCGGGCTGATTCTCGCTTTCGCGATTTATGGTGCGGTGTTCTCCGAACACGCGGCCGCGCTCTTCACAAAGGTCCAGGCGTTCATCGTCGCCGATTTCGGCTGGTTCTACATCGCGGTGGTCGCGGGATTCCTGCTGTTCGTCATCTTCCTGATGGTCAGCCGTTACGGCGATATCCGCCTCGGGCCGGACGATAGCGAGCCCGACTACAGCTATGTCTCATGGCTCGCGATGCTGTTCAGCGCGGGGATGGGCATCGGCCTCGTTTTCTTCGGCGTGGCCGAGCCGGTGCTGCATTACTCCAATCCACCGGTGGGCGAGGGCGGCACGCTTGATTCCGCCCGCCAGGCGATGGTGCTTACCTTCGTCCACTGGGGCATTCATGCCTGGGCGATCTACGTCGTGCTCGGTCTAGCGCTGGCCTATTTCGCGTTCCGGCGCGGTCTGCCGCTGACGATCCGGTCGGCGCTCTATCCGCTGATCGGGCGCAAGATCGACGGGCCGATCGGCCATGCGATCGACATCTTCGCCGTGATCGGCACGATGTTCGGCGTGGCGACCTCGCTCGGGCTGGGCGTGATGCAGGTCAATGCGGGCCTTGCCGATCTCTTCGGGGCGCCGATCTCCGTCTATGTGCAGCTGGTCCTGATCGTGGTGATTACCTTGCTGGCGACGGGTTCGGTCTTCCTCGGGCTCGACAAGGGAATCAAGCGGCTGTCCGAACTCAACATCACACTGGCCATCGGGCTCTTGCTGTTCGTATTGGTGGCGGGATCGACGGTGTTCCTGCTTCAGGCCTACGTCCAGAACATTGGGGCCTATCTCGGCGCGGTCGTCCAGCGGACGTTCCGACTCTACGCCTACGAACCCAATCCCTGGCTGGGCAGCTGGACGCTGTTCTACTGGGGCTGGTGGATCGCGTGGTCGCCCTTCGTCGGCATGTTCATCGCGCGCATTTCCCGCGGTCGCACCATCCGCGAATTTATCAGCACCGTGCTGATCGTGCCGGTGCTGTTCACCTTCGCCTGGATGACGGTGTTCGGAAACACCGGCATCGAAATGGACATGGCCGGGGTCGCGCCGATCGCACAGGTGGTGAACAGTGACGTCTCGCTGGCACTGTTCGAAGTGCTCGGCCATTTGCCCTGGTCGACGATCACATCGGCAGTCGCAACCCTCCTGGTGATCACCTTCTTCGTCACCTCGGCGGATTCGGGCGCATTGGTGATGGACATGATCACCAGCGGCGCGGCCGAGAATTCACCGGTCTGGCAGCGCATGTTCTGGTCGCTCGCGGCTGGCGGTGTCGCCAGTGTGCTGCTGGTGGCCGGCGGACTGGAGGCACTTCAGACCGCAGCGATCGCCAGCGCCCTGCCGTTCGCAGTCGTGATGATCTTCATCTGTTATGGCTTGCTGCGCGCCTTGCAGACCGAAGGCGTGGCCAGCGCGGTGGATTTCGCCTCGATCCCGCCCGCGCCGCTCGATCCCGAAATGCGCTGGACCCAGCGCCTTCGGGCGATCACCCATTCGGCCCGGCGCGACGAGATCTCCGAGTTCCTGAAAGGGCCCGCGCGCGAAGCGCTCGAGAAGGTCTCGCGCGAGCTCGAAGAGCGTGGTCTGGTGCCGCAGATCGAGGAATCTGAAGGCTATCTCGGCCTGGTGGTCCCGCACGGCGAGTCCGGCGATTTCCGTTACGATCTGCGCTCCAAAAGCTATCTCACGCCGGAATTCACCTGGGCCTCTCCGCGCAAACCGTCGGACGATACCAAGAAGCATTATCGGGCGATGGCGAGCAGTTCGGAAGGTGAACATTCGCACGATGTGACCGGTTATTCGCAATCGCAGCTGATCCATGACCTGCTCAATCGCTACGCCCATTTCCGCCGGGTGTCGTTCCTGACCTGACCGGCGTGCCGGACGGCGGGGTGCGGCCTCAGCTCGAGCGCCACGCCTCGCCGTCGCGCGCGACCTCGCCGCGTCGTTCGAGATCGATCAGGTGGGCTTCGACCGATTTGCCCGCCGCGCCGACGAGCCGCTCGTCCAGCCCCTTGTACATCCTGGCGACCAGTTCGGGGATCGCATGGGGTTCGTGGGCCAGCAGCTTCAGGATCTGCCGCTCGCGCTGGCGGCGGTGGCCGATCATCCCGCGCACCAATTGCTGCGGTTTTTCGATCGCCGGGCCGTGGGCGGGGTAATAGACTGTGTCTTCGCGGCGGTAGAGCCGGTCGAGGCTTGCCATGTAATCGGTCATGTCGCCATCGGGCGGGATCACCACGCTGGTCGACCAGCCCATTACATGGTCGCCGGTGAACAGCGCGCCGCCTTCGTTCAATGCGAAGCACAGATGGTTCGAGGTATGGCCGGGCGTGTGGACCGCGGTGAGCGTCCAGCCTGCGCCGGACACCGTGTCGCCATCTGCCAGCACTTGGTCGGGCACGTAGCTCGCGTCGAACGGGGCATCGGCGCGGGGGCCGTCGCTATCGAGCACCAGCGGCGCGCAACCGATTATCGGCGCATCGGTCCGCGCCTTGAGCGGGATTGCGGCGGGCGAATGGTCGCGGTGGGTGTGGGTGCACATGATCGCCACCACTTTGGCCTTGCCGATCGCATCGACCAGCGCGGCGATGTGGTCGGAATCGTCAGGGCCGGGATCGATCACCGCGATCTCGGCCCCGTCACCGACGAGATAGGTCTGCGTCCCGGTATAGGTGTAGGGCGAGGGATTGGGCGCCAGCACGCGGCGCACCAGCGGCTCGATCTGCTCGGAGGTGCCGGTCGGCCAGGGCTTGGGAGGAATATCTGCCATGGCAGCGATATGAGCAAGCGAGGCGCGCAAGTCACGCTCCTCCCGCTTGCCGGAGCGCGCGGCGGTGGGCAGAGTGCGCTTCCGGCCCCCCCTAACCCCTCCCGCAACCGGTAGGGGATGGAGATTGCATGACCGACTATATTCTCGTGCTCGATGCGGGCACTACCTCGACCCGGGCGATGCTGTTCGACCGCAAGGGCGCGCTGCATCACACCAGCCAGCGCGAATTCGAACAGCATTATCCGCAGCCCGGCTGGGTCGAACACGATGCGGGCGAGATCTGGGACGAGACCCGCGCCTGCATGGGCGAAGCGGTGGATGCCGCCGGCGGAGCCGACAGGATCGCCGCGATCGGGATCACCAACCAGCGCGAGACGGTCGTCGCATGGGATCGTGAAACCGGCGAGCCGCTCGCCCGCGCGATCGTGTGGCAGGACCGTCGCACCGCCGAATATTGCGCCACGCTCAAGCGGCGCGGCGAGGAAAGCGCGGTCTCGGCGAAGACGGGGCTGCTGCTCGATCCCTATTTCTCGGCCACCAAGATGCACTGGCTGCTGAAGAACGACGATGCCGTCGCCGCGGCTTGTGGCGAGGGGCGGCTCGCATTCGGTACGATCGAAAGCTGGCTCGTGTTCAAGCTGTCGGGCGCGCATGTCACCGATGCGAGCAATGCGAGCCGCACGCTGCTGCTTGGGCTCGACGGGGCGGAATGGGACGACGATCTGTGCACCCTGTTCGAAGTGCCGCGCGAAGCCTTGCCCGCGATCGTCGACAATGCCGGTGCGCTGGCCGAATCCTCGGCCGGCCTCACCGGAACGCCGATCGCGATCTGCGGCCTGGCGGGCGACCAGCAATCGGCCACCATCGGCCAGGCCTGCCTCGCGCCGGGAGAAACCAAGGCGACCTATGGCACCGGGGCCTTCGTGCTCACCAATCAGGGCACGACGGTGCCGACGTCGACGCACCGTCTGCTCGGCACCGTGCTGTATCAGCTGGGTGGGCGGCGCCATTATGCGCTCGAAGGCTCGGTGTTCGTTGCCGGTAGCCTGATCCAGTGGCTGCGCGACACGCTGGGCCTGATCGGTAGCGCGAAAGAAACCGAAGACATGGCACGCTCGGTCGAGGATAGCGGGGGTGTGGTGGTGGTCCCGGCGCTGTCGGGACTTGGCGCGCCGCATTGGGATCCCGATGCGCGCGGGGTCATCGCGGGGCTCAGTTTCGCGAGTGGCCGCGCGCAGATCGTGCGCGCCGCGCTCGAAGCGATGGCGATGCAGACCCGCGATCTCGCCACCGCCTTCGCCGCCGACGGGGCGGAGTGGGAAACGCTGCGAATCGATGGCGGCATGGCGGCGAACGACTGGATCGCGCAGGACCTCGCCGATATTCTCCAACTTCCGGTCGAGCGCCCCGGCATGGTCGAAACCACCGCGCTCGGCGCGGCGATGCTGGCGGCGGTGGGATATGGGTGGTTCGAGACGCTCGAAGCGGCTGCGTCGGCGATGACGGGCCAGCGGCGGCGGTTCGATCCGGTGATGAAAGAGGCACGTCGCGAAAGGCGGATTGCGGCCTGGGACAAGGCGCTGCAGGCCGTCTGACGGACCGGTGTCAGGACGCCTTGCGGAAGGCCTCGGCGATCTGGCGCTGCATCGCATCGACGGCGGGGGGCGGGCCGCTCTCGGCGGCGTTCCATTGGGCCTGGAGCCGGAGCAGTCGATTATAAAACGCTTCGGTCTGCTCGACGAGCGCGCGCAATCGTGTCGGCAGCAGGGCAATCCGGTTCGGGTCACGCTCGGGCAGGCTGGTCAGCCCGCCGGTGCGGCGCAGCTGGAATTCCGACATTTGGCCGCGATGGAATGCGCGATTGTTGAGCAGCCAGGCCACCGCATGCATCATGCGCGTGGTCGCCCGCAGTGCTTCGCAGGAGAGGGCCAGCTTGTAGGGATCATCGACCGGCGCCGCGCGGGCTTCGGCGTCGCTCAGGTCGAAGCACTCGCGCACCACGTCCGACAGCTCGATCGCTTCGTGATAAAGCGTCTCGACAAGGCGGGGGCGGAAGGATGCGGCGGCGTGCATTCGGGCATCGTTACCGTGGGCGATCCCTTCCGTGCAAGCGCAAGGAGCCGTGTATGGGGCGCTCGCTGGCCGGTGTCCCGTTAAGAAACAATTTACCAATATTTTATCGGCTTGGGCTCAGGCGATGATGTCGGGCACCAGCGCGTCCTCGATCGCCGAAATCTGGTCTTTCATCGCCAGTTTGCGCTTCTTCAAGCGCATGATCCGCAACTGATCGGGCGTCGCGGAAAGCGCCAGCGCATCGATCGCCGCGTCGAGATCGCGATGCTCGATCCGCAATTGCTCGAGGCGTCGCCGCAGCTCTTCTTCGTCCATCGCCTCGTCGTCGCTCCCCTGGTCGCAGCCCGCTGTCCATTCGACGCGGGGCGAAAATTCATCGCTTGCAAGATATGTTTAATCTGCTTGCATGACAATCAGTCGCATCGCCCGAGGGCGAGTCGGAATACGATCATTCCTCGGGCGTCGGCAAACGTCGGCACGTGCATCCCGCACGGGCTGCCATGACGAGGAGTTATAACCATGGACACATCCCACGCATCAGCATTGCAGGCCAAGCACGCCCGGGTCGAAGCCCGATTGCGCGAAGAGCAAAGCCGCCCCATGCCGGATGACGCGGTGATCCATGACCTCAAGCGCAAGAAGCTCGCATTGAAGGACGAGTTGACGCGACACTAAGACGCTGTCGCATCTTGGCTTTCTAATCGTGTCGGCATTGGGCTAGTATCGGCCCATGCCGACATCCGCCGCCTCCTCCGCCCGATCGATCCTCACCCGCCTGCACGAGGTAATGGCCGGGCGCGACAGCGCCCAGGCCAAGCTCGACCGAGTGGTAGAGGTGATCGGCGAGGAACTCGATAGCGAAGTCTGCTCGATCTACCTGCTGCGCGAAGGCGAGCTAGAATTGTTCGCCACGCGCGGTCTCGACCAGAGCGCGGTGCACGTCACCCGGCTTGGCACCGGCGAAGGCCTGGTCGGATCGATCGCGGTCAATATCGAGACGCTCAATCTCGCCGAAGCCGCGTCGCATCCCGACTTCAGCTATCGCCCCGAAACGGGCGAGGACAAGTTCCACTCCTTCGCCGGTGTGCCGATCGTGCGCCGCGAACGCGCGGTGGGCGTGCTCTCGGTGCAGCATACCGATCCCCGCCGCTATGAAGAGGTCGAGATCGAAGCGCTCCAGACTGTCGCGATGGTGATGGCCGAACTGATCGACAATGCCGACCTCGTCGACGAGGAATCGGTCTCGCGCGAAAACGAGCATCTGACCGAACCGGTCCAGCTGTTCGGCCAGGCCCTGGTGCGCGGCCTCGCCGCAGGGCGCGCCGTGTTCCACCAGCCGCGCATCACCATCGAACACACCGTGGCCGAGGACACCGAGGCCGAACGCCAGCGGGTCTATGTCGCCTTCGACAAGATGCGCGAGCAGATCGACGACATCGCCAAGCAGGCCGAATTCGGCGTCGGCGGCGAACATGAAGAGGTCCTCGCGACCTACAAGATGTTTGCCTACGACGAAGGATGGGGGCGCCGTATCAACGAGGCGATCGACAGCGGCCTGACCGCCGAGGCGGCAATCGAGCGCGTGCAGCAGCGCACGCGGATGCGGATGCGGCAGATCGACGACCCGCTGCTGGCCGACCGGATGCACGACCTGGAGGATCTCGCCAATCGCCTGTTGCGGATCGTGTCGGGCCAGCTCGGTACCGCCGCGAGCCGGGGGCTGCGCGAGGATGCGATCCTGGTCGCGCGCAATCTCGGCCCGGCCGAACTGCTCGAATACGACAAGCGCAGGCTCAAGGGTGTGGTACTCGAGGAAGGCTCGCTGACCGCGCATGTCGTGATCGTGGCGCGGGCTATGGGGGTGCCAGTGCTCGGCCGGGTGCGCAATGTGCGCGGTCAGGTGCGCGAGGGCGACGAGATCCTGCTCGACGCCAACAACGCCACGGCCTTCGTGCGCCCGGCGCAAAGCGTGGTCGATGCGTTCGCAGCGCGGTTCACCAAGAACAAGGAGCGCCAGGCTGCTTACGCCAAGCTGCGCGATGTCGAACCGTTCACCCGCGACGGCACGCGCATCACGGTGATGATGAACGCCGGCCTGCGCGACGACATGCCGACGCTGGCGCTCACGGGGGCGGACGGGATCGGGCTGTTCCGCACCGAATTCCAGTTTCTCGTCTCTTCGACCCTGCCGGCGCGCGAACGTCAGCTGCGCCTTTATCGGGACGTGCTCGATGCGGCTGGTAACAAGCCGGTGATTTTCCGCACGGTCGATATCGGGGGCGACAAGGCGCTGCCCTATCTCCACCACGAAGACGTTGTCGCGGAGGAAAACCCGGCAATGGGCTGGCGCGCCCTGCGGATCGCGCTCGATCGCGAAGGTCTGATGAAGGCGCAGTCGCGCGCGCTGCTCGAAGCGGCGGCGGGCCGCACGCTCAGCGTGATGTTCCCGATGGTCTCCGAACCGTGGGAATTCGACGCCGCGCGCGAAATCTTCGAGAACCAGCTAAAATGGCTGCGCGAGCGGCGCAAGAAAGTGCCCGACGAGGTGCGCTATGGCTGCATGCTCGAAGTGCCCGCGCTGGCCGAATGCCTCGACGACCTGATCCCGCGCCTGTCGTTTCTCTCGGTCGGGACCAACGATCTGACGCAATTCCTTTTTGCGGCCGATCGCGCGCATCCGCGCCTCGCCGAACGCTATGACTGGCTGAGCCCGGCGATCCTGCGCTTCCTCAAGCGGATCCAGCTGGCGACGGTCGGTCACCAGATCGATCTGGGCGTATGCGGTGAAATGGGCGGGCGAAGGCTCGAGGCGCTGGCGCTGATCGGGCTCGGTTATCGCCGGCTTTCGATCACCCCGGCTGCGGTTGGTCCGATCAAGGAACTGGTGCGCCGGATCGATGTCGCGGCGATCGAATCGGCGATGGCGCAATGGCTCGCCAATCCGCCCGCCAGCATGCGCGATTCGCTCTCGCAATGGGCTGTGGAGCATGAGATCGACGTCGATTGACCCGTACAGGCCCGGCCCCGGGCCGAGTCGTCCGGTAATCCCAACCACTTGGCGCAGCGCCCGGGATGCGGCGTTGACTCTTTTTTATCCACAGCCTCTCATAGTGGCGGACGTATAACTTGGCGGGGACTCAATGACGGCGCAAAGCGCTCCGGATTTTCCGGAAAACGAAGGGGACGAACTTGTGACTGGCACCGCCGATGGCGGCGCTGCCGGCGCAGCGGGATTGCAAGCGCATGAGCGGCTGGTTGCCGCGCGCGAGGAGATGGGCGTCAGTCGAGACGACCTGGCCGAGTCTACCAAGATTCCGTCGCGCTCTCTCGTGGCGATCGAGGAGGGCGACTATGGCGCACTGCCTTCGCGCACGTACGCGATCGGTTTCTCGCGCACCTATGCACGGGCTGTCGGGCTCAACGAGAACGAGATTGCCGAGCAGGTCCGCGTCGAACTCGACGGGGCGGTGGCCTATGCCGCGTCGCAAAAGCAGGACAGGTTCGAGCCGGGCGACCCCGCCCGTGTTGCGAGCCCCAAAATCGCCTGGTTTGCCGCGCTGGCCGGTATCGTCATCGCGGTCGTCGGCGCGCTGACATTCTGGCGCAGCTATTTCGCCCCCGGTGCCGATTTTCCGCCCCTGCGCAGCGACGAGCCCACCGAGCAGGGCGAGACTGCGCAGACGGCAGATGCCGAGGGTGCGGACACACCCGACGGCCCGATTGCCGAAGACGATGCGGTGGTCTTCACCGCGCTGGCCGACGAGGTCTGGGTCAAATTCTATGATGGCAATGGTCGCCAGCTGATGCAGAAGATCATGAGCAAGGGCGAACGCTATACCGTGCCGGACGAGGCCTTCCGGCCATTGCTGTGGACCGGTCGACCCGAAGCTCTCGGCATATCCGTGGGCGGTCGCGAATTGCCGCGCCTTTCGGCCGAGCAGGTGACAATGAAGGACGTGCCGGTCTCGGCAATCGCACTCGGTCAACGGTTCGGGCAACCGGTCGATGCTCCGACCGCCTCGGCTGAAGATTCCACTACCGAGGGCTGACCGCCGCTCGACAGCGGCACCTGCTTTTGGTTACCCAATCGTTCATCGCGCGTTTGTCGTTCCTGCGGCATGATACGCCTTCCATTTTTGCGCATTCGAGGAACCGGCCATGATCCGCTTTTCCGCCTTCCGCACTCCGTTTGGCGCCGCGCTGGCGCTTGGACTTTCGCTGTCTGCCATGCCTGTCCAGGCGCAGGACGATGCCGAAGTCCGCATCCGCGCCCTCGAAGCGCAGGTCCGCGCCTTGCAGCGCACGGTATTTCCCGGCGGCGACGGGCGCTTCTTCGAACCGCAGGTCGATCGCGGGGGCACCCAGTCCACGCCGCAGGCCGGCACGCCGGCGACCGGCGCCGTGACCGATATCCTCGCGCGGCTCGATACCCTCGAATCCGAAATCGCGCGGCTGACTTCGCTGGTCGAGGAAGATCGCAACGATTTGCGCAATTTCGATAGCCGCCTGACCGCGCTCGAAACCGGCGCAGCCGCCGAAGCGCGCGAAGAACAGGCCCAGGAAACCGCGACGGCCGAAGCCACGATCGAGGAGCCCGAGGAAGAAGCCGTAGCGGCACCGTCTCCCGCGCGGGTCGCCGCCGTTGCTGCGGTCGTCAAGCCGCAGTCGAGCGACGCCGGTGAAGACGAATACACCTACGGTTTTCGGCTGTGGGATGCAGGCTTCTATCCCGAAGCGCGCCAGCAGCTGAAAATCTTCGTGCGCGATTATCCCGATCACCGCCTCGTCAGTTACGGACGCAACCTCATCGGGCGCGCCTATCTTGACGATGGCGATGCGGATCAGGCGGCGGCGTGGTTCGTTGAGAACTACACCTCGAACAAGGCCGGTGCGCGGGCGGGCGACAGCGTGCTTTATCTCGCCATCGCGATGATCGAGCGCGGCGAGACCGAACGCGCCTGCACTGCGCTGGGCGTGTTCTCGCGCGAATATGCTTCGGAAGCGGTCGGGCGCCTCGAATCGCTGTATGATTCGACCCGCGACCGCGTCACCTGCAGCTAGGGGCCAGCGCCGATTGATACGTCCGACCCCGCCCTCTTCGCTCGTTTTGCGGACAGCGTCCGCCGGTTAAGCGGCGGCGCCGACGGCGCGCTGGGCGTGGCCATTTCGGGCGGGCCCGATAGCCTTGCCCTCCTGCTGCTCGCCGGTGCCGCATTCCCGGGCAAAGTGCACTGCGCCACGGTCGACCACGGATTGCGGGCCGAGAGTGCGGACGAAGCACGCTTCGTAGGCGAGTGCTGCGGCGAACTCGGCGTGCCGCATGCAGTGCTTCCGGTTTCGATCGGCAAAGGCAACACTGCCGACCGCGCCCGCGCCGCACGCTACGAGGCGCTGGCTTCCTGGGCCTCGGACCGTGACATCGGCCGGATCGCCACGGCGCATCATGCCGACGACCAGGCGGAAACGTTGATGATGCGCCTCAACCGGGCGTCGGGTGTGGGCGGATTGTCAGGCATTCGCGAGCATGTGTCGATCGCCGGGGCCGAGATTATCCGGCCTCTGCTCGACTGGTCCCATTCCGAACTGGCCGCGCTGGTCGAGGCCCGAGGGTGGGCAGCAGTCGACGATCCTTCGAACCGCGATCCGCGTTCCGATCGGGCTCGCATGCGCGCGCAACTGGCGGATACTGGCTGGCTCGATCGACCGGCCATCGCGGCCAGCGCGGCGCATCTGGCCGAGGCCGACGCCGCGCTCGACTGGATGGCAGATCGGATCGTAGCCGACGATGTGTGGATGGATGGCGACCGCCTTGCCATGCAGCACGACCTGCCGCGCGCGCTGGCGCTGCGTGTGATCGAGCGCATCCTTGCTCGGGTGGGCGAAGGCAGGCCCGGGGTATCAGAGATCGCGCGATTGCATGATGCCTTGGTGCGTGGGGATGTGGGCACCTTGGCCGGCGTGGTGGCACGCCCCGGTCGACACGTCTGGCGGTTCGGAAAAGAAGCCTCGCGCGCAGACCACACGCGGGGAAACTAGACGAGCGGGTCGCCCACGCCGATACGCTTGCCGTCGGTCACGATGACCTTGTCGCCGAGCTTGGCGACCGAGAACAGCTTCTCGGCAAAGCCGTTGGGCGTGCCGACGCAGCCATGGCTGGCATAGCCGTTTTCAACCGGGCTTCCGTGGATCGCCACCCCGTCCCAGGTCAGTCGCATCATATACGGCATCTCGGCATCGTAGAGATTCGAGACGTGATCCTTGTTCTTCTGCAGGATCGGGAACACGCCCACGGGAGTGGGATGGTCGTCCGTGCCCAGCAGCACGGCGGCCGCGCCGATCTCGTAGCCGTCGCGGAACACCGAGATCACGCGGGCCTGCAGATCGACCGTGACCACCAGCGGCCCGTCGGGCACACCCTCGTCGTCCCAATGCCACTCGCCGTATTTGATCGGGCCGTTGATCGGAAGCACGCGCTTGATGACGAAGGAATCGTCCGGATAGACCTCGGGGGTCGGATCGGTTTGCTGGATCACGGGGGCAGAGGTCGGGGCCTCGCCCATCGCATCCTGATAGGGGATTTCCTGCGCGGCGGCATCTTCCCCTTCGGCAAGCAACACCGCACCCCCGGCCGAGATGCCGAGGGCTAGGACCAGTCCGCCGAAAGCGGCCAGCCGTTGGGAGGGCGAAAGGCTTGCCATAGGTGTGCTTCGAAGCACCATATAGCGACATTTGGTAAAAAATGTGAGTCGGTTGTCCGATGCGCTTGCACCGTCCGGACCATCGGCCCGGATCGTCGGCCAGTAGCGACGTCAGCCGCGCGTCACGGAAACGGTCTTGTCGCGCAAATTCAACTGCCCGAAGCTGGTCAGGAAACTGACGTCTGCGGCATCGCGGCCAACCCCGATCTTCACCATTTCCGCCGCTTCGACCATGCCCGTCGCATCGACCGGCTGCCATTCGCCGCCTTCGCCATCGTCGCTGGCTAGGAAAACTTCGGCGACAGCGTGGAAATCCTGCGGATCGACATCGGGTCCGTAGAGGCTGACATAGCGCGCCGGGATCATCGAGGCGCGGGCCATTGCAATCGTGACATGCGCATAGTCGCGGCACACGCCGCGGCGTTCGACGAAACTGTCGAGCGCGGTGGTGTGCGGCCCGCTGGCTCCGGGAACATATGCGAACTTGCGCGTCAGCCACTCGCGGATCGCCTCGACACGCTGGCCGCCCTGGCTGTCACCGAATTCGGCATCGACGAAGGCCTGGAAGCGATCGGCTTGGCAGTAGCGGCTGTCGAACAGGTAGGGCACGACTTCGCCGGGCAGCAGGTGGGTGGGCAGCGGGTCGAGCGAGGGGACGGGCGACAGGTCCCGACACGGCTCGACGCTTGCGCGGTAGTCGATCGACACTTCGCCCTTGGCGCGCATCCAGGTTCTTTCGCCGATCATGTCGTTCGCCGGAACGCGGGCGAAATGCTCGCCTGCGCTGTGGTCGAGCGAGCAGGAGAGGATCTCCTGCTCCGGGATATGGGCAGCTTCGATTTGCAGCAGAACATCGGTCGGCTGGTCGAGCGTGAACGTCAGGTGGGTTTCGATATCGAGCTTCATACCAGTCCAATGCGCAGAACCCCCGAAGTGTCCGGAGCCATGGACGAGATGCAATATTCAACGCCTATTGAATAAATTCGCGATCGGCTTATGTAGCGTCGTGCAAAGGACAATTCGATGACCGACAGGCGTGGCCGCGGACGGCCCAAAGACACAGAAACCGATACGGACACCAGCGCCGCGATTGCGCGTGCGGCGGTGCTGCGTTTTGCCGACAAGGGGTACGAAGCTGCCTCGCTGCGTGAGATCGCGAGCGATGCGAAGGTCGATGTGGCGCTGATTTCCTACCGTTTCGGCGGAAAGAAGGGGCTGTGGAAGGCGATCGTGGCGAAAGCGGCACTCGATCTTCTCGCGGCGCTCGATCGTGCGCTCGCGGATGTGTCGGACGCGAATCCGCACGACCGGTTGCGGCATGCGATGAAGGCCTATCTCGCGCACCTGCTCGCCTGGCCCGAAGTGCCGCGCCTGCTGCTGCGCGACATCACCGTCGACAGCGAACGGTCGCAATTTCTGCTCGAGGAGCTTTCGCAGCCCTTGCACGAGTTCTTCCTCGCTTTGGCGCAAGCGGCGCTGGAGGAATGCAAGGGCGAGGTCTCGCACCTCCAGTTCCGCATCGCCGATTTCATCTACTCGAGCGCCAGCAAAGTAGCGCGACGGGACCGGCTGGCCAAACTCGTCGCGGGCATGGAGGACGACGCAACGTTCGAAGCCGCGCTTCACGACACGCTGATCGACGGAGCATTTCGCTGTGGCTGATCACGATGTCCTGATCGACGAGATCGACGGCTACCGGTTCAAGCCGCACGAAATGCCGATCCTGCCCGGATCGCCTGCCAATCCCGATCACCCGGGCAGACGGCGCGCGGCCTATCTTGCGATTGGCGTATCCATGGGTCTCATCGGCGGGTCGCAGAACGGCTTTCTGCTCGCCAATAGCGCGGCGCTGCAAGCCGAGTTCGCGATCACGCCGGTCGAGCTCGGCTGGCTGACGGTCGCCTTCTACACGACCTATGCGTGCATGAGCATGATGCTGTTCCGGGTGCGCCAGGAATTCGGCATCCAGCCTTTCGTCCGCTGGGCGATGGCTGCGCTGGTGGCGGCCAATTTCGTCCAGATGCTCGAGCCGGGCTATTATCCCGAACTGGCCGCGCGGGCGGTAGCCGGGATTACCGCCAGCGGGCTGTCCGCGCTGGCGATTTATTACCTCATGCAAGGGCTACCCGCCGCGATGCGGGTGGCGGGCCTCGTGATTTCGATCGGGCTGTCGCAAATCGCGATCCCGCTCACCCGCGCGATATCGCCGGCACTGCTGGTCGATGGCGACATGGGCAACATCTTCGAGTTCCAGTTCGCGCTGTCCCTGCTGGGTCTCGGCATGGTCTACCTGCTGCGACTGCCACCCGGCGTGCGCAAGAACACATTCGAAAAGCTCGATATACCAAGCTTCGGCCTGTTCATCGTGGGCGTCGGTGCGCTTTGCGCTTTCCTGATCCAGGGGCGCATCCAGTGGTGGGACACACCGTGGCTCGGCTACGCACTGGTGGTTGCGATCATCGGCATCGGCGGCTGTCTGCTGATCGAGGCGCATCGTAAATCTCCGATGCTCGATCTCAGCTGGCTGTCGAGCCGCGCAATCCTGAAGCTCGCCATTGTCGGCGCGACCGTGCGCGTCCTGGTGGCCGAGCAGGGCTTCGGTGCAACCGGGATGTTCACCACGCTCGGCTTGGGCGGCCAGCAACTGGCATCCTATTTCTGGATTCTCGCCGGGGCGACCATGGGCGGGATGCTGCTCTCGGTCATCCGGCTCGATCCGAAGGACTTGACCCGCCCGGTGCTGTTCGCGGTGCTGGTCATCTGCATCGCCGCATTTCTCGATACGCGCTCCGGTGTGATGAGCCGGCCGCAGGATCTCTACTTCACCCAGGCTGCGATCGCTTTTGCCGCCGTGTTCAGCATGGGCCCGATCATGATGGAAGGGATGCTGCGGGCGCTGACCGCAGGGCCGAGCTACGTCATCAGCTTCATCGCGATCTTCTCGCTCTCGCAATCGATCGGCGGGCTCGGCGGCATCGCGATCCTCTCGGCTTTTCACAAGGTGCGGGTGAAGACGCACATGATCGATGCAGGCAGCACCCTGACCATGGGCAATCCGCAACTCGCCGAAGCGATGGCGAATGCCGGGCGCGGCGTGGCAGCGACGCAGGCCGATCCGGTCCTGCGCCAGCAGGCGGCGGCATCCAGCATATCGCAGGAAATTGGGCGCGAGGCTGCCGTGCTCGCCTTCAACGACGTCTTCTTTCTGATCGGCACGCTCGCCGCGATCACCTTCGTGGCGATTTGCGTGCCGTGGATCATCAACAAGATTCGCGGGCATAATCCGCTCGCCAAGGAACTGGCCTTCATCGAGGCCAGGCTCTCGAGGAACAGCCAATGACGAACCCTACCACTCAAACCGACGCCGAAGTCGAAGCGATCGAAGAACAGGAAGCTCCGCCCGCAGCCGATCATGGCAAGGGCTGGTCGCCCAATCTCTCGCGCCGCCGGATCGGCGTCGGCTTCTTCATCCTTCTGGCCGGCGTGCTGGCCGCCCTGTTCGCGTGGGGCCTGCCGCCGTTCGATGGCGGCGACCAGACCACCAACAACGCCTATGTCCGCGGCCGCACCACGGTCGTGAGCCCACAAGTGGCCGGGTATCTAGTCGAAGTGCCGGTGACCGACTTCCAGCGCGTGAAGAAAGGCGATCTGCTCGCCCGGATCGACGATGCGCCCTACCGCGAGAAAGTGCAGCAGGGGGCGGCCAACACCGCTGCCCAACGCGCCTCGCTGGCCAATAGCGCGCAGAGCCTGCGATCCGCCCGGGCGCAGCTCGAATTGCAGGATGCAGCCGTCGCCAGCGCACAAGCCGGTTTGCAAAAGGCGCAGGCCGACATGAAGCGGATCGCCGAACTGGTGGATGAAGGCTCGGTCTCGTTGCGCGAGCGCGATCAGGCGCGCGCGGCCTTGCAACAAGCGCAGGCAGGCGTGCGACAGGCCAAGGCCCAGCGCGCGATCGCGGACGAGAATGTCCGCTCGGTCAATGTCGGTCGCGGCGCGCTCGAGGCGCAGGTCTCCGGCGCCGAAGCTTCGCGCGGACTCGCCGAGTTCGAATTGTCGCGCACCGAAATCCGCGCGCCGCGCTCGGGTCGGTTGAGCGAAGTCACCGCACGCGTGGGACAGCTCGTCTCCGCCGGAACGCAGCTGATGTATATCGTGCCCGACGAATTGTGGGTGGTCGCGAATTTCAAAGAAACGCAGACCGCCAAAATGGCCGTCGGCCAGCGCGCGACGCTCTCGATCGACGCGCTGGGCGGGATCGAGCTGACCGGCCGTGTTCAGAGCATCGCGCCCGCGGCGAGCAGTGAATTCAGTCTGGTGAAGCCGGACACCGGGGCGGGCAATTTCGTCAAGGTGCCGCAGCGGATCGCGGTGCGAATCGTGCTCGACGAGGGTCAGGCGGCCGCCAAGCGGCTCGGTCCCGGCATGTCGGTCGTCGCCACCGTGCACACGAAGGAGTGATCGCCATGCGCAAGCCACTGACCATTGCTCTCTCCTCGCTTCTGATGCTTTCCGCCTGTGCGCCGGCCTTGCAGGAAGTACCTGCCGGCGTTGCGGTTGCGCCTCCGATCGAATGGCGCACCGATCTGGGTGTGACCGCGCCGGTCGACGCCCATTGGTGGGATGCGTTCGGCGATCCGCAGCTCACGGCGCTGGTCGAAAAGGCGCGCGCCAATAATCCCGATGTGCGGATCGCTGCCGCGCGGGTCGAGGAAGCGCGGGCCACCGAACAGGCCTCGCGCGGCTATCTGATGCCCTCGCTTGGCGTTGGGGCAGAAGGCGGCATCCGGCGAGAGGTGTCGCCTTTCGGCACGGCCCGCGAAGCCGTCGTTGCCCAGCCCGCCTTCCGTGCGTCGTATGAGCTCGACCTTTTCGGCAAGAACGCCTCGCGCATCGACGCCGCCGAGGCTGGCGTGGCCGCGAGCATGGCGGCCGAGGATGCGGCGCGGCTCGCCGTCACGGCCGCGACCGCCAGCGGCTACATCACGCTCCTGTCACTCGATGCGCGGCTCGGCGTGCTCGAAGACACGCTGGATGCGCGCGCCAAGGCGCTCAAATTCGCGCGAGACCGGGCCGAGGTCGGCTACACCTCGCAGCTCGAATTGCGGCAGGCGCAGGCCGAGTATCAGGCCACCGCGCAACTCGTCCCGCAATTGAAGGCGCAAATCGCAAGGCAGGAAAATGCGCTCTCGGTACTCACGGGCGAACTGCCCGGTGGTATCGAGCGCGGGGGGCGCTTTGAGGATCTGCGTGCCCCGGCAGCTCCCGCCACCCTGCCATCCGAGCTTTTGCGCCGCCGTCCGGACGTCGCGGCGGCGGAATTCCGCATTGCGGCTGCCGATGCGAAGATGCGCATGACACGCGCCGATTTCATGCCGTCGATCGATCTTGGGGCAAGTGCGGGGGTCGCGCTTTCTGACTTGCTGGCCGATCCTATCGGCGTCTGGTCGCTCGGCGCCAGCATCCTCGCCCCGATCTTCCAGGGCGGGAAGCTGGACGCCCAGCTGGCGAGTGCGACGGCGCAGCGCGATCAGGCGGCCTGGGCCTATCGCTCGACCGTGCTCGGCGCTTTTCGCGAAGTCGAGGACCGGATGGCGGTGTTGGCCCGGCTCGACGAGCAGGAGGCTGCCCTCCAGGCGCAACGCGATGCGGTGGCCGATGCGCTGCGACATGCGCGCAACCGCTATCGGGCGGGATACACGCCCTATATCGAACAGGTCGATGCCCAGCGCGCACTGCTTGGGGTCGAACTGTCGCTGGTCCAGAACCGGGCGGACGAACTGACCGCGCTGGTCGGGCTCTACCAGGCAGTCGGCGGGGCTCCGCGCTGATGAAGTGTGGCGCGGGGCTCTCATCCGTCCCCGGCCACGCCTCGCCGCTAAAGTGAGCGGGCGCAGGATAGGCCGCGGTGATCGCCCGTTGGGAAGGCAAACCCCATCAGGAGATTACCATGAATATTCTCGTCGCAGGCGCTGCGGGCGCCGTTGGCAACAAGCTCGTCCAGGAACTCGCCGATAAAGGCCATACGGTCACCGGGCTGGTCCACTCCGAAGACAAGATCGCCAAGGTCGACGCCGCGGGCGGCAAGGCCGTGTTGGCTGACGTTACCGACAAGTCGACCCTTCAGGATCCGGTGTCTGGGGCCGACGCCGTTGTCTTCGCAGCCGGATCGGGCGGGAAGGCCGTCGAAGCGGTCGACCGCGACGGAGCGATCAACCTCGTCGACTTGGCCAAGGAGAATGGTGTCGAGCGTTTCGTCATGCTGAGTTCGATGGCGGCTGGCGAGCCCGACAAGGGCCCGGACGAATTGCACGATTACCTGATCGCCAAGGGCAAGGCCGACGATTACCTCAAATTGAGCGGGTTGCGTCATGCGATCGTGCGTCCCGGCAGCCTGACCGACGATGGCGGCACCGGCCGCGTCCAGGTCGGCAATGCCGGCGATCTCGACAGCGGCGAGATCGCCCGCGCCGACGTGGCAAAAACGCTCGCAGCCTGCGTCGAGCAGGACTTCGGCCAGGATGTAGCGTTCGATGTCGTATCGGGCGAACAACCGATCGGCGAAGCGATCGCCAGCTTTCCAACTTGACGCAGCGGCTGAATAGCGGACTCGCGCGCTGCTGAATTGGCTGCGCGCGGGACGCCACGCATAATACAGAACCATGGATCGGTCAGGAACGTTCGTGTTCCTGACCGATCCTTTTTTCCGCGTGCACGATTTCGTCAGGCTCCACGACAGTCGGGCCAATTGGCGGGCGTTTTCAACGTTCTTAACAAAGTGGTAGCACTTTGTCTGGCAGACGTATGTCTGTGTTTATTATTGGAAATACCGGATCATGATCCTGGTCGTAGAGGATGAAGCCGACGTTCGAGAGGAGCTGGTCGAGATGCTCCAGCTTCGCCGTTTCGACGTTCGCGGAGCCGCTCGGGTCGCTGAGGGGCTGGATCGGGTGAGGAGCGCAAGTTTACCGCTCACCCTGCTCACCGATCTTCGCCTGCGGGAAGGCAGTGGGCTGGACCTGATTCGCGAGATCAAATCGGATGCTACACTCTGTCAGAAGGTAGAGCGTTCGATCCTGATGACGGGCCATATCGATCTGACCGAACAGGTTCAGCGGGACATCGCGAGGTACAATATCCCGCTTCTTTTCAAACCGGTCGATTTTGAAGAACTTCTGCCGTTGCTGAAACAGCATGCGGCAGCTGATGGGTGAGTCCATGTCGCGATATCCGGCAGTGGACTATACATCCTCAAGCCAAGTGTCTTTCGATCACATGACTGTGCGGGGGTGGCTTATGGCGTTGGCGTTTTTCGCCATCGCGATCGCCGCGAGTTCGTTCCGGATCGTTGTCGCGCCGGGATTCGAACTGTATCTCGGGCCGCTATTCTACCTGCTCGCCTACCGGCTGGGCGGCCTGCGCCTGGCGCTCCCGATGGTTTTGCTGACCATGGGAGCGACTTTCTTCTGGTGGGGCCACGTGTTCAGCATCATGGTGGCGATGGCGCACGTGCTGTTCATCGACCGGGCGCGATTTGCCGGTCGGTCGCTCGCGATCGCTACCGTCGTCTACTACGCGACGATCGGCGCGGCGGCGACTTACCTGATCCTCCATTTCCATTACAGCGCATCGACCACGATCATTTCCCTGATCATCATTCGAAAGCTTCTCAACGAAGTGCTGCTGGCGGCGCTTGTCGATCTTGCACTGTCGTTGCTGACGGTGGATCTGCACGCCGGGCGCGTGTCCAGGCAAAGGAGTATTAAACTTGCGGAGTTGCTCCCCGCCTCCATCACTCTGATCGTTCTCGCATCGGCGGTTGTACTTTTCGTCGGCAGCGTCAGCCGGTTTCCCAGAGATTTCGGAAACTTTCAGGCCGAAACGGCGCTCCAGGTGGAACTGCAAATCGGCCGTGGCCTCTACCGCCAGGAGCCGTTCATGGGCCCGGTAGAGCTGCGCAATGCGGGGATCGATCGCCAGAAAGTGCTGATATCGGACAAGGAGAGCAGACTGCGCTCGCCTGCCGCCATGGAACTGTTCGGGTGCAGGCGGATCGATGACGGATCGCAGGTGACCGGCCCCAATGATCGCAATACCTTCGACTACTGGGTTTCCGCATGCCAGCTTGCCGATCTGGAAATAGCAGGTGAAACCTATTTCTACTTGTACTCGACCCGCCCCCTCGCTGAGAGCGCGTACCGTGGGGTCTTGCTGCAGATGATCGGCCCGGGGCTGATCCTGACCCTCGCGATCCTGCTGCAACTGCTCGTCACCCGCTCCCTGAAGCGATCGCTGCGGGCCTGGAAAGGCGTCGCCGAGGGGTTCGGTCACCCCGGTCTTTCAGCCCCGCACAAACTCGCGTTCTCCGAATTCGAGCGCCCTATCGAAGCAATCGTCGCGGCCAACAACAGCTTTGCCGGGCTGGTCGAAGAGCGCAAGCGGATTGCCCGCACGGTGAACGAACTCAAACAGGAAATGGACCTGACCTTCGCGTCGAACATCAGCTTCGACGAACAGACGTGCTCCCTTCGTTTCGATGACATAGGCATCGACCGGGAGGCGGAGGCGCGATCCGCACAGGTGCATCCGAACGATTGCATGGCCTTCTCGGACGTGAGCCAGGCTGCCGACGCTTTCATCGAGTTTCGTTTTTCGGACGCAAACGCGGGCGACTGGTACCTGCTCGTGGCGAACGACCTGCTCGCGCCAGGCCATTGGCGTTCCGGCTGGATCGTGCGCCTGCGCCAGTCCAAGCTGGCTCAGAACCGGATGCTGCAGCAGGCAAGGCTGGTCGAGCTCGGCGGCATGGCTTCAGCCCTGAGCCACGAACTCAAGCAGCCGCTCTTCACCATTTCGCTGTGCGCAGAAAACAGCCGCCTGCTGCTCGATCAGGACGACGAAGAAGGCGCGGCTCGTGCGCGCGGCAAGCTGGATCGGATCAGCGAACAGGTCGACCGCGCGCGCGATATTATCGGCCGCATTTCGGGCTATGCACGCATTGAGGACAGCGACCCCGAACCGCTGGTTCTCTCCGAAGTGGTCAGCGCGGCGCTTTCCTTCATGCGCCCGTTGCTGGTGCAACACGATGTCGGCGTGAGGGTAGTGATGCCCGACGGCCCCGTCCTGCAGCTGCTCGCGCCGCGTGTCGGCCTCGAACAGGTGCTGGTCAACGCGATCCAGAATGCCATCGATTCGATCGCCATGCGGCGTGAAGCCGAAGAGCCCGGCCTGGCAGGAATGATCGAACTTGCCATCGAAGTCGTCGGGGGAGGTATCAGGATCAGTGTTACCGACAACGGCGGCGGGCTTTCGCTGGGCCGCTCTCAAGAGGCTTTCGACGCTTTCACGACGACGAAGGATTCCGATCGCGGAACGGGCCTTGGGCTCTATATCTCTCGCCAGATCGTGATGGAAATCGGCGGCAAGATCGACATCTCTTCGCGACCGCTGCCCGAAAGGGGAGCGCTACTGACAATCGATTTCCCCGAATTCGTCATCTTGCAGCCCGATGCCGCCTCTCTGGACGTGCCGGAGAAAGCAGCGCGTGCCTAGGCCATTGCTGCATATCATTGATGACGATGAGGAAATCTGCGCCGAGATATCCACTGCGTTGCGCGCGTCGGGATGCGATTGCTCCTGGTCGACGACCGCAGCATTGCGTCCACGATCGAAGGCATAGAGACGATGGCGCATCTCGATTATGCCGTCGCGCTCGGCGCTCAACGCGGACAGGGGTATTTCTGGGAGCGTCCGAGCCCGGTCGCGGGCTTATCAATGCAGCGACCGGGTGGGACATCAAGCAACGAAGTGATACAGTGAATTCGAACCGATTTTCCGAGTTAGAGCAGACGGCATGCGCAGCATCTACATAGTCGACGATGACAACGAGATCCGTTCGGAGCTCTATTCCCTGCTTTCGATCTATCCCGATACGGGTCTACGATCGTTCGGCTCCGGGGACGATTTCATCGCGGCTCTCGACGAGCTGCAAGCATCGGTCATCCTGCTTGATATGAACATGCCGGGGGCGAGCGGTCTCGATGTCCTTGAGGCCATTCGCGACCGGAAGGATCTGTTTCCGATTGTTCTGACCGGAGAAGGGGATACCCAGCTGGCCGTAAAGGCCATGAAAGCTGGCGCGACCGATTTTCTCGAAAAGCCGTGCGAACCCAAGTCCCTCCTGCGAACGATCGACCTCGCGTTTGAAACGCTCGAAGAAACCGAGCAGGTCATCGCCCGCACCGGCGAGGCACGCGACAAGCTGTCGCGTTTGTCATCTCGCGAACGGGACGTCCTGGAAGGGTTGATCGAGGGGAAATCGAACAAGGTGATCGGTTACGAACTCGATATCAGCCCACGCACGGTCGAGGTCTATCGCGGGAAGATGATGGAAAAGCTCGAAGTGCAGAGCCTGCCGGAAGCCTTGCGCATTGCGTTCGCAGCCGGCCTCATAGACGCTTAGGTAAACAGGACCGCGCCACAGCGCGGCCCTGAAATGCGTTTATCAGAAGCTGACGGTCACGTCCGAAACGATGTACCGCGTGTCGCCGGTGGCGGGTGCGTTCACAGCATCTTCGAGGAACCGTCCCTTGCTGAGGTATGCTCCGCCGAGACTGAGACGAACAACCTTCGGAACGACCCAGTAACCGACCGAGGCTTCGAATTGGGCGCCGGCAAAACGACCCGCGTTCCCCAAGGGATCCGATACGCCGGTTTTGGCGAAGGAGTCGCTGGCTGTCTGCAGCCACGCAAGGCGAACCGAAGCCGATCCGTCCACGCGCTTGTTCGGCTTTGCAGAAACCAGCAGACCCGGCGAAACGATGTTGGAATAGGAAAGCGGTCCGAAATTGGCAGTCTGTCCGAATGTGCCGCGGCGACCACCGAAGAGCGGATCGAAGCGGGTGTAGTCGCCACCTTGACTGTCGCCCGACCCGGCGTCGAAAACGGCTGCAATGCGTAAGCCTGCCTGCCCGCGCAGCGCGTGTCCGACCTCGGCGTGCAACATCCAGGCCGAAACATCCTGCCTGGCGGCATTGTCTGCCTTGCTCGTGCGGATCGTGCCAGACTGATAGGCAGCCTCGAAATCAAAATCGAACGTGCCTTCGCTTGGTTTTCGGGCCAGTCGCAGCCCCGGCGTGAAGAGATGCCGGTTGCGCGTTGCGCGATCTGAACGATCCTTTTCGGTCAGTCCGTAGCCATAAAGGTCGAGAGTTGCGCCAATTCCGTCCAGCCTGGTCTGGTAATAGGCGCCGAAGAACTGGAGGTCGCTTCCTTCGCGGTCGAGCTCGAACTCATTGTCGCGAATGGACGCGGCGTCACGGGGAAGCCGCTCCTGCGGCATCGTCCAGAAGGCGCTGATCTTGTCGCCGCTTGCGCTAGCGAGATCGACCCTGGTGCCGGTGAACGATGTCGGGACATTCGAAAATCCCACGCGGGTCACGAGGCGTCCCGAACCGTATTTCATGGTGAAGCGGCCCGCCTGCAGGCGGGTATTCCAGCCGTCCGCTACGTCGCCCAGATCGAATGCCGCATAGGCCTGGATCGGCTCGATTACGTTCACGGTGGATGTGCTCGCAGTCGAACCCGGGTCGATCCCGTAGGCCCGCGCGTCGAGCAGCTCGCCAGCCAAGCGCACGGGGCCGGTCGAATATTCGGCCTTCACCAGCGTACGGCTCGACCAGATCGTTTCGTCGGGAAGCTTGCTGGGACGAAATTCTTCTTCGATCCGTTCAACCCGCGCGCGAACGCTGCCTTCGACCGAGAGGCCGTCATCGTTTTCTGGTTCGTCCGCCGCCAGCGCAGAAACAGGCAGGGTAAGCAGCACGGCAATCGCAACGAGGGAGGCGTGACGATGGGGAAGTGCGCCGAAAGTCATAATCTACTCCAACTGAAACCTTTGCTGGTTTTATAGTTGGATCGAGCCTCTTCTGGTGCCCAACGGCGCTTATTTCCGTTGCGACGGGGGCTCGACTGTTATCCCGTTGGTCGTCGCAAAATTTAGCGTGCCCCTCGCGACCTCGTTTACTCCTCCTCGTCCTATAATGGACGCGGAACTGTCCGGTGTACTGCCGACAACAGAATGGAGTGAGACATAAATGCTTAGTCGCCTCAACGACTGGCCCCTGTCGCGCAAGATGATGCTCGCCTTTGGCGTGCTGTTCATCGCGTTCGCGTCTGTAGCCACAATTTCCTACATCGCCGAGAGATCCGCGCTGGATTACGCCGAGAATTCGAACAAGCGCGGCCTTGCCGCGACGACGGCGCTTGCTCGCGTGCAGGACCAGATCAAGCAATATCGCATCCTGGTATTCGCCCACGTCAACCGGATCAGCGAGCAAGACCGTATCAACACCGAAGAACGCATGGTCAAAGCGGGCAACACGCTGCGCACGGCGACGGCCGATTATGCGGAAGCTGCGGAACTGTCGGAGCGCGAGGGCGAGCAGGTGACACGCGACTTCGCACAGCTTGAGAGCGCGATCGATGAGCTTGAGTCCACGAACGCCGAACTGATCGCGATCAGCAGCGCCCAGCCACGGGCGGAAGCCATCCAATTCCTGCGCAGCGACGCCAAGGAAGCGTCGCATGCCGCCATTGAGGCTGTCGAAACCTTGTTCAGCGAAGTGATCGACGCCCGTCAGGCCGCCTTCGACGAAGCTGACGCATTCGGCAGCCGCATGCTGATGTTCTCGATTGTAATCTCCGTGTTGGGGGTAGGCGCGCTTGTCGGGATCTGGTTCGGTTTGAACCGGAGCGTTGCGGCACCATTGGCGACCCTCGCCGACACCACACAGCGTCTTGCCGATGGCAACGACCTTCCCGTTCCGTCGACGCACCGCTCGGATGAGGTCGGCAAGATCGCCCAGGCCGTCGACAGCTTCCGCATCGCTGCAGCAGAGCGCTCCGAAAGCGCGATCCGCGAGGCAGAGGAACAGCGAGTCGTGACCACCGCTCTCAGCGAGGGACTGACATCGCTGTCCGAAGGTGATCTGACAAGCGATGTGCAGGTCGACTTCCCGCCCGCCTATGCCGAACTCAAGACCAATTTCAACGAGGCCGTCGCGCGCCTGCGCGAGATGATCTCGGCCGTGGCAGACAGTGCCGAGGCGATCGGCACCGGCTCGCGTGAGATATCCCAGGCATCGGAAGATCTCGCTCGCCGCACGGAAAGCAATGCTGCCAGCCTTGAAGAAACCTCCGCCTCGCTCGCGCAAATCGACGAGCGACTGCGGGCAACTGCAGGGGCCGGTCAGAAGACCGTCGAGCGAGCCGATTCCGCGATCCAAACGGTCGCAGGCGGACGTTCGATCGCCGATGAAGCCGTCCAGGCCATGGGCCGGGTCAGCGAAAGCGCCAAGGGTATCGACGCGGTTATCGAAGGCCTCGACAAGATCGCCTTCCAGACGCGCGTCCTGGCGATGAACGCCGCCGTGGAAGCGGGCCGTGCCGGTGAGGCGGGGCGTGGTTTCGCGGTCGTCGCCGATCTGGTCAGTGCGCTGGCCATGCGCGCCGAGGAAGAAGCCAAGCTGGCCCGCGATCAACTCACCGTTACCCAGACCGACATCGGCACCGCTGTGAATGCCGTGGAGCGTGTCGACGGAGCGCTGGCGGAGATTACCGAGGGTGTGAGCGAGGTGCACGATCTGCTCGGCACGATGGCGGCCGACAATCAGACCCAGTCTTCGTCGGTAACCGAAATCACTTCGGCGATTTCCAGCATGGACCAGTCGACGCAGCAGAACGCGGCGATGGTGGAAGAGACCTCGGCCGCGGCTCGTAACCTGCTGAGCGAAGTCGGCTCACTGTCGGAGCGGGCCTCCCTGTTCCAGACCGGAAATGCAGCGTCCGCCAAGTCCAAGGTGAGCGTTACCGCGCCGGCCTCGAAGGCGCGTTCGCTCCCGGCCCCGGTCGACAAGCCGGCCAAGAGCTACGTCTCGCCGGTGCCGGCCCTTCCCGTGGACGGCGCAGTACAGAACGGCGCAGACGACTGGAACGACTTCTAGGTCGAGAGCTCCGTACACTCGGGCATGACGGGCCGTCGCTTCCAGACAAGCGGCGGCCCGTTGCGTTTGTCCCATGTCGAAGCTCGGGCTGGCTTGTCACAGGCTCAATGTGCCGGTTCGTCGTGCATGGCCGACGCTTGGGATGGGCCGCCTTTCGTGCAAAGGCGTGCCACCTTCTGCCGAACGCTGAGACGTTGCTGCCCGCAGGCATAAAAAAGGGAGCGACAGGCTGGCTGTCGCTCCCCGATTGCCTAAAATTGTGGGCGTCAGGCGTCTGCGAGGCGGTGCGTGGCGAGCCCTTCCATCACCGTGCGATTGACATCGATAAGATCTTCGATGCTCTCGCGACCGGCGATGACCTCGCTCGAAAAACGATCGACCCACAATGCTAGCGATATGAGCGAAGCGCGAAGCTGATCGGGAAGCTGGTTGCCGGGTGCAGCGCAATCGGCCGAGAACAAATTCCACATTTCGCGGTTGCGATGCAAGGGTTCGGCCAGTTGGGCCCCTTCCTTTTGCGCATCGCGAGCATTGATCATCTCTCCGGTGATCTGCCCCATCAAGCGATGCTCGGTATCGCGGGGCGCTTCGGAGAGCCGGCGAACACTCTGGTAAGCGGCAAGCGACATGAAAAACTCCTCTGGAGGTGTCTTCCTATTCTAGAGGGAAGACTGCTTTTGCGTGGTTTGCCGAGGTATTTTCCGCGGGTTGCCGCCTTCGTGCCCATCGATCCTCCTATAATCGAAACGTGCGAGCCGTTCGTACGAAAGAGAGGATTTTCGCCAATGGACCTGCCCGCCCACCCTCTCGCCGGTTTGCGGCTTGCGATCAGCGAGACGCTCGATACGGCCAGAGTGGACCGGGTCAGCGTTATCGGTCCCATCGACCCGATCACGAGCGACGTTCTCGCCGAGTTCGAGGAGTCGGGCGGCGCGCTCGAAATTCTCGATTGCGCTTGTGGCGCGTCGCCTTTTTCCACCGGCGTCGGTTTCCGCGCCTGGATCATGCCCACGGTCGCCAATTATTACGACGCCTATCGACTGCTGTACGGCATCCGCGCAATGTGCGTGACGCAATCGACGCCGTTCCTCGTCTTGCGGCCTCAACTGGCGAGCGCAAGCGCGCGCCGGGATTATTACGGCGGCATGCCTGAGGTTCCGAAGGCCTGGCGGCACTGCTCCGAAACCTGCCTGATACACGGAGAAGCAATCGAGCGCGCTACCGTCAACGGCGGTTTGCGCAACGGTGTCGTGACTGCAATCGAGGATTTCATCCAGGAAATGTGGGATGAAGGCACGGCGCTAGCCTACAGTTGCCTTCCCCCGATCGGCGGGTTTTGCGCGCTGTTCGATGTGGACGCCGATTGGGCAGCCGAACTCGCCTATCGGCTGACCAAGTTCGACCACAAGCCGAACATCGCTGCCATGAGTGAAAAGGACCTGAAGAACTACTTGGAGATCGTCGATCGGTCTCGCAGGCACACAAACGGGTCCGCGCAATAAACACCCACGGCAGTGCCCGGGGCCAGTCCGACTACCCTATAATTCACCACGTAGCTTCGTTCACGAAAGCGATGGAGAAACCATGCTCAACGGCATCGGCCTAATCATAATCCTGGCTTGCGTATTCGGCAGTTTTATTCTGGCCGGCGGCAAGATGGACATTATCGCACATGCCTTGCCGCATGAGTTGATGGCTATCTGTGGCGCAGCGATCGGTGCGTTTCTGGTCGGCAATTCGATGACCATCGTGAAGAAGGCCGGCAAAGGCCTCATCCGTTCCTTCAAGGGGCCGCGGTGGAAGGAAAGCGATTATCGCGACCTTCTGACGATGCTGTTCACGCTGCTGACCACGTTCCGCAAGGGTGGAGCCACCGCGGTCGAGCCGCATCTCGACGATCCCGAAGAGAGCCCGCTGTTCGGCCGATATCCGCGCATTCTCGCCGATCATCACCTGATCGAGTTCATCTGCGACTACCTGCGGATGATGACGGTCAATTTCGAAGACCCGCACCAGTTGACCGAGGCGATGGAGAACGACATCGAGCGACATCACCATGAGGAGATGGAGCCGCAGCACGCTCTCCAGGTGATGGCCGACGGCCTGCCCGCGATCGGCATTGTCGCCGCCGTACTGGGTGTGATCAAGACCATGGGCTCGATCGACCAGCCGACCGAAATACTCGGCGGCATGATTGGCGGCGCGCTCGTCGGAACGTTCCTGGGCGTTCTCCTGTCCTACTGTTTGGTCGGTCCGCTGGCGACCAAGCTGCTCGAAACAATCCAGGCCGACGCCAAGCCGTTCACCATCGCGAAGACAGCGATCATCGGCCATGCCCAGGGGCTGCCCACGCAGGTGGCCATCGAAATCGCGCGGCGCATGACACCTTCGGGTTTCGCGCCCTCCTTCCCACAGCTCGAGACCGCACTTGAGGAGGCGAACAGTGAACTCAACGCCCAACCCGCCTGAAGAAAAAACCGCCGCGCCCGCAGACAAGGAGCAGGCGCAAGGGCCGCTCAAGCTCCCTGCCAATGGTACCACCGCTTCTGCGGAGGAGCTTCGGATCCAGCTGGTTCTGCTCCTCGATGGAGAGGACGCGGAGGAAATCGACGCCAGCGAGGTGGACAACGCCGGGCAGGCCGTCCTGCAGCTGCTGGTCGCCGCACAGGCGGAAGCCCGCGAAGCCGGACGACCGCTGTCTTTTGTCAATCCGAGCGCAGCTTTTCGCGACCGCGTCGAACGCTGCCGACTGACCGACCAGATCGGCCTGGATCCTGAAGGAGTTGCCGCGTGACGAAGCGCATTCTGACTGTCGATGATTCTGCGAGCATGCGGATGCTCCTGAAGGCATCGCTGACCAAGCAGGGTTTCGCCATCGAAACCGCGGACGACGGAGAGCACGGGCTTTCGCGCATGTGCGAGCTGAGCCCCGATCTGCTGATCACCGACATCAACATGCCCAAGATGGACGGCTTCGAGCTGATCGAAGCGGTTCGCGGCATGCCGGAATTCCGTGGCACCCCGATCCTCGTCCTGTCGACCGAGTTCTCCGACGAGAAGAAGGCGCGGGCTCGCAGCGCGGGCGCGACCGGCTGGATCACCAAGCCTTTCGATCCTGACAAACTGGGGGCGGCAATCCGCAAGGTGTGCCCATGAGCGACGATCTCGACGACATCCAGGCAATCTTCTTCGAAGAATGCAACGAAGGCCTCGCGGTTGCCGAAGCCGGCCTCAGCACGATGGCCGACGGCGACACCTCGGCCGACGTGATCGCGGGCGTGTTCCGCGCGGTCCATTCGATCAAGGGTGGCGCGGGCGCCTTCGGGCACGAGGCGCTGCAGAGCTTCTCGCACATCTTCGAGAATCTGCTCGACGAAGTGCGCGCAGGCCGCATCGAGCCGACCGCGGACACCTGCAAGAACATGCTGCTGGCTTTCGACGTGCTTTCGGATCACGTGCAGGCGGCGCAGGGCTTCGTCGCCGTGCCCGACGATGCCGCGATGCTGGCCACGCTCGAAGCTCTGCTGGCCGAAGGGTCGGGCGACGCGCCTGCCGGAGATGCAGCCGCCTCGCCCGAAGCGAGCGCGCGCGCGGCCGAAGGCGAAGCGGACGAGTTCGGCTTCATGCCGGTCGTCGTGGATATCGAAGATCTCGACCAGGAACCCGATGCGTTCGTGGATCTGGGCGATGGCGACGCGCAAGAAAGCGCAGCCGATGCCGGCTGGTCGATCCGCTTCGCCCCCTCGCGCGATGCGATGGCCAATGGCAGCGAGCCCCTGCTGGTCCTGCGCGAACTCGAGCGGATGGGCGGCGAAGTCGTCGGCGTGGAAACCGCGCCGCTGCCGCCGCTGCGCGAGCTCGATCCCGAAGCCGCCTACTTCACCTGGTTCGTCAGCGTGCCCGCCACCGTGACGCGCTCCGACATCGAGGAAGCGTTCGATTTCGTCGCGCCGGATTCGGGTATCGATATCGTCGAAGGCGTCGCGCCGTCCGCGCCGGAGAGCGAGCCCGAGCTGCAGCCGGAGCCTGCGCCTGAGCCCGCACTCGAAGCGGACGAAAAATCCGCCGCGAGCGATGCTGCCCCCAGCACGCCCCCGGTCGAGAACATCCCGCCTGCGGCCGCCGCGAAAGCCGCACCGCCCGCCCCGCCGGCGGAGGCCAAGGCGATCGAGCCGCCACAGAACATTCGTGTCGATGTCTCGAAGCTGGACATGCTGCTCAACCTCGTGGGCGAGCTCGTGATCCGAAACTCGATCCTGGCGGACCGCCTCGATTCGGCGGACCAGCAGCGGGTCGAGCTGCCCGAACTCGCCCGCCTGACGCGCGAGATCCAGGACAACGTCATGTCGCTGCGCGCGCAGCCCATCCGCCAGGCCTTCTCGCGCGTGCCGCGAATGCTGCGCGAACTGTGCTCGGCCACTAACAAGGATGTCGTGCTCGAGGTGTCGGGCGAGGCAACCGAAGTCGACAAGAGCGTGATCGAGAAGATCGGCGAACCGCTGACCCACATGATCCGCAATGCCGTCGATCACGGGATCGAAGGCACGGAGGAGCGTGTCGCGAAGGCCAAGCCTGCCCAAGGCAATCTGAAGCTCTCCGCTGAACAGCGAGGTGCGCGGATCTTCCTGCGTGTGGCCGATGACGGGCGGGGCATCGATCGCGAACGCGTGCTCGCCAAGGCGGTCGAGAAGGGCATCGTGGCCTCCGACGCCACCCTGAGCGACGAAGAGATCGACAACCTGATCTGTGCCCCCGGCTTCTCCACCGCCGAAACGATCTCGTCCATTTCCGGACGCGGCGTGGGCATGGATGTCGTGCGCAGCAATGTCGAAGCGCTCGGCGGCCGGATCGAGATCAGTTCGACGCCTGGAAAGGGCACGACCTTCACGATGATCCTGCCGCTGACGCTGGCGATCCTCGACGGCATGGTCGTGCGCCTGTGCGGCCAGCGCTACGTGCTGCCGCTGTCCAACGTGGTGGAGACGGTCCAGCCCGAGCCCGGGCAGATGCGCCCGGTCGCCAACAGTTCGGAAGTGATCGACATGCGCGGCACCTACGTGCCCGTGAAGCGCCTGTCCGAGCTCTTCCAGCTGCCTCCCGCCGATCGGGAGGACGAGGATAGCGTGGTCATTATCGTCGAGACCGACGCAGGCAATGTCGGCCTGATGGTCGACACGATCGAGGACCGCCGCGAGGTGGTGATCAAGAGCCTCGACCAGAACCTCTACCCGATCCGCGGGCTGGGTGGTGCGACCATCCTGGGTGACGGCTCTATCGCGCTGATCCTTGATATCGAAGCGCTCGTGGCCTCGGCGAACTCCCCCAGCAAATTTGTCCTGAAAGGAATGGCAGCATGAATGTGAATGAAACCGCCGAGCTCAGCACGATGGCGGCCACGGCCGCAGCGGCGACCGAGACGGAGCATGTCGACGATACCGAGCGCAAGATCGTCACCTTCCTGCTCGGCAAGCAGACCTTCGGCATCGACATGTCGGCGCTGATCGAGATCCGCGAGTGGGAAGATCCCACCCCGCTGCCCAGCGTGCCGCCGTACATCAAGGGTGTCACCAACCTGCGCGGCCATGTCGTGCCGGTGGTCGGCCTCGCCGAGCGCCTCGGCTGGGAGCCCAGCGTGCTGCATGCCCGCTCGTGCATCCTGGTGGTCAACATCGAAGGCAAGCATGCCGGCTTCCTGGTCGACGAAGTGGCGGACATCGTGTCCGTCGCGGACAGCGCCATCCAGCCTGCTCCCGAGGTCGAAGTGACAGAAACCAGCGTGATCCGCGGTCTCGTGGAAATCGGCCAGCGCAGCAAGGAAAGCTCCGACCAGAAGGACCTGATCATGGTCTCGCTCCTCGACCTCGAAAAGCTCAGCCCCACCCGTCACATGGACCTGGTCGCCTGATGACGCTCGCGGCCTCCCACCCTGCTGGCAATCCATCGGCAGTTATGCCCGAAGAAGTGCGGCTGGATCAGCGCGATTTCGCGAAGGTCGCCGCCATCGTGGACCGCGAGGCGCGCATTGCGCTTCAGCCCACGAAGGCGACCCTCGTCTTTTCGCGCCTTAGCCGCCGACTGCGCGAGCACGGCCTGAGCTCGTTCCGCGATTACCTCACCCTGGTCGAGGCCGATGCCGTGGAACGCGCGGCGATGGTCGAGGCGCTGACCACGAACCACACGCACTTCTTCCGTGAGAGCCATCACTTCGACCACTTCCGCGAGAGCGTGCTGGGCGAGCTGCAGGAACGCGTTCGCGCCGGGCATTCCGTCCGGCTGTGGTCGGCCGGGTGTTCGAGTGGCGAGGAAGTCTATTCGCTGATCATGTGCATGTTCGGCACCTCGCGGTCCAAAGCACGCTGGGCGGTGGACGGCGACGTCAAGGTGCTCGCCACCGATCTGTCGGCGCGCGTCGTGGCGGCAGCGCGGAACGCGGTCTATTCCGAAGCGACCGTGAAGCCGATTCCGGACGCCTACCGGCGCCAGTGGCTGCGTGAAGAAGGCGCCGACTTCGCGGTCGTCGACGATGCACGCCGGATGGTCACCGCGCGCGAGCTGAACCTGTTCGGCGAGTGGCCGATGCGCCAGCAATACGACGTCATCTTCTGCCGCAACGTCATGATCTATTTCGACGATGCCGCGACCTCGGAACTGATTTCCCGGTTCTCGCGGCTCCTGCGCCCCGGCGGGTACCTGTACATCGGCCACTCGGAACGCCTGATCGGGCCCGGGGCCGAGGGTCTCGTCCCGTGCGGGCAGACGATCTACCGCAAGGAAGGGTCTCAGTGATGACCTCCCCGGTCCGAACACTGGTAGTGGACGACAGCGCCACGATGCGCTCGATGCTGACGGCCGCGCTCAACGCCGATCCCGGCATCAAGGTCGTCGGCGTTGCGCCCGAACCGCATACCGCGCGCCAGATGATGCGCGAGCTCGACCCCGATGTGGTCACGCTCGACGTCGAGATGCCCGGCATGGACGGGCTCTCCTTCCTCGAGAAGATCATGCGCCTGCGGCCCACGCCCGTGGTCATGTGCTCCTCGCTCACGACCCGCGCGGCCGAGGTCACGATCGAGGCGCTGCGCCTCGGCGCGGTCGACTTCGTCGCAAAGCCGACCGGGGTAGACGATGACATGGCCCGGGTGACTGCCGAACTGTGTGCTAAGGTCAAGGCAGCAGCACGCTCCAATATTCGGCAACGCCGCGGCGCGACGCCACCCGGTCCGGTATCCGCTGGCGGGGGCGCTTTCCCCGAAGATCGCGTGATCGCAATGGGTTCTTCCACTGGTGGTGTCGATGCGCTGTTCTCGATCCTGCCAAGACTGCCAAAGGACGCGCCGCCGGTGCTGGTGGTTCAGCACATGCCACCGACCTTCTCGAGCAATCTGGCACGGCAGCTGGACGAAACGTGCGCGATGAAAGTGGTCGAAGCGCATGATTGCGCGCCGCTCGCGCACGGAACCGTCTATATTGCTCCGGGAGGGGCGCACCACATGGTCCTTTCCGGCAAAATGGTTCGTCTGATCGATGGGCAACGGGTGTCGGGTCACCATCCGTCCGTGGATATGCTGTTCCGGTCGGTGGCACCTCTCGGCCGCAAGGCGGTCGGCGTCATCCTGACGGGAATGGGCGAGGACGGCGCGGCCGGCTTGCTGGCTATGCGCAAACAGGGTGCCCGCACCCTCGGCCAGGATGAAGAGTCCTGTGTCGTTTACGGGATGCCGCGCGCCGCCAACGAGCTGGGCGCAGTCGAACGAGAATTAAGTCTGTCTGCGATGCCGATGGCCATCATCGGCGCCTGCCGCAGCAAGTAAGGGGAACCATTATGCCGGCAGCATCCGCAATCAAGGTAATGGTGGTCGACGATCAGACCAGCATGCGCGCGATGATCCGTCGCACGCTTCAGGATTTGGGCTTTCGGGACGTGCGTGACAAGGCGGACGCCGCCGAAGCGCTCGACGATGTGCGCGTCAATCGCGTCCACCTTATCATCTCCGATTACAACATGCCCGACATGGACGGGCTCCAGTTTCTCCAGGAAGTCCGAAAGGATGCGGTGATCGGCAAGACCGTCTTCATCATGCTGACCGCCTCGGCGGAAAAGGAGATCGTGCAGAAGGCCGCCGAAATGGGCGTCAACAACTACGTCGTGAAGCCCTTCACCCCTGCAGCCCTCAAGGAAAAGATCGAACGCGTCTTCGGGGCCCTGACCTGACGCTATGCGCCGCGTCTCGATCATCCAAGGCCAATATCGGGTTCTTGCCGAGCCCGGCGTCATGCTGACCACCGTGCTGGGATCGTGTGTGGCCGTATGCCTGCACGACCATGTGGCGCGCATTGGCGGGATGAACCACTTCCTGCTCGGAGAGCCCAGCGCCAGCCAGAATGTAAGACCCGACGAAATGCAGCGCTACGGTGTGCATGCGATGGAACTGCTCATTAACGGTATGATGCGGGCAGGTGCTGTGCGCGAACGGCTATGTGGCCACCTTTACGGCGGTGCCAACATCATTGCAGGGCTCGGTTCGATCGGTAGCAGCAACGCCGCGTTTGCCCGCCAGTTTATGGAGACAGAAGGCCTGCAGGTCAGGCGTTGCGATCTGGGCGGGAACCGCGCGCGCAAAGTCGAATTCCTGCCGTTCGATGGCAAGGTGCGATCGGTCACCGTCAATGACCCACCGCCAGTATTAGAACGCCCGCAACCGATCCCGACCAACGATGTCGAGTTGTTCTGAGCGTCTTCGCCAGAACACCCGTCTGTCTTCCTATGGTGAACTATGGACATTCTCGAAAAACAAACTGCTGAGCTCTGTCGGGCCATCGCGGATGAAATTCGCCAGGTAAGCCTGTTGGTGGAGGAACTCGCCAAGGTGCTCGTGGACGACGAGGAGGTCGCGCTCAAGCACATCCACCGCCTGCAGGCGTTCGATCTGGTCATCCAGCGCGCCGGCGAAAGCGCGCGGGTTCTCGATCACCTGGCCGCCGGCGTGCATACGCATCAGGCTATCGATGCCGTCTGCCTCGAAGCGTTGCAGGATCGTCTGCGCGCGGCAACCCAGCTGAACTGACTATGCCGACCAAGGTCTCCGAACGGCCCATCGTCATCCGGCGGGTGAAGAAGATCGCGGACGGCGGCCATCACGGCGGAGCGTGGAAGGTCGCCTATGCGGACTTCGTAACGGCGATGATGGCGTTTTTCATGCTGCTGTGGCTGACCGCCAATCCCGACAAGGAAATGCTCAAGGGGCTGGCCGAGTACTTTTCGCCCGCGGCTGAAGGTGCGATCGGGCCGGGCAGCGACGGACCTGCTGCGGGCGCCGGCAATAGCCGCGCGTCGCAGTCGAGCCGGCAACAGCCATCCGGAACGCCGGCCATGGAAGCAGCGACCGCGGGCGCCGCCAGAGGGGGGACCGCGAACGTGCCCGATGCTTCGCTTCGCGTGCTGGCACAGGAACTGCGCCTCGCGATCGACAGCGGATCAGACAGCCGCGACGCTGACAACGTGCAGTTTGAAGAAGATGCCGATTCTCTGACCATCAGCCTGATGGACACAGCCAGGCGACCGATGTTCGGGGGGGGATCGGGCGAGCCCAATGCCTACGCTACCAACTTGCTATCGCGTATCGCGCGAAAGGTGGCCGGAACCGGGGTCAGCATTGCGCTGGAAGGGCATACCGACGCAGGCGGCGGGCTCAGCGAAGCGAATTGGAGGCTGTCTGGCAACCGGTCGCAGGCTGCCCGCAGGATTATGCAGGCCGCCGGCCTCTCGTCCGATCGCATCACACAGGTCTCCGCGATGGCGAGCACACGCCCCGTGTATCCCGACCAACCACTCCGGCCCGAGAATCGTCGTATCGCGATCATCATCAAGGCCGAAGGCTCCGCTTTGCCGCCTGACACCAGTTTTCAATTCTAGCGAGAGAGGGCCGATGCCGAATATAAAAAAGATGATCATGCCGGTCGTCCTGCTGGCAAGCGGTGCGGGGACCGGCGTCGGCGCAGCCTATGCTGCAGCCGCGATCCTTGGTCCCATCGGGGGCGAGAATAGTTCGAGGTCGAAGGGCACCACGCTCGTCGAAGTCAACGATGTGATGGCCCCGCTGGTGCTGCCCGACGGGCAACGCCTCGCAGGCTATGTATCGTTCGAGCTCGCGCTTCAGGTGCCGGAAGATCAGGCGGAAGACGTTGCTGCGCGTCTCCCGCTGCTGCGACACGAGATCAACATGCGGACCTATCGCAAGCCGATGGCGAGCGGACCCGATGGGACTTTGCCCACACTCGAGGTTTTCCGGGCAATCGTCCAGGAATCGGCGGACGCCGCGTTCGAAAAGGGCACCGTGAGCGCCGTCGCCATAGCCAGTGCAAGGCCCGCCTGACATGAAACTCACTCCGATCAAGTTAACCTCGCAGACCCAGCCTGCCGGTCTGTCCTTCGACCCGAACGCCAATGGTGGACGATCCGAGATAGCGCGCGTCGATCGCATGGTGACCTTGTTGATGCTCGGTCGCCTGGGGCGACGGGGCAGTGATACGATCTGCCGCATTCGCAACGTGTCGTCGGGGGGAATGGGCATCGAAACGATTTCTCCGCTCGAGAAGGGCGAGAGAATCGCGATCGAGGCGCGGAGCGGCGTATGCCTGGAAGGACACGTCGCGTGGACGAACGATCTTTCTGCGGGAATCGCTTTCGCCGGGCAAGTCGATCAAGAGATCCTTCTCTCCGCGCCTGTCGGTCCTTCGGGCGCTAGGCTGATCGCGCGAAGCCCGCGCTTCGCGGCCAGCGCTTCTGCACGCCTCGATATCGATGGTTGTCCGACCGAGGTGCATCTCGTCAATATCTCGCTCGGAGGCTGCCGGGTGGCGGCCGACTTTTCCATTCCGCGTCACGCGGAGGTCTTCCTCACTTTGCCAGGCATGGCGCCGCTTGCTTGCAGCAGTCGATCGAGCACGGACAACAATGTCGGACTGGTTTTCGCCAACAAGATCCAGTTTGCGAGTTTCGCGCAATGGCTTGAAAGCCCCGAGCTCCGATTTGGTGTCGCTCCGGCCTCTGGCATCGGAGCGCCCGACATATCGGCGAGTCTCGGCTGAACGAATGCCGTTCAGCCGCTGCCGAAGCTTCTGACCAGCGACCCCGCGACCAGCGCCCAGCCATCCACCAGCACAAAGAACACGATCTTCATCGGCAGCGAGATCGTGGGCGGGGGCAGCATCATCATACCCATCGCCATCAGTACGGCAGAAACCGCGAGGTCGATGATGAGGAACGGCAAAAGCAACAGGAAACCGATCTCGAAACCTCGCCGCAGTTCGGAAACCATGAATGCCGGCACCAGTGTCGCCATCGAGAGCTCCGCGCGGCTTAGCGCAGGCTCCCCCGACAGCTCGACGAACAGTTCGAGATCGCTTTCGTTCACCTGGCTGAGCATGAACTGTCGGAACGGCGCTGCGGTGCGCGTGAACGCATCTTCCTCGCTGATCTCTCCCTGTGTGTACGGCGTGACGCCGTCTTCCCAGGCTTTCTCGAAGGTCGGTGCCATGACGAAAAAAGACAGGAACAGCGCGAGACTGATGATCACCGGATTTGGCGGAACGCCCGGCGCCCCGATCCCCGTGCGCAGCAGCGACAGCGCTACGACGATGCGGGTGAAAGAGGTAACCGTCATCAGGATGCCGGGCGCAAGGCTCAGCACCGTCAGCATCAACACCAGCTGGATCACGCTTCCCGACATCGATCCGCCGCTGCCGAGATCGATCGTGGCGCTTTGTGCGAGAGCATCCTCCGGTACGAGCATTGTGGCCGCGGCGATTGCGGCGCGCAGGAGATAGCGAAGAGTCATGTCAGCGATCTCTCTTCGGAGGTCGGGATCCACCGCGTGGGCACGCACACTTGGCACCCGTCAGCTTGCGATCGAGAAGCGCGGTGAATGAGTCCGGAAGGGGCGGGATGTCTCGCCGGTCGCTTGTCTTCTGGCGGGCGCGCGCGTCCGGTGCGGGGCATGACAGCGTCTCCACCACGGTCTGGCCTTCCGGTGAGATGATCAGGAGGTGTTCGCGATCGTCGCGACGGATCAGGATCGCCGAGCGGCGCTGATCGATGCCCAGACGCTCGACCAGCTCCAGCCGCCGTTCGGATTGGCGAGCGACCGCGCCGGGAAGACGAATCTCGAACCGGCGAACGATCCATAGCGCTCCTGCAAGGAGGCCGATCAAGAGCGCCAGTGCTCCGAAGGTGCGAAGGAGAATGAGGCTGTCCATCCCTAGCGAGCCCGTTTCACCAGATCGGTGATCTCGAGCAGCATCTTTTCGTCGTCGACGAGAATCTGGCCCTTCGCGATTAGCTGACCGTTGATGAAGATCAGCGTGGGATCGTCCTCGTCGCAATCGAGCGGGATCGTGGCGCCGCGCGACAGTTTGAGAATCTGCTTGATAGGCAGCGTCGTCGATCCGAGCGCGATGGTGCATTCGACCGGAACGTCATTGAGTGCGGACATCGAGGGTTCCTCCTAGCCTGCATTCTAGGAACAAAAGTTCGCCCACCTGACCGCGGCTAGGCAAAATTTTCCTATCAGTAATCTGACAGCGCCAGCTGGCGCACCACAATTAGGGCCAGATCATGTCTCTTGAGAATTCGATTGGAGTTTCCGCAGCGGGCCTTCGCGCCCAATCGCTTCGCATGCGCGTCATCGCCGAGAACCTGGCCAATGCCAGCTCCGTGGCCGATACGCCCGGCGGCGATCCCTACCGCCGCAAGGTGCCGACTTTCAAAGCCGCGCTGGACAGGAGCACTGGGACGACGACGGTCGAGGTCACCGGAATCCAGGCCGACCAGTCCGAGTTCACCCGGGTTCATCAGCCAGGTAACCCGGCAGCCGACGCCGACGGTTACGTGAAGATGCCAAACGTCAATTCGCTGGTCGAAAGCGCCGACATGAAGTCGGCCCAGCGATCCTACGAAGCCAATCTCAACGCAATCGAATCCGCGCGCAGCCTGACCATGCGCACGATCGATCTGCTGAAGTAAGGAGCGGAAGATGTCGATCAATGCATATGACGCAGCGTCTGCCTATGGCAGCGGCTTCTCCGGAATCCCTGCCTCGAAGGTCAAAGGCCCGGCTGACACCGGGACGGCAAATAGCGCGGAAGGCGGCTTCGGAGCCCTCGTGTCGGGCATGGTCACCGATACGGCAGACAAGCTGCAAGCGGCCGAGCAGGCGAGCATCCGCCAGGTCGCGGGCAAGGGGGACCTCATCGACGTTGTAACGGCCATCGGCGCTGCCGAAACCGCTCTCGATTCAGTGGTTGCGGTTCGCGATCGCGTGGTCGGCGCCTATAGCGAAATCATGCGGATGCAGATCTAGGCAGATCCGGGGCAGCACCCATGACGTCCACCGATGCCATCCAGATCGCCCACGCGGCATTGATCGTGATCCTGACGATCTGCGGCCCCATGCTGCTTACCTCGCTGGTGATCGGTGTGGCGATCGGTCTGTTCCAGGCGCTCACGCAGATTCAGGAAATGACGCTCACCTTCGTGCCCAAGCTGTTCGTGATGGGGTTCGTCCTGTTGCTTTGCCTGCCGATGATCGGCGACGCGATGGCGAACTTCATGACGCAGATATCCGACCGGATTGTGGCTGGTTGAGGTCATGGAGCAATTGCCTGGTCAGGTGGAAGGTTTTCTGCTGGTTTTTGCGCGCCTTGGGGCCGTGATGATGATGTTGCCCGTTTTTTCGGACACCGCGGTCCCCGTCCGCATCCGCCTGCTGGTCGCGCTGGGCATTTCGCTTGCATTGTTCGGTCTGCTCGGACCGCAGGTCCCCGCAACCGGCAGCACCATGGGCCTGGCAGGGCTGGCTGCGGGCGAAATCCTGACGGGGCTGGCATTGGGCGCGATCGTGCGGATCATGTTCCTCGCCATCACCATCGCCGGCTCGATCATCAGTCTGCAAACTGGCCTGACCTCGGCGGTTATGCCCGATGCGGCGCTCGGCGGACAGCTGCCGGTGATGGCCAAGCTGGTGAGCGTGGCAGCGGCGGTGGTGTGCTTTTCGCTCAGCATTCATCACATGTGGATCGCGGCGATGGTAAACAGCTATCTTGTTTTTCCGGTTGGCGGTTTGCCGCCCGCCGCCGATTTCGCCCAACTCGCCATTGCCACGACCACCCTATCGATGGATCTGGGCTTTTCGCTTGCGGCTCCGCTCGTTGTCTACGGGATCGTTTTCAACGTCGCGCTGGGCCTATCGGCACGGCTAGCGCCGACTATCCAGGTCTTCTTCATCGCCCAACCGCTCAACATCCTGCTCGGCCTCGCGCTGTTCGCCGCAATCCTCGGGGCGGTGCTGATGGGTTTTGCGACGGCTATGGCGGACTGGCTCCAGCAGGGGTGGGTCTGACCGATGTCGCAATCCGATTCCGGCGAGAAAACGCACGACCCAACCGACAAGAAGCTGGAGGACGCCCGCAAGAAGGGCGAAGTCGCCAGTGCGCCCGAAATGCGCCATGCGAGCATGTTCGTGGCTGCCGTCGTGGTGATGGGAGGGATGGGAGCGTGGACGGTTTCGCGCATGCTGACGATTTTCGTCGGCTTGTGGGGCGGAGCGGACGATCTCGATCTTGCAGGGAGCGGGTTGAGTTTTGCGGCCGTCGTGATGGGCCAGGCCGCGCTGGCGCTTGGGCCGCTGCTGGGGATGCTGCTGATCTTCGCCCTGCTGACGATGTTCCTGCAGGGCCGTCCGACCCTGGCGTGGTCGCGGCTGAAGCTGAAATGGAACAAACTCTCTCCGGCTTCGGGGATCAAGCGGTTGTTCGGCAAGCAGGGGCTGGTGGAGTTCGTCAAGACACTCGCGAAATTCGGACTGGTCACGGGCGTCGCCCTGATCGTGGTGTGGCCGCACGCGCGGGGAATCGAAACGCTAGTTGGCGTCCCTTCGCACGAGGTTGGCAAGCTCGCGGCAGACCTGGTGTTCAGGATGATCAAGGCCGCGACGATACTGGTCGCGGCACTTGCGCTTTTCGACTTCGTCTACCAGCGGCGTGCGTTCATCAAGAAGATGCGGATGTCGCTTCAGGAGATCAAGGACGAGCACAAGAACACCGAAGGCGACCCGCAAATCAAGGCCAAGGTCCGCGCGATCGGGATGGAACGCGCCAAGCGCCGGATGATGACCAAGGTGCCGCAGGCCAGCGTCATCATTACAAACCCGACCCATTATGCGGTTGCGCTGCAATACGATCATGGCGCGATGGCGGCGCCGGTTGTGGTGGCAAAGGGGGTCGACGCGGTCGCCCTGAAGATCCGCGAGATCGCGGCAGGGCACGACATCCCGATCATCGAGAAACCGCCGCTCGCGCGCGCGCTGCATGCCAGCGCCAAGCTCGATCAGCCGATCCCGGCCGAGCATTATCTCGCCGTCGCCGAAATCATAACCTATGTGATGAAGCTGGCCCGGGGCGGCCGCTAAAAACGGGCATCGCCTCGCTCGCAGCGACGCAACGGGCGCTAGACCTCGATATCGAACTTCGCCAGCTCGACCCGAACGCGCAATTCGATGTCGGCAACGATGCTGGCGAGGACCGGATCCGTCGGCTGTTCGAGCTGCGCAACCCACTCGGCAAGCTCTTCGAGCCGATCCGGCGTGGCACCGCCGGTCGCCAATTCCACCTGCAACGCCTCGAGTTCGTCGAGACCTTCGGCTCCTTGCTCGGCCATCTTCCGCCGTCGCTCCTTGTCGGGATCGTAGGCGGCGAGGGTTACCAGCATCTGGACCGAGCCCAGTGGCGGGGTTGGCTGTACGGGAGCTGGCGGTGCGCTCTCGCCGGCCGCAGCCTGTCCTTCCCCTGCGCCCAGCAGCGCGGGTTTGCGGGTGATCGCCGCAAGTATGGCCGGGGCTGGCAACAACGTGCCGATCCGCACGATAAACTCCTACAAGAGTGCGATTCTCCTACCTCTCTATTCTATAAGAAAAGGAAGCCATTGGGGTAATCAGGAGCGAGAATATGCGGATCGTGACAATGCTATGTGCCGCTTTGGCGCTGCTTTTCGCAGCGCCGGCACAGGCGCAGGCAGGTTCGCGGATCAAGGACATCGTCGATGTCGAGAACGTGCGCTCGAACCAGCTGGTGGGATACGGGCTCGTGGTCGGTCTGGCCGGGACGGGAGACCGCACCCGCAACGTTCCGTTCACCGAGGAATCGCTTCAGGCCATGCTCGAACGCATGGGCGTGAGCGTGCGCGATATGCAGTTGCGCACGAAGAACGTCGCCGCGGTGTCGGTCACGGCTACCTTGCCGCCCTTTGCCCGTGCGGGCTCCAAGATCGACGTGCAGGTCGCGGCCATGGGCGATGCGACCAGCCTGCAGGGCGGCACACTGCTAATATCCCCGCTTCGCGCCCTCGACGGCGAGATCTATGCAGTGGCGCAGGGGCCGCTTGCCGTATCGGGATTCAAGGCGCAGGGCGCCGGTGCCAGCATCAGTCGCGGGGTTTCGACGTCGGCGAGGATTGCGTCGGGCGCGATCGTCGAGCGCGAGGTCCCGTATGCGCTAGGCGCTGCCGATACGCTCAAGCTGGCGCTGAAAAACCCGGATTTCACGACCGCCAAGCGCATTGAGCAGGCAATCAACCAACGCTTTCCCGGCGCGGCGCGAATGCTCGACCCGGCGACGGTCGAATTGAGCGGAGGATCGGGCTTTCAGGGATCGCTGGTCGAACTTCTGCCGCAGATCGAAAATCTCGCCGTCGATGTCGACCAGCCTGCCCGGATCGTCGTCAACGAAGCGGCCGGAACGGTCGTGATGACGGCGGACGTGAAGATCAGCCCGGTCGCGATCGCTCAGGGCGGCCTGACGATCAGCGTCGCCGAGAGCCCCATTGTTTCGCAGCCGGCACCGTTTTCCGAAGGGGAGACGACCGTCGTGCCGCGCACCCGGATCGAGGTCGATGACGGCGGGGGCGCGTCGCTTGCGATGCTGGACCAGGGCACCTCGCTCCAGTCGCTTGTCAATGGTCTCAACCGTTTGGGCGTCTCCCCGCGGGATCTCATCACCATCCTCCATGCGCTCAAAAGCGCAGGCGCATTGCAGGCGGAGATCACGATCCAATGACGACGTCCTTCGGCCTGTCCGCACCCTTGCCCAACCAGCCGGACCTCCCTTCGACCGCATCGCTGCCGGGCCAATCGCGCAGCGATATCGCCGAAACAGCGGAGCAATTCGAGGCGGTCTTCCTAGGCGAGATGTCCAAGCTGATGCTCGAAAGCGTCGAGCTGGGCGACGAGTTCTCCGGTGGCCATGCCGAGCAGATATTCCGTGGGCTCATGGCAGAGAAGCTGGGCGGAGAAATTGCCCGTCGCGGCGGCATTGGGCTCGCTCCGACGGTGATGGAACAGATGATCAGAATGCAGGAGGGTATGCAATGATTGCTACGATACTCGATATAGCCGGTTCGCTTGCGTCGATGATGAGCGAGGAGACCGTGTCGCTCGACGAACGTGGCGGCTATGTCGATCATGCAGAGATGGTCGGCGCGAAGCGTCGCCTGGTGGCGCAGATGGAAGCCGAGATTGCGCGGCTCAACCGTGAGGCCCCGAGCTGGTTGCAAGATCTGGACGAAGAGCAGGACGCGGCCTTGTCCGAGGCGATGGCCACACTGCGCGACGCGGCGGCGTCCAACGCTACCGTGGTGAAGCGCCATCTGGAGCTTTCCAGCGACCTTATCGACGCGGTGGCTTCGGAAGCGAAGCGGCTGACCGGCAATGCCGGGTGCAGCTATCGCGACACGGGTACGATGATGCTTCGCGGCGGCACTAGCCCGATCTCGGTCAACACCAGCCTCTGAGGCGAGGTGAGAAAAAGGGGGGGCGATTGCATTGCGCGATCGCCCCCCTTTCATATCGCCGATGTGCGAGGACTAGCCGTTGCCGCGCCCTGTTGCGCTTTTGAGCAGTTGCATCTGTTTGCGATAGAGGTTGGTGAGCGCCGTGAATTCCGATTGCACGGCACTGAGCTTCAGAACTTGTTCTTCCAGCGTGACGTTGTTGCCGTCGGGCTTTGTCTCGACGGTATTCTCGTCCAGCACGATGGCGCTCGAGGTCTGTGGCCGGGCGCCGAGTGCGCGCATTTCGGAACTGACCTGGACGGTCGGCCGCGCAACGCGCCTCGCGCCGCCTGCATCCACCATTCCCGCAAAGCTCGGCGCTTCCACTTCGCGCGCCTTGTAACCCGGCGTGTCGCCGTTGGCGATGTTCTGCGCGATCACCTGCTGGCGATCGGAAAGATGCCGCATGGCAAGACCGATGCCGCGCATCAGGACTGGAGTCGTATCACTCATATAAAGTTCCCTGCTCGGAGTTTCAGAAGAAGCCGCCGGAATTGAATCCTGCGGTCAGGCTGCTGATGCGCGCGAGCGCATCCTGATAGTTTGCGATCTGCGCCAGTTGGCGAGGGGACGCGCCGCCGGTGCCGGCAGCGCCGCCATTGACGATCGACGCTTTCCCCGTGTCCCAATAGAGCGAGCGATAGGCGGTCTGCGTCATCGAGATGGCGCTCTTGACCCGGCCCAAAGCTAGCGCGGCACCCTCGCGCGTCGAGATTTCGAGCGCATGCGTGAGGTCCAACCCGTAGCTTCCGCCCGGTACGACCTTCGGCGCACTTTTGTCGAAGGGCGGCGGCGCGACCAGCCGGGCGGCGGGCAGGCCCAGCTTGGACAGTGCATCGCGTCCCTCGCCGCCGCCGATCAGCTCGATCGTGTGCCCGGACTTCGCTGCAATGCTCAGCGTGCGCCCGTCATCGCCCGAAGGCGAGGTGATGGTCGCCTTCGTACCGGTGATCCGGCTCACCTTCTCAGACAGGGTGGCGAGCGTTTCGTCGGCATCGATGATGATCCGCCGGGCCACCCCGTCGTTCACCTTGATGGCGAACTGGTCGCCCGCGCGCAGGCTGGTCTGTGCGGTCAGCAGGGAGGAATCGGTATCGTCCAGTCGCCCGCGCTTCAACCCAAGTGCGCCGAGCACGGTGGAACCGCCTGTCGCCGCCGCAATGCGCACTGGCTCGGTGTTGCGGGTGGCAAGGCCGAACTGCTGGATATCGGCGATGGCTCCGGTGCCGGCATCGATCCGGGCGACGAAGCCATCGGACGTTCCGCGGCGCGTGCCCGAAAGATCCCCGGACGTCCGACCACCGGCGTAGATATTGCCGTTCATGAAAGTGATGCTGTCCACCCGGTCGTCCGCTCCGGTCGCGATGTAGCTGACGTCGCTGCTGGTGAGATCGGCGCTGACCCGCGCGACGAAACCGTCGCGTCCGCCGCCCGTGGCATTGACCTGATTGCCGTCGACCGCGCTGGAGGCCGATCCGCCGATCCCGATGGTCCCATCCGAAGCAACCGCCAGCGCGCGGGCATCTACCTGGCCCAGTTCGATCGAGCCGAGATCGTTGACCAGCGAGGCGCTGTCGATCCGTCGCAGGGTGCCCACGCCGCCTTCACTGGTGAGCGCCAGCAGTTCGCCATTGCTCCCGATGGCAAGCGCGTTGACCGTGTCGCTGCCGCCGCTGTCGATCCGGCGGCGTTCGCGCAAACTGCCGTCGGCATCGAGCCGAGCGATGAAGGCGTCACCGCCTCCGGTTGCGCCGCGACCGCCGACGAAGATCGAACCGTCCGCGGAGACGGCGAGGGCGTTGGCCGTGTCTTTCCCGACGGCGCGGATTAATGTCGAGGAAAGTTCCGCACCTTCGGCATCGAAGCGCGCGACGAGCATGTCGCCATCGGTATTGGCGCCATCGAAGCTGCCTTCGACGGTGCCGGCAACAACCACGTGCCCGTCGGGACCTAGGGCGACGGCTGCGCCGCTGGCAGATCCGCTCGCGCCGAGAGCGCGTTGCCAGACTACCTTACCCTCGCTGTCGAGCTTGGTCAGGAACAGGTCTTGCGAACCTGCCACCCGATTGGCGTCGAGGTCGCCCGCGGTGGTGCCGACGACGAAGCTGGAGCCGTCTGCTGCGGTGACGACAGATTGCGCGGAGGTGGTTGCGAAGCGCTCGAGCGAGGGTTTTTCGACACCTTCGATCGGCGCATATTTCGGCGCATTCAGTTCGGCGCGTTCGGTCGCGAGCCGGTCCAGGCCGGCAATCTGCGACAAGGTCGATCGCTCGGCTGTCCCGGCCGGATCGGATATGCGCATGACCTGCGTCGATGCCGGACTGTCCGGATCGGTCAGCCCGGTCACCACCATCAGCGCATCGGGCGCATCGACCTGATCGATCGACACTTCTTCCAGCCCCGGGTTCTCGATCTTAAAGCCCCAGCTGCCGGTGCTTTTGTCGGGCAGGAAGCGGACTAGCCAGCGGGGCACGGGATTGCCGTTCTCGTCGAGATTGACGCTGCCGTCGGGGCCGCGCAGCGGTACGGCGGCGATGGCGTCGTTGATCGAACTCGAGATGGAATCGAGCGTCGGCGGCTGCGGCCCTCCGGACAGATCAACGCTGATTGTGTCGCTTGCATCGCCGCGCTTGATCGTGATTGCGAAACGTTCGGTCCCCGACAGCTTCAGCAGCGGAGCATCGCGCGCTTCGGCCACGCCCTTGCCGGCGATAGTGCCGACAGTGCTTTCCGGTTTGATCGCGACAGAACGTACGGTGCTACTGGGCTGGTCGAAAGCCAGCGACAGCTTGTCGCGCGGCGAGGATGCCACGAAGGTCTCGAGATCCTGAAGCCCCTCGGCGAATACACCTTGAAGTGTTTCTCGCACGGAGGCGGTTGGCCCGGAAACCGCGGCTTCGGCCAAGGCACGCAGCCGGTCGAGAGCGCGGTAAGTGGTGAAGGCGGATGACACATCGTCGGGCAATTTGCGGCTGGTGATGGGCCCTGCATCGACGATAGAGGACAGCCGCCGGATGGCCGAGACCTGCGAAGACAGCGAACCTGCTTGCCCCGCCTGTTTCCAAGGCGGCGTGGTGTCGGGCGTGGTGAAGGCCGCCTTGGCCCGACGGACTGCGAGGGTCTCGAAAGCCGGTGTACCGCCCGAGAACAGCGAGAAGCTGTTTGTCCCGCTCAGCAGGCTGAGCCCTGCAAGGCTGCTGTTTAAATTGAGTGTCACCTTCTTGCTGCTTCCGTCCATCCGGCTGGTCTTGCCTCTATAATAGGACGAGCGCCGCCATCATGCGGTAGGGCGCAGGGATTTCTTTAGTGGGGAAACTGAAATGACGATCGCCGCCCATCTTGCGGAACCACCCGAGCTCAAGAAGTACTCGGGCCCGCAACGTGCTGCCGCGTTGATGCTTGCGCTGGGCGAGACATATGGAACGCCGATCTGGGAGCAGTTGAGCACCGACGAAATCAAGGATCTTTCTTCCGGAATCGCGCAGCTTGGACGCTTGCCCGCAGTCGCAGTCGAACACCTGCTGGTGCAGTTCAGCAGCGAAGTTTCGAGCATGGCGTCATTGCATGGCTCCTTCGAATCGGCGGAGCGTTTGCTCAGTGGAGTCATGGGCGTAGACAAGGTCAGGGAGATCATGGAGGACATCCGCGGTCCGTCTGGCCGGACGATGTGGGACAAGCTTTCAAATGTGAACGAGACGGTGCTCGCGGCTTATCTTCGCAATGAATATCCGCAGACCGTGTCGGTGATCCTCACCAAGTTGCGACCGGAACATGCTGCCCGGGTGCTCGCAGAATTGCCCGGCGACTTCGCGACCGATGTCATCCAGCGAATGCTGCGGATGGAGCAGGTGCAAAAGGAAATCGTCGTCGAGATCGAGCAGACGCTCAAGAACGAGTTCATGTCCAACCTGGCGCGTTCTCGAAAGCGCGATCCGCACGAGATGATGGCCGAGATGTTCAACGCGCTCGATCGGTCCGCCGAAGAAAGGATGCTCAGCGCGCTCGAGGAGTGCAACGTGGAATCGGCCGAGCGCATCCGCGCGCTGATGTTCACGTTCGAGGATCTGGGGAATCTTTTGCCCGCCTCCGTGGCAACTGTCGTCAAGAATGCCGACAAGCGTGAAATGGCGCTGGCGCTGAAGGGCGCGCCGGAAGAAATACGACGATTGTTCCTGGGCGCGATGACCGAGCGCGCTGCCAAGCTCCTGAGAGAAGATATGAGCGCGATGGGGCCGGTGCGGGCGCGCGAGTGCGACGAAGCGCAGACCGCCCTCGTTCGCCTGGCCAAAACGCTCGCGGATCGCGGAGAGATCATTCTGGTCGATCCCAAGTCTGACGAATCGATGATTTACTGATCCCATGACCATGCAAGACGATCTTCAGGTTCGCCCCTTCGACTTCGACCGCACATTCTCCTTTCCGCCGCGCGAGTCGGCAAGGCAATATCGGCGAAAGACGGATGCGGCCGAACTGGCGCGCGAGGCGGAGGCCTTGCGCGGCCAGATCGCCCGACTGCAACAGAACCACGAGGAAGAGCTGGCCCGAACCCGCACCGAAGCATTCGAAGCCGGGTGCAACCATGCGCATGAAGAGCGCGAGGAGGCGATCCTCTCGGCCGTCGATGCTGTCCAGGCATCGCTGGACGAGTTTTCCGAGCGATATGGCGAATTGCGCGCGCAGGCAGAGGCCGATGCCGTCGAGGTAGCATTGGTCGCGGCGGAAACCCTTGCCGGTCGTGCGATCGCCGAGGAGCCCGGCGGCGCCGTCGACGAGGCGATCGGGCGCGCACTGTCGCAAGTCGCACGGGGCCAGGAAATCGAAGTGAGGGTTCATCCCGAACTGGTCGAGGAGATCGAGGCTCGGATCGCCCAACGCCAGAGCGAGGATCGTCGACGTCTGGCGCTTATCGTGTCCGCCGATGCCGGTCTCGCACCCGGCGACGCCGTGTTGAAATGGGATCGTGGCGGCGTGAACGTCGACGCACAGAGCCGACGCCAGGCAGTGCTCGACGAGCTTGCTCCGCTGATGGCGCAGACGGCGGATTGAACGCTCCAGCGCATCCCGCTCGGCAGCGATATACGCACCCGGCAAAAATTTCCCACCGGCAGAAAATGCCGACCCTCCGGCCTCCTATAATGATCTCGAAAGCCGGCAATAATGCCGACGGTATCGGACGGGGTCACCTTGGAAGCACTGCGCAACTTTGCCGGACAACTCGGACCACGCCGGGTGCTGCTGATGGGAGGCGTCGCCTTTGCCCTGCTGGCGACGTTGGCGGCTGTCGCTATGAGCAGCGGCTCGTCCGACGAGATGGGCTATCTCTATACCGATCTCGATCCGACATCCGCCCAGACGATCACCGAAAAGCTGCGCGCGCAGAATGTACCGTTCTCGCTCTCGGGCGACGGCACCGCGATACTCGCGCCCGAGGATCGCCTCCCCGAACTGCGGATGAGCATGGCGGGCGAACAGCTGGGCGGTGCGATCGGCTATGAAGTGCTCGATACGCAACAAGCCTTCGGTGTTTCGTCCTCGCGCGAAAAGCTGAACGAGACGCGCGCGATCGAAGGCGAACTGGGGCGCTCGATCGCCAGCTTGCAGTCGATCGTGAATGCGCGCGTGCATATCGTCATGCCGGAGCGTGCCCTGTTCGCTCCAGAAGCACGCAAGGCCAGCGCCTCCGTAACAGTCAAGACACGCGGCAAGCTGTCGTCCGGCAATGTCGAGGCTATTCGCTATCTGGTGGCCGCCGCCGTGCCCGAACTCGCTCCGGAAGCGATTTCGATCGTCGATCAGACCGGCGCGCTGTTGGCACGGGCGGGCGAGACTGGGGAGGCAGGCGCCACCCAGGCCGACGAACGCCAGATTGCCACCGAAGCGCGCATCCGCAGCCAGATCGAAGCCCTGGTCGAACCGATCGTTGGCGTGGGCAAGGTGCGGGCGGAGGTGTCCGCCGAAATCGATCGCGACCACACGCGCGAGGAGGCCGAGGTCTTCGACCCGGATACACAGGTCATCGCGCGCCAGATCTCGGTCGAATCGGGCGACCAGAACCGCGAGAATGCAGGGGCAGACCAGGGTGTCACGGTCGGCGCGCAGCTGCCCGAAGGCAACGACATCATGGGGGGCGGGGGCGAGACCCGTGAAAGCGCCCGCAACGAGACCTCTGAAGACGTCACTTTCCAGAACAGCAGCCGTCGCACGCTGACCACGCGCTCGCCCGGCAAAGTTTCGCGCCTGACGGTGGCGGTCATGGTCGATGGTGGTGAGCAGGGCCTCCCCGACGAACAGGTTCAGCGCCTCACAAGGCTCGTGGAAAATGCCGTCGGCTTCAATGCCGAACGCGGCGACAGCGTGATCGTCGAAAGCATGGCCTTCGCGCAGCCCGATGAGCTTGCCGAAATTGACGAGGGGCTGTTTTCCGACCTTCCGTTCGGCTCGATTTTCGATTTCATCAAGTTGCTCGTGATTGGCGCTGTGGGCCTGATCGTCCTGCGCATGCTCCGGCCCAAATCGGAGCTGGTCGCCGGTGAACTGCCGGCTCCCAAACGAGACACCATCGAACTGACGCCCGAGCCCCATGAGGGAGAGGCGCCGAATGCCGAACGATCGGAAAACGATGGGCCCCCCTCACTTGGCGGTCCAAAGCTGGATGACGAGATCGCGCTCGCCCAAGTGGAGGGCAACATCAAGGCCTCCGCGCTGAAGAAGATCGGCGACGCCATCAATAGCAGTCCCAGTGAATCCGCCGCTGTCGTCCGCCAATGGCTCAGTGCTTAAAGGAGAGTTCCATGACCGAAGTGGGAAATGATGTTGCCGAGGCCCAGATCGAGCAGAATAGCGAGGCTTTCGTGGATCTTCCTTCGCTTGGCGAGACCGCACCGTCCGACGCGCGCGAGGGTTTGAGCATCAATGAAGACCATGGCCATGAGCTAGGACTCGACGCCGTTCACGATGTGCCGGTCAAGATGCAGGTTGTTCTCGGACGAGCCCGGATGACGGTCGCCGAATTGATGCAGGTCGCGCCGGGGCGTGTCGTCGAGCTCGATCGCAAGGTCGGCGAGCCAGTCGACATATTCGTGAGCAATCGTCTGATCGCCCGCGGCGAGGTCGTCCTCATCGAACGGGCACTGGGCGTGACGCTCACCGAGATCGTGCACGAAGAAGACTGATGACCGAATCGCTCTCCACCCCGGTGCGTATGACCCTGGTCGGCGCGCAGCATTCGATCTTTCGCCAGGCCGCGCAAATGGCGCGCGAGACGGGCGCTCTGGTCACCATGGCGGATGACGAGAAGGCCGCGCTGGAATCGCTTCGTCGCGCGGGCGGTGATCTGGTCATGATCGACGTGTCGCTGGACGTGCCAGGTTTCATTTCCGCGCTACGCGCCGAACGCATTGCGGTGCCGACCATCGCCTGCGGGATCGATGCGACCGCCGAACGGGCCGTAGCCGCAGTGCGGGGCGGCGCGCGCGACTACCTGCCGCTGCCTCCGGACCGGGATCTGATCGCCGCCGCGATACTGTCCGTCGCCCGTCCCTCGCGAGACATGATCGGTGCGAGTGAGGCGATGCGGCAGGTGACCGATTTCGCCAAGTCGATGGCCGCAACAGCCGCACCGATACTGATCCGCGGAGAGCCGGGTACGGGCAAGGAAGTCATGGCCCGGATGATCCACGCATGCTCCGGGCGTACGGGGCATTTTGTTACCGTCGAATGTCATGGCGTTGCGACGGCAATCCTTGAATCAGAGCTGTTCGGCCACGAGCCGGGAGACTTCCCCGGGGCAATTGCGCGACGTGTAGGCAGGATGGACGAGGCGGGAGGCGGCACGATTTTCCTGCGCGGTGTAGAGGCGCTTTCCCCGCCGCTGCAGGCTCGATTGCTCGATTTGATACAGGGCCAGACCGCTGAGAACGGGCTCCCGGCAACACTGCATCAAGGCGCGCGCCTGATCACCAGTTCCACGTCAAATCTGCATAGTCTCGTCGAGCAAGGCCGCTTTCGCGCCGACCTGTTGGCGCGTCTGGATCTTGCTGAAATCAGGCTGCCGTCGCTGCGGGAAAGGGGACAAGACATCTTGACCCTCGCCCATCATTTCGCCGCGCAATTCGCCACCCTTTACGGCACGCGCGAGCCCGATTTTGACGATGCGGCCGGCAGTGTTCTCGAGACCTATGTTTGGCCTGGAAATGTGAGCGAACTCGAGACGACCATTCATCGCGCGATCTTGCTTGCGCAATCACCCGTCATCGGCACCGACGCGCTGGTAAAGGTCGACGGCACCCCGCTGGAGCTATCTCCGGAAGACCAGGAAGATAGTATGCAGGTCGAGCCGCTGATCGGTCACACCGTCGCGGAAGTCGAGCGCGAACTGATCCTCCATACGCTTGAACGGTGCGGCGGAAATCGCACCTCGGCGTCCTCGATCCTGGGCATTTCAGTGCGCACCATGCGCAACAAACTGAAGAGCTTCGTCCAGGCGGGCATCAGCGTCGCTCCGTGCAAATAACGTCCTCGAACCAAGTCGGCACTCCCATGTCACAGTATCTTACAGGCTTTCTCGATCGTATCGGCGCCAATCGCGATCTCGCGCTCGCGATAGGGGTGATCGGCATCATTGCGATGCTGATCCTGCCGATGCCGGCCTGGCTCCTGGATTTCGGTCTGGCGATCTCGATCACGTTGTCGGTGATGATCCTCATGACCTCGCTGTTCATCGAGAAGCCGCTGCAGCTTTCGGCATTCCCGACAATCCTGTTGATCGCCACCATGCTGAGGCTGGGGTTGAACCTCGCTTCGACCCGGCTGATTTTGGGCCATGGGCACGAGGGGCCACAAGCGGCCGGAGGGGTCATAGCGGCGTTCGGGCATTTCCTGATCGGCGGTGAGACGGTCATCGGGCTGACCATCTTCATCATCCTCGTCGTCATCAATTTCGTTGTGATCACCAAGGGCGCGGGCCGTATCGCCGAAGTCGCCGCTCGCTTCAGCCTCGACGCGATGCCGGGCAAGCAGATGGCGATCGATGCCGATCTGGGCGCAGGCATGATAAGCGAAGAACAGGCGCGTTCGCGGCGGCAGGAGCTGGAAGCCGAAAGCGGTTTCTTCGGCGCGATGGACGGTGCCTCCAAGTTCGTGAAGGGTGATGCCATCGCCGGGCTGCTCATCACTGCGATCAACGTCTTGGTCGGGCTCGTGGTCGGCGTCGCGATTCACGGTGTCGCTTTCGGTGAAGCCGTCACCACCTACACGCTGCTGACGGTCGGTGATGGGCTGGTCAGCCAGATCCCGGCGCTGATCGTGTCGACCGCAGCGGGCCTCTTGGTTTCCAAAGGCGGCATGTCGGGCAAGACCGGCAATGCGCTGGGCGAGCAGCTGGGTCGATACCCCAAGGCTTTCGCCATGGTTTCGGTACTGATGGGTGCATTCGCACTGATACCCGGCTTCCCGTTCCTGCCCTTCGCCGTCACGTCGGTTGCGAGCGGCTATTACGCTTGGTGGATCAGTCGCAAGCACCAGGCACAGGAGGCCCATGAAAAGGCCGAGCAGGCCCAGGCGGAGATCGCCTCGGCCGAAGTCGAGGAACCCATCGCCAACACCATCGCAATCGACGCGGTGCGGGTGGAGCTCGGCTATGGCCTGCTGCCGATCATCAAGGGCTCGGCCGCCGAACCGCGTCTCGACGATCAGGTTCGCGCGCTGCGCCGCCAGATGGCGAGCGATTACGGCTTCGTCCTGCCCGCCGTGCGCATCATCGACAACATGACGCTGGGCGCGCACGACTACCGCGTCTTTATCCGCGAGACCGAAGTCGCCGCGGGCGAGCTGCGGCTCGACAAGCTGATGGTGATCAATCCGGGCGGCGGGGATGTCGGCCTACCCGGCGATCCCGCACAAGAGCCGGTGTTCGGCCTTCCGGCGCTCTGGATCGACCGCGAATTACGCGACGAGGCGGGGCTACGCGATCTCACGGTGGTCGATTGCGGAACCATTGTGACCACGCATCTGGCCGAGCTCGTCAAGGACAACGTCGCCGAACTGCTGTCGTATGCCGAAACCCAAAAGCTCCTGAACGAAGTGCATAGCGAGGCGGAGAAACTGGTTGCCGATCTGGTCCCTGCCAAGATCAGCATTTCCGGCATCCAGCGCATCCTGCAGAACCTGCTGGCCGAAGGCGTGTCCATTCGCGACATGGCCACTATTCTGGAAGCGATCGCGGAAACGGCACCGCTGACGCAGAACCTTACCCAGATCACCGAGCATGTGCGCGCACGCCTCGCGCGCCAGATCTCGGCTCAGCAGACCCGGGACGGCGCTATCCCGATCCTGACGTTGTCGCCCGATTGGGACCAGCAATTTGCCGAAAGCATTCTGGGCGAGGGCGACGATCGCCATCTCGCCATGGCTCCCTCGAACCTGCAGCGGTTCATCTCTCAGGTGCGCGAACTGTACGACACTCTCGCTGCGAAAAACGAGATTCCCTGCCTTCTCGTCAGTCCGACGATCCGCCCCTTCGTCCGTTCAATCATCGAGCGGGTGCGCCCGGCGACCGTCGTTTTGTCGCAGAACGAGATCCATCCGCGCACCCGAGTTCGCTCGGTCGGCAGTATCGGACAACAAACTGCGCTCGAAGCCCCGTAATCGCCACTCCGCCTATATAATACGTTCAGGCGCCCCCGAGGGCGAAAGGAAAGCATGAACCACCTCCTATCGCTCGCACCAGGCAAAAGCTCCCCCCTAGGCTTGTCCGGGGGCGCCACCCGATTTGCCGAACGCGGCCCCTCCTTCGCCGATCTGCTGAGCGCCCACGTCCCGCGAGGAGCCGCGCATCCGCAGTTGGCCGCTGGCGCGCTCGCGGCCGCACCATTTGGCGGTAACGAGGCGTCTGTTCCGCCGCGCAACGGTACGGCCGATACGGCCGCTGCCCTGCGCGCGCTGCTTGGCCAGCAGCCGAAGGCGGGACCAGAAACACCGACCCAGCACGTGCTGGGCTCGGTGAACCCAGCATCTCCGATCGTGAACGCAGATGCCGCGTCAACGCCATCAGAGGCCCTCGATGCGCCGTCGAGCGTGATCGAGGATTCGTCAAAAGCCGGGGGAGAGCTGCCAGGCGATCTCCCCGTACAGGCGGATGGCGAGAGTGTGCCGGGGCAATCGGCTTCGCGGGCGGTCGATGCGTTTGCGCGCGACACCACCTCGCCTGCCGAGCCTGCGGCACGGTTGTCCGACGCGTCTCAACCCGATACTCTCATCGAACCTATCGACCGGTCGAATGCGCAACAGAGCGGGGACGCCGCCGCCGATCAACCGTCAGACGACGAGCCCGGCAATGTGCCCGCTTTCACCCCAGCAGAGGCTACCGCTTCCATCGTCGGACAGGCACCAGTTCCCCCGCCCGGAAGCAATCCGGTGAGCGGATCCTCAGCGCTTTCAAATCGCGGCCCGGCAAAGAAGCCCGAAGCCATGCGGGCGGAACCCGTTACGCAGGCGGACAATGCCCGGGCGATGATACCGCGGGACAGTGAACCCCCTGCGGAGCTGCTTCCGTCACGCACGTCGGCGGGGATGCCATCTCCTGACGCCGGAGCGAGCGATTTCGGCAAGCTGATGCAAGCCGGCGCTGCCGAAGGGCCTGCGCCGGCGATCGACAATGCGCCGGCAATGGGTGAGCTTTTGCCTGCAACGCGCGCCGACTCCGCGAAGGTTTCGGCAGGTACGACCGGCAGCTCCGGTTCGGTGCCCGGAACCGTCTCGGCGCGGCCGGGAGAGATCGGACAGCAACTCGGCCTCGAGATCGTGCGGCAGGTCAAGGACGGAAAGGACGCCTTGACCATCCGGCTTGATCCGGCGGAAATGGGCGAGATCCGGATCAGGCTTCAATTCGATGATCGCGGCACCATGCGGGCCCACGTCGCCGCGGAAAGCAGTGTGGCGTTGGAAATGCTGCGCCGCGACAGCGCGGAGCTCGCTCGCGCGTTGGGCGATGCGGGCGTGCGAACCGATCCCCAATCGTTCCAGTTCGAAGCGCGCAGCCAGGGGCGTGGCGATCAGCAAGGCCAGCATGGCCGCCCGGAGACGCCGCAGCGACAAGACGCCACCCACGCTGAAACCGACGTCGATAATGACGAACCGTCGCCGCGTTCGAAGCTCCGCAACAGCGGCAGCCTAGATCTTTTTGCCTGAGGCCCAACTATGACAGAAATTTCCTCGATCACGCCCAATCTGCAGGGCAATACCGAAGCCAACCGGGCGGGCGCCGAGCTGAACGCCAATTTCGACATGTTCCTGAAACTGCTGACCACGCAGATGCAAAACCAGGACCCGCTCGATCCGATGGACACATCGGATTATACCCAGCAGCTGGTGCAGTATTCGCAGGTCGAACAGTCGATCCAGCAGACGGGCACGCTGAAGGACATTCTGGCCGCTCTTTCGACCCAGGATCTCGCCCAGTCGGCGAATTTCATCGGTCAGCGCGCCGAACTCGATAGTCCGACATCCGCCCTGTCCGATCAGAGGCCGGCGCAATGGTCATGGGAGGCCGAGCGCTCGATCGCGGCGCTGACGGCGACGATTACCGACGTTCGCGGGCGTGTGATCGAAACACGTGAGCTCGATCCGTCCAGTGCCGGCGAGATGGCCTGGGACGGTTCGCTTTCGGCCGGCGGTGGCACTGCGGCTGCCGGCGCCTACACCTTGTCGCTGAGCGCAACCGATGCCGCCGGACAGGAAGTGCCCGTCGCCATTCGCAGCACGGGAGTCATCGATGAGGTGGCGACACGCAACGGCACCGTTATGCTAGGTATCAACGGGCTCAACTTTCCCACCACTAGCCTGGTTCGCGTGATCGCCGAAAAATAATCGCCCAAGGCGCGCTCCGCGTGCCGATGCGGCTCCTATAAGAATATCAGTATCGGCGGTAAGATAGTCTCCCACCGCCAGATCGCGACTCCCGGGGCGTGCTCTTCCCCTCCATTAGCGACACGTCGTCAATCGTGTTGCAGCGCGCCCCGGAAGTCCACTCATCCTCCCCTCTCATGCCGGATAGCGAGCGAAGCGCGCCATGCACTCGCTCGCTCAGAATGGCTAAGTCCATATCCGCGACAGAGCAGAGCCGGCCTCTGTCAGTGCAGCGACGACTGGCGCTTGCGCGCGAGCTCGCGTGCATGAGCGCACACGATGCACAGATCCGCATAGATGCGGTCCCACAGGGTCACGGGAATCCTGAGTGGCTCTTCATCGTTCAGCTGGTCCACGATGATCGCCGCCTCCGGATGGGGTTCGAGCTGGAAGCGGGTTGGAAATGCGCCGCCGATCTCCTCTTCCGGCATCTCGTCCGGCACGGCCAGCCTGGCGGACATGATATATCCGAGCAATATGTCGGCGCCGTAGGTGTCGAGAGTGACGTTGGCCGGCGTCTCGGCGTCAGGGCGATCGATCACCACCAGCGCGCCGCCTGGTCGCGGCTCTATGCTGATCCTCACGACTCCGCCAAACGGATCGGCGATTTCGCGGACACGGGGAAAGATCGTAGCGATAACGGTACCCGACTCACATTCGCGCCACAGAAAACCGCAGCATGCGCGATACTTCATGCATCGTGCGACGCGAAAACAAAAGGGGCCGGGCTTGCGCCCGGCCCCAGGATGCTCCGCCCGATACGGGAAGAGCTGCTTCGACCGGATTAACGGAAGAGCGAGGTGATCGTCTGCGGCGCCTGGTTGGCGATCGACAGAGCCTGGACACCCAGCTGCTGCTTGACCTGAAGGGCCTGCAGCTTGGCCGATTCCTTGGCCAGATCGGCATCGACAAGGTTGCCAATGCCGCTCTCGATCACGTCGGAAAGCTTGCTGTTGAAAGAAAGCTGCCCTTCGATCTTCCGCGATGCCGAACCCAAAGTGCTCAGCGTCGACGTCACCGTGGAGGTCACGGTGGCGATTTCGGTCAGTGCAGTATCGGCATCCGCTTTACTAGCGAGGCCGGTACCAAGTGCGGTGGTGACGTTGGTATCGAAGGCCTGGTTGGCCACGCCGATCGTGCTCGTAGTATCGAGCGACTGCAGCGCAGACACCTTGCCCGTAGCAGTTGCGTCATCCTTCAGAACGTTCGTGCCGTTGAACTCCGACGAAGCGATGATCGTGGTGATCTGCTCCTTCAGAGCCGTGTAGTCGGCATTGATCGCGGTACGGCTTTCGGCATCCAGGCCGTCATCCGACGCCTGAATGGCCTTGGCCTTCATCTGATTGAGGACGTCGGAGATTTGCTCCGCACCCGCAATCGCCACATCGACGGAGCTCTTGCCTCGGTTAAGCGAGGAATTGACCGCCGAGAGACCACCCACGTCGCCGCGGAGAGACTGCGCAATCGTGAACGATGCTGAATCGTCCTTGGTAGATGCGACGTTCAGGCCGGTGTTGATGCGGTTCTGAACCTGCGACAGACCCTTGTTGGTCTGGTTCAGGCTCTGCAGAGCTGCCATGGCACCGTTGTTTGTATTTACTGAAAACGCCATTACTTGTTTCCTTCTTGGATAGTCGGACCGCATTCTGCAGTCCGGGCCAGAGACGCTGGCCACGACGCACAAGAAATTTTGGTGCGCCTTTCATACTGGGAAGAAATGACACCCTATCCCAAGCGGGTCGGCGGTTTTATTTGCCTCCGCCGGTCCGACGGGCGTCAGAACGGAAACAGCGCGTCGTAAATCTGCTGGCCCCAGCGCGCCTGCTGAACATCGGTCAATTGCCCGCGTCCTCCATAGCTGATCCGCGCTTCTGCAATCTTGCCGTGCTGAATTGTGTTGCCCTTGGCGATATCCTGCGGCCGCACGATCCCGGTCACGATAAGTTCGCGCAGTTCGAAATTGACGCGCATCTCCTGTCGGCCGCGGATGACCAGGTTCCCGTTGGGGAGCACATCGGTGACAATCGCCGCCATCTTCATGTTGATCGTCTCGCTGCGGCTGGTGCGCCCTTGGCCTCCCGAAGCCGAAGTCGACGAAGTGTCGACCGTCTGGCCCGGATCTCCCGGGAGGATATTCTGCAGGCCGAGCAGCGCGGCGATGCCGACACTTTCCGATCCATTGCGTGAACGGGAGGTCGAGTTGCCGAACTCGGCCTTGTCGGAGATGTTGATATCGACGGTCAGAATGTCGCCGACACGCGAGGCGCGCTGGTCCTGGAATAGTTCACCGGCGCCAGAGCGGAACAGCGAAGCACTGGGGGCCTGGCTCACCGGAGCTGCAGCGGTCGGAAGGGCACTTCGTTGCCGGGCAGGGTCCCGGCTGGCGATCGAGGGCTCGTAGGCCGGTACGGTGATAGGAGCGGTCGGTGACATGGCAGGTGCCTTGCCGACATTTTTGAGGCGGTCTAGCGTGCCGCAGCCAGAGACCAGCGACGCCGCGGCGACGATCAAAACGTATTTCTTCATCGGAGAATCCTTGGTGTTGGCTCAGGGAGCCAGAATGCGGACGACGCCAGAGCCCTCGACGACACCGGCGAGAGTCTGGTTGGTCGCTTCGCTGAAGACGCGCACTTGCTCGCCCATGGCGCCGTCGCCGAGGGCTCGGCCAAGGACGCTGATCGTCAGCGCGCCTTCGCGCAGGGTGAGCTTGACCGGTTCGCCGCGCTTGACGAGGCGAAGCTCGGCCAGATCGCTCGCGCGCACCGGCATCCCCTTGCGGAGGGTACGCCGGGCCTCGAGCCCCGCAGCTTCCTGAGCCGAGACGATGCCGCGAGCACGCGCAGCAGGGATCTCCTCGACGGCGAAGTCGCGCTCCGAGACCAGCTCACCGCGCTGTATCGTTCGTGCGAGAACGTCGGCCGCCACGCCATCGTCGGCGCTTTGCGCATGGAGCGAACCGGACGGGATGAGGGCCAGACACGCGAGAAGCGGAACGGCGAAGAAGAGGTGCCGTACCATCAACGAAGCTGGCTCGTCGTACCGAGCATTTCATCGGCGGTCTTCACGACGCGGCTGTTCATCTCATAGGCCCGCTGTGCGGTGATGAGTGCGGTGATTTCGGCGACCGGATTGACGTTGGACGCTTCGACGAAACCCTGTGCAACGCTGCCGAAGCCTGGTTCGCCCGGCGGCGCTACATTCGGCTCGCCCGAAGCCCCGGTCGCCAAGAAGAGGTTGTCGCCCTGTGCTTCCAGCCCGGCTTCGTTGATGAAGGTCGCCAGTTCGATCTGACCGACGGTCTGCATTTCGATTTCGCCAGCGATCTTGACCTGCACCTCGCCCGTTCGCGAGACCACGACATCGACCGCCTCCTGCGGGATGGTAATGCCCGGTTCGACCGGCAGACCCTGTGAGGTTACCAGCTCTCCCTGATCGGAGAGCTGGAACGTGCCGTCCCGCGTGTAGGCGACCTCGCCGTTGGGCGTCTGTACCTGGAAATAGCCGAGGCCCTGGATCGCGAGGTCGAAGCGGTTGTCGGTCTGCACCAGCGCCCCCTGTTCGGAGATGCGATAGACGCCGCCGGTGCGCACCCCCGCGCCGATCTGGATGCCCGAGGGCACACGGGCTTCGGGCCCACCGGACGCAGCGCCGGGCCGCGAGACTTGCTGGTAGAGCAAATCCTGGAACTGGGCACGCTGACGCTTGAACCCGGTGGTGTTCATATTGGCGATGTTATTGGAAATCACGTCGACATTGGTCTGCTGGGCAAGCATGCCGGTGCCGGCAATTGAAAGCGATCGCATGGCTGTTGTCCTTTCTGAAAGGTGGGGTGGGCCGGATCAGCCGATGCGGCCGAGGCGGTCGAGCGCACGCTTGCGCATCTCGTTGAGGCTTTCGGCCATGCGCACGCTGCTTTGGTACGAGCGCAGGATTTCGACCATTGCGGTGGTCTCGACGATCGGCTGGACGTTCGATCCTTCGACGCCGCCGCTGCGAAGCTTGGTTTCCTCGGCCGCGAGAACACGGCCCTGCGCGCCGACGTATAGGCCATCGCCCCGCGGCGCGAGACCGCTTTCATCGGCGAACACGGTTACTGCGAGTCGACCGAGGGGACCGTCTGGCCCCATTACGCTACCGTCTCCGGCGATCGAGAGGCGATTGGCCTGTTCGGGTGGAACGATGATCGGCTGGCCGGTTTCGTCGAGCAGTGGCTGGCCGCCGGCTGAGGCCAGCTCGCCGGTCTGGAGCACGTTTACGAAGCCCGCTCGCGTATAGGCTGTGCCTGCGCCATCGGGCAGCGCGACCGCGAGGTAACCCGGTCCGTCGATCATGACGTCGAGCGGATTGCCGGTTGGCTGGAAAGCGCCTGGCGACATGTCGTGGATCGCGCGGAAGTCCAGCACGAAGGAGGTCGGCTTCGCATCGTCGACAATCGCCTCGTCGGCCCGTTCCACATATTCGCGGAACATCGGCTGTTCGCGGCGAAAGCCGACGGTCGACGTGTTGGCCAGATTGTTGGCGACGATGTCCATGCGCCGCCTCAGCGCCTGTTCCTGGCTGAGCAGGACATAAGAGGAAATATCCATCGGCTTGCCGCTCCGAAAAAACTGCTTCGAAAAAGCGGACCAGGCAAATCTTGCCGGGTCACCATCCTATAATAGGAGAGAAACCCAGCTGGCGGGGCGACCGCAGACTTTTGGTAAAGGAAGGCGGTAGAACCGTGACCACCGAGATCACCAAGGCCGAAGAGAAGGCCAAGACGGGCGAGGGCGAAAAGACCTCGCGCTTCTCGAAAAAGCAGAAAATCATCGCCGCCACGGGCGCGGTGCTGCTGTTTGGCGGCGGTATGGCGGCTTATCTGATGGGCGGCGATCACGCGGGTTCAGACACGGATGGCGAGCACGGCGATACCTCTGGCGAAGGCACTGACGTTGCGCTGGTCGCAGTCGAGCCGCTGCTGGTGAACTTGCGGACCAACGACGGTCAGGCCCGCTTTCTGAAGCTGCGCATTCTTCTTGCTGCAGAGTCTCCCGACGACGTGGAGACAATCGAAACCAAGCTTCCGCTGATCATCGATCGCTATCAGCCCTTCCTGCGCGAATTGCGCCCCGAAGACCTGGCCGGCTCGGCAGCCGTCTACCGGCTCAAGGAAGAACTGATCCTTCGTGCCGCCGATGCGGTGGGCAAAGGTGTTGTAGCCGATGTCCTCATACAGGACCTGATCCAGCAATGATGGCCGACGACGACTTCGTGGACCTCGATCTTCCCGATCCGCCGGCGATGGATATACCGGAGGATTCGACGTTTGATCAGGCGAGCATCGACGCTCTGTTCGGAGACGCGAATGCGGATATCCAGCAAAAGAGTGGTCTGCGCGCGGTGATCGAATCGCGCGTCGTCAGCCATGGTAGGCTGCCGATGCTCGAAGTGGTGTGCGAACGCATGGTGCGCTCGTTCGCCACCAGCATGCGCAACCTCACATCGGACGCCATCGAGGTCTCCCTCGAAGATATTGCCTCCGTGCGGTTCGGAGACTTCATGAACCGTGTCCCGCTGCCTTCGATGCTGGCGGTGTTCAGGGTTCCCGCCTGGCAGGATTACGGCCTCGTCGCCGTGGAGGCGAATCTGATCTACGCAGTGGTCGATGCGCTGCTGGGCGGGCGCAAGGGCGCCGCCCCACGCAAGATCGAGGGACGCGGTTTCACCACGATCGAGACGACGCTGGTGTCGAAAATGATCGAACTGGTGCTGCGCGAATTCAGCACAGCGTTCGAGCCCATCGCCCCCATTACGATGGAGATGGAGCGGATCGAAACCAGTCCGCGCTTTGCCGCGATTGCCGGGCCTACGAACGTCGCTTCCGCGGCGACCTTTGCGGTCGACATGGATGGGCGGGGCGGCAATTTCACCATTCTCCTGCCCTTTGCCACGCTCGAGCCCGTGCGCGGCAAGCTATCGCAGCGTTTCATGGGCGAAAAGCTGGGCGGCGATACGACCTGGCGCGATCATATGCGCACCGAGATTCTCCGCACCGAAGTCGAGCTGTGCGCCGTTCTGGGTGAACGGGATATGCGGCTCGCCGACGTTCATTCACTGAAAGTGGGCCAGACGATCGCATTCGACGTGACGCCCGACGATCCGTTTGAAGTCAGCTGCGGCGGGGTGCCGCTTGCCCGGGCGCAGATCGGTCGCCAGCGCAATCACGTCGCAATCGGCATTGTCGAAACTTTCGCAAAGGGGTCGCCAAAATGAGCTTCACTGCCTTCACCAACGTCATCACGATCCTGTTCTGCCTTGCTGTGCTGATCCAGAGTGTACGGATGCTGCGCAGTCTCAAGCAAATGCGCGAAGCTCAATTCGACCGCACGGTCGGAGCTCTCGACACGGCAACCGCCAAGGCGAGCGCTGTCCTCTCGGAACTCAAGGGGACGCTCACGACCGACGGTGCGGCAAACCTGCGCGCCCTGTCAGAGGCCCGTGAAGTGCGCGAAGAACTCAACCTCATGGTCGGCATCGCCAATGCCATGGCAGAGCGACTGGTCGAGGCCGCGTCCGACGGTTCGGATGGCAAAGGCTCGCCAGCCTCCGCGCCGGCAAAAACGTCCCGCAAGCCTCGCACTGCGCCCGCGCGGAAGGCCAAGGCGACGAAGCCCAAAGCCGATAAACCCGCCACCGGCCGGGCAAAAAGGGTTAAAACTCCAGAAACAGGCGGCCCGGCGGTCAACAAAGCCCTATCGAAGAAGCCCCCGCGTCGGAAATCGAGCAAATCGACCACGCTACCGGCTGATGCGAAGGAAGCGGCATGATCCTCAAGCGCCCCCCCTTATTGGTGCTCATGGCGGGAGCCGCTGCGCTTTCGGCGGTCGCGCACGGTGTCAACGCGGCTGGTCCGCAGCAGGAGGAAGCTCCCGCCAAGGCTCCGCCAACCCGGCTGGGTTCCGCGATCCAGTCGGAAATCAACGAGAACGACAAAACCACTCGGGAGCGCAAGCGCGCGCTCGATCTGCGCGAACAGGCGCTCAAGGCTTCCGAAAAACGGCTCAAGAACAATCTCGAGAACCAGCAAGGCGATGCCAAACCTGAAAAGGCTGGAGCCGGAGCAAGGAATGGCGAGGGTACGGACGAGGAAACCGAAGAAGCTCGGACATACGATCAGCTGGCTCGCATCTACCAGGCGATGAAGCCGAAGAAAGCTGCGGTGGTGTTCGAGCAGTTGGACCTCGATGTGCAGATCGCCGTCGCGCGTAGGATGCGCGAGCGCTCTATCGCACAGATTCTCGCCGCCATGACACCTGCGGCTGCGGCTCGCGTCAGCATGGCGCTCGCCGGGAAGCGCCCGGCGCCCAGACGCGGCAAGTCGCAACCCGCCAACTAACCGACCTGCCCGCCATGCGGCCATCGCATCTATGTATCAGGAAGTCTTGGCTGCAACCTCGACTAGGAGGACTTTGGCGATCCCTTCATCACGCGCGCGCAAGGCCTCCATCAGCTCAACCGACAGACGGCGGGCGTCCACGGCGAGGAACGGCGAGGCGCGCAGGCGGGAAAATTCCGCTCCCGCGGCCAAGGCTTCTGCGCGCAACCCCGGCAAGTCTCCGGCAAGTCGATCGGCGGCAGCGCTGTCGCGAGCTTCCAGGACGATCCGGAAGTGCAGCGCGCCCTCCAGTCTCGCCCCGTCTATGATCGGGACAGTGATGGCTTCCATCGCAACCAGCGGGCCATCGCTTGCCTCGCTCTCGTCTCCCTCTCCCGCTGCATCGGTCAGCGGAGCGGCCGCGAGCAGGACAGAGCCCAGAACAAGGAATTTGCCATTCATATCGTTTTGCCCAGTCAGCCGAAAAAGGAGTCTACAGGCGGCCGGAGGGCCGCCTCTTTCCCTATAATAGAGGATGTCCCGACTGGAGCGCACATGAGCTACGACCAAAAACCATCCCGCATCAAGCTCGTCAGTGGCGGCAGACCGCCGCGCCTTCCCGACTCAGCGGACGCTGAGTCGCTGAATGATGCGGATGGAGAAGCGATTGAGGATAGGGTCGCGCTTCCGCAGCCGAAAGGCCGATCGGGCCTGATCAAAGCGATGCTATTCCTGGCCGGATCCGCAGCAGGGGGCGCCGGTCTTGCCGCGTGGCCGCATATTGCGGGTTAACCGCAGAATGCGCACGGCCGTTTTCCTGTCTGCCGTCTCGGTTCTGGCGGTGAGCGGATCGGCCTTGGCCGAGGATGCCACACAGGCCCGCACCTCAGTCACTGAAACACAGCTGGAGGCGGACGAGGAAGACGGCGATCGGCGAGACGAAGCTCCCGAGCAAGACGGGCGCGCTCCTGCAGTTCTCTTGCCCGGCTTCGCTGCCGTCCTGGCGAATCGGCCCGTGACCGAGGATGAGTCGGGCTGGCAGACCGTGCTGGAAGCAGAAGCGTGGGCGGCGATCGCCGACAGCACCCCTGGTACACGCCAGGAGGCGCGTTGGCGCTATGCCAGCAGCCTCATCGCAGAAGGGCGTTCGGCGGAAGCCTATGGCGTGCTGGTGACGATGGCGCAGGATGATCCGGATCTCTCACTCGTTGCTGCTTACAGGCTCGCGCTCGGGGCTGCGCTGGTCGGGCTCGACCGGCATTCGGATGCGCTCGACGCGCTTTCCGCCGAGCAACTGACGCAGAATCCCGAAGCTTGTGCCTGGCGCATGCGGGCGCTGGCAGCATTGGAAATGAGCGCCGAGGCAACCGACCAATGGTCTTGCGCGCGTTCGGCCATCGCGTCGCGTACCGAGCGCCAGGGCTTGGCTTTTCTCCTGGCCGCCGCGCAAGCTGCGCTCGACGAAGAAAAAGCACGCAGGGCATTCGAACTTCTGGAGCCCCTTTCCGATTCCAACGCCGCCGCCAATCTGATCCGTGGTCGCGCGATGTTCGGGCTCGGCAGCGAACAAAATGCAAGACTGCGGCTGGATCGCGCTGCTGAAAACGGCACGCTGGAACAGCGGATCGATGCGCGCATCTCGCTGCTCGAAGGATTGGTGGCGCACAATCGCGCGAAGCCGCGCCAAGCCGCCGAAGAGCTTGCGCAGATCGCCTATGCCTGGCGTGGTGGGCCGCTCGAACGGCGGGCGCTTGCGCTACGCTTTAAGCTCGCGGAAGAATTGCAGGATGATCGCGCAGCGTTGGCCGCCGGCGCGGCGCTGCTGCGCTATCACCGCGTGGCAGGCGATACTGGCTCGATGCTCGTGGCTCTTCAGGGGCGGCTCGCTTCGATCCTGTCAACAGAAAGCAAGGTGTCGCTGGCAGAGGCCGCGGGACTGTTCTGGGATTATCGCGATCTCAGCCCAAGCGGGGCGGGCGGCGACTTCCTGGTCAGCGGCCTTGCCGACCGGTTGCAGACCGCCGGACTCTACGAGCGTGCGGCCGAACTCTTGGATTATCAGCTGATGGCCCGGGCCAAGGATGTGGCTCAGGGTCCTCTCTCGGTGCGTGTGGCCAAGTTGTACATATTGGCCGAAGAGCCGGACGATGCTCTGCGGGCGCTTCGCGAAACAAATGACAACATTTACCCCAAGCCGATGTTGTGGGAGCGGCTGCAAATCGAGGCCGTGGCGCTTCACAAGCTGGGCCGAACCGACGAGGCGCTTGCGGTTCTCGAGGGCGTGCCTGAAGGCGCTGCGATTCGAGACGAGATCGAATGGCAGCGCCGCAACTGGCAGGCCCTGGCCGGCTCGGGCAATCTGCCGCCCGCCAAGGGTCCGCTGACCGAGGCGGAGCAGACCGTTATTCTGCGCCGCGCCGTCGCTCTTGCCATGTTGGGTCGCGAGACCTCTCTGGAAGGTTTGCGAGAGCGATATTCGGCTGCCTTTGCCGCGGAACCGACCGCTGCGGCCTTCGCCATGCTGACGGGCCCGATCGAGGGACTTGATCCCGACGCAGTCGCCAAGGCGATGGCGGCGATGCCGGCCGTGAGTCCGGCAGGCGGTTTCGGCGACTTGCTGACGGGCGAGGCGCGCAAGGGCAAGACCAAGAATTCCTGAACGGCGCCAACCCTCGACTGGGTAGGGCGACCATGCGTGCGCGCCCCGCATGATCGCAAAGGGGGCGCTCCAGCCTACAGGAATTTGGTCAGGTTGAGCTGGCTGAGCTGCGCGAAAACCGAATAGCTTGCTTCCAGCGTTGCTCGCTGCTGAGCGAGGTCCACCGCCACCTGACCCAGATCCGCGTCTTCGTTGGCGGCGATGATGTCGTTGAGCACCAGCGAGCGCTGTTCGGCACGTTCGCCCAGCGTTTCCACGCGGGCCTGCTTGCGGCCATTCTCGGCGTTCGCGGCGCGCAATCCAACAGAGCCGGCGTCGATCTGTGCAACCGCGTTCTGCAGGGCAGTTTTCTGCGCATCGGTCAGCCGTTCGCCGATCGGACCCGCGGCTGCCAGAGTGCGGAATGCCTCGTAGATTTCTGCACCGAGATCGCTGGCCGTGATGCCATAGGTTACCGAAGTGCCCTCGGCGAGATGCGCGACGGCGCGCACATCATCGTTCCTGAACGCGTCGGACGCCGGCGTGGCGGCCACGTCGGCCAGACTTTCCGGGGTGAAGGGCAGCACGTCGGTGCGCGAGCCACCGAACAGCGCGATTCCACCTTCCTTCGCATTGAGGCTGCTGCGGAATTGTTCGAACGCGCTTTTGATCGTTTCCTTAAGACCCGAGGAATCGTCGGTTCCTATCGCGGTCGCCATACGGGTGCGCAGATCGATGAAGGCGTTGTCGAGGCCGGTGACATGGGTATCGTAGATAGCGAGAGTGGTGGTTACGTGCTTGGAGACGATCGCCTGCGCATCCTGCTTGGCGAGCATGGAGCGGGCCGACATCGTGCGCACCGCCTCGGTCCCCAGGCCGGCGTAATCCTGCGCCTTCTTGCCGGTCGACAGCGAGGTCTGCGTCTTGGCGAGGCTTTGCTGCGCGCGCTGGATGGCATCGGCCATCGTGCGTTGCAGCGGAATGGTGGCAACCCGGGTCATAGGATGTCCTTTCAGCGGACCATATCGAGGAGAGTGTCGTACATCTGCGTGGCGGTCGTCATGACGCGCGCGGCGGCGGAATAGCTGTTCTGGAGGACCACCATTTGCGACAGTTCCTCGTCGAGATTGACGCCGGAGAAGCTGTCGCGCCGGTTGATCGCGTCGTCGCGCCGCGCAGCGGCATCGACCAGCATGTCCTGCGCGCGCGCAGCCTGGGTTCCGGCGCGGCCCATCAGCAGACTGGAGAAACGCTCGATCGTCGCCGAGCCGGCCTTGCCGAAGTCGATCGGCTTACCCAGCGCCTCGACAAGGGCACCGGCAACCCGCGTGTCGGCGCCGCCCAGCGCGGACTCGCCGACGGCGGCGTCCGTCCGCAGGCGGGAGAGCGGCAACCGGTCGGCGCTGGCCAGAACGTCGCTCCGCACGCCCGCTTCGTTCAGGCCGCTCGCACTACCGGTCAGCCCGGTAAGCGCGGTAAAGGATACGCCGGTGCCGAAGCGGTCGGTCGAATCCGTAGGGATGGAGAGCAGCGCACCGCTCGCCCCCGGGCTGGGCGTAAAGGCTATCCGTCCCCGGTCATCCAGCGCGAAACTGCCGAACTGGGCGAGTTGGCTCTGCCCCAGCTCGGTCACCAGATCGCCCATGGTGGGGCCGACCGAGCCGGTAAGCGTGGTGGTCGCAAGGGAGCGGCCGGTGGCATCGCGCAGCACCAGCTGTGCGGACTGGCCGGCGCCAAACCCGTGTGGATCGCCCGCAACAAAACCCGGCGCGACGAGCGTTGCGGACTCGCTGCGGACGACGTCGTTGAGGCCGAAATAATGCGAGAAGCCGTTGCCTGCGCGCGCGCTGGGCGGATCGCCCTGCGCCACGGCGACCCCGTTGCTACCGCTTGTCGCGACGAAGGACAGGCGCCCGTCCTGCAGAGCGACACTGGCATTGCCAGCCAGGCCGCCATTGATCGCCGCGATGGCATCGTCGATGGTCGCCAGCGGCCCCAGTGCGTCGAAATCGACCCTCGTACTCGCAACCAGAATGCCGCTTTTGTCGGTCACCGCGAAGGTGGCTTGCCCGGTGAACCCCAGGCGGTCGCCGCCGATCAGCCCGGTCGGCCGTCCGTCCAGCCGGGTAGGAGGCGGGACGGCAGTGCCCGAGTTTGACACCGAGTTGAGGGTTTCGGCGAGCCCGCCGAACAGCGAACCAAGCTGGTCGGAAAACTCCGGCAAAGCACGATCGCGCAGGTCGAGCAGCCCGCCAAGCTTCCCGCCAATGGCAGAGGAATCGAGCTTCTCGCCCGTCGCAGTGGTAGGCTCACCCGCCTCGTTGGTGAAACGGATGTCGATCACGGGGTAGGTGGGCTGCGCGACCCCGTCGCCGGGGCTGGGGTACGACAATTGGCGAAGTCGCCCGTCGAGCAGGACTGCGCCATTGGCCGCATCGATGTTGACCCGGCCATCGGGCTGTTCGCGGATCGAGACCTTCATCAGTCCGCTCAATTCCTCTAGCGCGGACATGCGCTGATCCTCGGCCCCACCGGCGCTGCGACCAAGGCCGCGAAGCTGCGCGACCGTGGCGTTCAGCCCGTGAATGCGTTCGAGCAGGTCATTGACCGTTTCGATCGAGTAGCCGACCTCCGATTCAACATCGCCGCGCAGCACCTGGATATCGTCGTCGAGCTGCCGAAGCGAGCCGATGGCATCCTGCACCTCGGCGACGAAGCTCGCCGCGTTCTGCGGCGCGCTTCGCCCACTCGTCAGCGCGATTGCCGACGCGCTGATCGCGTCGAGCCGGGCAGGCACGCCGCTTTCCGCGCCCGGTGCGCCCAGGAAAGATTGCAACCGGTCCATGTAGTTTGCCGTGACTTCCGCCCGGCCCATGTCGCCGGCGCGCAGGTAAACCGTCTGCTCGAGAAAACGGTCGGCGATCCGGGTGGGCTCGCCGATGACGACGCCGTTTATGCGCCCCTGGGTCACACCGGTCGCCAGCGACACACGCTCGCGCGCGTATCCCGGTGTACCGATGTTGGCGATGTTGTTGGATACCGATTTGATCCCGGCCTGCGATGCCGCCAGGCCGGACACCGCCGTTCCCAGGATATTGCTCAGCGACATTCAGTCAGCTCCGGCCAGAACCAATGCTAGCGCTTCAGCGCGCTGACTTCCTGGAGCATGTCGTCCACCGTGGTGATGATCTTGGACGATGCGCTGTAGGCGCGCTGGAAGCGGATCATGTTAGTGAATTCCTGCGCCAGGTCGACATTGGAAGCCTCCAGCGTGCCGGACGCGATCGTGCCGCTGCCAAGCTCGCCCGGGCGACCGATGGCGACATTGCCCGATTGCTGCGAGACGCCGTAGGCATTGCCCGGCAGTCGCGTCAGGCCATCCGGATTGGCGAACGTCGCCATCGGCAGCTGGAACACCGCACGGGCCGTGCCATCGTCGAAGATCGCGCTGACGATGCCTTCCTTGCTGACTTCTACGGAAACCAGATTGTTGAGCATTCCGCCATCGGTGCTCGACGCGATCAAGGCGGAGGCGCTGCCGAACTGGGTGAGCCCGTCGAGTCCGTCCTGGCTCCCCAGGTTCAGTTTGATCGGCGAGGAGCCAGCCTGATTGGTCCAGGCGACATTGAGCGTATCGAACAGAGCCGGGGAGGAATTGGCGAGGTCGAGGCTGCCGTCCGGATTGAACGCGACCGTGCCGCTGGCGAGCAGGCCGTTGGCGGCGGTGACATCGGCCGGATCGCCATAGATCTCGGCTACCCACTGGTTGGGGGCCGTCTTTACAAAGCCCATCGTCACCTGATGGCCGCCACCTTGAGCGTCGTAGATTTCGAACGTGCGCGAGAAGTGCGGCTCCAGAGCGCCGGTGGCCATGTCACCTGCGGCATAGGCGCCGGTGAACGGCTCCTGAGTCGATTGGAGGTTCGCACGGACCTGCAATCGGGTGGTGGCCGCTGCAGTGCCGGTCAGCCCACTCAGTCGCACAGGCTCAAGTTCGGTCAGGGCACCCGTGCTGGTGAAGCTACCCGCCGAGTCCAGGCGCCACCCTTGGAGGTAGTAGCCGCTAGTGTTGCGCAGATAGCCCTGTTCGTCGGGCCGGAATGCACCGGCGCGGGTGAAGGCGACGCCGCTATCGACATCATCGCCCTTGCGCGTGACGAAGAAGCCGCCACCGTCAATGCCCAGATCGGTCTGGCTTCCCGAGGCTTGAAGCAGGCCCTGCTTGGATATCATGGCGCGCGGCGCTGCGGCGACCCCGCCTGCCGAGTAGCTGCTTTTCAGCCGTCCGTCGGTGACGAGCGAGCGGAAATCCGCTTCCGTGCCCTTGTATCCCACGGTGTTGATATTGGTGATGTTGTCGGCAACCGTTGCCATTGCGCTGGATTGGGCGCCGAGACCGGACACGCCTGCGTATAGGGCGGAATATAGGCTCACTGAATTGCAACTCCTGCTTTGCGGGCAACGCGCCCCTAAACTCACATCTGCATTGTAGGAGAGCCGACCACACGAACCCAAAAAGGAGCAGTTTTTTCCGCCTTGGGCCCGCCGACGGTCGCGCCTCTCTATAATGGGGGCATCCAATCAAGGGGGACGCGCAATGCTCCACATCAATCTTCGCGACGGTGAAAAAGTCGTCATCAACGGCGCGGTTCTGCGCTCTGTCGGCCGCGCCGAGATCGTGGTCGAGAACACCGCGGCAATCCTGCGCGGGCGCGACGTCATGACGCCCGAGGAAGCGAACTCGCCGGCACGTCGGCTCTATCTCGCCTGCATGCTGGCCTATCTCGATCCTGCCAATCTGAGCCAATATCAGGATCAGATACTCGCGCTCTTCGGAGACTTCATGGACGCTGTGGAAGCGCCCGAAGCGAAGGCGCACTGCATCTCGTTCGCGACCCATGTGGCCCAATGCGATTTCTATCGCGCGCTCAACGACTGCCGCGCCTTGATCGCCTATGAAAGCCAGGTCCTTGAGCGTCTGGCCCCGGCGGACGCGGCCTGACGGACTGGCGATGCAAACGCTGGTTTCCGCCGCGCGGGCGATCCGTACGCTCCCGCACGATCGGCACTTCGGCTCGGTCGCGGCGGTGCACGGGGCGCTGATCGAAGTCGACGGCCTGCTGGGTGCGGCCCGGATCGGTTCGCGCATCGCGATCGACTGCGATGGCGGGACCATCGACGCCGAGGTCACCGGGCTCGACCGAGACACGGCGCATTGCCTTGCTTTCAACGATTCTCACGGCATCGCCACCGGTTGCCGGGCCGATCTGTTGCAGGGCCAATCCATACTGCGCCCCACCGACCAGTGGCTCGGCAGGGTGGTGGACGGGCTTGGCCGACCGATCGACGGCAAGGGGCCGCTTGCAATCGGTCCCGAGGCGCGTCCCTTCAAGGCCGGCCCGCCTGCTGCCGCCAACCGCACGCGTGTGGGCCGAAAGCTCGAAACGGGCATTCGTGCGTTCGACATCTTTGCGCCGCTGTGCCGCGGGCAACGTCTCGGTCTGTTCGCAGGATCAGGGGTGGGCAAGTCCACCCTGCTTTCGATGCTGGCGCGATGGGTCGAGACCGACGTGGCCGTGATCGGCCTGATCGGCGAGCGTGGCCGCGAGGTGCAGGAATTCATCGAGGACGATCTCGGGCCCGAAGGCCTCGCGCGCAGCGTCGTCGTGGTGGCCACTTCGGATTCCCCCGCCTTGATGCGTCGGCAGGCTGCCTGGACCACGATGGCGGTTGCAGAACATTTCCGCGATTCCGGTCGCGATGTGATGTGCCTGATGGATTCGATCACACGCTTCGCCATGGCGCAGCGAGAGATCGGACTGGCCAATGGCGAGCCCCCGGCGACCAAGGGCTACACGCCCACGGTGTTCGCAGAATTGCCGCGCCTGCTCGAACGCGCAGGGCCCGGAGGTCCCGGCCAGGGGTCGATTACCGGCCTTTTCAGCGTGCTGGTCGATGGCGACGATCACGACGAGCCGATCGCCGATGCCGTGCGCGGCATCCTCGACGGCCACATTGTCATGTCGCGCAAGATCGCGGAGCGAGGGCGCTTTCCTGCGATCGATATCCTCAAATCGGTCTCGCGCATGCTCCCCGAGTGTCACGATGAGGAGCAAAACCGACTTCGCCTCGCAGCCCTTGCGCATCTCTCGACCTATGGAGACATGGAGGAACTCGTCCGGCTTGGCGCGTACAAGTCCGGTGCCGATCCCAGCGTCGACGAGGCGATCCGCCTCGCGCCGGCGATCGAGGACCTGCTGAAGCAAGCCACAAGTGATCGTGGATCGCTGGATCAGGCCTTTGCCAGTCTCGGCGAACTGATGAAAGAGACTCCGCAATGAAGACGCCTTTCGACACGGTCCTGCGCTTGCGCCGAAGGGAAATCGACGAGACGCGAATCGCTCTTCATACCCGGACCGCGCAGCTGGCCGAGATCGATCGCGACAGCGAAGCGCTCGAACAAGAACTTGCGCGCGAACGCAAAGCATTTGGCGAAAGCTGGTCGGCCTCCGCCGAGGCCTTCATCAAGCGCAGAAAGTTCCAGCACGCGCAACTCGCACAGGAGCGCGCAACCATATCGCAGGACGTCGATCGCCTGCGTCAAGCGGCGATCGACGCCCATGGCTCCCAGCACGTGCTCGAGACCGCTGTCGAGGCATTTCGCGCCGACCACGATCGACGGATGGCGCAGGCTGCACAGCGCGAAACCGACGATCTGTGCGCCGCCCGGCACACCTCTTCCTTTCGCCAAATAGGCAAACCCGAGCCTCTCCGGCCATCAACGCGGTGATACCACATGCAGACGGCAGGTCTTGAATCCCTCTCTCCGCAGGATCGCGCGCGCGTAATCTATACGCAGGCCCGCGCTGAAATGACCGACCGCCTCTGGCAGGCGGCCATCGGCAATGCGCAAGACAAGCACGCGGGTGCGGAAGCACCCTGTCGCCATGCCGCGATGCTGATGCCGATGGGGGTGGGGGGCTTGCTCGGCACCGGGCGCCAGTCACCCGCGCTTCCCCCTGTGGCCGATCTTCTTCCTGTGACGCCCGAAAGCGTCAGCCCGGCGATCCGGGTGGACGCGCCCGCGGGTCCGGTCGTTGATCGGTCTGTTGGCTCGCTGACCCGCCTTGGCTCCGAAACCGGCATCGGTGCCCTTTCCACCCTCGGTCCCAATGCCGGGCATGCCGCGACGCTGCAGGCAGCTGCGGAGCGTAGCGGATTGCCGGCGTCCACTCTTGCCGCGATAGTCGATGCCGAAGCGGCTAAGCGTCCCGACGGCAGCTGGAACCTGAGGTCGCGCAACCCGCGCTCGAGCGCGGCGGGGCTCGGCCAGTTTCTCTCGGGCACCTGGATCGGGATGGCGCAGACGGCCGGCACCTGGCTGCACGACGTAGCGCGACAGAAGGGCTGGATCGATCAGAATGGTCGGGTGGCCTCCTCCGCGCGTGGCTCGCTGCTTGCGCTGCGATACGATGCGACCGCGTCGATCAATAGTATTGCCGATTATGCCCGGTCCAACATCGCCACTATCCGCAAGGCGGGGATCCGCACGGGCGACAATCCGGACGCGCTCGCGAAAATTGCCTATCTCGGTCACCACCTAGGTCCGGGCGATGCGATACGTTATCTCAAGGGCGGCTTGGCCGACGGACGCGCCTCGCGCCTGCTCAAGGCGCAGATCGGCGCGGCCCCCGCGCTCGAACGGATCGCGCGCATTGGCGATGCGTCTGCCGCGCATCGCGATTGGCTCGACACCTATATCGCGCGCAAAATTCGTCCCGATCGATTCGCCGGTGCGTCGCTGCCGAACAGCTCCTGAACGGCCTCTCCCCTTGGGCGCAAGTCGTTGGAAAACGAGCTGCTGTCCGGGGGCAGCGCAGCAAAGCGTCCTGCAGCATAATATGGCATGCCCGATCAAGGTTTCCCTGCCTCTGGAGAACGGTGCGCTCGCCTTACGTAGATTCCCGGAAGGGGGGTGCCGTAAGACTGCTTAGAGTAGAATACCCTAAGATACATGAGGGAGGTCCGATCCTAGAAAGTCCGTATCGCGCCATCAAAACAAGATGGCTTCAAACATACGGGGGATTGCAATGTCCAAAGCTACCGAAGCACTAGAAGTCGCCGTCGCCGAAGTTATCGTGAATAAAAATGAGGATAGTTCGCGCGGTTCCGCAAAGCAGCGTGCCAATATCGATCGGGCTTTTGCCAGAATTCTCAAGCTCGCAGCGCCTCGTATTCGTCATTTCATTCGGCAATACGGCCTGGTCGCCCATTACGAGGACGCCGAACAGGCTTGCGCCATCGCGGTTCACCGCGCGATCGAGGCCTACGACCCGACCAAGGCCAAGTTCACCACATTCCTCAACTGGCAGATCCGCGGCGAACTGCAGAGCCTGCGCTTCCGCGTGATGACCGACCAGCGGCCGTCGGCGCGCAAGGTCGGCGCCGTCACCGTCACGATCCATGCGGGAACGAGGACCGAGGACGGTGAGGAAACCAGTCTCGAAGCGCTGATCGAAGACGAAGAAGCGCAGGAACGCACCGAGCAGTCTGCTGCCGAGCATCTCGCTGGTCAGACCTGCAAGGCACTGGTGCACGCCTATATCGAATCCGAACGCAAGGCGGGAGTCGAGCAGCTGCGAAAGCGCGCCCGTGCCCGCCGTCCGAAGCGCGACATTCGCGAAGTCCGTCCCGATCTTCCGGCCAGTTTTCGCGCGCATGTGGCTGGCCCCGATCCGATCGAACTGGCGCGGCTGCACGAACGGCTCGAGCGCGATCGCGCCATCATCGAGCGCAGCATGTACTCGGGCGATACCCGCCTGGCACTGAGCCTCGATACGAGCCTGACCCGCGAACGTATCCGTCAGATCGTGCGCCGGGCCAGCAAGAAGATGGCGCAACTGGTCAGCACCGATCCCCGCTTCGCCATGCTTGCCGAACAGGCCGGTATCCAGAGCGATACGGTTGCGCAGACGCCTGGAGCCGCAACCACTCCCGCCGAGATCCTGCCGGCCATGCATCAGCCGCACAACCGGATGGTCACGGTGTCGCGCCCGACCGAACCGGCATCCGAACGGCACCCGAACGCCAACCTGCCGGTTGCCACGGCACCCCACCAGTCGGGCGGTTTGTTCGCCTGAGGCACTCGAAACCCGGTCCCGGCGGAGAGGTTCTTCGCCGGGACCACCCGCCTTTTTCGAAGCGCGCTGGCCTGCACCGGTCGGCGCGCTTCGCCGCATTTGCGCAGCCACCGGCTGACACTTGCACGGCCGCATTCTAAGGCGCAGCCCTGATGCAGTCCTTGCGCGCCTCGATTCGGGAACGCCGCCATTTTGCGTTGGCGTTGCTTGTGCTGGCGTTCTTCATCAAGGCGACCATTCCTGCCGGCTTCATGGTTGCGCCATCGCCCGATCGGGTGCTCACCGTAACGATCTGTTCCGATGCGACCGGGGGCCTCAAGCAGGTCCGGATAGTTATCCCAGGCAAGGACACTGGCAGCGAGCAATCGCATGGCGCGAAAAAGGGGGAGCATTGCGCCTTCTCGAGCCTGGCCAAGGTCGTCGATAGCGGCGCTGATGCGGTGCTGCTGGCGCTGGCGGTCGCCTTCATCCTCGTGCTCGGCTTTGCGCCCGGGCGGCGTCTGCCGGTCCGGCCAAATCCCTATCTAAGACCGCCATTGCGCGGCCCTCCGTCAGCGGCCTGACCATCATCACCTGAATTGTCAGCATGCCGACGCGCGCCCGAAATGCGCGTGCCGGTTTGTCGGAGTAGAGAATATGCATATCAAGACGACCCGCCCGATGGGGCGGACCATCCATTCGGCGCTTGCCGCCCTCGGCGCTGCGGCGCTGATCCTTGCAACCGGAGCGTGCAGTTCCGAAATCGAAGCCGATCCTGCAGCGAGCGAAAGCGCCGCGAGCGAGATCGCCATCACTGCGCCGTGGTCGCGTGAAACCGCCGAGGGCCAGGATGCCGGTGGCGCCTTCATGACCATAGCCAATAGCGGCGCCGGCGGAGACAGGCTGATCGGCGGATCGACGCCCGCAGCACGCGAAGTGCAGGTCCATACGGTCGACATGACCGATGGGGTGATGCGCATGCGCCAGTTGACGGACGGTTTGGAGATTCCCGCAGGCGGCACCGTCACCCTTAAGCCGGGCAGCTATCACATCATGCTGATGGGGCTGGCACAGCCGCTGACGCAGGGCGAGACCGTGCCGCTGACGCTTACCTTCGAGAAAGCCGGTGCGGTCGAGGTCGAGCTCGCGGTGCAGCCGGTCGGCTCGCAGGCGTCGATGGGCGACGCGTCGGATGGCGACGATGGCTGATCCGTTTCCCGAGCTCGAGGAAGAGCAGACCCCGGAGGAACGCGCCGCGGGACAGAAGACCTTTCACAAGGTCGTCTGGGTGCTGGTGGCGATCTTCGCCGGGATCGGACTGCTGGCGCTGTTCGGCCCCGATCGGCCGTCTGCGCCCGATCAGCCGACCAATTATGGCGATACGGTCGGCGGCGCGTTTTCGCTGACCGCGCCTGATGGCTCGACCGTTACCGACCAGACGCTGAAGGGGAAGCCGTTCGCGATCTTCTTCGGTTTCACCCGGTGCCCGGACGTGTGCCCGACGACGCTGGCCAAGATGGCCCGTCTGCGACAGCAGCTGGGCGAGGATGGCGACAGGTTCGAAATCGTGTTCGTCTCGGTCGACCCGGGCTATGACAGCCCCGAGGATGTCGGGCGCTATGTCGACCTGTTCGGCACGCCGATCATCGGGCTGACCGGCTCCGACGAGGATATCGCCAAGGTGACCAAAGCCTACCACGCCTATTACGAGAAGGTCCCGGTCGAGGGCGGCGATTACACGATCGACCACACCGCCGCGGTCTATCTGATGGACCGCGAGGGCAAGCTGCAGAGCATCATCGATTATCAGGAAGGACCCGAAGCCTCGCTCGCCAAGCTCGAACGACTGGTCGGGTGACGCTGAAGCACAAGGGGCGCTGGAAGGCGCCCCTTTTTGCATGTCCGGCCGGATGCCTGGACCATCCCTCTAGCAGGGATGTTGCGAACCCTCGGGCGGCACCGGGTGATCTTTGCCGCGATGGACGGTGGCCCGGCCCAGACGCACCAGGAGCACGGTCAAAGAGCGATAGTTCGCCTCGTGATAGGCAGAGGGCGCGGGCAGCGTGGCCTTGAGACGGCGATGCGCCTCGGGCAGCGCATGATAGGGCAGCCGCGGCAGAAGGTGGTGCAGTGCGTGAAAGCGCAGCCCGACCGGTGCCCAGAGCGCGCCGGGGAAGGCGGGCGGCACATTGGTGCTATCGCGATACTGGTCGGTCAGCGACAATTGACCGCCATCGTTCTCCCACAGATGCGCGACGAGCGTGCGGGTCTGGTTGAGCAGCGCGACGCCCGCGACGACGACGCAATAGAGCGCGAAGGCCCGCAGCGGCATGATTCCGAGCGCGGCGGTGGCGAGGATCGCGATCGCAACCACGCTGGCGGCCGCCTCCTGCGCGACCCAACGGCGCGCGAACGCGCCTTCCGGCGCTGGGCGGCGATAGGCCGGGTTCACTTCGAGCGAGGAAAACCGCTCGACCAGCAGACGGCGCAGCGGCGGGATCACCCACGACAGCGGGCCGAGAATGCCGAAGCGCAGGAGCAGCAGGGCCGGCATCAGCACCGCGGCCAGCGTGAACAGCGGCAGCGTCCACGGGCGCATATGCGCGAGCGGAAGATATTCGGGATCGCGCTCGGTCCCGTAATGCACGCGCGAATGGTGGACCGCGTGAATGCCCTCGTAAAGGAAAGAGGGGAGCAAGACGGTCGCGCCCACGCCCACATTCCAGGCCGTCCGGAAGCCTGGCAGCAGCCGATGGTCGAGATGGGTGATCTCGTGAATGAACAGCACCGCGCGATACAGCGCCGAGATCGAAAGCAATACCAGCGCGACGGTGAGCGCGGCATTGCCGCTGGCGATCGCGCCCAGCAGCGCGGCATAGCCGATCGCGGCAGAACCGAAGCAATCGATCCAATAGATCAGCGGGTTGGGGCCATGCAGGTCGCGGGTCAGCAAGGCCGCCTGGCGCAGCATGTCGTTGTCTTCGGCGCCGGGATGAAGCGGATGTGGAGGCATTGCAGGTTACTCTTCGATGGAAGCGATGCGCAGTCGCCCGCCGGTCAGTGCCGCAGCACCATCCGGGTAATTGCGGAATTGATCGGGGAGAGCCGCTCGGCCGCGACGAGAGCGACCTGGCGCGCGAAGCGGGCGCGGCGATGCTCGGTGGTATAGAGCCGGACGAGCAGATTGGTGCCGCTGTACAGCACGCGGGTCGCAAGGCGGTGGCGGGCCTCGTAGCGTCGCAGCAACAACAGAGTGGCGATCGGGCGGTGTTTCGCGGCGGCGTCGCAAAGAAGCCGGGCGAGCGTAGCGGAGGATTGCAGGCCGAGATTGAAGCCGTGTGCGGTGACCGGGTGCATCCCCACCGCCGCGTCGCCGATCAGCGCCGCACTGTCGCTGGCGAAATGGCGGGCATAGGTGGTGGCGAGCGGATAGACGTGCGGGCCCGAAACGAAGCGCATCGCACCGAGGCGGCCGCTGAAGCGCCGCTCGATCTCGGCGGCGAGAATGGCGGGCGCATAATCCGCGATGCGCTCGATCGCATCACTCGGCAGGGTCAGCACCGCCGAGGATTGGTGCTCTCCCAGCGGCAGCATGGCGATCGTCTGGCCGTAATCGAACCACTCGGTCGCGATCCCGCGATTGGAATGCTCATGCTCGAGCCGGGTGACGAGCATCGAGCGTCCGAGCTGGTTTATCTCTGCCGGAATACCGAGCTGGTCGCGCGTAGCCGAAAACCGCGAATCCGCGGCGACGAGCATCCGGGCGGTGAGAGTGCGCCCATCGGCGAGCGTGATGCGCGCGCCCGACCGATCGGCATGGACCTGTTCGACCCCGGCGCCAGCAAGCAGCGTGATGCCTTCCTGCCCCTCGATCGCCGCGAACAGACTGCGCCGGATCAAATGGTTCGATATGAGGCAGCCGAGGCGATCCTGCGGGCCCCCACCGGGATCAAAATGGAGTGCCAGTGACGATCGGCCATTGAAAACCTGCGCGCCGCGAAGGGGGTAAATCTCCGCCGGGTCGATCCGGTCCCAGGCACCGAGCCGCTCTAGCGTATCGACCGAGCGCTGGGTGAGCGCAATCTCACGTCCGTCGACGGGCGGCGCAGCCAGCACTTCCGCCGGCTGGCGCTCTATCAGTGCGACCCGAAGTCCGCTGCCGTCGAGCGCACGCGCAAAGGCGAGCCCGGTGGGCCCGGCGCCCACGGCGACGATATCGAAATCCTGCATTGCCTGTCCCGATTCTGCCAGTTCGGGACAAAGCCTAGCGAGCGTGAACCCCGCCTTCTTTGCGGAGGATCAAACGATGGCCACCTTTGCCTGCGGGCGAATCGCCGAATTGCACGCGGGCTCGGTTTCCTTCTCCAACAAGCCGGACCGAGGGGCTCCTCCGCGCACGATCGGCGCACCAGCCGCCGTCCCTCCAGGCAATATCGGGCAGCAGCTACCGCTCAACTGGCTGCCGACTGCCATTTCTCCAGCTTCCGGTAGAGTGTGGAGGGGCTGACATCGAGGACCTTCGCCGCTTTGGTGATATTTCCGCTGCATCTCTCGATCGCCGCGTGGATTGCCATGCGCTCGATCTGGTCGAGCGTCATTCCCTCCCAGCTGTCCTGCGTCGCAGTCCGTTTGTCGTCACCGACAGGATCCGGCGTCGCGAGAGCGGCCCGCGCATTGCTGACATTGCCTGCCTGCTGTGCGAGCGCCCCCGTGTGTCGAGGCAATGCCAAGTCCAGTGTCGGACCGGACCCGACGACCACGGCGCGGCGGATGGTATTCTGCAGTTCGCGGACATTTCCGGGCCATTGATGCTCGTACAGCGTCGCGCGGCTTTCCTCGCTCAGTCCGGTCAGTTCACGCCCTTCTTCCTTGCCGAAACGATCCATGAATAGGTCGGCGATCAGTTGCGCGTCTTTGCCGCGCGCTCGTAGAGGCGGCAGTTCGAGCGGGATGACGTTGAGGCGATAGAACAGATCCTCTCGGAACCGGCCAGCCGCGACTTCGGCGATCGGATCGCGATTGGTAGCGCACACGATCCGCACATCGACCGGCTCGACCTTGCTCGACCCGACGCGCTGGATGGTCGCGGTTTGCAGGAAGCGCAACAACTTGACCTGCAGCTTGAGCTCCATCTCGCAGATCTCGTCGAGAAACAGCGTGCCGCCGTCGGCCGCCTTGGCAGCGCCGATCCGGTTCTCGACCGCGCCGGTGAAGGCGCCTTTTACATGGCCGAACAGTTCCGACTCCAGCAGGCTTTCAGGAATGGCACCGCAGTTGATCGCCACGAAGGGGCCACTGCTGCGCGCGCCTGCCGCATGGATCGCTTCTGCGGTCACTTCCTTGCCCGTCCCGCTTTCGCCGGTGACGAAAACAGTCGCCTTGGAACTCGCGACACTCTCGATCACCTCATAAACCTGCAGCATGGCAGGCGACTTGCCGATGAAGCCGTAATATCCGTTCGACGTATCTTTGGACTTGGCCGCCTGTGCCTTGCGTGCGGGCCGGCCGCGTTCGGCGGCATTGCGCACAGTGGTCAGCAACCTTTCGCCCGCCACAGGTTTGACGAGAAAATCGTAGGCGCCCAGCCGCATCGCATCGATCGCGCGCGTCAGAGAGCCGTCTGCGGTCACGATGATGAACGCAGGAGGCGGCTTGTTGTCAGACGAGTTCCCGCTCAGCAGGTCCATGCCATTGCCATCGGGCAATTGCAGGTCCAGCAGAACGACATCGAAATCGTTATCGCGCAGGGCGGCCTTCGCGTCGGCCAGATTTTCGCTGACATCGACCTCGTGCCCGGCGCTTTGCAATTGCGCGGCGTAACCAAGTGCGATGGACGCACTGTCTTCGACGATCAGAACCGAATTTGCCATTATGATGCTATCCTGAATGTGGCAGCGTCACCACTCTCGCTGCAGTTGACCCATTCGATCTTTCGCTCGTCACCAAAATGCTCGAGGCATCCGCGGATCAGGCCGCATGCGATATGCGCAAGCGGCCGGTGCGAGCGATATTCGACGACGCAATCGCCATCCTGGGTCGTCGCCGTCACTTCGGGCGGGGTGGCGTCGGGATAGAGCACTTTCACATCCTCGTGGATGTGCCCGCGGACATGTTCGAGCAGGCTCTCGGCGGTAGAATAGGATGACATGATCTCGGGGTAGAGAATCGTGAAGCGCCCGAACAGGTAACTGCCGAAAGCCTCGCACAAGGCGGCAACCGGAATGCCCGAGAGTTTGGATGCCTCCCCCACGAGCAACAAAGCATGGGCGGTGGGGTAAACGCCGATGCGCGAAAACGCTGCGTCGTTCGGCAGTTTTGCGGCAGCGATTACCCGTTCCACAAATAGCGGGTCCTGCTGTTCTTCCATGAACCGGATAAGCTCGGAGAATATCAAACCTTTCACGAAGGGCTCCTTTTCGACTGGGCAGCGCTTGCGCGCAGACTCGCTACGCCTTGCAAGTTGCGTGCCGTTTTGGAGACGCGGAAAACCGCAAATCTTTCGCATTGGTCGATGCATAATGCGAAAACCTTTGCAAATTGCGAACATCGGCCGTCGCAAATTGCGAATATGTTGCCGCCGGTTGTCAGGAGGCTCCGGAAAACGCGGCGCGCGCGATCTGGCACGGTCCTTGAAACGCTAGACCCAAATGCAAACTGGAGGGTCCGTTTCGATGTCTTTCAATTTTGATCGCCGTATTTCCGTTCTTGCCATGGCGGCCTCGCTGGGCGCCTGCGTGTCGGGACCTGCCCCGTCCAATATTTCTGGTTCGGCCTGGCTGCCTGGTCAGGACCTGGCGACCGGCAGCGGTCACCCCGAAGGCGACTGGGTCATGGCCACGCCTGCTGCGCGCGGCGCCCCGACCTGTGACTGGCGCGCGCCGCGCGAACTGAGCAACCTGCGCCGTGCGCGTCCCGAGGAATTCCTAGCGAGAACCTCCCCCCTGTCCCAAGGCGACCGGCTCAGCCTGCGCCTGCTGGGCGATGAGGACGAGCTTGGCGGCACCTATGTGATCGAGAGCAACGGCACCATCGTGGTGCCCGGCCACCAGCCGCTGATGCTGGCAGGCCGCTCGGTTTCCGAAGCCGAGCAGGCAATCCGCGCCGAGCTGGTCCGATCGGGCGTGGTCCGGCCGCTTCGCAATGCCGTGTCGCTGTCGCTGATCGAAGCGGCGGGCGTGCCTGTCGCGGTATCGGGCGCGGTGTTCATGGAAGGCGCGGTGCGTGCCGGGGAGCGGACGCCGGAAAGCCGGATCGGCCTGAAGGAAGGCGATGTGCGCGGCGACGACAACGTGTCGCGCAGCGTAGCCACCGCGATCCGTGCGGCAGGCGGCGTGCGGCCCGATGCCGACGTGCAGCGGATCTACCTCATTCGCGGCGATGCCTACGTCGAGCTGGACCTTTCAGGCCTGGCGCGTGGCTGGACCGCGAACGATGTCTCGGTTGCCGCAGGCGACCGCGTGATCGTGCCCAGCCGCGGCTGCTTCGATCCATCGCTGGCGCGGCCGACCCCGCTCACCCCTCCGGGGATCAAGGTGTTTATGTCGAACCTGACGAAGGGCGCCAACAACAATGCGGGAGCCGCGATTGGCGCGGAAACCACTTCTCTGCCGTACGGCACGCGGCTGTTGCAGGCGCTCGTCGCCATGAACTGCGTGGGTGGTTCCTACATGCAGTCGGATCGGCGCGCGGTGCTGATCTCGCGCAATCCGCTTAATGGCCAGAGCATCGTCGTGGAACGCGACATCGAGAAGCTCGTGCGCGGAGCGGGACGCGATGCGGCCAATCCGCTGCTGATGCCGAACGATGCGATCGCCTGCTATGACAGCCGCCTGTCGAACCTGAACGAAGTGATCGGCTCGATCGGCAATGTTGCGGGCAGCGTTACGCCGGCCATTCTATTGAGTGGAGCCGAATGATGGACAGCACCGATCCCTATTACAAGCCGACGCCGCGATGGTTGCTGCGGGTATGGACCTTCGTTCGCGACGGCATGCCCGCGGTCGGCCGCTATCGCCGTTACATCGTCACCATGGCGATCCCGCTGGCGGCGATCTGGATCGTCACCATCGCCTATCTCGCGCTGGTGCCGGACCGCTTCGACAGCCGGATGACGCTGATCCTACCCGGCTCGGGAGTGGGCGGCTCGGTCAATCTGGAATCGATCGGCCAGGCAACCGTCAATTCGGCTTCCGCGTTCTCCAGCACCACGCTGAGCCCGACGGAAAACTACAAGCGGTTGATCACCTCCGATATTGTGTTGCGCGATGCGGCGCATCGGGCGGGCGAGGACGAAGACGCCTTTCCCGCACCGCAGGTCAAGCTGATCGACCAGACCAACCTCATCGAACTGACCATTCCCGGTGCCTCGCCCGAGCAGGCGCGCCATCGGATGAAAAAGGTACAGGTGGCATTCAAGGCCGCTCTCGACATTCTGCGCGAGGACGAAGCCGCGACCCGCGAAAAGGCGGACGCGAACCGAATCGCGGAGCTGGAGCAAAAAGTCGATGCCGCGCAGGCCGCCCTGCTGCAATTCCAGGGCGAAACCGGGCTCGTCTCGCTCGACCAATTTGCCGGGCGGGTCTCAGGTCTCGACCAGATGAAGGCCGCAGAACGCGACCGGCGCGTGCTCGTTGCGGAAAGCGGGGGTACTGCCGGTCGTCTGGCATCCTCGTTGCAGATCACCATTCCGCAGGCCCGCCTGGCGATGCAGCTGAAGGCCGATCCGGTCTTCTCGCAGCTGCTCACGCGCTACGCCGAGACGGTGGGCGAAGAGACGCAGCGGGGCGGCACGCTCGGGTCGGCGCACGGTTCGATGGAGCGGCTCGGTGCAGAGCGCACCGAACTGCGCGACGCGCTGGTCCGCCGTGGCGCACGCCTTACGGGCGCTGCCAACAAAGACGTACTCGCTTTCTCCGATCTCGCTGTATCCGACACGCGCGAGCGCCTGTTCGAAACGCTGACCAATCGCGACAGCATGCATGCCGGCAACCAGGCTGCGCTGGCCGAGTTGCGCCGCCAGATCTCGCAAGAATCGGGACGGAGCGACGAACTTGTCGCTCAGGCGTCGACGCTTGCAGGGCTGGTGCGTGACCTGCGCGTGGCCGAAGCGGTGTTCAGTTCGGCATTGGCCCGGCTCGACACGAACAAGGCCGATCCGTTTGCCTCCTACCCGCTCGTGCAGACGCTGGAAGCGCCGTCGCTTCCTCGCGGTCGCTCGGCACCATCGCCGATCATTGCCGTCGCTGGGGCCCTTGGCGCCAGTATCTTTGTCCTCTTTGGGTTCCTGCTGCTGTGGCTGCGCCAACCGATCATCCGCAAACTCCTGCCGAACGCCTGATCTCGGTCGCGATACAGTCCACCTGGCTGCTCTGGCTGGTGGGTGGACTGTATATCGCCGGACCGGTGATCGGCTGGACGCTCGCGCTGATGGCGTGCTGGCTGGCCTATGTCGATACCACGGTCAGCGAGCGCTTCGCCCGATTGCCGGTGACGATCTGGCTGTGGTTGCTGGGCATGGCGGCGATGTTGCTGATCCTGTGGGCAGGCCACGCGAATTTCGATCTGGGCACGGCCAAGACGATCAAGTCTTCGATCGGCTGGGCCAAGGGCTGGGCCCTGATCGCGCTTTTCCCGCTAGCTGGCGCGCTATTGCAGGTGCGCGAGGAAGTGATCTATCGCGCGGTGTGCAAACTGGGCGCGCAGACGCTGATGCTGTTGCCGTTGTTCCTGCTCGCCCCCTTTATCGGCTTGCCCGAAACGCTGTGGGTCTCGCCCCTCAAGGTTGTCGGTGGCCCGGGACCCGAGTATTTCGCCACCACTCTTTACACGATCGAACCAGGCGTGGGCACGCCGCGCTGGCAATTCTTCGCTCCATGGTCTCCAGCGGCAGGGATGATCGCGGTGATCTTCGTACTGCTCTCCGCGCGCGAGAAAAGCGCGGGATGGCGAACCGTGGGGATCATAGCCGGGTTGGCCCTCGCCATCCTCTCGCAATCGAGGCTCGCGCTGGTCGCGCTGGCGGTGATCGCGCCGATCGTCTGGTGCCTCGGCCGCATGGATCGTGCGTGGATGTGGTATCTTGCCGCGCCGGCTATGGTGCTGCTCGGGATATTCGGACCTTCGCTGCTCGAGTTCGGCGAGGCGCTGATGAACGATTTCTCCGCCGCGCGTGCAGATTCCAGCCGGGTGCGGGCGGCTCTGGGCCGGATCGCCATGGAGCGCTGGCAGGCAGAGGCCTATTGGTTCGGCCACGGCATCGTCGAAAACGGGCCTCATCTGGTCGAATACATGCCGATTGGCAGCCATCACAGCTGGTACGGTCTACTGTTCGTAAAAGGCTTGGCCGGTGCGATCGCCTTGGCTGTGCCGCTGTTCATCACGCTGCTGGTTCTGTCATGGCGCGCACGACACGGAAGGGTCGAACGTGTCGCGCTGTCGATGGTGTTCGTCATGGTACTCTATAGCTTTGGCGAGAATCTGGAGATCCTCGCCTACCTCTATTGGCCCGCACTGGTTCTGGTAGGCAAGGTATTGGCGATGCGCGAACCTGCGGACGAGCGTGAGTTGACGCAGTTTCCCCAGGCAGAACCCGCGTAAAGCTGACTGCCTGCTGGAAATACCGAAGCGCCGGGCGTATTTCCGACAAAGCGATTAGCGCGCTGGATGTACCGGCTACGCAGACGATCCATAGCTAGCTTAATGCGTCCAAATCGCTGAACGCGAGGAGAAGCGCTTTGCGAGTGCGCTAATTGGCCAATCCATAGCTGGCGGGTGCCGCGCGGGGAAACTGGACTGGCGCGATGTTACCTCGGCAAAGAGCCCTTGCCTCAATCACGGCCCGCGAGCGCTTGCGAAAGCACTCGTCTCGATTTCTTAAGCAATGCTTCGACCCGCGCTTCCAGGTCTCGAGGGCTGAATGGCTTGGTCATGAAGTCATCCGCTCCTTCGTAAAAGGCGATGTCCTCATCCGTTTTGCCCGACATGGCGGTCAGCATCAGGACCGGGACCAACACCAGGTCTTCTTCCTTGCGCATTTCCCGCAGGACATCACGGCCGGATCGTTCGGGCATATGGTGGTCCAGTATGACCAGATCGGGGATTTTGCGCCGGATGACGGACAGCGCCTCGTCACCATTCTGCAGCCAGCCTACGGCATGTCCGGCGTCCATCAGATGGTTCACCACCAGTTCGCCGACAATGTCATCATCTTCGGCCAGGATTATTCGTGCCATAACTAATGCCTTCGTCTGGGACGCGAGATGACGCCCATTGCCATATCATTCTTTTAAAAGCCAAAAGTACCATAGGTGGAGCTTGGCGGAAACCTTAAGATGAGCATGCGGCCTGTCTCCTCTGAAAGGTTGCGACGCCACTCTTGCATTATAGAGACCACGCGAGGTGTTCAGTCGCACAGACGGAAAAGGCCACCCTGCCGCGAATTGCAGCAGGGCGGCGAGAGCGAGGCCGATAGGGGGCCGTAGCTCGCTTCAGGCAGCCTTTCGCACAAACGGGATGATTTTTTCGTCCGCCGTCCTACTTCCGGCGGCGACGAATACATCCTTCCAACCCGCCAATATTTCGCGTGCTTGCCCTACCACCGCCCGCCGCCCCGAGAGGCCCATCTCGCCAAACGGCGACGTGCGGACATCGCCAATCGCTGTGGCGATCTCGTCCGGCGTGCGCATGGGTCGCACCAGGCCACCCTCGCCTACCTGTTCGGGCAGTCCATCTACATCCGCGACCAGAATGGGCCGGGCCGCCATACGGGCCTCGGTCGCGACGAGGCCGAACGCCTCATAGCGCGACGGCACGACCACGGCATCGCAGTCGCCCAGGAATTGCGTGGGATCGTCGATCCGGCCCCTGAACACAATGTTCGGCGCGCCAGCCGCAGCTTCGCGCATGGCGGCCATCTCGGGCCCGTCTCCGATCAGCTGCAGTTCGATCTCGGCCGGCGGGAACATGCGAACCGCCTCGATCAGCTGCACGAAGTTCTTCTCCTTGGCGAAGCGTCCATATGCCACGAGGCTCAGGGGCCGCTCGTAGTCGCTTGAAATCGACCGGAGCGAGAACAGATCCTCCCTCCCGCACCACGGATGGATGACGCGCAACTTGGCTTCGGGGATGCCGATGTCCCCGGCAAGCCAGTCGCGCTGCGCGTGCGAAACGCAGACAATTTCGTCGTACAGCGAATAGGCGAGGCGCAGCAGCGCCGTGAACCTGCCCGGAGACGGCACGCCCTCGCGGACAAACCCCTCGGTATAGCTATGCTCGACATGGACGAGCCGAGCATCGCGATTGCGCAGGCGCAGCGAAAGGAGAAACCCGAGCCGCGACCAGCAGGGCGGGACATGCGTGACCAAAAGATCCGCATCGAAGCTCTCGGCCAGACGGTCCTTCCCGATGGCTACGGTTCGCGAGCGTGCATGCTCGGTCAAATCGGGGTGGTCGAACACGGTAAGAGCCCGCGTCACTCCGCCAAATGCGAAATCGTCGAGCAGATGGACCACGTCGATCATGCCGCGGCGTCCTTCAGATAGATTTGGGAAATCGCGCGGAATCGTTCGGGGCCCAGCACTTTGGCCGCCATGACAGCGCCGGCAGTCGTAGCGCTCTTGATCGGCTCTGCCACCAGCATGCGCGGTTCGAGGCGAATGGCTTGACCGAACAGATCGGCGGCCAGCTCGACATTGCCAAGCTGAACAGCGCGACGGGCCAGGTACCGCAATTGGTAGGCGCGCGCCGAATCACCATGCTGCTCCACCAGATCTGGCGCGTAGAGCTTGGCCTTGTCCAGCATTCTGGTCCAGCTGAGATATTGCTTCACGATGTTGGCCGAGAGCGCACCGCGGACGATACGGTATTTTGTCAGCTCGCCTGCAATTCCTTCGAAACGGACACCATGGGCTGCTGAAAGGCGCATCCACAGATCGATGTCTTCGGATTGGCGGAAATCCTCGTCGAACCAGCACTTGCGCGATGGTTCCTCAGGATGGGAGAACATTGCCAAGTCGATAGCAGAACGGCGGAGGACCGGAGCGCTGCCATTGCCGACCGGGTTTCGGCGAAAGATGTCTTCTGTCCGGATGCCGGTCAGCTTGGGGCGCATTGCCACCGCCAACTTGTTGCCCGACTGATCGATCATCCGCGAGCCCGAGAAACTGACGCCGATCGACTTGTCCGCCTCGAGGTGCACATAGTGCAAGCGCAGCTTCTCCGGGTGCCACCGATCGTCGGAATCGAGCAGCGCGATATAGGGCGCGCGCGCCTCCGCGATGCCGGTGTTTCGGGCACCGGCAAGACCGCGGTTGGACTGGGTGACGATGCGGATACGTTTGTCGTAGAAGCTGCGCACGATGTCCATCGAGCCGTCCTGCCCGCCATCATCGACGATGATCAGTTCAAAGTCGGTGAAGGTTTGCGCAAGAACGGACTGTATGGCTTCGGCAACATACGCCTCGACATTATAGACGGGCATCACGACGGACATTTTGGGGTTGGTCATCGGTAGTCTCCTCGAAAAATCATAAATCAGGCAAACATGCTGGTGCGCACTGACTGGGGCAGCATGGCGCTGCAGACCGCGGCGCTGAGCGTCAGCGCGCCGCGGCGCACATCGGAAAAGAAGGCGCGCCAGTCGGCCCGCAGGCCATGGAAGGCCATGCGGCGGGCGAGCAGGGCGGATCCCCCTGCGCGCAGGATTCGACGCGTGAGGTAGCGGCAGAAGATCGCTTCCCCTCGCCGTACGTCGAACCGACCGGCGAACTGGGCAGACAGATCTCGCCAGCCCGCCAGCATGGCCTCGTAATCACACGACAGACCGTCGGGGCTCAGGCGATAGTCGACCAGCGTGTGGTTCAGGCCGACGATCTTGCGCCCTTCGTCCACGAAACGGGCGAGAAACTCTTGGTCCTCAGCGTGATTCATTCCGGACCGGAAGCCGCCCATCTCATGGAAAGCTGTCCGGCGGATCACGAAGTTGGAGGTGGTGCAGACGGGATTTTCCGACAGGATCGTTTCGAGATCGAGCGGACCGTCGCCTACGGTCGAAAAGGTGATCGGCTGAGCTAGCGTGCCGTCACTGTGCTCGGACCGGAAGGCAATCTTCGCAAAGCTCGCGTCGATATCTGGTTCACGCATGTGCAGGCAGAAATGCTCGAACAGTTTCTTGGAATGCCAGCAGTCGTCGGCATCGAGGAATGCGAGCAGTTCGCCCTGGGCCAGTTCGACTCCGAGATTGCGGGTGGCCGAGACGCCTTCCTGGCTCTTGGCGATCATTTTCACGCGCTCGTCCTTGCCGGCGTAGGGGAGCATCGCCCGGATGCTGCCATCGGTAGAACCATCGTCGATAAGGATGATCTCGAAATCCGTGAATGTCTGGGCAAGGACGCTGTCCAGCGTTGCCGCGATGGTCCGTTCGGCATTGTGAACCGGGATGATCACGGAAAATCGGGGGTTACGTATCATCAGACTTCTCCTCTGAGCGGAACGGTTTGATTGGTGGGAGAAAAGAGCTGTGCGATGGCCGCGGGCAGCATCACCAGTGCGAGGCCGGCTGCGTAGGCAGCGCAAGCTGCGGCAAGCGAGTGGGTCGAGCCTGCGGCAAGCCCGGCGAGACCAGTTGCCGTGGCGGCCAGCGCCAGGCGCGTTTCGACGAAGGGCTGTTTGCGGGCGCGCAGCCAGGCACCGATCAGCGATCCGGCATAGAGCGGCAACGCGGCGAGCGAGAGCAACGCGATGTAGGGGGCGGCGTCGATCCACTCTGCGCCGAACACCAGCGGGACGTAGAACGGTGCCAGCAGCGCCTGCGCGGCGACGACCGGGGCCAGCAGCACCAGACCCAGAACGAAGGACTGGCGAAACAGTCGGGCGCGGTCGTCGTCTCCAGCCTGCTTGCACAGCAAAGGGAAGACCACCGTGTTGCAGGCCGCGACGAATGACAAGGTGATGCCCAGCCCGGCATTGAAGGCGAAGTAGTACAGGCCCAGCGCTTCGCTCCCCAGCAGAGCGCCGATGACCAGCTTGTCGGCGTGGATGCGCAGCGCGGCGATCAGCTCCGACCCGAGAATGGCGGGGCCATAGGCAGCGAATTCGCGCACCGGCGCATACCCGGAGGCGGGGTTGGCCGACCACTTTCGGGCGCGGCGCGTCAGCACGGTCCACAGCGGTGCCGTCAGCAGTTTCGGCAGCACGATCGCCCATGCGCTCGGCCAAACGACGACCAGCGCAAGCGTCAGGCAGTGATCCGCCATGGCCTGTGTTGCGGCGATCCTCGCCGTGGTCGTCAGGCGTCCGTCGCGCATCAGCAGGAAAACCTGCACCAGCGCAGGAGGCATGCAGACATAGACGCCCGAGAGCACGGCCAGCATCAGCGCCGCTTCGGAGAGGTTCCAGATCAGGAACAGCACGGAAGCTGCGGCCAGCTGCACGCTCGCCACGGCCAGGCAAACGGCCCAGAACAGGCGCGCAGCCGTATTGCACAGCGCGGGCAGTTCTTCGTCGGTCGCGGCGATGATGCGCTGGCCGATACCGGCATTGGCGAGCACGCGGATCAGTTCGAACAGCGTCAGCGCCAGCGCCGCCGTGCCGAGCAGTTCGGGCGACGTGCGCCGCGCAATCACGAGGATCGCGAGGATGCGCACGACCCGGGTCGCCGCCTCGGCCGAGCCATAGGCGACCAGGCCTTTGGCAATCGGCGCGATGCCTGCGGGCAGCCGGTTGAAGATTGTACGTGCAAACATTGAATGCGGGTCCTCGAATGGGTTCCCCGCAATCATTTCAAATACCGTGCCAATCCCTGATTTCTGCGCTTTCCGACGGTCTGAGTGTCCTCGCCGGCCATGCGAGCATCGCATTTTCGCATTATGCAACGCTATGCATGGCGATCTGCGAAAACGGGCTCACGCAAGTTGCGAAACGTGGTCCGATAACGCTGGGGCTGACGATCAACGTATGGCTCAAGAGCTTGTAAATATTGCGTTTTATAAATTTGGCACGGCATTTGCTGAGTGGAGGCTGCCCAAAAGAAGGAAGGCCTCATGAAACATAATCCGACAAGCGAATTCACCAGCTACGATTTCGCTGCGTTCATGCAGCGCATCAACGCCGCCGAGGCGCAGCCGACCGTCGAACTGTTCGGCCAGACCCTCGTCAAAGGCACCTTGGAAGATACGGCACGCGAGATCGTGTCACGCGCCGCCCGTAAGCAATCGACGGTCGTGAACTTCGTCAACGCGCATTGCGTGAACACTCTTTCCAAGGATGACGAATATCGTCGGGCACTCGCCACCAGCGACCGCATCCTGCCCGATGGCAGCGGCATGTCGCTTGCTGCACGCATGGCCGGCGTCAAGCTGGGCGAGAATCTCAACGGTACCGATCTGTTTCCGCACATCTGCGAATTCGCGGAATACAGCGGCCAGGCGATCTTCCTGCTGGGCGGCGAACATGGGGTGGCGGACGGCGCTGCAGCATGGGCCGCGCGCAGCTTTCCGCAGATCGATATTGCGGGAACCTGGCACGGATATTTTGATGCTGAGGAGGAAAACGCACTGATCGAGCGCATCAATCGCTCCGGTGCGTCGATCCTGTTCGTCGGTTTCGGCGTTCCGCTACAGGAGAAGTGGATCGCCGAGAATCGCCATCGCATCGACATACCCGTGATCCTCGGGGTCGGTGGCCTGTTCGACTATTATTCGGGCCGTATCCCCCGCGCGCCAAGGATGGTTCGCGCCATAGGCTGCGAGTGGGCGTGGCGCCTGGCAATGGAGCCCCGTCGCCTCGCCAAGCGTTATATCGTGGGAAATGGGGTCTTCATGGCCCACGCCGCCCAGCACGCGTTGGAGTCCGGTGGTCTGCTCGACAAAGCATCCGCGATGAACAAGCGTGCGATCGACATGACGATAGCGTTGATGGCGCTTGTTGCCCTCTTCCCGGTGTTTCTCGCAGTGGCCCTTGCAATCAAGATCGAGGATCGCGGCCCTGTCTTTTTTCGCCAAACCCGTATTGGTGAGCGCGGACGCAACTTCAGCATGATCAAGTTTCGCTCAATGTACAACGATGCCGAAGCGCGGCGCGCAGCCCTGCTCGCCCATTCGGAGCGCGACGGGACATGCTTTAAGATGAAAGAGGACCCGCGCATCACCCGAGTGGGGCGGTTTATCCGGCGCACCTCGATCGACGAATTGCCGCAGCTCATCAACGTGCTGACGGGCGAGATGTCGCTGGTTGGCCCGCGCCCCGCGCTGCCCTCCGAGGTAGCGACCTATGTTGGGCAGAGCTGGCGGCGGCTGGGTGGCAAGCCGGGCATCACCTGCATCTGGCAGGTGAGCGGACGCGCCGAGATTCCGTTCAAGCGCCAAGTGGCGATGGATTGCGCCTATCTGCGCCAGCGTGGCTTCCTGACCGATCTTTCGCTGCTGCTGCGTACGGTTCCGGCCGTCGCTTCGGGACGGGGGGCTTACTGAGCATGCGCCACGTGCTCACCATAAAGGTCGTCGCAGGCCATCAGGCTTGCGGCGATCTTCTCCCTCAAAGGGGCGAGCATGCTCTCGCGCTGATCGACCGGGGCGTTTCGAATCTGGGCGAGCTGATCCACCATCGCGACAGCGCCCACGTTGAGGCAGATACCCTTGAGACTGTGTGCAAGCCGGCCCGTCCGTTTATCATCGCCGGCCATGATCGCATTGGCCAGTTCTTCGCCGTTCGTGCGAAGATCCTTTCGAAACGCTTCGAGCATTTTTTCACGGAAGGATTCCGGCAGGACCAGGAATGCTTCGAGGAAGACCTCGAGATCGAACATTTCCCCTTCCTCCGCTCCGTCGGCAGCCAAAGCGGCGCGCAAGGCGGCATTGAGCGCATCGCGCCTGATCGGTTTGACGAGGCATTGCGACATTCCCGCAGTCAGCAAGCTCTCCCGTTCGGCCTGCAGACTGTGAGCGCTGATGCCCACGATCGGAACTCGTGCTTCCGGACCGGGCAGCGCCCTGATGGCGAGGGTTGCCTCTTCGCCGCTCATGATCGGCATCATCACATCCATCAGCACCGCGTCGAAGTGGCCATCACGGACGGCATCGACCGCGTCGCGCCCATTGGTGACCGCAGTGACCTCTCCTCCCAGCATCTCGACGAGCTGGGTGATGACGAAAGCATTGCTCTCGGTGTCCTCGGCCAGCAGTATCCTTGGGGCTTTGCCGTCCGCCGCGCGGAGCGCAGCGACTTCGCCGGGTGGAAGGCTGGGCGGAACCAGACAGTCTTCTGTCTTCCTTGTCCCGGTTTCGTCCGCCATCGTAATCAGCTGGTCGGCGATCGCCGCCAGACTGTCCGCCGCCTCCAGTCCCCTCTTGGCCAGCTCGTCGCCGGGATATCGTTGCACAAGCAATTCCATGGCGCCGGTCAGCCCGCCCATCGGAGTGCGAACGCGGTGAGCCATCTCGGAGATGAAGCGGTTCCGCCTATCCAGAGCGACCGCTGTCTCCGCCTGAGCCTGGCGCAGCGCGTCGGTAAGTCGGTCGAGTTCTTTCACGCGACGCTCGGCGCGCAATTGCAGAGCCCGAACGCGGCGGGCATTGATCCGGCTTTCCGTCACATCTCGCACCGTGGCAAAAACCACGAACTGGTCTTCGGCGCCGGCACTCTCTCGCCGGACGTGCCAATCGAGCCAGCGCACCTCCCCATCCGGACGCCGGATGCGGTGCTGGAAGGAGTGATCCCTGTCCGGCTCCAGCGAGGCAAAAGCGTTTTTCGCGACAGCCCTGAAACGCTCGCGGTCCAGCGGATGGATCGCTTGCCCCAGCCGCTTCTTGCTGACGATCGTCCCCTCGGGATAGCCCAGGAGTACCGCGAAGCTGGCCGACGCAGTGAAATGGCGATCCGGCTCGACGTAGATCGTCGCCAACTCTGCGAGGCGCTGCGCACTCAGGAGCTGCTGATTTTCGATATCGAGCCGCTCCACAAGCTCGCCTTCGCGCTCGCGCAGCTCCACATTGGCGCGGCTGAGCTCGCGCATGCGCTTGTCGAGCATCGTCTCGGCGTCCTCGAGCGCCCTTTCAGCGCGTGCAAGACGGCGAGACAACAGGTCTATCTGCATTTCGGCTGGAAGATCAGCCATTTCTCCGACCATCGGCAATCTCCGTATCGGGACCTACAGCATTGCGCCTATTCGTCGCCGAGGCAATGTCCTGCTCCGGTAAAGCGCCGGATTGCGCCGCCGTCGAGCTTGCAGCAGGTGCGCATTTTCAGTCGACGACCCGGAATCGGGTTTAGGGCTGTCGATACCGTCAATCTCCTGCGGGATAACAGTCGCATGGAAGCCTTAACCGCTTGTTTCTAATCGCCATCTAAAATGCATCGTAACACGAGGAAAATCATGGCTTACATACTGGTCGCGGACGACGACGACATCCTGGCCGAACTGGTACAGTTCCGGCTCGAAGGGTCTGGTCACGAGGTTCAGATCGCCGAAGACGGCGAGGCCGCACTGGAGCAGACGCGAGCCCGCACACCCGATCTGATCGTGCTGGATTCCATGATGCCGATCTTGTCCGGCCCCGAAGTCCTGCGCACCCTAAGGGCTGAAGAACGGTTTGCGAAAATTCCCGTACTCATGCTGACAGCACGCAATGGCCAAGAGGACATCGTCGGTGCGCTACGAGGCGGCGCCAGCGAATACATGACCAAGCCATTCATTCCGGAAGAGTTGCTTGCCCGGGTGGAGAAGCTGCTTGCGTCTGCGGCCTCGTCCGATGGCTAGCAGGGCCGCCATCCTCGCCGCACTGGCATTATACGCCACCCCCGCCTTTGCGCAGGAGGATGCTCGCGAGCAGGCCAGCGAAGCGCTGGCCTCGGGCGATCCCGAGCGCGCGGTCGAAATTCTCGAACAAGCGTCGGACACCGCACCCGAGGATGCCGACCTGCTGAGGCGACTTGCCAGCGCGCAGGCCGCATCCGAGGATCTGCCAGGCGCTCTCAGGACAATCGATCGCGCCTTGCAGCTTGCTCCGCAAGACAACGATATCCGGCTTGCCCGCGCGCGTATCCTTTTGTGGATTGATCGACCTCACGAAGCGCGGCAACAAGCGGAGGAGGTCGCTGCCCAGGATCCAGACTATCCCGAACTCGGGCAGGTTCTTCGCTCCATCGACAGCACGTTGCAACCACCGCGACGCTTTGGCGTGGGGCTGGCGGTTGGGGCGTCGCGCATCGAACTCGAAAGTGGTACCAGCAATACCTGGAAGTCCCTCGGCATGGATGCCTTCGGACAGGTTGGCGCAAACACGCTGGCCCTATCTGTCCAGCACGAGGTGCGCGCCGGCTCGGATACACGACTGGCTTTGCGGATGGACCACCGGGTCGGAGGAGGCACGATCTATCTGGCGGGAGCGGTCACGCCATCTGCCGATTTCCGTGAAGAATGGAGCGTGTCTGCCGGGGGTGCGCTAACGCTGGGGGACAATGTTACGGCCCTGCTGGATGTGCGCCATTCGGAATATGCGGCAACTTCGGTCACGTCGCTTCAGCCTGCGCTACGCGTTTCTCCAACCGGCGATCTCGACCTGACCGCGCGCGCGATCGTACTTTTCCAAGAGCGGGACGATGCCAGAATTGGTGCGACCGTGCGAGCCGATTACCGGCTTGCGACAGGCCCGTCGCTATTTGCCGGCGCGGCGGTCTATCCGGATACCGAAGCGGGCATTACGCGACAGGTCCGAGGCGTGTTCGGTGGGGTTGCCCTGCCACTTACCCAGCGATTGGCCCTAACGCTGGTCGGAGAATACGAAGAGCGACGGCAGAGCTATACGCGTAAAGGGATGGCGCTTGGTTTGAGTTGGCGGTTTGGTGGCTAGATGGTCCAGGCGATCATCTTTTTCTCTACAGCGATCGCGCTTGGCATGTGCCTTTACATGGCGTGGCTGCTTTTTGGGCGCTGGCGTACCGAGAGGATGGCCAGTCGCCTGAAGACGGTCCAGCGCGAGATCACCAGACACTATCTGGCACGCGCAACCGAGGTCAATACGGAGGCCTCGGTGGACGTGGCACCCAGAGCCTGGTCACCTGCTTTGCGCCTTCAGTCGGTGTCGCATCTGCTCCATCTGCTCCGAGGTGGAGACAAAGAGCGCTTGCTCGATATTGCCGAGGCCGACGGCCTGTTTCAAACGGCGCTTACCCGTGTAAAGAGTCGGAATACCGCCACTCGCCGGAGCGCGATCCGGGTGCTGGAACAGTTTGGAAGCCATCAGTGCGTTGCCTCTCTCACCGGGGTGATGGCGAACGATCCGGTGCCGGAAATCCGTGTCGAAGCCGCCGGCGCGCTCGCGAGCCTCGGTCGCCTGCCGTCGGTGCGCGATACGATTTCGCTGCTCGAGCTGAGAAGCCTCAAACCCTTGCCACTCCACAAGGCTATTTTGCGTTCAATTGCACCGCGCGATGCGGCGCAATTCGCACACTTGCTCGCGACAGATCTTCCGGTGGACCTGCGCGTTGTTCTCCTCGACGCGCTTGGCTGGAGCGGGAAGCTCGAAATGGTGGACAAGCTGGTAGAGGCCAGCCGCGATGAAGACCTCGCCGTGCGCGAGGCCGCACTACTCGCCGTGGGCCGCCTGGGTCATGCAGGAAGGGGCGAGTGGGTTATCGAGCGATTGGGAGATCGTGAACCGCGCGTTCGTGCTTCGGCGGCGCAGGTATGCGGAGCCCTGGGCCTTGTCCGCGCGATCGATCGGTTGCGAGAGCTCGAAAGCGATACTTCCAGCTGGGTGCGGATGCACGTCGAAGAGGCGCTGAGAAAATTAACCCCGATCACCTCTCGCACGGAGGCGAGCTGATGTCCGATCCTTGGGCTATCACCTTGTCGTCGGTGGTCTTGTGGCTCGCTTGGGGGTGTTTTCTCATCGTGGCTTTGCGCAATCTGGTGAGCGTGGTGCAGCTGATCGTCGCGGCGTATGTTTTCAAGACCCGAGTTCCGCCTGCGGCCCGCTCGATCGATCTTTGGGCCCGCTATTCCGATGTGGCGCCGCCCATCTCGGTCCTCGCACCTGCTTATAATGAAGAATTGTCGATCATCGAGAGTGTCAGAGCTCTGCTGGGCCTCGAATACCCGGAACATGAAGTGATCGTCATAAACGACGGCTCTACCGACGCGACGCTGGATATTCTTATCCGGGCGTTTGCGATGAAACCTGCCAATCTCCCGCAAGTGGCAGAACTGCAGGTCACGAAGATTGTCGGGACGTACCGCTCAACGACGCATCCGAACCTGATCGTGATCGACAAGGAAAACGGACGCAAAGCCGATGCGGTCAATGCAGGGTTGGGCTTTGCCAGAACGCCGCTGGTTTGCATCATCGACGCCGATTCCATCATCGAACCGGATGGCCTGCTGCGCTCTGCCGAACCTTTTCTGAGTGATGACGGTTCGCTTGTCGCGGTAGGCGGTGCGATCCGGATTGCGAACGGCTGCGACGTCAAGGGCGGCTCGCTGCGCAAGATCGGCGTGCCCAAGGCGTGGATTCCGCGCTTCCAGGTGGTCGAGTATCTGCGCGCGTTTCTGACCGCTCGGGTCGCGAACGCGCACTTCGATGCGCTGACGCTGATTTCAGGTGCGTTCGGCCTTTTCCGGCGCGATGTGCTCGTGGAGATTGGCGGCTATCATCATGATACGATTGGCGAAGATCTGGAACTCATGATTCACCTCCATCGCTATCTGCGGGACAAGCAGGTTCCGTACTCGTTCGACTTTGTGCCCGAGATCGTGTGCTGGACCGAAGCCCCGGCGACCCTGGGCGGGTTACGCAACCAGCGGGCCCGTTGGCAGCAGGGGGCGCTCGAGACGCTCAACCGCCACCGGTCGATGCTGTTCAACCCGCGCTACGGACGTATCGGAATACTGATGATGCCACAGATCGTGCTGGAGGACGTATTGGGGCCACCAGCCGAACTTATCGGCTACATCGTATTCCCCGCTGCTTACCTGCTCGGTGTCCTGTCAGGCGAAGCGGCGCTGGCCTATCTGTTTCTCACTTTCGTATTCGGCACAGGGCTGAGTGTCGGGACCCTCGCGCTGGAAGAAACGCAGCTTCGCCGTACTCCGAACGCGCGCGATCTTGCGCGTATCGCGGTTGCGGCGGTGGTCGAGAACTTCGGATACCGACAGGTCAATCTGGTATTCCGCCTCATCGGCATAAAGCGTTACTTCCGCGGCGAGAAGGGCTGGTCGGCCGTGCCACGTGTGGGCTTCAACGGCTGAAGTGTTGGCGCGCGAGAGGTCGCGGGCAGTATTCATCATCTCAACGCCGAGAAAGCCTGCTGGGCCTTGCGAACGGCATCGCTGATGGCATCTCCCTCAGCCTCGAGCATGGCTTTCTGCTGCGCCCTTGCGGCTTCGCCTAGCTCCGCCTCGCCGAACATTCCTGCCGAGCCCGCCAATTGATGCAGCATCATTGCGACCGCTTCGACTTCGCCCCGGTCGATCGCGCTCGTCGCATCCAGCCCATGGAGTGCATCCAGAGTCTTGTCGCGCCGCTCGGCATACCGTTTTGCCAATGCCTCTCCCGGATCGGGCGGAGTTATCTTCGCCGATGTGGCGTTTGAGTCGCTGAAGATTTCTTCCGGCAGCCACTCCTTGATGGCGGCTTTCAAGCTGCGCATACGGATCGGCTTGGCCAGATGACCCTGCATTCCGGCGGCAAGGCACCGCTCGACGTCGTCGCTATAGGCATTCGCGGTCTGTGCCAGGATCGGCATTTCCTTCCCGCTGATGCCGGCTTCACGCAACGACCGCGTGGCTTCCAGACCGTCCATGATAGGCATCTGGACGTCCATTAGGACCAGATCGTAAGGCTTGCCGGCTTCTCGCGCATCCGTCACTATCCGCACCGTTTCCTCACCATTTGCGGCAATGTCGAATGCGAGCCCGATGCGGCTGGCCATCGAAAGGATGAGCGCCTGGTTGATGTCATGGTCTTCCGCCACAAGAATGCGCGGCGGCCTGGCGAAAGCCAGTTCCCGCTCGCCGGATAGCTCGGTGTCCAATGCCACCTGAGTGGCCTCGGCCCGCAGCAGCGGGAGCCGCAGGGTGAATACCGAACCATGGCCCTGCTCGCTGCTGACCACCAATTCGCCGTCCATCATCTTCGCCAGCTCGTTGCTGATCGTGAGGCCAAGTCCTGTCCCGCCGAATATGCGAGCGGTGGATTCATCGGCCTGGCTGAATTCGCGAAAAATGGCTTCGAGCCGGTCCGCAGGTATGCCGATCCCTGAATCCTCAACTGCAATACACAGCGTATCCTGATCATTCAGCCCCGGCTCGACCGAGACACGGCACCTGACCATCCCGTCCGAAGTGAATTTGATCGCATTGCCGACCAGATTGGTAAGGATCTGCCGCAGCCTGAGCGGATCGGCCATCACCCTCGAGGGCACGTCGTCTGCAACCACGAGTTCGAAATCGAGACCCTTCTGGAGGGCAGAAGGCTCAAGCAGCTTAATGGCCGAGTTGAGTTTGTGACGCAGGTCGATCGGTTCGCGGACGATCTTCATCTGGCCGGCATCGATCTTGGAAATATCGAGAATATCGTTGAGGATCTGCATCATCGCACGGCCAGATTCGCCGATGAGCTGCGCTTTCTCGCGTTGGTCAGGCGACAGTTCGCCAGCCAGCAGCAATTCGGTGAAGCCGACCACTCCATTCATCGGCGTGCGAATTTCGTGACTCATATTGGCGAGGAAGGTGGCCTTGGCCGCTGCTGCGGTTTCTGCCGTCTGGCGGGCGGCGACGAGATCCAGCTCCATTTTCTTACGGTCGCCGATGTCGCGGATGGAGACCGAAACTTCTTTCGCCGCATCGCTCTCGTCCTCCTTGACCAGGCCCGCATTGGCCTCAAGCCAGCGATATTCCTCCTCGTCCGTCAATCGCCACCGGTAGGCCACTACGATCTGCTCGATTCGTCCCGATCGCAGCTTGTCGAACAAGGACGCCACGCGTTCCTCGTCGTCCGGGTGCAAGCCATCGAGGGCATTGGTGCCGATCAAATTCTCGCTAGGCGCGCCAAGCACGTCTTGCGCCGACGGAGAAGCATAAAGACACGTCCCGTCGAGCGCGACGCGGAACACGGCGTCTGTTGCGTTTTCCGCCAACAGTGCCAGCTGATTGTCACGCTCGGCGATTTCTTTCTCGAAGCGCTTGCGGTCGCTGACGTCGATCACGACGCCGATATAGCCGCTTACAATTCCTTCGTCGTCCGAAACGGGTTGGGCCACGGCATCGCACCAGACGATCGAACCGTCCTGATGAAGCCAGCGGAACTCGCCGCGGAATGGTTCGCCTTTCTCGACCGCTGCAGCCCATGCCTGCGCAAGCCCGTCAAGATCGTCTGGATAGACGGCCTTGCTCCAGCCAGCCCCGAGTGCTTCCTGCTCGGGAAGGCCTGCCATCAAGGACCACGCGGGGTTGACGTAATTGAGGACCCCGTCCGCATCCGTGCGGAAAATGCCTGCTGGCGAAGAACTCGCGAGCGACTGGAACCGCTTTTCGCTTTCCTTCAGCGCATCGACCGCCAGTTTTTGTTCGGTGACGTCGATCGCGACACCGATGAAGCCCTGCATCTCGCCATCGGAGGCGATCCGCGGCGCCGCGATCAGGTCGATCCACCTCGGCGTGCCATCCGAATTCACGAATTGCAGTTCGCTACGCCAACGCTTTTCCGCTGCGACAATCGCGAGCCATTCCTGCTTTACAGCCTGCCGGTGATCGGGATGCACCGCATCGAGCCAGCCAGCCCCCATCGCCTGCGACGCACTCAGTCCTGTTTCGCCGAGCCAGGCTTCGTTGACATAGGTGCAGAAACCGTATGGATCGGTGCGGAAGATGCCTGCCGGAGAGAGGCCGGCGAGATCGCCGAATCGCCGTTCGCTTTCACCAAGCGCGGCCACGGTCTCCTCAAGCTCGCGAGTGCGTTGGTCGACTTGCGTCCTGACATAGGCTTCGCGACGTGAGCCGCCGAGCAGAAGTGCGGCAAAGATGATCGTCAACATCAGGCCGGAAACCAGTATGAGGTTGGCCGCACTCGTCACCATCCCACGTTCGAACGCCGGCGTGCTGGTCCACACGACGGTCCAGGTCTGCTCCATCACCTTGAACGTGCGCTCGACCGTAAAGTCGGGAGACGCTTGGCCGCCGCCTGCTTCGGAACTGCTGAAAATCAGATTGTCAGGATCGGGCCGCGCTCCGTCATAGACAGAGATTTCGAACAGTTCTCCCTGACTGGGCGTCAGGCCGGTCATGAAACGCGGGCCGATGAAGGGAGCATAGATCCACCCCTCGAAAGCCGCACGGCGTTCCTCTACGGTAGTTGTCGGCATTCCCGCTTTGTAGAAGGGGCGCAGCAAGAGAAATCCGGGGCTTTCCGTCTCGTCTTGAACGAGAAGAATGCGCTTCGTAATCGTGGCCCGCCCGGTGTCGCGCGCGTTGCTTGCCGCATTTCTGCGATTTTCCTCGAACGCAATGTCGAGGCCGACGGCAGCGAGGTTGTCCGCTTTTGGCTCGATGGCAACGATAACGAATTTCTCGCCCCGGTCGGTCAGTGGACGAATGTCGAAATCGTCCAGCCCCCTCGCAGCGAGGCTTTCGAGGAAGGCCGGTTCGTCACCCGCGCGAACGGGTTCGATGAACCCGATACCACTGATGCCGGGAAGTGTTTGTGCCAGGTCGAGAACCGAGGTGTAGACTTGCCATTTCCCCAGCGTGACCCCGTCGGATACCTCGAAAAGCGCCGCGCCGCCGTCGAGCGCCTGCCGGTAGGACTGCAGACGATGATCGAGTGCCTGCTCGCTGTCGGTCGCCAGCGATTCGAAAGACGCCTGGCTGCGTTCGAAAGCCGCCTGCATATTCAGTCGCCACGCCGCCAGTGTCGCGCATAGCAGGATCAGGATGGCGATGAATGCGAGCGTCGAGAAAGGCGAAATTGCCTCTCCCCGCCACCGCACCGTTCCGTGGTTCCAGGGCGCGAGCAACAGGAGCGGGACGATAAGCAGCACACCGCCCGTGTCGCCTGCCCACCAGTGCAGCCAGAAGCTCAACAGACTGCTCTGCGCCACGACCCCGGTCGCAAAAAGCGCGCTCGTTCCGAAGGTCGCACCGACAAGACAGGTCAGCGGAGCGACGAGCAGAACGAGCCGCATCGTCTCGCTCGGGCCTGCGAGCTTCAGCGGAAAGCCTGCACGACTTCTTATCCAATACCCGCCGAGAACTGCTTGCAGCGTGGATCCGGTCGCAATGACCGTTGCATTCAGCAAGACGGTTGCGTCAGGGGGAAAGACGACCGAGCTGACCGCCAGGGCGTTGACCAGAAAGGCACCCAGGAAGACACCCGGCCAGACCCGGTAGCCCCAGGCTGCGATGGCTGCGATGGCGAGTCCCGCCGCAGGCCAGATCAACGAGGCGAAGCCGGGCGGTGGTGCCAGCTGCTGACCAGCCCAGCCCAGAACTGCATATCCCAGCGCAAGCCCAAGGATCCGGACCGGGAGCTTGGCCAGCAGCCCGCTCGGTCGTCTCGAACCTCTAACTCCGTTTTCACGAAAATATGCGCTTCCACTCATATGCTATCCGGATGACGCCATCTCTTTTGTCGAAGCGAGAATCCGGCTGACCTCTGCGGACAGCTTGGCCAGGGCTTCCATATCAGTCTCGCTGAAATCATGCCTTGGCTTGCGATCGATGACACAGATCGTGCCCAGTTTCTGCCCGCCTTCTCCGGTGACCGGAGCGCCCGCATAGAAGCGGATCGAGGGATCATCGAGAACCAGGGGATTGCGACTGAAGCGCTCGTCCTGGGTGGCGTCCTCCACGACCATCACGTCGTCGCCCTGGATGGTGTAAGCGCAAAATGCGACAGAGCGCGGTGTTTCTTCGACATCCAAACCGACTTTCGCCTTGAACCATTGCCTGTCGGCGTCGACCAGCGACATAAGCGCGATCGGGGTGTCGAACCGTTCGGCGGCGCGCCTTACGATATCGTCGAACTCCGGCTCCGGCAGGGTGTCGAGCAGGCGGTATCCGTGGAGCGTCTGCAGGCGCTTCTGTTCACGATCTTCCATGGGATTTCCAAAGCTTGGTGCTTCTCGATGGGTATAGAGTGGAGGTTTCCGAACCATTAAGAGTGACCTTCATCATGGGCCGCGATTCAGCAATCCGCGGGCGCCTCGTAACGTCTCGTCCCTCGGCACTCGAAACGGCGAGCGTCATTCACTGGCGTGCAGCAACAACGCGATCGGTCAGGCGCGCGCGAGAGCAAAGGGCAATAGAATAATAGAGGTTTTTTCCGTGCATATCTGCAGATATTGGGATTTTGATACGCTACCGCTTGCCAGGATCGTATGACGGATCCTCTTTGCTGGCGATGCCATCGCGTCGTCCTGACATCGGGCATCGATGTAGTGGCGATGATATGCGCGGCAGCGATCCCCCAATATTTCCAGCGGATTCCACTTTATGAGGCTCGATTCTCCCTCCAAAATGCCCTCCAGGATCAAAGGGAGGGGAATTTGGAAGCCCGTTATTTACGCGCCGTTTCTTGATCGGCACCGTGGATTAAATCTATATGCACCGGCGTAAGTAGGATCACGGCGCCTTCAGCCCCATACGCGCCTCGCAATTGCACGATCGCAGCTACCAGATCCTCGGTTTCGCCACTATTTGAAATGAACCGCGAGGTAAGTCGGCGCGCTCCGTTTCCTGCCATGGCCTCTTGCAGTTGGGCTTTGAAAGCCACCCGGTTCTCCCGGGTGATAAGATCGATCAGCCTTGCTCCCAGAAGCCGCTTTGTCGGGAGCCCCAGAAGGTCGCAAAACGGTTCGTCTACCCGTTCGATCAGTCCGCTTACGTCGACGCGCACATAGCCGATCGCGTTATGAACCGACATTGCTTCTATCAAGGCAGCTTTGACGTCGGCCAAGCGGTGCCGTTTCACCTCTTCGGTTATGTCCCGAAACATGAGCACATTGCGCCCGTGAAGCGGGAAGCTCTGCAATCGCAGCCAGCCTTCCTCGCGTAAAGGTGACGGGATATCTGCCGATGTCGACTCGTTCGCTTCAACCGTTCGCATCAGATGAACGTCGAATAGCGTGCCACGCAATTTGGGCAGGCAATCGTAGAGCCTTCGGCCGACGCACTGCGAAGCGGATATCCCGCAAGTTGCTGAGGCGATGCGGTTCATCGATTCGATAATTAGATCGTTATCGCAAATGATGACCGCCTCATCGATCCATTCCGCAAGTTCGAACGGATTGGCCTCTCTGTCATGTGTCTCGACAGGGAGCTCCTCGTTCATCTCCGCGTACCGGTCAATATTGATCAACGCATGGGTGATTCGGCCATGTTTGGTAACGAACACAGGTTTTGTGAGAGCTTTGTCGCACCACCTCGCAAACCCCCTGACGAAGTTCGCCGCTGGCACCGCAACGTCTTTCGCTGCTTCGGGCTCGGGCATACCGTGTAAATCCTCGGGCCCGCCACGACGACTATGTTCGCTCTGGTTCCGTTCTGCGCCTTCGGACTCCATATTCGCCTCCCGTATCGGAATGCTTTCCCTTGGGGCACTTAGCCCAAGGGCCTCACACGAGCATAAGAACCAAATCCTAAGATATTGTCCACCAGACCGCCGAAATTCTGCAATTTGCGTAATTTTTGCCAGTATTCGGGTCGTTGCAGCGGTGTCCCAGCTGCAAAGCTAGCGTGATTATTTCCTGGCTTGCGAGTGGAATGGCGCAGAAAACGTAGGGGGACGATGGGTTTGACACCAATCAGGAGGAGCCACACATTTTGTGTAATTCGCTTTTTCAGATTCCTCGTATTCGCTTAACTCGGCGCAGATAGCTTTCCCTCTCATCGGCGATCGTAAATCGAAGACCGGGAATAGAGAGAGGATTCAAAGCACTATGGCTCAATGCACAAGTACCCGTTTGCGTATCAACCTATTGGCGACAGCTGCGGTCGCGACAGCTGGGAGCGCGGCCCTGCTATCCACTCCGGCGCAGGCTCAGGAATTGCAGCCAGTAGTTGATGTCTGCACCGGTATCAGCCTCGAGCCGTCGGCGGTTACCGACATAGTTGGCGATGCTGTGGTCCCCACAGCCGAGGCGCTGGAGGCATTATACGACGCGTTGCTCAGCGTCTCGATCGTGGGGGCACCATTGCTCACGCTCGATGACGTAAACCTTGGTGCGGCAGACACGTTGCAAGCCTATGCCGATGGTGATCCAATTGCGCTGCGTGTGGCAGATACCAGCGGGACGCTGCTCGCCGCGGACTCCGAATGTAACCTGACGGCCGACGGCTATGCTATGAACAACGAGGCAGGCATTTCCATCGGCGGCAACCAGATCACCGGTCTGGGCGACGGGCAGGCCGCCTCGGCCGGTGAACTCGACGCCATCGCTTTTGGCAACAATGCCAGCACTGCGGCCGGAGCCACCGGTGCCATAGCGATCGGCACCAACGCCAACGCAACTGCCGCAAACAGCGTAGCGTTGGGCAATGGCGCGCTGGCCGATAGGGGAGCCCTGATCGGCTATTCCGCTCCGGGCCTGGCGGGCACCTACACCTCGATCGGTACAGTTTCCGTCGGTGCGCCGGGAAGCCTGCGACAGATCACGAATGTCGCGCCGGGTACGGAGGCGACAGACGCCGCGACCGTTGGCCAGGTTCAGGGCGCGGTCGCAGCCCTCCAATCGGAGCTGGGCAACGGCGTGCAGTACGACGGTGCAGCGCAGACGAGTGTGACGCTCGCCGGCGCGGACGGAACGACCCTCACCAATGTTGCGGATGGAACGCTGTCCGGCACCTCGACGGACGCGGTCAATGGATCGCAATTGTTCGCGACCAATCAGCAGGTGGCGAACAATACTGCCGATATCGACGGTCTCGATGACCGGGTCAGGATCAATGCTGAGAGTATCATCGATATCGATGACTCCGTAGCCGCCATTGATGTGCGCGTGACACAAAACACGACGGATATCGCGGCACTGCAAACGTCGGTCGCCAACGTGCCTGTCGGATATGTGAGCGATAGCGACCCCACTGTCGCCAGCACCACTCCGACCAACAGCGCGGCATTGATCGGTGCCACCCCCGGCACCGTAACCCTCAACAATGTGGCGGCCGGCGAACTGACTGCGGGCTCTACGCAAGCGGTCAATGGGAGCCAGTTGTTCGCTACAAATCAGCAGGTTGATACCAACACGGATGCTATCCAGGCCAACGCCGATGCGATCGCGTCGCTCGGAGACGGAAGCAGTGGCAACGCGCTGGCCGTGCTCTACGACGATGCGTCGCGCACATCGCTGACGCTGGATGGCGCTGGAGGTACAACCGTGTCGAACGTGGCCGATGGAGAGATCAGTGCGACTTCCACCGATGCCGTGAATGGCGCTCAGCTGTTCGCAACAAATCAGGCGGTCGCAGCCAATGGCGACGCTATTGACAGCCTCGACGGGCGCGTCACGACCAACGAAGGGGCCATAGCCAGTCTCGATACGCGCGTTACCACCAACGACGGCGACATCGCCAATCTCGATGGTCGCGTAACCGTGAACGAGGGGGACATCGGCACCTTGAACACGGCGGTCACCGATATCGACACGCGGGTTACCAACAATTCCACCCAGATCACGCTGGTGCAGAATGAGCTCGCCAACGTTCCGCTAGGCTACGTTTCGGATACCGACCCGACTGTGGCCGCCGATGTGCCGACCAACACGGCAGCGCTGATTGGAGCGGGCAGCGATCCGGTTACGCTGACCAACGTGGCGGCGGGGACACTTGCAGCGGGGTCCACCGAGGCGGTGAATGGCGCGCAACTCGCTGCGACCAACGTTGAAGTTGCACGCAATCGCAACGATATCGACGAGAACACTGCAAATATCGCAGCCATCAACAACAATCTGGCGGGCAGCACCACGGTGGCGGTTCAGTATTCTGACCCGGACAATCCGACCGTCAGCAATGGCGGAACGTTAACCAACGACGTCGCACTGGTTGGTGCCGACGCGACTGCCCCGGTTGCACTTCACAATGTCGCTGCAGGAACAAGCAGCACCGATGCAGTCAATCTTGGCCAGCTACAAAGTGGTCTGGCCTCGGCAATGGCAGATTCGCGGGCCTATACCGATCTTCGCTTTAACGACCTGCAGGCTGATATCGCACAGCTCGACTTCGATTTAAGCGAACTCGGACGGGATGCTGCGGGGGGGACCGCCAGCGCGATGGCTGTATCGAGCATTCCGCAGACCATCAGCGCTGGTCGATCGATGTTCGGCGGCGGCGTCGCTCATTATCGCGGCGAGACGGCCTTTGCGATCGGCATGTCGACGACCTTCGACGATGGGCGTGGCGTGGTGAAAGCCGGGGCGACACTGGATAGTAGAGGAAAGGGCGGCGTGAGCGCCGGGGCAGGCTTCAGCTTCTGATCCCAGATGCTCCTAGAGGGTCGCACTTTGCGGACCGCAGCGCTCGACGTTGCGGTCCGCTTTGTCATGCATTGTTTGATAAAAAGGTCTTGCACGCAAAAGCTGTGATGAAGAGCTCGGCTGCATCCCCGCAGCTGATCCCCAGGGTCCCTTTGAAAGGCTCTCTTTGTACCCAGTTCTGCGAAAGCTGACGCCGCCTAGTCTGGATTTTCATCGATTGCCTTTGGATCATGTCGACTCTTAAGACGTCTCAGTGACCGCTCGGCTAGTGAAGGCGCAAACGCCAACTAGCGAGCACGGAATGCTCGTTCCTGTCAGGTCTTATCGAAATCCCAAGGCGGGCACTCGAGCGCGGGCCGGCGTTTTCATAGCCCACTGCAATGCGCGGGGAGATCCTGCCCGAAAAGTCGATCTGGCGTGAGGTGTGGCGAAGGGAGCGGCTGGCAAGATCGTAGCTTGACCCAACCGTGACAGAGCCGGAGCCCGAAAGTGCCACGAGCGGTTGCGACAAGCCGATCCGGAATCGTCCGCCAAGCAGTTCGCGACTGAGGTTAATACCGAATCGGCCAGTCCCGATAGCACTTGCATCGGTGAAGATGGACTCGGGCCCGAGCGATATTCGAGTGGTTCCAATGCTCCCATACGCTTCCATGAGCCAATTGCCGATGGAAGCTTCGCTTGACACCTGTGTAAAAATGGTTCGCGCGCCCTTCCCGAACCGTAACAAGCCGGATCCAGTAACGGTGCCGAACAGCGAGCCCTGCTCCAACAGAAGGCCGACTTCGAGCAGCGTCCCATCCCGGCCCAGCGAGGCTTGGATGGCCTTTGCCGCGGCGTCGCCTGAGAGGTCTGATCGAGCGGAAACGCCGAACCTAAATTCTCCCACCGGCCGGTGATAGGACAAACTTACCCCTCCTTGGGGCAGATAGGCGTCCAGCACTTCGGTGGGCACGGCGTAACCGAGCGCGGTGTCATCGACATGCTGTTTGGTTTGGAAGTCCGCCGCAATGGTACCGGGCGCGAATTGCAGAGGAACAGAAATCCGGGCGTCTGTGAGCACACTACCCGTGCGCGACGAGAAAGGAGACATCCACCCTGCCAGATAGCCGACTTGCACGGCCGCAGAGCCTCCTCGAAATGTCGCGCGCCTAGCATTTATCATCGTGTCGAGTTGGCTACCCAAGAGGCCACCCGGCGCGCCGACACGTTGTATAAAGCCTGATAGATCGGCCTGATAGTTCCGGCCGAATGAATCGATCAGCGTAACGTCGGAAACCGCAGCCGCCAGCAAGCTGTCGGCTCCTTCTCCTATCGCAATCGGTAGGACCATGGAACTGAGCCCAACGGTGCTTGCCATGGTGCCGTTCGACAGGGTCGGGTTCACCGGCGAAAGCGCGGCGTACACGTCGATGAGGCCGTGGCCGTAGATCGGGTCCACGCCCTCCTCCCCAATATCGCGCGCCGTTGAGAGAATGACGTTCCCCGCATCCACGCCTGTCAATTGCGGCCATTTCTGGAGAATGAGTGCAGCCAGCGCCGAGACTTGAGGAGCTGCAGCGCTCGTCCCGGAGAATTTTGCGATATTGCCTGAGGCATCGGTCGTAACGCTGGTTCCCACGCCCGTAACGCACCTGCTCATAGCGGCCCCGCAACGATTGGAATAACCGGCTAGTGCATAATCCGAGCTATTCGGATCGATCGCGACAACGAACAGCCATCCCTCCGCGTTCTCGGGCGTCAGATCGATCGCGTCGTTGGGATTTGCACCGCTGCTGTTGCCCGCGGCGTTGATCACCAACCCACCCATTTGCCGGTAGTCGTTGACGGCGTCCTGCATCAGCCTGTTCGAGATGTTGGGGTTTGCCTTGCTGAGCGAACGGTTGACGATCAGTACGCCGTTCTCGCCAGCGTACCGCAGCGCATCGTGCCCGTTGAAACCGACCGTGGCCGCCCCGGTGTCGAGGTCTTGCACATCGCTTCGCAAAACCACGATGGAGGCACCGGGCGCCAGGCCTTGCGTTCCTGTCCCGTCATTGCGAGCAGCGATGATCGAAGCGACCTGAGTGCCGTGGCTGGAATTCCGCCCTCCCAAGGACGAATGCGGCGTTCGCACACCATCCTCGATGATGCCTCCGAAGTCCCGGCTCAGCGACGAAATCTGCCCCTCGAGCGCGGAGGTTTCCTCGACTCCTTCATCGAGAACTCCGACCAGAACACCGCTCCCGTCCCAGCCATTGTCGATCGCGTAGAACGCGTTGACCAACTCCGCAGCTACGTAATTCTCGCGGTATTCGATGTCATCCTGCGCCGAGCGCTGAGACACCTCGCTAAACGAAGGAACACCAGAGCCCGCCCACGAGCTGGGTGCGGCTGGCGGTGGGGGCGGCGTTGGAGTCGGTGTTGGCGTTGGTGTTGGTGTTGGTGTTGGGGATATCACTGCGGATGGTGGGGGAGGTATTGAGGTGACTCCACCTCCCGCGCATGCACCGAGCGATAGAGAAATCGTGGTACCAAACAGCGCCGCGAAAGAGCGGCTTCCCCTAAACGGCGACACTTTATCGAACGGGGTTCTTCCATAGAGCGCGGCTCGGCGAGCGATGCATTTCCTGCTGAAGGAGGCGTTTTGTACTCTCGTGCCGAAGCAAATTGCAGGATCGGATTTCCGAGGAAGCGTCGAATTGATGAAATCCAACCAAGGTATGAATGTTCGAGGCATTTCTTAACCTTCCGGAACGCATGAAGCTCTAAGGTAAAAGCTGCCGCCCACAGACAGGATCATTGGGACGGATGCTCTGCTCTCCCATTATAGCTAGAGATCATCCGATCTATTTCGCCGCTCTGGAAATTTTCGCCGATGCCGGTAACAACGAGATGCAGATCGTTTTCGGCAAAAGACTTGCCGAAACCACCCAACTCCTAGTTCAGCGAGATTATGCTGTTCTCACGCTCGACCTTCTACAGCTTCTGCCACGTTCTGCGGTGGGCTGTCATGGACAGGTCAAAACGATAAAGTGCGGACAGCCCGGACTTTTCACAGTCCGCCGCGGTTCGCACAAGTTTGGGAAGCATGGCCGGTGGCGGAGACGGAGGGATTCGAACCCTCGATACCGCTATAAACGGTATGGTCCCTTAGCAGGGGACTGGTTTCAGCCACTCACCCACGTCTCCGCATGTCCGATCGGTTGTCGCCCCGGACAGGCGAGGGCGCGCTATAGCGGCGGGTTTCGCTCGCCTCAAGGGGCGTTTGCGACTCGTTTCGCCGCGAATCGGATTCGGTTCATCGCGGGTTACTTGCCGCTGTTCCACATCGGGACTCAGCTTTTTGATCGCAGGATCGCGTCCGAGGGGTTTTTGAAATGGCGAAAAGAGAGAAGTCGCGCACGATCGGCGGCATGTGGCTGGCATTGGCCGGGGCGCTTTCGCTCGTCGCCAGTCCGGCGATCGCGCAGGTGCAGGATGTCGATCCCGATGCCGCGATCGATGGAGATCTCCAGGGCGAGCCAACCGATGCACCCGCGAGCGACCCGCAACAGACGCCGAGCTCCACCCCGAGCGCCCAGCCTGTCGGACCCGAAGCCGATTCGGTGCCGCCTGCACCGTCGGAGATCGATACCTGGCAAAACGAATATCCCACCCAAGCGCAGGACGCGCCGTCTCCCGATCCTTCCGCCAACCCGGTGCCCGGCACCGCACCGGCCGATCCGGTCGATGACGGGACCTACCAGCAGGACGATCTGATCGGTGCGGCGAGCGACGTGTTCGGCGACGGCGCGCAGGAAGTCGCCGGGTTGATCGAGCGCATCCTCAAGGACCAGGGACGCCCCAACGGCTATATCATCGGTCGCGAAGGCAGCGGCGCCTTCATCGTCGGGCTGCGCTATGGCTCGGGCACGCTCTATCACAAGGTCGAGGGCAAGCGCCCGGTCTACTGGACGGGGCCGTCGATCGGCTTCGACGCCGGAGCCAATGCCGGCAGCACCTTCGTGCTGGTCTACAACCTTTACGACACGCAGGATCTCTACACCCGCTTCCCCGCCGCTGAGGGCCAGCTCTATTTCGTCGGCGGACTGACCGCGAGTTATCTGCGCAAGGGTGATATCGTGCTGATCCCGATCCGGGTGGGGGCGGGGCTGCGCGCCGGCGTGAATGCCGGCTACCTCAAACTGAGCGAAAAGCAGAGCTGGCTGCCGTTCTGAGGCCGCACGACGCTTGCAGGAGCGCGCGCGGGGCGGCATAGCGCGCCCATGCTCGAACGTCTCGACCCCCAGGCCCCCGATGCGCTGCTGGCGCTGATCAAAATGTTCAACGACGACCCGCGCGAGGACAAGATCGACCTCGGCGTCGGCGTCTATCGCGACGAGGAAGGGCGCACCCCCGTCTTCCGCGCGATCAAGGCCGCCGAGGAAAAGCTGCACGAGACGCAGGACAGCAAGTCCTATCTCGGCCCCGAAGGCGATAGCGGCTTCGTCAACGGGCTGATGCCGTATATCTTCGGCGACGATGATCCGACCCGTGGCGGTCGCATCGCAGGGATGCAGACGCCCGGTGGCACCGGCGCGGTCCGACTGGCATTCGCGCTGGCGCAGGCGGCGGGCGGCAAATCCGTGGTGCTGGGCGAGCCGAGCTGGCCCAACCATCGCCAGATCGCCAAGGATATCGGGCTCGACATCATTGGCTTCGATCATGCTGCCGATGCCGCGACCACCGATTTCGGCGCGCTCGAAGCGGCGATCGAAAAGGCGCAGCCGGGCGACGTGCTGCTGCTGCACGGATCGAGCCACAATCCCACCGGGATCGATTATACGGTCGAACAGTGGGAGCGGATTGCCGAGCTTTCGAAAGCCGCCCAGCTCGTTCCCGTGCTCGATATCGCCTATCAGGGCCTCGGCGAAGGGCTGGAGGAAGACGTCGCCGGGATGCGCGCGTTCCTCGCCGCGGTGCCAGAGGCGATGGTCACCTATAGCTGCGACAAGAATTTCGGCCTCTATCGCGATCGCGTGGGTGCGTTCTACGTGCTGGCGGCCGATCGAGACATTCTCGACCGCGCGATCAGCAATGCCAATTCGCTGGCCCGCGCAAACTGGTCGATGCCGCCCGATCACGGCGGCGCAACCGTGCGGGTGCTGCTGCGCGATGCCGATCTCACGGCGCAGTGGAAGGAAGAACTGACCGCGATGCGCGGCCGCCTGCGGTGGATTCGCGATACGCTGGCCAAGGCGGGAACGACCGGTGCGATCGACCTCACGCCGCTGGGCGAGCACAACGGCTTGTTCTCGATGCTGCCGGTCGATTCCGATCAGGTTGCGGCTCTGCGCAAGGATCACGGGATCTACATGGCCGGTTCGGGGCGTATCAACATCGCCGGCCTCAATGAGAGTAATATCGATCGCTTCATCGCGGCGCTGGCCGACGTCACCGGCTAGGCGGGCGGGCGCAGGATGGACCGCCAGCCGACGCTCGAGAATGAACGCATTCTCCTGCGTCCGCTGACGGCTGACGATCGCGAGGCGCTCTATGCCGTCGCGTCGGATCCGATGGTGTGGGAACAGCATCCGATCCACGATCGCTGGCGGCGCGATGTGTTCGATCCCTTCTTCGACGATTGCCTGGCGAGCGGCGGCTCGCTCGTCGCGATTCGCAAGGATCAGGAGGACCGGATCGTCGGCTCCTCGCGCTTCGACGGCTATGACGAGGAGGAGGGCGGCAGCGTCGAAATCGGCTGGACCTATCTCGAGCGAAGGCAGTGGGGGAAGGGCGTAAACACGTCAATCAAGCGTATGATGCTGGCCCATGCGTATGATTACGTGTCTCGCGTCGATTTCCGCGTTGGTGACACCAATTGGCGCTCGCGCTATGCGCTCGAACGGATCGGCGCGGTGCGCAGCAAGCGCTACGAACTGGAGCGGTATCAGGGCAAGCGCGTGGTGCATCTCGTCTACGAATTGACCCGCGAGGATTTCGAGCGCGGGCCGCTCAACGTTTAAACCGTTCGATACTACGCCAGTCGCGGATCCGGTCCGAACCGATTCTCACCCAGAGGTGGCGGCAGCAGGCTCAGAATGACAACCCATATAATCGAGGCCAGGCCGATCAGTGTCCACGGCATCCCCCAGGCGTCCCAGCTGGTCATGGGCCGATTGATGAGGCCATCGTAGATGCTCACGATCCAGAGCAGAACACCCGGCAGGGATAGCCATCCCGAGAAGCCCGCATCCTGAGCGCGGCGAAACAGCAATGAAACAAGGGGCAGCGACACCACCGCATCTATGGCGAGGTAAAGCAGCCAGACGCCGCTATCCTGGGGCAGCAACCAGTCGAACGCCCAAAAAAGGAGCCACAGGAAGAGGCTTGTCAGGACAAGATATACGAAAAGCTCGGTCCTGCTCGACCGGCCCGAAAACTCGAACGTCCTGGAAATTGTCCTGCTCGGCATAAGCCGAAGAGGGGCCCATTTCCGATCGGTCATCCTCACCCCGCCAGCGCCTGCATCCGTTTCAGATACCGCGCGAGCACGTCGATCTCGAGATTCACGCTGTCGCCTTCGGCGAGGTCGCCCAGCGTGGTCACATCGCCGGTGTGCGGAATGATGTTGAGGGTGAAATCGCAGGTGCCGTCGTCGCGGTCGGTCACGTCGTTGACCGTGAGCGAGACGCCCGCGACGGTGATCGAGCCCTTGGGCGCGATGAACGCGGCGATGTCCTTCGGCGCGCGGATGGTGAGTTTGGTCGAGCCGCCGATGTCTTCGCTGTCGACCACCTCGCCTACCGCATCGACATGGCCGGTGACGATATGGCCGCCCAACTCGTCGCCGAGCTTGAGCGCGGTTTCGAGGTTGAGTCGTGCCCCTTCGTTCCACATGCCCGGCGCGGTGCGGCTGACGCTTTCGCCCGACACGTCGACCGCAAACCAGGAATCGCCGGCCGCTCCGCCTTTCTCGACCACGGTCATGCACGCACCCGAACAGGCGATCGAGGCGCCGATCGCGATCGTCGCGGGATCGTAAGGACAGGCGACGCGCACGCGAAGATCGCCGCGCTCCTCGCTTTTCGTGACGGTGCCGATGGCGGTGACGATTCCGGTGAACATGAGCAGGCCCTAGCGGATGCGGGTGTAGGTTTCGAGCATGTCGTCGCCCAGCGCGCGCCAGTCGCTGCGCTGCCAGCGGCCATGGGCCGAGGCGAGATCGGTGAGGCCGAGATCGCCGACGCTCGCGCGCCCCGCGCCGATGATGATCGGGGCGCGGTATATCAGCAGCGAATCGACGAGGTCGCGTTCGAGGAACGCCGCCGCCGCCCCGCCGCCGCCTTCGACGAGGAGGTACTGGATATCCGCTAGCGGCGAGAGATCGTCGATGCCGGACAGCGCGTGCCAGCCTTCGGGTGCGGCGCCCCGTGTGAGCACCCAGCGTTCGGGTGAGCGGTGCTCCAGGCCGGGCAGGCGCACGTCGAGCGACGGCGAATCGGCACGCAGCGTCTCGCCACCCACGAGGATCGCATCGACCGCCGCGCGCTGGCGGTGGCCGTGCGCGCGCGCCTGTGCGCCGGTGATCCACTGGCTGGTCCCGTCGGTGAGCGCAATTCGCCCGTCGAGCGACATGGCGAGCTTGAGCGTGATATGCGGGCGGCCCGCAATGCGTTGCAGCAGATAGCCCGACAGACTTGCGCGGCTTGCCGGATCGTCGACGAGTTCGACCTCGATCCCGGCAGCGCGGAGTTTGGCAATGCCCCTGCCTGCGGTGCGCGGATCGGGGTCGCCGACGCCGACGACGACGCGCGCGACGCCTGCGTCGATCAGCAGGTTCGCGCAGGCGGGGCCGCGTGCGCTGTCATGCGCGCAGGGCTCGAGCGTGACATAGGCTGTTGCCCCGCGCGCCTTCTCCCTCGCCTCATCGAGCGCCATGGCTTCGGCATGGGGGCGACCGCCGGGCTGGGTCCATCCGTGCCCGACCAGCACACCGTCGTTCACGATGACCGCGCCGACGGCGGGATTGGGGCGGCTCAGCGGGCGGGCGCGGGCAGCGAGGCGTGCGGCCTGTGCGAGCCATTCGCCGCTGGACGGGGCCTTCACCATCGGTGCGGGCTCAGTCTTCGATCCGCTCGAAGGCTTTTTCCTGCCGTTCGGCCAGGATACGCCGGCGCTCCTCACGCTCGGCTTCGGCGCGGGCGGCTTCGGCCTTGGCCTCGGCGTCGACCGAATCGACATCCATCCCGCTCGCGCGGCCAAGTGCGCGGTAGACGTCCTTCACCTTTTCGTCGCGCTCGGCCTGTTCGGCGGCGAAGCGGTCCATCTGCTCCTGATGGGCGATGTTGTCGGCGATGATTTCCGCATCGGTGCGATCGGAGGGTAGCGTTTCGATGATGTCGATCTCGGGCCGCTCGGGCGGAATCAGCACGCGTTCCTGTGCCATCACGCCGAACAGGGTGAAGGTGATCGCGGCGGCCAGCGCCATGAAGCGCCAGCGGTTTTTGCCCGCGACCCGATAGACTTCCCTGAAGTCCTCGATCGCGCCCACGGGATTGACGTTTTTCATGAAACCCATGGGTGCAAGATAGGCGAACTGCCTTAACCTTGCCAGTCCGGCTTCAAAGAGGCTCAATTGGCGTAGGAAACCTCGATCGGGATCCGTCCGCGCAGTCGGCCACTACCCATGCCGTTGACCATCAGCGTGCCGCCGAACTTGAATTCGAGATTGCCGGTCGCGTCGAGGGTGGGGAAGGAACCGAGATCGGTCCGCATGTCGATTAGCTCTGCCTTCGATCCGTCGGGCGCGCGGAGCCATACCTTTGGCGGAAGATCGATCCGCACTGCGCGCAGCGGTTCGCCGGTGACCCGCGCCTTGCCTTCGAACACGCGCCCACCGAGATCCTGGACATTGCCCTCCATCTCTCTCGAGCCGGTGGCGGGATCGATGCTGACGCTGCCCCAGCCATCGCGCGAGAGGGCGAGGCGGGAGAATTGCAACCCGCTGGTGATTTCCAGCTTGAGCGGAACGCGGCCATCGTCGAAGGCCTGTTTCTCGTCTTCGAAGCAGAGGCGGCACTCTTCGCCCCCGGAGGCGGGGGCCACCGGAAGCGCGAGCGCAACGAGCGCGATGAGAAGCCGAGGGCCGATCATGCAGTGACCATGGCTGAATAGGGTTAATGCCGCGCTAACCATGGCGCTGACGGGTGTTACCCAAAGGCGGCGTGGAGCGTTTTGCCTTTCGCGCGCAGCCAGCGGTCGGACGGATCCTGCAAACCGGGCGCGAGAGTTTCGCACAGCGCGTGGAAGGCCGGCGAATGGTCGAAATGCACAAGATGCGCGACTTCGTGGGCGACCACCGAACGGCGGACGAAATCGGGCGCCATGACCAACCGCCAGTTGATGCGCAGCGTGCCGGCCGAAGAGCACGACCCCCAGCGCCGTCGCGCGCTCGTCAGACGGCAGGGCACCGGTTCGATCCCCGCGGCGGCGCAGAAATACGGCACATCCTCGGCCAGCAGTGCGAGCATCTGCGCGCGCAGCCAGCGTTCGATCCGCGAGGCAAGGTTCTCCGCCGGGCCGCCGGTAACCAGCGTCGCGCCTTCGCGCACGATCCGGCGCGAGCGGGCGGGATCGTGGTCGATCAGCAGTTCCTCACCGCGAAAGGGCAGGCGCGCGCCGTTGCGGATCGCCAGCGGTTCGGGCCGGGCAGCGAGCTGGCGCGCGATCCAGCTGCGGCGCTCATTGGCAAACCGCAGCGCCTCGCGGGTGCGGCCCCAGCGCGGAATCGTGATCGCCACCGCCTTGCCGTCGCTCGCGATGCGCAGCGTCATGCGCTTGGCAGTGGGATGGCGACGAATGCGGATCGGGACTTGCTCGCCGCCCAGATCGAGCGCGTGGTCGCTCATCCCGGTGTGCCGTCGCGATCGGGGTCGATGATATGGTCCTCGAGCGGACCGGCGTCCTTCTCGCTGATCACGCGCCCGGCGACGCCGACGCCGGCACGATGGACCGCCTCGCGATCGCCGCTCAGCAGGTAATGCCATTCGGGCAGGGGTTCGCCGCGCGCGCGGACCCGATAGGCGCAGGTATCGGGCAGCCAGCGATATTGCCGGGCGGTGCGCGGGGTCAGGCGCAGGCAGTCGGGGACGAAAGCGAGCCGGTGGCGATAGTTCGAACACACCGCCTTGTCGGTATCGAGCAGTTTGCAGGCGACATCGGTGTGGAGGATCTCGCCGGTATCCTCATCCTCGAACTTGTGCAGGCAGCAATTCCCGCACCCGTCGCACAGGGCTTCCCACTCGGCGCGGGTCAGCGCGTCGAGCGGCAATTCCCAGAATCGTTCGCGCAAATCCTTCAGCGAATCCACCGCTGCAACTCCGCGACCGTCTGCTCGACGCTTTCATCGACCGGCAGCAGGGCGATCGGCTCACCCTCCGGGCCGAACAGATAGGCCCCGGGCGGGCCGTGCTGGACCAGGTAAAAACCGTATTCGTCCGGTTCCTCGAGCGCGCGGTAGGCGGCGAAATCCTGCGTCACCTTCGCGATCTCCTCCTCGCTGCCGGTCAGGCCGACGAGATCGGGCGAGAAGGCGCGGGTGAACTGGGCGATCGCTTCGGGCGTATCGCGGGCGGGATCGACGGTAATGAAGATCTCGGCCAGCTTTCCGTCCATCTCTGGGCGGGCGGCCAGGAATTCGTCATGCGCCTTGGCCATGCGTTGCACGTCGAAGGGGCAGATATCGGGGCACGAAGTGTAGCCGAAATAGACCATCCGGTACTGGCCTTCGAAATCGGACCAGCTGACCTTGCTGCCGTCGCCCGAGGTCAGGGTAAAGGGGGTGCCGATCCTCGCGCCTTCCAGCGGAGGTTCTTCCGACGGGGTGGACGGCGCACAGGAGGCCATCAGGGCCGCGGCGAAAAACAGGCTAATGAAGCGAAGCATGGCAGAGGCGTTCATGGTCTGCTAAAGCGCGGCCCGCAAGGGGTCGTTCGCATCGGCGACGGCGCCGTGATGATTTTCGTGCAATCGGGGAACGACAGGTGATTTTCGGAATTCGCAAGACCTTGGTTCTGGCGCTCGGCGCGTTGGCGGTGGCAGTTTCCACCCCCGCCGCGGCGCAAAGGTATTCGCAAGGGTACAAATTCCTCGAAGCGGTCAAGAAGAGCGAGGGCCAGGAAGTCATCGACATGCTGGCCGAGAGCAATAACAACATCGTCACGGCGCGCGACGTGACGAGCGGGGATACCGCTCTGCATATCGTCGCTCGCCGTCAGGATCTCGAGTTTCTCAAGTATCTGACCCAGAAGGGCGCCGATGTGGATGCCGAAAACAAGGCAGGCGAAACCCCGATGTCGATCGCGGTGAGCTTCAACTGGCTCGAAGGAGTCGAATATCTGATCCAGCGCAAGGCGAAGCTCGATTTCACCAATTCGACCGGTGAGACGCCGCTGATCCTGGCCGTCCACCGCCGCTCGCCAAAGCTCGTTGAAATGCTGGTAAAGGCGGGCGCCGATCCCGATCGCAACGACAATTCCGGGCGTTCGGCGCGCGATTATGCAAAGCTCGACACGCGCGGTTCGCGCATCCTCGCCGCGATCGAGGACAACGAGAAGAAAAAATCCTCCGCAGGAGCGTATGGCCCCGATGTCCGATGATTCGCTCGACGATCTGACGCTCGACGAGCTGCGGCTCGCGCTCGCTCCTGCGATTGCCGACGAGGCGATCTTCGACGGGTGGAGCGATACCGCGCTGGTTTCCGCCGCGACGCGCAAGGGTGTCGATCCCGATGTCGCGCGCCTGGCCTTCGATGGCGGTGCGATCCAGATGGTCGAAAGCTGGATCGACGCGATCGATGCGGCGATGATCGTCGAACTGCCGCGCGAAAAGCTCGCCGAGATGAAGATTCGCGAACGTATCCGCGCGCTGGTGCAGTTCCGGCTCGACCAGGCCCTCGGTCGCGAAGAAGCGCTTCGCCGCGGTCTTGCAATCATGGCATTGCCGCAGAACGTCGCGCGATCGCTCAAGACCGGCTGGCGTAGTGCGGACCTGATGTGGCGGCTCGCCGGCGACACCGCCACCGATTACAATCATTACACCAAGCGCACGATCCTCGCCGGCATCTACTCGGCTACGCTCGCCGTGTTCGTGGAGGATACCAGCGAGGACAAGGCCGATGCGCGCGCCTTTCTCGACCGCAGGATCGAGGGCGTGATGAAGTTCGAGAAAGCCAAGGCCAAATGGCTGGGCGGCGATCGCGAGCATTTCGACCTGATGCGATTCCTCGGACGGCTGCGCTACCCGGCGAAATAGAGCTGCGCGCTTCCCCCGCCGCCCGCAACGACAAGACGTTATTGAGAACCGATTGCAATTAGGCCCGGGTCTTGCCATAGCGCCCCCGATGACACTCGATACGCTCAAGCCCGGCCAGCGGGCGCGGATCACCGCGCTCGACACTTCCGCCCTTTCGCCCGAAGAGGCGCGTCGCTTGCTCGCGCTGGGCCTCGGTCAGGGCGCCCGCGTCGCGATCGCGCATAAAGGCGTGTTCGGCGGATCCGATCCGATCGCGGTGATCGTCGGTCGGATGACCGTGGCGGTGCGGCGCGCGCATGCCCGGGCGATGAGCATCGAACCGGTTTCCCATGAAGCAGATGAGGCCGCTTGAGATGAGCCGCCAGCAACGCCTCGTTGCCCTCGCGGGCAATCCGAATGCCGGCAAGACCGCGCTGTTCAATGCGCTGACCGGCGCACGCCAGAAGATCGCCAATTATCCCGGCGTCACCGTCGAACGGAAAGCCGGGCGGCTGACGCTGCCCTCGGGTGAACCGGTCGAACTGGTCGATCTGCCGGGTAGCTATTCGCTCGATCCGTCAAGTCCCGACGAGGAAGTGACCCGCAAGGTCGTGCTCGGCGAATTCGAAGGCGAAGCGCGCCCCGATGCGATCGTGATCGTGATTGACGCGGCCAATCTCGAACAGCATCTGGTTTTCGCGCAGGAAATCCTCGCGCTGGGTCTGCCCACCGTGGTTGCGCTCAACATGGTCGATCTCGCCGAACGCGACGGGCTGGTGCTCGATCCCGCGGCGCTGTCCGAAACGCTCGGCGTTCCGGTAATCCCCACCGTGGCAGTGCGCCGTCGTGGTCTCGACGAATTGCGCGAAGCGATCGCCGGACTGGCGGAAGCCCCGGCCCGCGAACCACGCCCCGCGATCGGCGTGACCGAGCGACGTGTCAGCGCGCAGGCGATTGCCGATGGCGCGATCCTGTCCGAAACCGCGACCCGGCGGCTGCACGCCCATCTCGACCGCGTTCTGCTCAACCCCTGGGCCGGGCCGATCATCCTCGCGGTGCTGTTGTTCTTCATCTTCCAGGCGGTGTTCGCCTGGGCGACGCCCTTCGCAGACGCGCTGGAAGGCGCGGTCGGCTGGCTGAGCGAGCTGGTGGTCGCCAACATGGGCCCCGGCCTGATCCGCGACATCATCACCGAAGCGCTGCTTGCCGGCGTCGGCTCGGTGGTCGTGTTCCTGCCGCAGATCGTGATCCTGTTCGCCTTCATCCTGATCATGGAGGCGACCGGCTACATGGCGCGTGCTGCCTTCCTGATGGATCGGATGATGGCGTTTGTCGGCTTGTCGGGCCGCAGTTTCATTCCGCTCCTGTCGAGCTTCGCCTGCGCCATTCCCGGCATCATGGCCACCCGCAGCATCGCCGACCCGAAGGACCGCCTTACGACGATCCTCGTCGCCCCGCTGATGACCTGTTCGGCACGCCTGCCGGTCTATGCCGTCATCATCGCCGCCTTCATCCCGCGCACCACCGTGGGCCCCGGGATCGGATTGCAGGGTCTGGTGCTGTTCGCGCTCTATATCGCGGGGATCGTCGGCGCGATGATTGTCGCGCTGGTGCTGCGTCGCTCGGTGACCAAGGGCGCGGGCTCGGGCTTCATCATGGAAATGCCCAAATACCAGCTGCCGCAACTGAAGGACCTCGCGATCGGCCTGTGGCAGCGCGCCTGGATTTTCCTTCGTCGCGCCGGCACGATCATCTTCCTCGCCACCGCGCTGCTGTGGGTGCTGCTGAGCTTCCCCAAGGCGGGGCCGGGCGAGAGCCAGGTCGATGCCAGCATCGCGGGCAAGATCGGCAGCGCGATCCATGTCGTGGTCGAACCGATCGGCTTCAATCGCGACATTTCATTGAGCCTCGTGCCGGCCATGGCCGCGCGCGAAGTGGCGGTTAGTTCGCTCGGCACGATCTACGCGGTCGATAGCGACGACGAGGACGAGACGGCCCAGGCCGTGACCGCCAGCGTCGCCAATCGCTGGACCCTGCCAACCGCGCTCGCGTTCCTCGCCTGGTTTGTGTTCGCGCCGCAATGCGTCAGCACGATCGCAGTGACGCGGCGAGAGACCAATTCGTGGAAATGGCCGACCTTCATGGTGGTGTACCTGTTCGCGCTGGCGTACGTGTTTGCGGGAATCACTTACTGGAGTGCCATCGCACTCGGACTTTAGAAGGACAGGACATATGGCGGGCTCGCTCAACAAGGTGATGCTGATCGGTAATCTCGGGCAGGACCCGGAAATCCGCAGCTTCCAGAATGGCGGCCGCGTCGCCAACCTACGCATCGCGACCAGCGAACGCTACAAGGATCGCGACGGCAACCAGCAGGAAAAGACTGAATGGCACACGGTCGCGATCTTCTCCGACGGTCTTGTCGGTGTTGTCGAGCGCTTCCTGAAGAAGGGCTCGAAAGTCTATGTCGAAGGCCAGCTGCAGACCCGCAAGTGGCAGGACCAGACCGGCAATGACCGCTATTCGACCGAAGTGGTGCTGCGCGGCTTCAACGGTACGCTGACCATGCTCGACGGACCCGGCGGCAGCGGTGGTGGCAGCGGTGGCGGCGGCGGTGGCGGTGGCCAGCGCTCGGGCGGCTGGAACGACGGCGGTAACGGCGGCAGCGGTTCGGGTGGCGGCTTCGGCGGCGGCGAGTCCTCGGGTGGCGGCAACCAAGGTGGCGGCAGCTATTCGGACGATCTCGACGACGACATTCCGTTCTGATCTGCACGATCTGCCCCAACCCGATGTAAATAAGTCTTAACATCTCTCCGGCAATGTAAAAAGGTTCTTACATTGCCGGAGCGAACCAATGTCGAAAACCTATTCCGAGAACATGTCGCGTCGTGCGGTCGCGTTTGTCGTCATCACGCTGGCGGTCGCGTTGGGCGCCAAAGTCGCGATGGAAGAATGGGGCCGTAGTGACGGGGGATGGCTTGCATTCGGCCTCGTCCTCCTCAGCTTTTCGACTTTCATGGTGTTCGGGGTCCGCTTCTGGAGGTCGCTGGACGATCTCCAGCGCCAGGGTCATGCAGCCAGCTGGTATTGGGGCAGCATGGCAGGCCTTGCGCTTACCGCGTGCCTGATTGCCGCGACTGGACTGAGGCAAAGCGAATTCACACTGGGCGTCGCTACATTGCTGGTATCGCAGTTGGGCTGTTACCTGGTTCTTTATGCGCTCTGGTCGCTGAAGGGGCGGGGCTTCGGCTTCCGGTCGGGAAAATGAAGAACGGCTTGCGCGGCTACCGAACCCACCGTGGCCTGAGTCAGCTGGAGCTGGCCGATGCAGTCGAGGTGACCCGGCAGTCGATTATCGCGATGGAGGCAGAGAAATACGCCCCATCATTGCCAATGGCCTATCGGCTTGCGGCCTATTTCAACGTCCCAGTCGAAGCGATCTTCCCCAACCCATGGCGCGAGGCGGTTACTTCTTTCTGAGTGCCTCCAACGCCTCGGCCATGGGTCCCGTCGGCCCCGGCTCGGTCAGCCCCTCTTCGGAGCGAACCTTCTCCGCCTCCGGCCCTTCGGCATAGGGATCGATCGCCAGCGCCAGGCTCTGGGCGATCGCTTCGCCGAGGTCGATCTGCTGGCCTTCATATTCGATTTCGTCGAGCTCGTCGGAGCCGACTTCGACCGGTTCTTCCACCGATGCGAAATGGCGCGGGGGGACGAAGGTGAGGTCCATATCCTCGGCGATGCGGTGCTCGAACGGCTCGCCCGAGACCGCGCAATCCTGCACCACTTGCGCTTCGAACGCGCCCGTCGCGGCGATGTTGGCGCCTTTCTTGGTCAGCGTCAGCGTGCCGCTGAGCGACCGGAGCGCCGGAATGGCAAACCGTTCAGCCAGCGCGACGCGTTCGGCCTCGGTCGCTTCGTATTCGAGCGTGCGACCTTCGCAATCGCCGATCCCGACGAGGCGCGAAAATTCGGGCGTCGCGCTCACGTCAGGTCGCCTTCGAGCAATTTGCGGCTGTCGAGCCGCGCGAGGCGATCGTGCAATTCGCGCGTACGCACGGCGACCTTGGTCGCGGCACGCTTGCCCTCAAGCGTCACATTGCGCTCGATCGCGTCTTCGAGCGTGGCATTGCCACCCTCTTTCTCCAGGCCTTCGCGATAGGCGTCGATCCGGCCGGCCAGAGTTCCGACCAGCATGCCCACCTTCTTGCCGACCACGAGATCGCCGACCCCGCCTTCGCGCAGCTGGCCTTCCATGTCGGATACGAAGAGTTCGGTCAGGCGCGCCGAACGTTCGTGCAGCGGCGGATCGCGATCCATCCGGATCATGACCAGCGCGGTCACCAGCGTCACCGCATCGAACCGCCCCTCGATCGTATCGGCGATGCCGCCGCCTTCGTACCATGCCGGATCGCGCGCTTCACGGACGATTGCATGCCATAGCGGACGCAATTCCTCCGCAGGATCGGGGCGGGACGAGAACAGGCGGGCAAACAGGCGTTTCAAGGCTGGGGCTTTCGTTCAGCGGGAATTCAACGGCTAACGGCCAGCGAAACGTCTGCGCAACCGTATTGTTGCGAAGCCGCGTCGAGCCGCGTAAGGCTTGCCGCCAGATAGGGCCGCGACCTTGCGATGGCAAACGGCGGCATGACAGGAGCTTTTTCGAACATGACTGTGAAGCCGGTTCTCGCGCTTTGTCTCGGCACAGCGGCGCTGGCCCTTTCGGGCTGCAATTCGATCCGTGGACAGAACGGTTTTGTGGGCGATTCGACGATCACCAACTCGGTGCTGCCGGGGACGGACAACCAGGCGTCGGTCGAACGCACAATGGGGCGTCCGACCTTCGTGTCGCAATTCGGCGAGCCCGTCTGGTATTACGTCACCTCGACCACCGGCCAACCTGCCTTCGGCACCGCGCGGATCACCGATCAGCGCGTGATCGCGATCCGGTTCGATCCGAAGGGCAATGTCGCATCGGTCGATCGCACCGGTATGGAACTGGTCGCGCAGATCGATCCCAATGGCGACAAGACGCCGACGCTTGGCCGCGAACGCGGCTTTCTCGAAGATCTGTTCGGCAATATCGGTCAGGTCGGCGGCGTGGGTCCGGGCGGCCCCGGCGGTCAGTAAGCGGGCCGCGCTTTCGGGCGCGAACTTGAACCAGCGTCCGCGCGCCATATATCCGCGGACATGACATCGCATAATGAAAGCCACGGGCTCACGCCCTGGCACGGCACCACTATCATCGGCGTCAAGCGGGGCGACAAGATCGTCGTTGCGGGCGACGGTCAGGTATCGATGGGCAATACGGTGATGAAACCGAATGCCCGCAAGGTCCGCCGGATCGGCGAAAAGGGCACCGTCGTCGCCGGTTTCGCCGGAGCGACCGCCGATGCCTTCACCTTGTTCGAACGGTTGGAGCGCAAGCTGGAGCAATATTCCGGCCAGTTGATGCGCGCATGCGTCGAGCTCGCCAAGGATTGGCGGACCGACAAGTATCTGCGCAATCTCGAAGCGCTGATGATCGTGGCGGACAAGGACACGCTGCTGGTGCTGACCGGCAATGGCGATGTGCTCGAACCCGAAGGCGGGATCGCGGCGATCGGATCCGGCGGCAACTACGCGCTCGCCGCCGCCCGCGCCCTGTCGGATTACGAGGACGATGCCGAGAAGATCGCCCGCCGCGCCATGGCGGTTGCGGCCGAGGTATGCGTTTTCACAAACGACCAGGTCACGCTCGAGACGGTTTGAACCTCTGCCGTTCGTGGTGAGCCTGTCGAACCACGCAAGCGCGGCACTCACGTCCTTCGACAGGCTCAGGACGAACGGATTTCTATTGTTATGACCGAAGCACTCACTCCCAAGGCGATCGTCGCTGCATTGGACGATCACATCATCGGACAGAAGGATGCCAAGCGCGCGGTTGCCGTGGCGCTGCGCAACCGCTGGCGGCGGCAACGCCTCGCGCCCGAATTGCGCGACGAGGTGACGCCCAAGAACATCCTGATGATCGGCCCCACCGGCTGCGGCAAGACCGAGATTTCCCGCCGTCTGGCTAAACTCGCCGATGCCCCGTTCGTGAAGGTCGAGGCGACCAAGTTCACCGAAGTCGGCTATGTTGGCCGCGATGTCGAACAGATCGCGCGCGATCTCGTCGAGGAAGCGATCCGCCTCGAAAAGGACCGCCGCCGCGATGCGGTGCGCGAATCGGCCAGCAAGGCTGCGATGGACCGGCTGCTGAATGCGCTTGTGGGCGAGAACGCTTCCGAAGCGACGCGCGAAAGCTTCCGTCAGCGCATCACCGACAATTCGATGAACGACACCGAAGTCGAGATCGAGGTCGAGGAAGCGCCGCAAATGCCGTTCGATCTGGGCGGTGCTGGCGGCAATGTCGGCATGATCAACCTGTCCGACATGTTCGGCAAGGCGATGGGCAAGGCTCCCAAGAAGCGCCGCAAATTGAAGGTGCCCGATGCGTGGGACAAGCTGGTCGAGGAAGAGGCCGACAAGCGGATGGACCAGGATGACGTCAATCGCGTCGCGCTGGAAAATGCCGAGCATAACGGCATCGTCTTCCTCGACGAGATCGACAAGATCGCGGTGAGCGATGTGCGCGGCGGCTCGGTCTCGCGCGAAGGCGTCCAGCGCGACCTTCTGCCGCTGATCGAAGGCACCACCGTTTCCACCAAATACGGCCCGATGAAGACCGACCATGTGCTGTTTATCGGCTCGGGCGCATTCCACGTGGCCAAGCCGTCCGACATGCTGCCCGAATTGCAGGGCCGCTTGCCGATCCGGGTGGAGCTTCGCGCGCTGACCGAGGAGGATTTCGTGAAGATCCTCACCGAGACCCGCGCCAATCTCCCGCAGCAATATACCGCGCTGCTCGGCACCGAGGACGTCACCCTCGAGATCACCGACGAAGCGATCGCCGAAGTCGCGCGCATCGCTGCGCAGGTGAACCAGGGCGTCGAGAATATCGGTGCCCGCCGGCTTCAGACGGTGATGGAAAAGCTGCTCGAGGAGATCAGTTTCGACGCCGAAGAACATTCGGGCGAAACCGTGACGGTGGACGCCGACTATGTCCGCGAGCGCCTGACCGAACTCGCCAGCGATACCGATCTGAGCAAGTACATCCTGTAACGAACGTCGCTCGTCGAGAGCATGTGTCGTTCGTCGTGGCGGGGGCTGACTGCTCTCGTCCGCTCGATAGGACTGGCGCATGACTACACTTGTACGCGCAATCGCGCCTATCGCCGTCCTTTTCGCAGCGTTTTCTGCGCCGGCCTCATCTACGCTTGCGCAAGACGGGGGCCATTCGGCAGCGGAGCAGAGCGAACAAGGGGCGACCGATTGGGCGGATGTCGCACGCCGCGACGTGCTGGCGGCCTACGATGCCTACGTGCGCAATCATCCGGGAATATACGACCTCGCCAATCCGGGCTTCCCGGCGCAACTGTCCCAAGCGCGGACCCGCGGGCTCGAGGCGGCCTCAAGGGCGCAGGATCGGCGCGGGTACGCGCGCGCACTCGCTGAATTTTCGGCGGTCCTGCAGGATGGACACGCGGTGCTCGCCGTCCGTTCGAACGACGCCGAAGATACGGTGCCGGTCTGGCCTGGCTTTATAGCGGTATGGCGGGGCGATTCGCTGTTCGTGCGGACGCAAGACCGGGCGGCCCCGCTCTATGGAGCGCGGTTCGTTTCCTGCGATGGCGAACAGATCGATGCGTTTCTGCGCGATCGTCTGGTCACGCAGTACTTTCGCCCGGACGAGGCGGGGCAGTGGTGGGTGCGGCCTATGCAGCTGTTCTATGCCCATGCCGGCCTGCAGGATTCTCAGCCGCGTTCGTGCACCTTCGCGCTCCCGGACGGCTCTCGGGCGCAAGAGACTCTCGACTGGCAGCCCCTGACCGAGGCTGAGGAAAAGTGGCGCAGCTTTGGCTTCTGGGGCGATCGCGAACCCACTGCGCTGAGCGAGAAGCGCGACGGCATCTTCTTCATCGGGTTGCAGGATTTCGCTCTGGATGAGGACGTCGGCACCGATTTCGCCGCGCTTTACGACGATGTGCGCGACCGCCGTGACGAGCTCAAGCGTGCAAAGGCGCTCGTGCTCGACCTGCGGCGCAACAACGGCGGCAATTCACGATGGAGTCGTCAGCTGGCCGATATCCTGTGGGGAGAGGACGCGGTCGGTGCGCGCACGGCATCCTCGGAAGACGTGCTATGGCGGACCAGCCCGGACAACACTGCCCATATCGCCTCGGTCGAGGACGAATTCCGTGCCAATGGCGACATTGAAGTGGCCGACTTCATCCATCGTTTGGCCGAAGGCATGCGCGCGGCGCACGAGCGCGGCGAGGTGTTCTTCGCCGAAAGCACACTGGGTGCCGAGCCCGGAGAGGAGCCGGCTTCCGCTACCGCCAACCCCGAAACCGATTTCGACACCCCCGTCTACGTGATCGTATCGGGCAATTGCGCGAGCGCGTGCCTCGACGCGCTCGACTATTTCACGCCGTTCGAGAACGTGACGCTGATCGGCGCGCCGTCCTCGGCCGATTCGACCTATATGGATGTGCGCGTCGAAGACTTGCCCGCCGGCCCGGGCTACGTCGTGATTCCGAACAAGGTCTATGTCGGACGCAAGCGGGCTTGGGGCGAAGTGTATCGTGCCGCTATCGAAATGACCGATCTCGACTGGTTGACGGGCACGTTTCTCGACTGGATCGAGCGCGACCTAGACGAAAAATAGCGGAACGCTCGCGGCTCGCAAGCGCGGCCCAGCTCCGACAGCAAAAGCGCGGGACGGCTGGTGCCATCCCGCGCTTTTTCTCTGTTCCGGCTTGAAGCAGCTTACAGCCCGTCGACCGCCTTGCTCACCAGCACGCTCACTTCGACGCGACGATTCTGGGCGCGGCCGGCTTCGGAGTAATTGTCTGCCGTCGGATCGGCTTCGGCCATCCCGGTCGGCGTCAGCATCCGCCAGGGCTTCCAATCGCATTCCTGCTGGAGGAAGTTGACCACGCGGCCTGCGCGGCGTTCGCTCAGCGTCTGGTTGAAATCCTGGTCGCCGGTCGAATCGGTATAGCCGACCACGAGCAACAGAGCGTTGTCGGTGCCGTTCGCTTGCGCTGCAGCCTGGCACAGCTTGCGCTGGTCGGCCTGCGAAAGCTGCCACTTGCCGGTATCGAAATAGACCGCGGTGGTGCTCTGCACGTTGTAATTGTCGATGTCGCCCACCCGGCTGCGCAGCGCGTCGGTCGCCGCAGTCTGCTCGGCAAAGCCTTGCGCGGTGCCGTTGCGGATCATCCGCGCCATGGCCAGGTCGTCATTGGCAAAGCTGATATCGTTGGCGATCAGGCCGCCGTTCCAGCGCACGGTGGTGACCTTGACCGGCAGGCCGTTGAGCAGCGCCGCATTGGTCTTTTCGGTGCGGCCCATGCCGAGGAAGCCGCCGCGTTCGCGAATCGTAGTTCCGCCGGACACGCGGATATCGGTCGGCGTGCCATCTTCGGCCATCACACGGATGGTATTGTCGTTGCGGGCTCCGATCATGCCGACGATTTCGGGACCTTGCTCCAGCCCTTCGAGATCGGTGGGAACTTCGCCGTAGATCGAGACGCGCTGATCGGCAGGCGTGTCGTCTTCCTGCGCTAAGGCGGCGCCGTCGGGCAGGGCCAGTGCGGCGATCAGTGCGGTACCGGTGGCAAGGCTGGTCATGGCATTCATCGGTTTCTCCTTATTACTGCCCCCGAAATGACACGATCATCCGGCCACGCATGGCGGACGTCCGTTGGGGATGAACAAGAGGCCTAAGGCCGCGTTCCGACCGCCCGATGAACGGCGCAGGGGAGTCGAGCCGGACGAGCGGCAAGCCGAAAAAGCCGTGCGAAAAGTGCGATGAATCGTGGCGGTGCGCGTGCTCTGCCGGGTCAGTCGTGCACGCGTCGGGCGTGCCAGCCATGGATCATCGCGCTTTGGAAAAACGGGATTGGTTGCGCGAAACCCGCCTCGATCCATAACGCTTCGGTCTCGGCCGGCGATACGACTTGCAGCGTCCCTCTAAGCGTATCTTCGAGCGCATCGAGCGATTCCTCGTTCGCTCCCATCAGCCGGTGAACCTGCTTCCAGTCCTCAAGCCTGCCGGGGAATTCAGGGGAGCCGAAATCGGCACTGATCTCGGCGCTGACGAAATGTCCTCCCGGTGCGAGCCGATCGTGAATCGCACGATAGAAAGCGGGGCGATCGTCCCGCTGGACGAAATGCGCGACCAACAGGCAGAGCGCGGCATCGAAGCCGGTCTGGTCCACATCATCGACATAGCCGGTTACAAGCTCCACCCGATTGCTCAGCTCCGCTTCTTCCACGCGCCGCCGGGCTATTTCGATCATTTCCGGTGCGGGATCGCTCGCGACGAAGGTCATATCCGGGAAGGCATCGGCAAGCGCGAAGATATCCGCCCCCGTCCCGACGCCCACACACAGCACTCTGGATCGGGCGGGGAGATCGGCCAGCACGAGCCGGATGAGGAAATGGAGGGCGTCGCTGATCGGTTTCAGCCCGCTATTGCGGCGGTCGTATGCCTCGGCCAGTTCGCGATTGAAAAAGCCTGATGGGGTGAAGGTCGCGTGTTTTTCCATCCCCATGATAAAATGTATCATAGTGAATTTGTCATGAGACTTTCAGTGGCGTGGTAAATGGCACGGGAAGAACGGCCCTCTGCGCTTGACCGCGCCGCGTCCTCCACCGAAGGCGGGCAAGTATGACCGAACCGGCCCGCCTCACGACCGCACAGGAATACTGGCTTGCCGTCGCCGCGGCGGTGGTGACGGCCAATGCCTATTACATCCATCCGATCATTGGCGACGTGGCGCGCCATTTCGGCGTGAGCGCGTCGCAGATCGGGTGGGTGCCCGCGCTTAACCAGCTCGCACTGGCGCTGGGCATCCTGTTGCTGTTGCCGCTGGGCGATCGGTATTCCAACCGTACGCTGACGATCCTGTTCACCATCGGCCAGTGCGCAGGACTGATCGTGATGACGCTGGCCGAAGGATATGGACTGTTCACCGCCGGATCGACCCTGCTCGGCTTCTTCACCATCGCGCCTTACCTACTGCCCGCATACGCATCGAAACGCGTCGCGCCCGAGCGGCTGGGACAGGTCACCGCGCTGCTTACCGCGGGCATCATTTTCGGCATCCTGGTGGCGAGGGTGGGGGCAGGCGTCGTCGCCGAACATTACGGCTGGCGCACGGTCTACTGGTTCGCCAGCGGGCTGATGATCGCGATCACGCTCGCACTGCCCACGATCATGGAGAAGGGGGTGCGCGACAAGGATCCGAGCCGACTGCCCTATCTCGGGCTGATCGCTTCGCTGCTGGTGCTGCTGCGCGAACGCCGCGAGATCGTGCTGTCGGGCGCGATCCAGGGACTGGGCTTTGCGCAGTTCATTGCACTCTGGCTCGCGCTGGCGCTGCACCTGACCGGCCCGGAGATGGGCTATGGCACAGATGTGGTGGGTTACCTCGCCGGATTTGCTGCCGTCAGCGTGTTCTCGACCCCCTATTGGGGGCGCCTGGCGGACCGGATCGGGCCGCGCAAGGCGCGGGTGGGCTTTGCCGTAGTGCAGGCGGCGGGGATCGCGCTGCTGATTCCGTTCGGTTATAATCTCTGGCTGCTGATGATCCCGCTGCTGCTGGGCAACATCGTCGGCCCGGCGATCGACGTCACCAGCCGGATGACTTTCCTCTCGCTGGAGCCTGAACTGCGGACCCGCCTGACGACGATCTACATCGTGATGATGTTCATCGGCGGCGGCATTGGCAGCATTGCGGGCACTGCCTTGTTCGAGGCCTTCGGCTGGACCGGCGCGGCGCTGGCCATTCTAGCGTCGTGCGTGACGCTCACCGTGATCGCCATCGTCGGCTACCGGATTTACGGTCATCGCGATGGCAAGGGGTGAGCCGATCGTCGGGATCTCGCCCGCCCGCTATCGAGAGCAATGAGCTTCAAGACTTGGTCCGGCATCGCTGGTTAGACCGGCGCCAATACCGCAAACGAGGAACCGCCCGATGATGAACGACAGGCCGATCTCCGGCACTCCCATCCCCACTCACGCTCTGCGCCGCTCCGGTATCCGGACTGCGCTTTCGGCTTGCGCCCTGTTCGCCGCAGGAATGCTGTCTGCGTGCCATACGCTGGCCGACGAGAGAATCGCCTCGTCCCAAGACGAGCAGCGCAATGCGGCAGCCGCATTCCTCGCGAAGTACGTTGCGTGGGCGAAACTGATCGAGGTGCAGGGGCAGGAGCGGGGTGTGCCACTTACCCCCGCGGAGCGTCGGCTTGCCGCCGAGGTCGGGATTGCGCGCCCTGACAAGGTACGGCTGGTCTACGTCGATGCGGTGCCTTTTCCGGCGGACGACCCCGAAATGCGCGCAGTCGGAGAGAGCATGGGCTTCATCGGGCCGGGCGTGATCAACAACGCCCAGGCGTTCGGTTATACGATCTGGGTGCGACGCGGGTTCACGCTCGACACGCCACTGCTGGCGCACGAACTGGTGCACGTCGCGCAGATCGAACGAAGCGCCAGCTTCGGCGCATATGCCGAGCGATATATGCGCGAATTGATGGAATTCGGGCACACCGGCATGCCGCTCGAGATCGAAGCCCACGAAGCCAATCGGAAATATGCCGCTGCCGACTAGGGAACGAGCAAAACACCTCTACGCTGACGGCCGCCTTGGGTGGTCCGGTTTACGGACACTGCTTCCCCTTGCGGCCGCTGATAGGCCTACGGATGCGGGGCGAGGCCGATCTCGACACCGGTCTTGTCGGTCAGCGCGAATTTGTCGACCAGGTCGCTGCTCGCGCGGTTCAGGCCCTTCACCTGTACGCTGCGCCCGTTGCGGCGCATGCGTTCGACCACCTTGTCGAGCGCGGCGATACCCGAAATGTCCCAGAAGTGGGCCTTGCGGACGTCGATCAGGATGTGATCGGCCGGATCCGGGCGCGAACTTTCGGGGGCGAAGGCGGCTTCGAACCGCTCGACGCTCGCGTAGAAGATCTGGCCCTTGGCGCGGTAGATGGCGGTATCGCCATCCCGTTCGCGCACGACTTCGAACATGGTCATCACCTTGTGGGTGAAGAACGCGCCCGAGAGTAGCACGCCGACGAGCACGCCGATCGCGAGGTTGTGGGTCGCGACGACGACTGCGACGGTGCTCAGCATCACCACCGAGCTCTGCCACGGATGCACGCGCAGATTGGGGATCGAGTTCCACGAGAAGGTCCCGATCGAGACCATGATCATGATCGCAACCAGCGCCGGCATCGGCACCTGGCCGACCAGCGATCCCAGCGCGGCGAGCAGGACCAGCAGCGTCACGCCCGCGGTCAAAGTGGAAAGCCGCCCACGGCCGCCACTGGTGACGTTGATCACCGACTGTCCGATCATCGCGCAACCGCCCATGCCGCCGAACAGCGCGGCGACCACATTGGCCGCGCCCTGGCCGGCGCTCTCACGCCGCTTGTTCGATCCGGTGTGGGTCATGTCGTCGACGATCTGCGCGGTGAGCAGGCTTTCCAGCAGGCCGACCGCCGCCATCGTCAGCGAATAGGGAGCGATGATGCGTAGCGTTTCCCAGCTGAGCGGCACATCGGGCAGCGCAAAATAGGGCAGTCCTTCGGGCAGCTCGCCCATATCGGCAACGGTGTTGACGGGTGCGTTGAGCCAGATCGAAAGCGCGGTCAGAACGATGATCGCGATCAGCGGGCTGGGGACGGCGGTGGTCAGCTTGGGCAGGAGATAGATGATCGCCAGTGCACCGGCGACCATGGCGTAGGCTTCCACGCCGACGCCCGGATTGCCGGGGATCAACTGCGGCAGCTGCGCCATGAAGATAAGGATCGCCAGCGCGTTGACGAAGCCGGTGATGACCGAGCGGCTGACGAATTGCATCAGCAGGTCGAGCCGCAGAAGCGCCGCGATGCCTTGGAACACGCCCATCAGGATGGTCGCGGCAAAAAGATATTCGACGCCATGATCGCGCACCAGCGGCACCACAACCACTGCGACGGCGGCGGTCGCAGCCGAGATCATGCCCGGACGCCCGCCAGTAAACGCGATCACGATCGCGATCGCGACCGAGGCGTAGAGCCCCACGCGCGGATCGACGCCCGCGATGATCGAAAAGCCGATGGCCTCTGGGATCAGCGCCAGTGCGACCACGATGCCTGCAAGAATGTCGGCGCGAATATTGCCGAACCAGTCGCGCCGCAGCGCGCCAGCATTTGCCATAACCAATACCTGTGAGATTGCCGGGCGCGAAAAGCGCCGCCTGTTTGACATAGATCATTAGGCAATTGTGCAGTGCAGCACAACCCCGAGGCAGGTCGGGAAAGCCGCCCCGCACCTAGCCGTGGGCGCCGAACTCGTTGGCGATGGCGGTGGAAATGCGGAGGTTGAGCGCATGGGCCTGTTCGATCGGGTCGATATAGTCGCGCCGGATCGCTTCGTAGCCTTCGCCGCGTCCGCGCGGATAATCTCCCGCTTCGTCGATGGAGAAATCGTCCTTCTGCGGGAAGCTGGTCGGGAAGGCGCGGCGCAATTGCGCGAGCGCTTCGTCGATCCGCAAGGTGAAGACCATCTCGAACACGTCTCGGCGGCTGATATCGTTGGCGCGGCTGAAGGCCGGGACGGAAACGACCTTCAGGAACATGTGCTGCAGCAGGGTTAGCCGCACCGCCTGAAGCACGCCGATGGTGCGGCGCACCGATTCGCGCTCGGGATGCGGATCTTCGTCGGGCACCAGTTCGAACAGCCGGTGGAGCTTCAGCGCATCGACGCGAAGGCGCGAGGCGAGGCGGCGAAACACGCCGTTGCGATCGTCGGCAATCAGATACTCCGCCAACGCCTCGCAGGCCGGGCCTAGCGCCTGCTCGGTACCGCGATAGGGGCGGCTGGCCCAGTACGCGGAATTGAACAGCTCACCATAGGCGGCCGCAGTCTTGATACTCGCGAGTGCGTTGGAGGCGCGAACCAGGCGCATGATCTGCCGACCGCGCGCGCTCTCCGTCATCAGCGCGGCGATATCCTCGATGTTGTTCTGGGCGGCGCTGCCGATCCCGGCGATCACGTGCACCGGATAGCCCAGCTGCTGGAGGATCGCATTGTGCGGGATCGCGCGGATCTGGCGCAGGCTCATGTCGCGATCTGCGGATAGGTCCGACTGGCGGCGCGATTTGCGGCTGCCGGTTTCGTTGAGCAGGCCCAGGCCGAAGGCGGTGATCGCGCGGGCATAGGTCCGGCTTTCGAGATGGGCGTGCTGGTGATCCTTCACCGCGCGATAGAAATCGAGGCTGAGATCGGTGCGTCGGTAGAACGGATCGGTCGGCACATCGGCATCGGTCCGCGCGGGCGTGTGCGCCAGCACCTGGGTCAGCGTGGCAAGCGCCAGCTCGGGGCTGCCGAACGGCAGATAGCCGTCGCCCCCTTGGAAACTGGCTTCGGGCTCCAGCCGGATGCCGGCCCGTGCGAAGCGGCGCTGCGACCACGGGCTCAGCGGCCATTCGATGCGGTCGGCAAAGCTCGAGGGGTGCGCGCCGCGGCCCATGCTTTCGCCATGCGTGTTGAAGATGCAGGCTGCCAGACCGGTAAGGTGGTTGGCCGCCATCGCTTCGGCCAGCCGCCCCTGCAGGCGTTCGATCGCTAGGCTTGCGGGCACCTGGCCCACGAAGCGTCCGGCATCGGAAAAGCCGGTCTGGATCGCCACGCGCCCGCGCCTTTTCGCATAGGCCCGGTACTCGTCCTCGGCCAGCAGCGCATCGAGGAAGCGCCCGCCATGCTCCAGTGCGGTCTCGGTTTCGAACAGGGGCGACACGTCGACCTTGTCTTCGATCCCGAACAGGCGCGCGAAATAGAGCGCGGCGAGGACGGTAGCGGGCTGCTCGCATTCTGCGATCAGCATGCGGATCGCCGCGTCTGCGTCTACGTGCTTGAGGATCTGCGTCATGACGAGGAACTGCCGAACCGCGCTTGAACTCTCGATTGCGAGCGAGGCGAAATTGGCTGACATCGGCTCGGCTTCGGCCAGCAATTCACGCAGGGCGGTGAGCGCGCCGCGACTGCCCAGATCGATATCTCCTGCATCGCCCAGCCGCTGGCGAATGGCGTTGTGCAATTGCTTGGCATTCACGCGGAAATGGACCCGGCCCATGCCCAGCCCGTCGGCCCGCATCGCCGCCGCGAGCGTCCGCAAGGCCAGAGCATGCTCGGACGAATCGGCTGCGTCCCGCTCGATCGCGTCGATGATCGGCGCGAGCGAGAGCAGTTTGTCGGGATCGTCGCAGGTCAGTCGATTGGCTGCGGCGCTGAGATCGGCCGCATCGGAAAGGTCGCTGGCGAAATCCGCTTCGGACCGCTGCGCATGGGCAAGGCCGGCGCGCAAGGGCTCTAGTTGTGCGTGGTCCGGATCGATCGCTTCGAGCGAGTCGATATAGCGCTGCAGCCGGCGGACCTTTTCCGCCAGGCGGAAGGCAATGGAGGTGTACCATTTGATGTCGGTGCGCCCGTCCATGTCGTAGCCGACCCAACTGGCGAAGCGGAACGGCACCAGCTCCAGTTCGGCGGCGCGATCGGGCCATCGCTCGTGTGCTTGCTCCAGCACCGCTCCTACGATCCGGTCGCGCGCGTCCTGCGCATTCTCGATCGCCGCCATCGCGCGATCGTGTTCGTAGCGGAGCGTGACAGCGGGTCGATCGCCCAGATTACGCGTCGGCACGGGCGCGCCTTCGCTTGCAGCACGAACGACCGCTTCGCTCTGGTCGGGCGAGAGGAGGAAGGTCGGGTGCGCGGTGAACACCACATGCATGTGCGGCTGCTGCCAGAAATCGCGGAACGCATCGAAATCCTGAGGGGCGGAAATGGCGTCGGCGAGCCGTGCCTGGGCACTCTCCGGTTCGAGCATGTGGCGCAGGTGCTGCGCCCTCGTATCGAGCGATTGCGCTTCCAGCTCGTCGATCAGCTTCGCCAGATCGGCAATCGCGATTTCGCCGCTCTCTAACTGCCGCGACAGGTCGATCGAAAGCTGGAATACTGGGTTGAACAGCGGGGTCTCGCGTGTCCGCTCGTGCAATTGGCGCAAGCGTTCGATCAGGGCCGGTGCGGTGATTTCTAGCGGTTGTTCGGTCATGCTGCTCCCCGGGGGTGCCCAGACGGGCATTGGAATTCGCGGGGAGTGTCGGGGATGTGCGGCGACCCTGCAAGGGCGTTTCGTTCGCAGGTGCACAACAACCGTGTCAGGCGGCCACTTCCTCGGCTTCGGATTGCTGGCGCGCCCACATCTCGGCGTAGAGCCCGCGCTTGGCCAAAAGTTCGCGATGGCTACCGCTCTCGACCAGCGTGCCGTGATCGAGCACCAGGATTGTATCGGCATCGGCGATGGTGGAAAGTCGATGCGCGATCGCCAGCGTGGTACGATCCTGCCCGACAGCGTGGAGCGTTTCGAGGATATCCTGCTCGGTGCGTGAATCGAGTGCACTAGTGGCTTCGTCGAACAGCATGATCGGCGGGTTCTTCACCAGCGTCCGCGCGATCGCGACCCGCTGCTTTTCGCCGCCCGACAGCTTCAGACCGCGCTCGCCGACTTCGGTATCGAACCCGTCGGGCAGGCGTTCGATAAAAGGCAGGATCGCGGCGCGCTGCGCTGCGTCGTGGATTTCTTCGGTGGTCGCGCCGCCGCGGCCATAGGCGATGTTGTAGCCGATGGTTTCGTTAAACAGCACGCTGTCCTGCGGGACGATGCCGATCGCTTCACGAAGGCTCGTCTGCGCGACCTGCGAAATGTCCTGCCCGTCGATCAGGATGCGCCCGCCCTGCGGATCGTAGAACCGGAACAGCAGCCGCGCGATGGTGCTCTTGCCCGCGCCCGAGGGACCGACGATCGCGACATGGCTGCCTGCCGGGGCCTCGAAGCTGAGACCTTTGAGGATATCGCGTTCCGGGTCGTAGCCGAAGCGGACATTGTCGAACATGATCGAGGGCTGGCGCACGATCAGCGCGGGTGCGCCTGGCACGTCCTTCACTTCTTCCTGCTCGTCCATCAGGCGGAACATGTCGGCCATGTCGATCAGACCCTGGCGGATCGTGCGATAGACCCAGCCGAGCATGTCGAGCGGGCGGAACAGCTGCATCAGATAGGTCTGGATCGCGACGAGATCCCCGACCGAAAGCCTGCCCTTGCTCCACTCCCACGCGACGAAGCCCATCGCGAACAGCATCAGACCGTTGGTGATGAAGGCCTGCACGATGTTGAGCATGCCGAGCGAATTGTCGGATTTGATCGCGGCGGCGGCGTAGGCGCGCGCGGCGCTGGCATAGCGATCCTGCTCGCGCTTCTCGGCGCCGAAATATTTGACCGTCTCGTAATTGAGCAGCGAATCGACCGCGCGCGACAGGGCGGTGCCGTCGAGGTCGTTCATCTGGCGGCGTAGCTTGGTGCGCCATTCGGTGATTGCCTGGGTGGTCCAGATATAGAGCACCACGGTGACGGCGGTCGCCGCAACCAGTTCGAACCCGAACATCGAGTAGAAAATGAACCCGACCGCGACGAGCTCGATGATCGTCGGCGCGATATTGAAGAGGAGGAAATAGAGCATCGAATCGATGCTCTTGGTCCCCCGCTCGACCGTCTTGGTGACTTCACCGGTGCGACGCGAGAGGTGAAAGCGCAGCGAGAGCCGGTGAAGCCGCGCGAACACGTCTTCGGCCAGCTTGCGGGTCGCATCTTGCCCGACCTTCTCGAACACGATGTTGCGGATATTGTCGAACGCCGTCGCCCCGAACCGGCCGAGAACATATGCGAGCAGGAAGCTGATCGCGACCCACAGCGCCGGATTGCCCTCCGCCGCCATGGTGTCGACCACGCGCTTGTACGCCAGCGGCAGCGCGAGCAGAACGCCCTTGGACGCCAGCACCAGCAGCAGCGCGACGACGATCCGCCAGCGCAGGCCGGGATTGTCGCGCGGCCACAGATAGGGGAGGAAACGCCGGACCGTGGCCCAGCCTTCATGGTTTCCCTTCCCTGTTCTGTCTGGCGGCATGCGCCATCAAGTGGGGCGCGACTACGCCGAGGGCAAGGCTTGACCGGGCGTTAGCTGCCGAGCGAACCGACCAGGGCGCGCAAGGCGCTCTTCGGGTCGGCAAGCAGGTGTTGCGCTCGCCCGCCGGTGGCGCGGGCTTCCGGGGAGCCGAGCATGCGCCAGTATTCGGCCCATCCTTGGCGCGACGCGAAATAGCGCACCGCCGCTGCCTGCTTGGCGATCGCGCGGTCGAGCCAGGGGGTGTGGCGCGCCGCGATCGCAACGTGATCGTTGTTGCGCACCTCGATCAGCGAGGCGAGGGTCCGGCAGGCATTGGGGTAGTCGTGCGCGGTGCCGGTCAGATTGTCGTCCTGGCGGTGGATGATGGCGCAATCCTCGAAGCGGACGAGGAATTCACCTTCGCCTGTCAGGCGCAGGAAAAACAGCCAGTCCTCGCCATAGCGCTTTTCCGGCATCAGCCCGACGTCGAGCGCTGCCTGACGGCGAAACACGGCGGCAGAGGGGGAGACATAGCTGGTGGTCAGCAATTCGCCTTGCGGATCGTCGAGCCGGTAAAGGCCGTCGTCGCCCGCGATTTCGGTCGCGCCGTTTCCCGGCGTCAAATTGCGTGCGACATGGCGAAAGCCCTGCGTTCGATCGGCAAAGCGCACCTCGGCCTCGCCGAAGCTCACCACCGCGTCGGGATGGCGGGCGAGGGGCGCGGCGAGCATCGCGAGCGCACCCTTCAGATACTCGTCATCCGAATCGAGCAGCGCTATCAACCTTCCGCGCGCCGCGCGCATCGCGATATTGCGCGCCGCGCCCACGCCGCGGTTTTCGGGCGATACGATCAGATTGACCGGCAGCGGTGCGCTTTTCGCCCAGCTCGCGACCACATCGGGTGTTCCATCGGACGAGCCATCGTCCACCACCACGATCTCGCGCGGGAGCACGGTCTGCGCAGCTACGCTGTCGAGCGCGCGGGCGATCAAATTCGCCCGGTTGTAGGCCGGAACGACCACGGAAAGGTCGAGCGTTTCGCTCATGCCTTGGAGGCTTTCGCGCGGCGGAACCGTTCAAGCGCGAGGTCGGCAAGATCGGCGGCGCTGGGATGGCGGGTGACTACCAGCGCGGCATACCACAGCGCCACCCCCATCACCGACAGCAGCGCCATCAAGCCGAGGCCCATCGATTCGGGCGCGACCCAAAAGCGGTAGGCGAGCAATAGCGGGACGGTCGATGCGGCGGCGGCGATTCCCGATTTGAAATAGATCGAAAACAGCTTGGCCCACGAGAACTTCACCAGGCTTTGCAGGAACACAGATTGGATCATCCACCAGATCGCGCCATGGACGACGCGCGAGGCGGCGGCCGCGATCAGACCGTATTGCGCGGCGTAGAGCAGGATCGCGATCGACAGGAACCCGTCGAGCAGGGTCAGGCGGATCACCCGCGACCAGCCGCCCATCAGATAGCCGATATCGATATGCATCGGCACGGCGATCAGCAGGATCTGCGCCATGGCGATCCACACCAGCACCGGAGCGACGCCGGCCCAGCGCTCTCCATAAAGGCCCAGCACCAGCGGTTCGGAAGCCGCCGCAAGGCCTGCCATCGCCCCCCAGGTGACCGCGCACAGTGCTGCCGTCAGCCGCAGATAATGTTCGGCAATATCCTCTTCTCTATCGCGCGCGCGCGCGAAGGAGGGGTAGAAGACCGATGCGATCGGCCCGCCCACCAGCAGGCGGAATTGCATCGCCAGCCCCGTGGCGCGGCTGAACAGGCCAAGCGCGGCTTCGCTGATCAGCTTGCCGACCACCAGATCGGGCACGCGCGCGGAAATCGCGCCGGTCAGCGAGAGCACGCCCGACCAGCCGCCGTA